>JAPHSS010000002.1 GCA_026195255.1 Gammaproteobacteria bacterium | reverse complement strand
CCCCTGGTTTGCAGCCTGATCAGCACGACGAGTTCTTACCGTGACTTTATCGGCAACGATAAAAGTTGAGTAAAAACCAACACCAAACTGGCCAATCATATGAGAGTCTTTAAGCTGATCGCCAGTTAGTGAATCAATATATTTCTTTGTGCCTGAATTAGCGATTGTTCCAATATTATCAACCACCTCTTCACGTGACATACCAATGCCGTTATCCGTGATGGTTAGTGTTTTGGCTTCTTTATCAAACTCAATATGGATTTTCAGTTCAGAATCACCCGCATATAAGTCTTCATTACCTAATGCTTCAAAACGTAACTTATCACAAGCATCTGATGCATTAGATATAAGCTCACGCAGGAAAATTTCTTTACTTGAATAAAGTGAGTGAATCATCAGTTTAAGCAACTGTTTCACTTCTGCCTGAAATTCGAGGGTTTCTTTATAGGCTTCAACGCTCATTGGGGTCTCCGGAAATCATTGAATATAAAATTTAAAATCTGTATCCACAGATGGGGGGACTAAGGCAAATTTCAACCCCTGAATATAAATGAAAATGGTATTTTCTGAAGTTTTTACACATGCAAGCACCGGTCAGGGTCACACACCTAGAATGTTTGATTTTTCAGCTGTAGAGCCTGTAAACGCTGGCGGATAACCGCTTTACGGGCGGAATTATCAGTGATTTTCAATAAATGCAGATATCGCTGCCTGGCATCTTCATATAATTTGGCCTCGACCAGGCTCTCCGCCGCCCTGAATGTGGCGGTGTGATACCAGGGGTCATAAATATTTTCAGGAGATCGTGCTGATTTCAAAAACAAAAAAGCGGCTTTTTCAAACTCTTTCAAACCATGATAGGACTCCGCTTTCCAGAACATCAACTCCCTGTTCAGGCGCACATCACTCACCAGCTTTTGTAACTGGTTAAATAGATTCAGAGATAACTGATATTGCTCAACCGCCTGTAAATCAAAAACCACCTGCAAATATTTATCTGCCTGTAATGATTCAATTTCTTCATTATTCAACATGTTCTCTAAAACCGCCGCACCTTCTGTAAACGAACCACTTAAAATCAAGACCCTCGCGCGGCGTAGATTCCAGTCAAACTGTGGTTGGTCTTCAGGTGGTTGTTTTAGATCAGCCATTAATCTTGCAGCGGCTTTTACATTTGATTTTGATAAATTGAAATCAATCAATCGGTAACGAACTTCAGGCACTACATCTGAAATTTTAGAAATATATTTAGAATCGGTGAATAAAAGGTTAACCAGCTCTAATGGTTGCTGGTTAATATCCATCAGCTTCACAAGCTGTTTCATGGCCAGTTCACGATGTTGTATTTGATTTGCTTTAAGGGATAGTACAGCGAATAAAGATTTAGCCGTTAAAGGATCTGTTTGAAATAAATTACTTGCCAGTGCGTACCAGCTAGCATCATCACCTTTTAACAGGCCTTTTCTATTTGCAGCCAGATAACCTTTTTGCAAATAGAGCCCCCACAGGGTATCTGCATCAATACTTATGCCACCGATCTGAATTAACGAATCTGATAACTTCTGAGCTTTTTCTGAGAGCAGTATTTCCAGCAATAAGATTGACTGCTCTACATCACCTGCTGCCATGGCAGCAACTAATGCGACATATTGAAATAAATTTTTACGCTTGTCGTCTTCTTCAATAGTGGCTAAAACGAGCTGTGCACTATCTAACGCATTAAGTGGCGAAATCATTCCGGAGTTTATTTTTGCTAACAATACCAGTGCCTGTGCCTGCGGTGTTTTTATTTTTTTTAATAATAAAATAGCCTCTCCATATTGCTTTAACTGAATCAATAACTCAGCCTGCAACTGTAACCAGCCTACCCCGTCTTCATTTTGCAGTTCACCATAGTCTTGCTGGTAACGCCTCATTGCTATTTGCGCATCGTTTATCTGCGTCTGATTTAAATATATCTGAATAATAATTCGTCGCCATGCTGCGTATGTATTTGCACGTACCAGGCTACTGGCATTCCATAATAGCAACCGCGTTCTTGCCAGCGCCTCGGAATATTGTTTTAACTCTATTAATGCCTGTAATTGTATAGTTAAAAACCAGTTTCTATCTGCTGTGGCAATTTTAAAATTCTTCAGGTTCTCAAGTTGTGAATTAATTCGTTTATCGATGGCGCTCCATTGACGCATATATTTTAAAAGTGATATATGTTTTTGTTCCCAATACAGCCACTCAAGCGGCGCTTCTTTATCGAATTGAGGTTGTTCTTTTTTGATATAACTTAAAGCCAGGCCAGGCACATGTAAGTTAACAAGTTCATCAATGTTATTAAAATGGGCAGTCCTTAGCGCCTGATTTTTTTCTTCTAACTTATTTTTATTTTCATCCGCACATAAGGGCTGATTAAAAAAACTAAACATGAAAAATATAGTAATTAAATATCTCATATTGGAAGTTATTACCAAAGTATCCTGCTGAGTTTTCAGGTCTGCTATTTATTAAATTATTTAAAAGCCATTGCTGGCCCCGTACGCTTCAAGGCGCAGCAGATATATTTATCATATATCTACTAATCAGTATATGTAGCCGCTTAAGAAGTTACCATAAAAAAAGGGGTGCCTAAGCACCCCTTTTTACTGTTTGCTAAAAAAAGCAAAAGTATTTTATAACTTTTCTTTAATACGAGCTGCCTTACCAGTAAGACCGCGTAGGTAGTAAAGCTTAGCACGACGGACTTTACCCTGACGTTTAACTTCAATAGCGCTAATCATAGGGCTGTGAGTCTGAAAAACACGTTCAACACCTTCACCATTCGAAATTTTACGAACTGTAAATGCTGAGTTTAAACCACGATTACGTTTTGCAATTACAACACCTTCAAATGCCTGTAAACGCTCACGGTCGCCTTCTTTAACTTTAACTTGTACTACAACGGTATCACCAGACGAAAACGCTGGGATATCCTTGTTCAACTGTTCCGCTTCAAGTTGCGCAATGATGTTACTCATGGTCTTACTCCACCAATATATATTAAATTCTTTTTAAGAATTGTTATTTTCCTGTTTAAAGGCCTCTAACAACTGCTTTTGTTCATCTGTCAGGTTTAAGGCTTCAATTAAATCTGGTCGCCTTAACCAGCTTCGTCCCAAACTCTGCTGCAATCGCCACCGATCAATATCACGGTGATTTCCACTGAGCAGCACCTGGGGCACTGTTCGACCATCAATCTCTTCTGGTCGGGTGTAATGCGGGCAATCTAGTAAACCCTGCATAAACGAATCTTCTTTAGCTGAATTTTCATCCCCTAATACACCAGGAATCATTCTCGCTATTGCGTCTATCAGAACTAATGCGGGTAACTCACCACCGCTTAGTACGTAATCCCCAATTGACCATTCTTCATCAACATGGGTTTCGATAATACGCTCATCAATACCTTCATAGCGACCGGCAATTAATATCAGGCCGGGTTGCTCTGCAAGCCTCACAACATCCTGTTGTGTGATTTTTTTGCCCTGCGGGCTCATATAAATCACACGGCTATTAAAGCCGTTATCTCTGGCTTCTAACTTCGCATCTTCGATTGCCAGCTTAAGTGGTTCCACTTTCATTAACATGCCGGGGCCACCGCCGTATGGGCGATCATCGACAGTGCGATGTTTATCTTTTGTATAGTCTCTTGGGTTCCAGTTGTTTAACTGAATCTGGCCATTTTTAATCGCCCTGCCAAGAACACCTGCATTCGCAACGCTTTCTACCATTTCTGGAAACAGTGTTACGACATCAAATCTCATGTTTTCTAAATCTCTGGCTTAAAACTCCGGATCCCAGTCAACAGTTATCTGCTCCATTGAAAGGTCTACCTCTGTAATAGCATGCCCGATGGTAAAAGGAATTAACCTTTCTCTATCACCCCGAACAACCAGTACGTCATTGGCACCGGTTTCTAACAGGTGATGAACCTTACCTAACTCTACACCTTCTGTAGTAACTACATTCAGGCCTGTGAGCTGGTGCCAGTAGTATTCACCCTGCTGTAGTTTATCCAGCTGTTTGGGATGAATCGCTATTTCATCACCCTGATAAAGCAATGCTTCATCACGGTCGTCTAAACCGACTATTTTAGCTACGATCGTTTTACCCTGACGTTTTCCGTCAGCAATCTCTACTTCGCGCCATTTACCCTGGTGTTTTATTTGCCAGGTGCCGTATTTAACTATTTTGTCTCTCGGATCGGTAAAAGAATGCACCTTTACCCAGCCCTTCACACCAAAAACGCCGGATATATTACCCAGCGAAATTAGTCGATTTCCATCAGACCCACCGATTGTAGCCTGCTCAGCCATTAGCTTGCCTGCAATACAACCAGAAAGATCTTAAGCAGCAGTAGCTTTACGTGCTTGCTTAACCAGTGTTGCTACACGGTCAGACGTGCCTGCACCCTGGCCAACCCAGTGATCAATACGATCAAGGCTGATTTCAAGGTTCTTTTCAGCACCTTTAGCCATAGGATTGAAGTAACCTATACGTTCGATGTAACGACCGTCACGAGGCATACGTGAATCAGTTACAACTACATGATAAAAAGGCTTTTTCTTTGCGCCGCCGCGTGATAAACGAATCGTTACCATTATTATCTATCTCAAAATTAGTTAATCTGTGTCCGCAATATGACCCAAAACGTAAGCAAGGATCACGGGAGAGGCGGGATTTTAGTGGTTTTTGAAGATGTTAGCAAGGGCTAATTGATGTTTTTTACAGGCAGGCTGTCCGCAAATGCACGCAAATAAACGCGAATAGAACCAAGTGTTTTAAATTAGGTGTGTGCCACAGGCACACGAAGCAAACATTTGCGTTTATTTGCGTGCATTAGCGGATAAAACTGCTTTTAATTTTGTACTACATTCCCATACCAGGCGGCATCTTGCCCTGCATCATACGCATCATCTTTTTCATACCACCGCCTTTCATCTTCTTCATCATCTTTTTCATCTGCATTTGCTGTTTCATCAGTTTATTAACTTCCTGAACCTGCACACCAGCGCCCGCTGCGATACGCTTTTTACGAGAGCCCTTGATAATATCTGGAAATGCCCTCTCTTTAGGGGTCATTGATTGAATAATTGCGATAAGGCGTTTGATGTCTTTATCGTTAACCTTATCTTTTATTGCCCCCATTTTTCCACCTATGCCGGGCATTTTATCCAGCAAGCCACCAAGCCCGCCCATATTCATCATTTGTTCCATTTGTGCCTTGAGATCATTAAAATCAAAGCCACCGCCAGATTTAAATTTACTGGCTAACTTTTCTGCTTCTTCTACATCAACGTTACGCTGTACTTCCTCAACCAGGCTGAGCACATCCCCCATGCCGAGTATTCTCGAGGCTAAACGATCAGGGTGAAATGGCTCTAATGCATCGACTTTTTCACCCGCACCTAAAAACTTAATTGGCTTGCCGGTAATTTGGCGTATAGATAGCGCAGCACCACCACGAGCATCACCATCGGTCTTGGTCAGAACTACGCCGGTAAGCTCAAGCGCCTCATTAAAGGCCTTAGCGGTATTGGCCGCATCCTGCCCCGTCATGCTATCAACAACAAATAATGTTTCAACCGGGTTGACCGCCTGGTGTATCTGCTGAATCTCGGCCATCATTTCATCATCAATATGAAGTCGACCGGCTGTATCTACTAACAATACATCCTGAAACTGCTTTTTAGCCGCATCTAACGCCTGAGTTGCAATATCCACCGGCTTTTGATCTTTTTCACTTGGGTAGAAAGTAGCCCCTACCTGATCGGCAAGTGTCTGTAACTGTTTAATCGCTGCCGGACGGTATACATCACAACTTACCACCATTACTTTCTTTTTATGCCGCTCCTGTAAGAGTTTTGCCAGTTTTGCCACAGTTGTGGTTTTACCAGCCCCCTGCAAACCCGCCATTAATACTACAGCGGGTGGTTGAGCGGCTAAATTAAGCTCTTCGTTCGCCGCACCCATGGTTGCGACCAGCTCTTCATCAACAATTTTAATTAAAGCTTGCCCAGGAGACAGACTGCTCATTACCTCCTGACCAACGGCGCGCTGTTTTACTCTATCAACAAAATCCCTTACTACAGGCAATGCCACATCGGCCTCAAGCAGGGCCATACGGACGTCACGCATGGTTTCTTTTATATTATTTTCGGTAATTCGACCCTGGCCACGCAGGTTCTTAATGGTTTTGGAAAGACGATCACTTAGGCTATCAAACATGATTTTTTACAAACTTGAAAATTAAATAAGAGAGGATTATATCTGAAAACTGTCGCCACTGGCTAAATGACATAACACATGTTCGCTATTAATTTTATCAAGGCATTGTTGGAATATGTGCTGTTCATCCCCGGGTTTGAGATGGGATATACCAATTTTTGTATTATGTTTAAGCTTTTCAAGGTCTTGCGATAGTAGACCAGGACAATAATGTTTCGCCAGCTTAGCCAGTTCAACCTCTTCTTCTGAAAAAGCTGTCTCGATAATCATAAAATCAAGCCTGGATCTTTTGTTTAGCTGATTCCATAAATTATCATTCGTTGTAGTGTCACCCGAATACGCAATAACCTTATCTCCTGACTCTACAATATAAGCTGATGCAGGCACCGTGTGATTAACATTTACCATTTCAATACAACGTTCACCCACAACAACCTGATCACCGGGGTTCATTTCAACAAACTTCATTGCGGGTTTTTCTTTATTTGGCAACTCCGTAAAGTCAGGCCAGATTTGCCAGTTAAAGACGTGTTCCTTTAAGATTTTAATGGTTTCTGCCCGCGCATAAACCAGCAATGGCTGCTCCTGCAAATCGGCAAACAGGGTATCAACTAGCAAAGGAATACTTAACACATGGTCCATATGACTATGAGTAACAAATATGTGTTTTATTTGATGCATTTCTTGCAACGACAAACTACCTACACCGGTTCCCGCATCCAGTAATATGTCGTCATCAATCAGATATGATGAGGTGTGCAGACCCTGACCAATGCCACCGCTACACCCCAGAACACGTAATTTCATAGGGATTCCCTGAGGACCATAAACTTTAATCATTTAAAGCTTTATTTAGATGCTAGCACGACACAGCAAAATTGTTGGGAAAAAAACACAGTAAATTGATGAACTTAACGATTTTTATGCTGATTAACTCAGGCAAGTCGGATATAAATAGTCACTGTATGGAATCTTAGCTTTCCACGTATCCTTGCTTTACCTTATAATAGTGCCCACGAAATAAATAAAATGAGTCAATTCTTAAACTTAATGGACGCGATCACCGGGCTTATTGCTTTTACACTTTATCTGGTTTCCACTCTGGGGCTATTGCTGCGCCTGAAAGGTGAGATCTTTTTCAACCAGAAACCCATTGAATATATATTAATGCCAGGCTTTGCTGCAGTCATATTGCACGCATTCGTATTATATAAAAGTCTATTTAGCGCTAATGGTTTTCAGTTTGGTTTTTTTGATGCCGCTTCTTCAGTAGCAATGGTCATCAGTTTGCTGGTGTTATTAATGTCAATAAAACGACGCACCGAAATTATAGCAATGGTAATTTTGCCCATTTCGGCTATTACGCTGTTAACACAAAGCATGTCTCCCTCAAGTTATATGTTGCCTTACGATGCGCCCCAGGGGTTAAAAATTCATGTCCTGGTATCTATTATCGCTTATAGCCTGTTAGGCTTCGCTGCCTGCATGTCAATTGTTTTATCACTACAAAATAGCATGTTACATAATCATCACCCTGGCGGGCTGATGAAAAAACTCCCTCCATTACAAATAATGGAAAAACTATTATTTGACTTTATTTTTGCCGGTTTTATTGGTTTAACATTAGCACTATTAAGTGGTTTCGTATTTTTAGAAGATTTATTTGCACAACACCTGGTACATAAAACCGTATTAAGCATTGTAGCCTGGTTGGTATTCGCGATTTTACTGATTGGCCGTTTCACCATAGGCTGGCGTGGACGCACCGCAATACGCTGGACTCTAAGTGGTTTTGCAAGCCTGATGTTAGCCTACTTCGGCAGCAAATTTGTGCTCGAATTTATTGTAATCACTTAAATGAACCATATCGAATCCAGCACCCTGTTTATTATTCTGGGTCTGCTTATTTTACTATCGGCTTTTTTCTCGAGCTCTGAAACAGGCTTAATGTCACTCAACCGATATCGATTAAGATATCTGGCAGAGAAGGGAAGCCGAGGTGCGAAGCTGGCACAACAGCTCCTCGATCGGCCCGACCGATTACTCGGCCTGATTTTACTCGGTAATAATTTTGTCAATATACTCGCATCTGCTATCGCAACCATTTTAGCACTGAGATACTTTGGCGAAGCAGGCATTGCTATTGCAACTGGCCTACTCACTTTTATAATTTTAATTTTTGCTGAAGTCGCCCCTAAAACATTAGCCGCTCTACACCCTGAGCGGATTGCCTTTCCGGCTGCATACATATACACACCTTTATTAAAATCCATTTACCCTCTGGTTTATATTGTTAATTCAATTGCTAATAGCCTGTTACGGCTCGTTGGTGTGAACCCTGAAAACTCAGAAACTGAAGGTTTAAGTGTTGAGGAATTACGTAGTGTTGTTATGGAAACTAATAAACTGGTACCAAAAAAACATCAGGATATGTTACTGGGCTTACTCAATCTGGAACATGCAACCGTTGATGACATCATGGTACCGCGCAATGAAATTACGGCACTAAACCTGAATGAAAGCTGGGATGACATTATTGATGACCTGACCACATGTCAACGCACACGCTTACCGGTTTATCGTGATGACATCAATAATATTATCGGCGTCATACACATGCGCAGGATTATAAGTCTACTGAGTAGAAATGAGTTAACAATAGAGAATCTCGAACAACAAATACGTGACGCCTATTTTATTCCAGAAGGCACCTCGTTATATCAACAACTGATTAACTTTCAAAAAAACAAACGTCGCACTGCCCTGGCCGTTGATGAATATGGGGACCTTCAAGGACTGGTTACACTTGAAGATATATTAGAAGAAGTTGTTGGCGAATTTACGACCGACTCACCCGTTAATAACAACAACATTATCAATCAGGATGATGGCAGTTTTTTAATTGCTGCAAACACACATATCCGTGAAATTAATCGCAGCTTAAACGTCACTTTACCTACCGGTGGCCCGAAAACACTTAACGGTTTGATTCTTGAACACCTTCAAACCATACCCACAACTGGTACCAGTTTGTTAATTGCCAGGCATCCGATTGAAGTCATTAAAACACAGAACAATGCAGTTCAAATGGCGCGTTTAATGCCACGACTTAAAACCGACAATAACGACTCAGAACTCACTACAAATAAAACTGAAAAAAACGAAATGGAAAATACAGCCTCAGATGTCAAAAACTAAACTTCAATATTTATGCAATAGCTGTGGTTCAACGCATAATAAATGGGCCGGGCAATGCGGTGATTGCGGTGAGTGGAATTCACTAATTGAAAGTGTATTTGAAAAAGAAAACACGGCCAGCAGCTCTCGTTTTACAGGTTACGCTGGAAACGCAGCTGTTAAGAACATGCGGGACATTGAGTTACAGGAAGAACCCCGTACGCCAACAGGCATTTCTGAACTCGATAGAGTTTTAGGTGGCGGCCTGGTACAGGGTTCGGTAGTTCTTATGGGCGGTAATCCGGGCATAGGTAAATCAACACTATTAACTCAAACTTTAGCCACTCTCGGTGACAAAATGAGCGCCCTGTATGTCACGGGTGAAGAGTCATTACAACAGGTAACACTGCGCGCACGTCGTTTAAATTTAGGTGATGATAAATTTCAGCTGCTTGCGGAAACCTGTGTTGAACGCATTTTACAATTAGCAAAACATGCAAAACCCCAGGTTATGGTAATTGACTCGATACAAACTATTTATACAGAGTTATTGCAGTCGGCACCAGGTGGCGTTGCCCAGGTCAGGGAAAGTGCCGCGCAACTCGTTCGATTTGCCAAGCAAACTAATACTGCATTATTTTTAGTTGGCCATGTAACAAAAGAAGGCACACTTGCCGGGCCTCGCGTACTAGAGCATATGGTTGATACGGTTTTGTATTTTGAAGGTGACTCAGGTGAACGTTACCGCATGATACGTGCAATAAAAAATCGCTTTGGCGCTGTTAATGAACTCGGTCTGTTTGCTATGACAGAAACCGGTTTAAAAACGGTTAGCAACCCATCTGCAATTTTTTTATCTCGACACGATGAACCGGTAGCCGGTAGTGTGATTACCGTTACACGCGAAGGTAACCGGCCTTTACTAATTGAAGTTCAGGCCCTGGTTGATGAATCACATCTAGGCAACCCAAGACGTGTAACTTTAGGGCTTGATCAGAACAGACTCTCAATGTTATTAGCTGTTTTACACCGCCACGGTGGCATCCCCATGTATGATCAGGATGTTTTTATCAATATTGTGGGCGGTGTTCGAGTCACTGAGACTGCCGCCGATACCGGTATGCTGTTATCCATTCTTTCCAGCTTTCGCGACCAGCCTTTACCACAAAAACTATTTACCTTTGGGGAAATTGGTTTAGCTGGAGAAATTCGCCCCGTGCCTAATGGTCAGGAGCGCCTCAAAGAAGCAGCAAAACATGGTTTTAGCCACGCCGTTATTCCAAAAGGCAATATGCCCAAAGCTAACGACATACCTAAAGATATGGAAATTATCGCCGTAAGCCGAGTCAGTGAATTACTCGACATATGAAAAGCCTCTCACTTTAATAAACATAAACAACAAGTTAATACATATGTCGAAAACTTTTACAGCATTTTAAGTATCACACATACATCCCTTTGGCTTACGTCTATTTTTCGACACTATATTTATAGTTATCATACAATTTTTTTTCTGTGGCAGAGATCTTGCTAAACAAAACAGACAGACACCATTTTGTATTTTTGATACTTCTAAATACTATTTAATTTTACAATGACAACTATTCAGGTATAAAAATGATTAAAACAAAAAACACCCCTTTGTGGGTTTTTCTTGCATTCTCAGCCATTGAAACACGCAAGGGCGCCCTGTTACTAATCTGGGTTTGCGTCCTCTTTTCCGTTTACTGCCTGCCCTGGACTTTAATACTGGGAGACTCAATAGGTGACATGGGAAAACAACTACTGTTAATAGATGACTGGAGCTGGATTGCAATGATGGCACCTATGACACTATGGTATATATTGAGCCTTGTCTGGATGGATAATAATGAAGGCTGGATTAGCAAGCCGGCTGGCGCTGAGAGCAGCTAACTTATTTCACCCGCACTATCAGGCCTCCTCACGGATTAACCAGCAAACCGGCAGGCGCCCTGCTAGCTTGAACAGTAAAAGACCACCACCGCTCAATAGCGTGCTTGGCCTTAATTATTGACTGCTCCAACATGATCACCCGAAAATAATCTTAGCTTATTAATAGGCCAGGATTCTAAAAATTTTACCTTGTGAAACATAACCCACTGTTAGCATATTACTAAGCATTAAAAATTCAATAAGCCTTAAGTCTTTAGGCCATCTTCATCACTCGTTTATGTTTTTAATAACAATAAACTCGACAGGCTGGCATCAGCTCGTCGAAACCAGTAATATAAGCCCCCTCAAACACAATCATTATGAATTTTTTATATGGCACGTAAAACACCAGTCAACTTTGAAAAAGCTATGTCGCAACTTGAAGAGCTAGTCGAAGACATGGAACAGGGAGACCTGCCCCTGGAAGATGCTCTAAAACACTTTGAGAAAGGCATTTCACTGGCTGCAGATTGCCAGCAGGCTCTAAGCAAAGCAGAGCAGAAGGTAACTCAGTTAATTGAAAAAAATGGCGAGTTACTTGAAAAACCTTTCGAAATTGACGATTAAAGAATGCCTTCTGATTCACAATTTAAAACATCGCTTAAAACGTATTGCGAGCGTGTAGACCACCACCTTAATCTCTGGTTGCCTGAACCCGCAGGACCTGAATCACGTCTTCAGGAAGCTATGCGTTATTCAGTTATTGGCGGCGGTGGAAAGCGGGTGCGACCAATACTGGTTTATGCCGCGGGACAGGCCCTAAATATTGAGCCGGAGCAGTTAGACGCCTGTGCATGTGCAGTCGAAATCATTCACGCCTATTCGCTGATTCATGATGATCTTCCGGCAATGGATAACGACGATTTACGACGTGGTCGGCCAACATGCCACAGAGCTTATGATGATGCTATTGCGATTCTTGCTGGAGACGCGCTACAGGCGTTTGCCTTTGAAGTACTTGCCTCCGATACGAAAATGAACACCAGTACGGGCAACCGTCTTGAAATGATTAAACTTCTTGCTCAGGCTAGCGGCTCTGTTGGTATGGCCGGAGGCCAGGCTATTGACCTTGCAGCAGTCGGTAAATCACTCGTATTAGAAGAACTGGAAAATATGCACTTGTTGAAAACAGGTGCACTCATTCGTGCCAGTGTTTTGCTTGGTGCCATGTGTAGCCCTAATATTCAGGCGGCTAAACTAGAGGCTTTAGACACATATGCTCGATGTATTGGCCTGGCTTTTCAGATTCACGATGATGTACTTGATGTAACAGCAGATACAGAAACACTCGGTAAACCACAGGGTTCAGATATACAACAGAACAAACCAACTTACCCTGCACTAATGGGTCTAGAGGGTGCAACACAAAGAGCTATTGAATTACAGCAACGCGCCTTAAAAGCGCTTGAAAACTTTGATGAATCAGCTGATATATTACGTCAACTGTCCGCTTACATCATTGAGCGTGGACATTAATATTAATATGCCAGAGAACCTGTTCCCCTTACTGAAAAACATATCGTCACCAGATGATGTGCGTAACCTGCCTGAAACACAATTAAAGCAGCTGGCTAATGAACTACGTCAGTTCGTTATCCAGTCAGTAGCTAAAACCGGTGGCCACTTATCAGCTGGTTTAGGTACAGTAGAATTAACTATTGCGCTGCATTATGTTTACAACACACCTGAAGACAAACTGGTCTGGGATGTTGGCCACCAGTCATATCCACATAAAATAATTACCGGCCGTCGCGAGCAAATGGAGAGTATACGCAAACATGGGGGGCTATCGGGTTTCCCCAAACGCAGCGAAAGCCCTTACGATACCTTTGGAGTTGGACACTCCAGCACGTCTATTAGTGCAGCCCTTGGTATGAGCATGGCAGCAAAGATGCTGGGCAGTAAGCAGAAAACGGTTGCCGTCATTGGTGATGGCGCCATGTCGGCCGGCATGGCTTTTGAAGCTTTAAATCACGGCGGTGATACGGATACAGACCTCCTGGTCATATTAAATGACAATGAGATGTCTATTTCACCCAATGTAGGCGCATTATCAAAACATCTGTCGAAAATCATGTCTGGCAAGATGTATTCAACAATGCGCAGCGGCTCTAAACGTGTATTAGAAAAGATATCCATGTGGGATCTGGCACAACGAACAGAGGAACATGTAAAAGGCATGATGATGCCCGGCACATTATTTGAAGAACTGGGTTTCAATTACTATGGACCGGTTGATGGACATGACATCCCAACACTTATTACCATGTTACAAAACCTGAGAGCCCAATCGGGCCCATTACTACTACATGTCATCACCAAAAAAGGCAAAGGTTATAAACCAGCTGAAGACAACCCCTGCCTTTATCATGGCCTGGGAAGTTTCGACCCTGAAACGGGCGACAAATTAGATGCTTCACCTACAAAACCCACTTATACACAGGTTTTTTCTGACTGGGTATGCGATATGGCTGAAAAAGATAACAAGCTGATCGCAATCACCCCGGCAATGCGAGAGGGCTCTGGTCTGGTTGATTTTTCCAGGCAATACCCTGAACGTTATCATGACGTGGGCATTGCAGAACAACATGCCGTCACACTCGCTGCCGGTATGGCATGTGAAAAAGCAAACCCCGTGGTTGCCATCTATTCAACTTTTTTACAACGCGCCTATGACCAGTTAGTACACGATGTTGCTATACAGAACTTACCGGTATTATTTGCCATTGACCGAGCAGGCCTGGTAGGCGCTGACGGCCCTACACACGCAGGCAATCTGGATTTAAGTTATCTGCGCTGTATACCTAATATGTTAATTATGACCCCTTCTGATGAAAACGAATGTCGTCAGATGCTGACCACCGGCTATCAACATAACGGCCCCGCCGCTGTGCGTTACCCACGTGGGCAAGGCCCTGGAACAAAGATCGAGAAAAAATTTAAAACCATTGAGATAGGTACAGCAGAAATAAAACGTCAGGGCAAAAAAATAGCACTGCTGGCTTTTGGTAGCATGTTATCAGAGGCGTTGATAGCTGCTGAGAAACTTGATGCAAGTGTAATAAATATGCGTTTTGTTAAACCTCTGGATACTGAAACACTTAAATCAATAGCCAATAGTCACGAAATAATCGTTACTATAGAAGAAAATGTTGTAGCGGGTGGTGCTGGCAGCGGTGTAAATGAATATCTGCTGGCGAACAACCTGCAAAAACAAGTGCTTAATTTAGGTTTACCCGACAGATTTGTTGAACACGGAAGCACTCATGAGTTACTCGCAGAGTGCGGGCTCGATGCAACCGGCATCATTAGCTCAGTAAATCTATTAGTTAATCAATAAAGACTGCACTCACCCACTCAGACCCATAACGCTCTTTACTCAGGCGTCATGGCCCACGCCATGGGCTCTTGCAGGGCGTAAACCTGAATTTGACTAGCGGCCGATTACCCCAAAACCATTAGAGTTTGCTAATAAAATTAAAAACCGATAAAATTCTGCGGTTTTTATCCGTCCTTTATCATATATACTCCCAAAACAATATGTCAGCTAAATATACTTTAAAAATTGTTACAGATTTTGCATCTGCGCATACTCTCCGTGGTTACCCCGGGGCGTGTAGCCGCATGCACGGGCATAACTGGAAAGTTGAGCTCGAACTTGAGTCTTCTCAACTGAATGATATGGGCATGGCGATTGATTTTAAAGCCATGAAAAAAGCAACAAATGAAGTATGTGACCGACTTGATCACCGTTATCTGAACGAAATTGAACCGTTCACTGAGATTAATCCCACAGCTGAAAATATGGCGGCCTGGATATTCCAGGAGATAGCCAAACAACTTAATACCGAAACCCTGCGCGTTAGCTCTCTCACTTTGTGGGAAACAGAACGCGCCTGTGTTACATATAGCGAATAGCGAAGAGACAAAAAATGACCGATTCCAAGCCAATGCCCGATGTACAAAACAGTCAGGACAAACGTCACATTGCTATCAACAAAGTGGGCATTAAAGATATTCGTCACCCCGTTCAGGTAAAAGATCGCTCTGGTCATTTACAACACACTGTTGCTAATTTCAATATGTATGTTGATTTGCCACATAATTTCAAAGGCACTCACATGTCCAGATTTGTGGAAATATTAAACAGCCACAATCATCAGATAACCGTTAAAACATTACGCACCATGTTAGCGGAAATGACCGAAAAGCTAGACGCTGAAAACGGCCACATCGAGATGTCATTTACATATTTTGTTAATAAAAAAGCCCCTGCATCTGGTGTTGAAAGCCTGCTTGATTACGAAGTCACTTTCTATGGGGACAGAGTAAATGGCAAAAATCATGTCGCCGTAAAAGTAGTTGTTCCAGTGACCAGTCTTTGCCCATGCTCTAAGAAAATATCAGATTATGGCGCACACAATCAACGCTCACATGTAACAGTTAATGTTAAAGCAGATGACTTTATCTGGATTGAAGATTTAATTGATATTGTAGAACAGGAAGCCTCATGTGAGCTTTATGGATTATTAAAACGCCCTGATGAAAAAGTCGTAACTGAAAGAGCTTATGATAATCCGAAATTTGTAGAAGATATGGTTCGTGATGTTGCAGCTCGTTTAAATTCTGATGAGCGTATTCGTTCATACGTTCTTGAATCTGAAAACTTTGAATCAATACATAACCATTCGGCTTATGCATTGATTGAACATGATAAAGACGCTTAAAGATTAAAAGCCGTTTTGTCCGCAAATACATGCACTAAAGTGTAAGGAACAATGCACCTTAGTGCAGCCCTGAAAGGGCAAAGTGCAGGCGCGTGCAGTAAATAAACTCGAATGTTTTATTTCGTATTAGTTTATTTTCTGTCTAACAGATTTACTCACAGATTTAGATCTGGTCTTACAATACTTTAGCTTAATGGGAATTTGATTTCTGAGGTTTCGCCTTTATGGCGAGTGGCTTTCTTTTCAGCAGCAAAAAGAAAGTCACCAAAGATATGCCGCCCCGCTAAAACCAAGCTTTTATTTATAAAAAGCATAAATAAAAGTGCCTTCTTCATTCCCGATTTATTTGGCCGTTGCGGAACTCACGGATAAAATTGCCGGGAGCAATTTTAAACATGCTCTGCATGGGCCACAGGCTGGAGGGCAGGAAGCCCGACATAAAGCCCCAAATAAATCACTCATTCATCAGCTTGGTTAATGGGGGAAATGAATCAAAAGAATAGAATCACAAACAGATTCACTGTACTAGTTGATATTAACATACTGGATTTACTGTTATGCATTCAGAGCCACCAGATTCCAGCCTTTGCAGGAGTGCAAGACAGATTAATTTTCATTTTGAATATCAGTTCTTATTGATTTTGACTTTTATTCCCTCTGGAGCTAGCCAAAAAATGTTTCCGTCGAGGGGTAAAATTACAGGGATGTGCCATATCTATATTACTCCGGAAGTTCTATAAGCCTGGATGGCGCATCTGAACGACCCGGGAACAGAGCAGGAATCACACGGTATAGAGTAATAACTTTTAATAACATTATATTTTTTGGGTATTCTCATCGTTTTTTGATGAGAACTAGCGAATAAAGGGCGGCTATTTTTTGCTTACTATTTTGCAGCTGCAGGCAAAAAAGTAGGTCGCCATAAGGGCGAAACCACAGAATTCAAGTTCCCATAAAACTCAAATATTGCAAGATTAGATCTAAATTTGTTATAGAAAATAAACTAATACAACTGAATATTAATGTTTTCACTTTTTTGTGATCATTAGCCGAACATTTTTCTCGTTCCCATGCTCCTGCGTGGGAATGCATAGGTCTCGATGTATTAGCCCACACTCTGTACGTTTTCAGGTGCAGAGCTTATTCCATCTTTTGAAATACAACTAGTGAAACCCTGATCATGTAATAAATAAGAAGCTGCTGAGTTATTTAGACCCATGTCGCAGTAAACAATGTATTGTTTATTTTTATTAAGGCTATCAATTTTTTATGGTGTAAGGTGCTGATAACAGAAGTGGAGAGAATTATTGGGTATGTGTTACCTGATTAGCTATGCATTCCCACGCAGGAGCGTGGGAACGAGCTGAACGCAAATGTTTTATTCTGTATTAGCTTATTAGACAGAATATAAACTAATACTACTGATTATTATGCTTTTCTTTTCTGATCATTAGCGTACATTTGCGCTCTAAATACATGTACCCTTCATTCAAACTCGGCTTTCTCAACTTCCAGTTTAGCCAGGCTAATATGCCTGCCTATCTCATCATCAAAACCAGACCAGTCTTTAAATTTAACCAATGCCGCTTCGATTTTAGGTTTCATTTCAAAATCCTCTAAACCTTCATCGTTATATTCGGCAACCAGGTTATATAATGTATCGAAATACTCACGTTGTAACTCTACCAGTTCAATGCCACCCGTTGGCCCATGGCCTGGTACATAATACTTTTTCTTTAAACTAATTGCTCTATCTAAGGCTTTTATCACATCTCTAAAACTACCATCATTCATGCGTAAAAGCCTAAGATAACCGACATTGTCTCCGGTAAAAAATGTCGACCCTTCAACATACTCAAGCATAATATCTGTACCACTGTGAGCAATACCAACAGAATGAATATTGAAAGTTAAACCCGCTACTTTTAGCTGTTTACCATCACTGACTGCCACTTCAGGGTAAGCTATTTTAGTGCCTTTTGTTGCCCCTTCTGTCATGCTAATCATATTATCAATCCATGTCTGGGCTTCCCCCGCTCTGGCTTTTTTAATCATCCGGGGATCAGCTATAATTTTCACATCAGGGTAACTTTGCTGAATAATTTCATTAGCCAACCAGTGATCACCATGTACATGGGTATTGAAAATATGTGAAACAGGTTTATTTGTTACTTTTGAAATTTCACGTAAAACCATCGTTCCTGCTTCATGGCTTGAGCCTGGGTCAACAACAACTACCGATTTCTCAGCCACAATAAACGCCGGGTTGTTCATAAACCCACGATTTTTAGCATTAGGCAATTCACGCGGTCCATGCACAACATAAACAGTAGAATTAATCTTATCTGCGCTAAACGTATCAAAAAAATCACCTGCCATCAGACTGGATGAACAGAAAAATAAAACAAACGACAAAAATAAGTTTTTCATATTGAATCTCACTGTAAATTAATTAATTAAGTAAACTAGTCAACCTGAGTCTCATCCATTACATCTGACTCCGGGTTGGTTGCTGATTCAATTACTGAATATATTTTTCAGTTTTATATTATTTCTAGAAAATTTTCACCTGCTATAAAAGCCCCCACCAAAATCATACTTAAAAATTTTAGCTGGGGTTAATAATGCATTTAATTTATTTTTTCGTCTTCACTAAGTCGTGACGCAAATACCAGCTTCTACGAGCTCTTTAATAAATACATTTTGTGAAAACCTGTTTTTTTATCAACTATGCCTTTTTCTATTTTCTCTAATGCAGGATGTGTACCTTGCCTGAAAAACAGGCTTCGCTTATTAAATAAACCGAGGTACACAAATCACTTCAATCAGTTACTTCATTTGTCTCAACAAGGCATCCCTAAACTCGAATGCCTGGGTTTCTTTAATATCCGAACCATCTGCCTGACTAATCTTTATCTTACTGGCACTAACGCCGGCAATTTGTTTCAACTTGAGAACCATCATATCTTCGGGGGCGATCTCCAGCTGTTTTTCCTTGTATTCAGAAGATTCAAACCCTTCATCTTCATCAACCACAACATCTTTGCCACTAAATAAACCGCTGAACCAGCCACTCTTATCTTCTGCTGGTTGTTCAGTAAGTTTCAAATTACCAACCTTAACCGTCAGGCTAGCAGTCTCTCTATTACTTTTAACAATATCGACACCTAAACGATCCATCGCCACCTGAAGGCGCATCCAGATAGTTTCAGCATCACCTTTAACATCAAACTCACTCGCAGTCTCGTCAACCTTGTTTATCCTGGGTTGATAACTGTTATATGAAGCAAGTAATTCAGTCGCCCCTGATTTATTGATTCCGCTAAACAAAACATAGCGATACAATATTTCACGCTCTAAAAATGGCTCTGAGTCTCTCTGTACCCATTCGGTAATATCATTAGCAACACTTATTTGTAATCCGCGATGATTGATAAACATACGTGTCATGTTCTTACGCTGACCAGCTTCTACCCTGATTCTAAAACGATCTTTATAATCAGGAGAAAACCCACTAAACCAGCTACTCGACCCTTGCGAATTGTAAGTCACCTGGTATTCACTCATCCAGCTAGTATCAATAAAACCCAGCAGCTCTTCTACACGATCAACTTCAATACCTTCTGATGACAGAAATCCCGGTAATGAAGCCCATACTTCAGCAACGGGCTTATCAATTTCGAGCCAGTAAAGTCGTGAGTCATTTTTTAACTCAAAGCCAGTAAATACAGGGGCAATCACTGTGCTTTCACCTGACCTGGCTTTTTCAGAAGGCTCGGGTAAACGCAGGGCACCCTGAGTGTCCGGACTGGTCAATTTTGGAGGAATCTCCAGTGCCCGTACCGAATTGGCATCCAGATATTGTGGGCGCTCTTCACCATCTGAACTACAACCCACTATAGTAAAAGAAATTATTAAAATTACAGTGCTCGATAAATTATCAGGTAATAAATTTTTAAACATAATTACAGCACGCCCGCCTGACGCATAGCTTCACGAAGCTTTTCATGATATTGCTCAGATAAAATAGTAAGCGGCAATCTAATACCTTCAGGAATTTTACCCATCTCGGTTAATGCCCATTTCACAGGAATTGGGTTTGCCTCAACAAACAGTTCATTATGCAGACCGGTTAAAGACTGATTTAGTTCCAGTGCTAATTTTCTATTACCCGCTAACGCCGCCTCACACATATCAGCCATAGCTTTTGGTGCAACATTATTAGTAACAGAAATAACACCGTTTCCGCCCTGTAACATAAATTCGGTTCCTGTTTCATCATCTCCTGAAAAGATATCAAAATTTTCGCCACATAATTCACGAATTTGAGTCAAGCGGGACAGCTCGCCTGTCGCCTCTTTTATACCAATGATATTTGATACTTTAGATAATCTGGCAACCGTTTCTGGCAACATATCACAGGCCGTGCGACCTGGTACGTTATATAAAATCTGTGGCACAGGAACTGTCTCAGCTATTAACTTATGGTGCAGGTATAAACCTTCCTGGGTCGGTTTGTTATAGTAAGGCGTGACCAACAAACAGGCATCCGCACCAGCCTGCATGGCACAGCGGGTCAAAGTAATCGCTTCAGTAGTAGAGTTAGCGCCGGTACCTGCAATAACAGGTAAGCGATTATTCGCCATTTCTACCGTTTGACGAATCACTTCACAATGCTCTTTTTCATCCAGAGTAGCTGATTCACCCGTTGTACCCATTGAAACGATAGCGCTTGTACCATTTTCAATATGAAACTCTACCAACTGGCTCAAACTGTCGAAATCGACCGAGCCATCTAAGTGCATGGGTGTGACTAATGCCACCATACTGCCACGAAACATGTTTGTTGCCTTTAAGAAATTACGGATAGAAACAGCTCTATATATTTAAAGGTATAGAGCTGCTAAATCAAGCCGGAAATAGTACTTTGTAGGGTCTTTTTTTACAAGATAAACCGCATAATAACTACTCAGTAAATCTTACTGTTTAAACAAAAAATAAAGAAAATGAATACTGAGTATAACTACCACTCATATAACATTAAGCCATTTTATTAATAATTTGCGTTTTCTTTTTCTTTTAGTTTTAATAAGTATCAACTAACAGCCACAAATTAAAGACATCAAATGAATCGATCACTCGTAATCACTGCCATAGGCGCAGACCGTCCTGGCATTGTAAATGAACTCACAGAAGTATTACTTAATGCCGGCCTAAATATTCAAGATAGCCGCATGAGTGTGCTGGGGGGCGAATTTGCTGTTATGTTGCTGGTTACCGGTAACGACACATCCATTGACGCTTTAAACCAGCAAAAAGACTCACTTTTTACTTCGCTCAATTTAAATGTATTAATCAAACCCACTACAAGTAGCAGTGACAATGATCAATTCGCGCGGTATAAAATAGCAGTAGAAGGCATGGATAATCCAGGCATTGTACATAAACTTGCCCGTTATCTTTCTCAACACAGCATTAATATTGTCAACATGCAAACTGATAGTAACCATGCCCCGCATACCGGCACACCGATGTTCACTGTGAATATGCTGGTTGATATACCGTCCGGGCAGATCATTGAACAGGTAGAGAGTGATTTTGCAGCTGTGTGTGATGAACTTAGTATGGATGTAGAGTTTAAAGCTGCTATATAAGAGCACAACTATGGCACGTCTCCCTCGGGGATGGACCGCGTTTTCTGCGCTCCGTCCCCTAAACCCATACCACTATGCGCTGATAGTGTAGTGAATCGACTCCGTAAAACTCTTGGTGGTATAGGCTAAGGGGACAGGACGCCCCATACCACTTAAAAATGGGCAGCGTCCTTTCCCCGAGGGAGATGTGCCTGACAATGTAAAAACAACCGCCTTATTTCTGGAAAATTTATGCCTTTAACTTTAAACAAAAAAGTACCCGCCTTCACCGCCGAAGCAACGGGTGATCAAAACATCAGCCTTAAAGATTTCAAGGGTAAAAATCTGGTCATCTACTTTTACCCAAAAGACAATACACCGGGTTGCACACAGGAGGGTCAGGATTTTCGAGATAACTACGCCCGATTCAAACGCGCAAAAACAGTTGTTTTAGGTGTTTCACGCGACTCTGTTCGAGTCCACACCAACTTCAAAGCCAAACATGAGTTCCCCTTTGATCTATTATCTGACCCTGATGAAGAGTTATGTAAGTTATTTGATGTAATAAAACTTAAAAAAAACTATGGTCGTGAGTATATGGGGATAGTCCGCAGCACTTTTTTAATTGATTGCAAAGGGATATTAAGAGAAGAGTGGACGAATGTGAGGGTAAAAGGTCACGTAGAAGAAGTATTAGCCGCCGCCAAACAACACAAACCTGGTTAAGCCCCCTTCCCTAAAAACCACACTTTTTATGATTAACATCAATACTAATGATAATAGTTATCATTGCCAACAACACCCAATTCAATTAAACTGCCTACATTAACTAATTTCAAGTGAAGTTATCAATGACAGATATTACACACAGTACCGATTCAAATTACTCTCTGGCTCGCGCCAGACCCGGTGATCTGGTGCGCGTAACCTGTGTTAATGCTGATAAACAACTTAAAAAACGCCTGGTTAGTATGGGCGTTAGCATCAATTCCCGTCTACATATCATACAACGTAGAGGCAACGCTACCGTGGTTGGGTTTGATGCCAGCCGCATCGCTATTGGCGACGGCATGTCTCAGCAAATTATGGTGTGTGCGGTTTAAACCGAGCTTTTCATGAGTAAAAACTGCTGTGACACAGATCAGGGCTCACCTGATAGCAACTCTCACTATACTATTGGTTTGCTAGGAAACCCCAATTGCGGAAAATCCACTTTATTTAATATACTCACCGGTTCCCGACAGAAAATTGGTAACTGGCCCGGTGTAACAGTTGACCGTAAAGTAGGCCAGTTCGAATACCAGAACATTCCTTTTGATGTGGTTGATTTACCTGGCATTTACTCGCTAGATAATAGTGCACGCTCGCTTGATGAGAAAGTGACTCGTGATTATATTTTATCTTCTGAACCCGACCTTATTGTCAATGTTATTAATGCCTCAAACCTTGAACGCAACCTCTATTTAAGCGGCCAACTGCTGGAAATGCAGGTCCCCATGATCATTGCTTTAAATATGATGGATCTGGCTAGTTCACATGATATAGAGATAGACCAAAAGGTATTAGCTGAAAAATTTGGTTGCCCGGTTATTGCTATCGCAGCGCATAAAGGCCTTGGCATTGAAGACTTGATGAAAGTTGTGCTACAGGCATCTGAAAAACATCAGGCACCCACACAAAAACTACCTTATTCCAGTGAAATTGAACAGGCTGTAACTGAACTACTTGCTTCACTACCGGAAGATCATCCGCATTGTGAACATATAAACTGCCGCTGGATGGCAGCGCAGATTTTAGATGGTGATACCGGGGTTGAAGATTTTAAAACCATTGAACAACCCATACTGGATCATGCCCGGGAATTACGTGAAAAAATTGAACAGCATGCTAATGAAGACATAGATATCTTATTAGCTGATTGCCGATATGGTTTTGCTCGTGAGGTTACAGAATCTGTTGTCTCTCGACCGGATAATTATCAATATTCCTTTTCTGACCGTATTGATAATATCGTTTTAAACCGCTTTCTTGGAATTCCGATATTTCTTACTGTTATTTATCTGATGTTTTTATTTACCATCAATCTTGGTGGCGCTTTTATCGACTTTTTTGATATTACAGCGGGTGCTATTTTTATTGATGGTTTTGGGGAGGTGCTTGGCGCACTGGGCGTTCCCGACTGGTTACGAGTAATACTCGCTAATGGCCTTGGTGGAGGGGTCCAGGTAGTTGCCACTTTTATCCCGATCATTGGTTTTTTATATCTGTTTTTATCGTTTGTTGAGAGTACAGGTTACATGATGCGGGCGGCTTTTGTGGTAGACCGTTTTATGCGCTCTCTCGGTTTACCCGGAAAAGCGTTTGTACCGCTTATTGTCGGATTTGGCTGTAATGTGCCTTCTATTATGGCAACCCGTACACTGGAAAATCATCGTGAACGTATCATTACCGTCATGATGGCCCCCTTTATGTCATGCGGTGCCCGGCTCTCGGTATACGCCCTGTTTGCGGCCGCTTTCTTTCCTGAGGGTGGCCAGAATATTGTATTTCTACTTTATATAGTCGGTATATTATTCGCTATTTTTACTGCATTTATTATTAAATCTACCTTACTGCCCGGAGAAGCCTCGCCTTTTCTCATGGAGCTACCCACCTATCATGTACCTAAACCCAGAGATGTGTTAATTCGTACCTGGTCTCGCTTAAAAGGTTTTTTAGTGGATGCGGGTAAAATTATTATTCTTATGGTACTGGTTATCAATTTCCTCAATTCATGGGGCACTGATGGCAGTTTTGGTAATGAAGATCAGAAAGATTCCGTATTAAGCGCCATTAGCCGTGGCATTACCCCGGTATTTTCACCAATGGGTATAGAAGAAGACAACTGGCCTGCAACAGTAGGCATCTTTACAGGTGTGCTGGCTAAAGAAGTGGTTGTTGGAACACTGGACGCTATTTATTCCCAGATGGATTTGCCCGTATCCACAATATCTGAAGAAGCCGAATTTTCACTTATTGACTCAATGGGCGAAGCACTACAATCCATACCCGTAAACTTACTAGATGTATTAAACAACCTGACCGATCCACTTGGTTTTAACGTTCTGGACAGCACCTCAGATCAAATTGCCGCTGCAACCGAACAGGATGTCGATAGCGCCACATTTGGCGCCATGGTTAAACGTTTTGATGGTCAGGTAGGCGCATTTGCCTACCTGTTATTTATCCTTCTATATGCGCCTTGCGTTGCAGCCACCGCTGCGATATACCGTGAGGCCGGAGCACGCTGGATGTGGTTTGCATTAGCCTGGAGTACCGGCATGGCCTGGTCAGCATCTACCCTGTTTTATCAGGCGGCTCGATTTAATCAACACCCGGCAAGCTCAGCTGCCTGGATTAGCGCCATTTTAGTGGTCGTAATTATTGCAATAAGTTATATGCGTTATGCAGGACGCGCCAACCAGAAGCTTACAAAGGTATCCGCATGATTTTAACTGATATCAGAGATTATCTAAAAACCAAAGGACAGGCACCGCTACGTGATATGGCGTTAGAATTTAAAATGGAACAGGATGCCTTACGACCAATACTTGAGCAATGGATTAGTAAAGGCAAAATCACAAAACTGCCCCAGGGCACTCCCTGCGGCGGAGGATGTAATAGTTGCGAACCCGAAGCAATTGAACTTTATCAATGGATTGATTGAACCCTCTCAACGGCAGCACCCTGTAGCCAGCTTTTCTAATTTTTAAACAACTTGCAACCGAAGATCGTATGATTCATCTCCATCGGGGACAGTCCGCCGCCTTTTGGCGCCCTGTCCCCTTAACCCATACCATCAAGAGCTGACAGTGTAGTAAACCGACTCCGTAAAACTCTTGATGGCGTCACCACAGGGGACAGAGCGCCATAAAGCGGCGGTCTTTCCCCGATGGAGATAAACCTGAACAAGAGTACTTCTGAGAAAATCAGGCATAATAACCTTATAAAACAATACCTTACGAAACCCCAAGGCAAAAGCTCTGACTCAGACACCTGCTGAGAAAACCTATTACATCCTTACTCACCATAACAAGAATGATTTTTATTTGCGCATCTACATGAGAACCATTTGCATTTGCATTAGTATTATATATATAATGCCCTCACTTTAAAAATACACATAACCCGAAACATAGCCCGAAACATAGTTCAGGCAAATATCTGGAGATTAACAAGAATGAGTTTACGTAAGACTTTAATTGCTACAACAATTGCCGCAAGCCTCGCATCAACCGGCTCTTTTGCAGCTGACCTCGACAGTTTGCAAAAACAAATTGATGAATTAAAAGCAGAAAATAGTCAGATTTTAGCAAATCTGGAAAGCACACCAGACTCAACAAGTTATTCGAGTACAACAACGATTGGTGGTTATGGTGAGTTACATTACAACAATTTAAGCTCAGATTTAAACAACTCAGAGAAAAAAGAAATGGATTTTCACCGCTTCGTTTTATTCTTTGCTCATGAATTTAATGACAACATACGTTTTTTCTCTGAACTAGAGTTAGAGCATTCAGTATCCGGTGATGGACAGAATGGTGAAGTTGAACTTGAACAGGCTTATATAGAGTTTGATACGAGTGATACGGCTAACATCAAAGCCGGTGTTTTTCTGATGCCTGCTGGCATAATCAATGAAACTCATGAACCACCCACATTTTATGGCGTAGAACGTAATAATGTTGAAAAGTACATCATTCCAGCTACCTGGTGGGAAGGTGGTGTTATGTACTCTGCAAATTCAGCGAGTGGTATTAGTTATGATCTTGCTATTACTTCAGGTTTGTATAATGCAGATGGCGTAATTCGTAGTGGTCGCCAAAAAGTATCTAATGCAGCAGCTGATGCTCTGGCTTATACCGCTCGTGTAAAATACACAGGCATCGCAGGTCTGGAATTAGCAGGCACTGCTCAATACCAGTCAGATTTAGCACAAGGCACAACGGCTGATGAAGTTAGCGCAGTATTACTTGAAGCACATGTTAGATACACAATCTCAGGATTCACTGCTACCGCTCTATATGCGGACTGGGATGTAGATATCAATACAACAGCTGATTCTCAGAATGGATTTCTTGTAGAGGCATCATATAAATTCACTGATAAAATTGGCGTATTTGCACGTCAAACCGAAATTGATTATCAGAAAAATGCAACAACATTTGTAGAAGGTGCGGCACAAACCGATGTGGGCATCAACTACTGGCCACATGAAGATGTTGTTCTTAAGGCAGATTATCAGCTGCAAAATGATGAAGCCGGTGACTATGATGGCTTTAACCTCGCTATTGGTTACCAGTTCTAGTTACAGGACTGCTGCTATTATTAGCATATCGTGAGCTGGTCTTTACAATAATCATTACTGGAACATTGGGAAGTGCATTTACAGCACTTCCCTTTTCTACTTATTAAAACATTATATTTTCATGAGCCAATGATTAAACTACAAATACTAGCTTTAGTTGAAACACCTGATAAAATTTACTAATGATTTATAAAATATTATTCACCTGTTTAATTATTGCCGCGAGCAACAGTTTTGCTAAAGGCACATATCAGCAACCAGCTGAGTTTGTAGCTGAAGCATTTAAACAACAGCCAGAACCACAGGTCATATGGGTTAAAGGCAAATTACGTGAGCAGATCGAAAACATTCTGCAACACAAAAGTTTATCTAAAAGAGTACGCTACTGGAAAAATGAAAGCAGAAGTGTCTGGATACTTGAAGAAATAGGCAAGAAGAAACCTATCACCGTTGGTATTGTAATTGATGATAATAAAATCAGTCGTCTAAAAGTTCTGGTTTTCAGAGAAACCAGGGGCTGGGAAGTTCGTTACCCATTTTTTACGCAACAGTTTAACAAACTAACATTAAATAGTGATAATACTTTAAGTGAAACAATAGACGGAATATCAGGTGCTACACTCTCTGTGCGAGCTCTGGAAAAGCTAGCCCGTATTGCTCTTCTATTAAACAACACTATACAGTCACAGGTTACTTCAAAGTGAGCAGGCGTAAAAAACCGTTTGCATTTTTTTTATGGCATAGACGGATCGGCCTGGCTGCACTTTTACTAATTTTCATTCTTTCCATAACGGGCATTATGCTCAACCACACAGAAGGCCTTAAACTTGATGAGACTGTTGTTGAGTCAGATTTCATTCTAAACTGGTATGGCATCAATCCACAGGGTACGCCTGTCAACTACAAAGCGGGTGACAACTGGGTTAGCCAATGGAATCAGCAATTATTTTTTAATGGCCTTAACTTCTACTCACATAAAGAGAAACTGCAGGGGCTTGTCAAAATTGATGACATAATGGCCATAGCTCTGGAGAAATATGTTTTACTCATTGATAACGAGGGTGAAATAATTGAGCTTATGCCAGTTACATTCACACTACCGATTAAAAAAATTGGAACATTGGGTAATAAAATAGCTCTGTTAGATACTGCTAATAACTATTATATTTCAAATTCAGATTACACTAACTGGCAAACTGATGAGTTAGCAAAAGCAAACTGGTCAACACCTTTTGCGCTATCTAAAACTCAGATATCAGGACTGAAAAAAGCTTATCGCGGACAGGGTTTAAACCTGGAAAGAGTCATTCTCGACCTGCATTCAGGGCGATTATTCAACGATAAGTGGGGGATTTATATAATGGATATAAGCGCTTTACTTATGATGTTATTAGGCATTAGCGGCTTCTGGGTCTGGTGGACTCGAAAATTAAAAATCAGCCGAAAAAAACATTATAAAAAACATCATTAATCTTCAGAAAAACTTATTTTTGTTACTAGACCTATAAAATTAATTTCTCTCATAATGAAATCAGGTTTATTGAGATAAAGGGATAACACCGGCTGAAGAGCTACCTCGAATACTTGAGCAGAATTTTAGGCACTGCTATGATTTATAGAACTCACTGGCCAGGCATTAATGACGGCCTGAAATAAAGTAGCCAGAGGTATTGCAAAAAACACACCCCAAACACCCCATAAACCACCGAAAACTAATACCGCCATAATAATGGCTGCCGGGTGCATATTGACGACTTCAGAAAACAAAAGCGGCACTAGCAAATTACCATCTAGAAACTGTACTAAAAAATAAGCCAGCATAATATATAAAAACTCAGAGCCAATACCAAATTGAAAATAGGCAATTAAAGCAACGGGGATGGTAACTGCCACTGCTCCTACGTATGGAATAATAACTGAAAGCCCTACAAACAGACTTAATAACGCAGCGTATTGTAGTCCAAATATTTTAAATGGAATATATGTAATTATACCGACAACAACAACTTCAAATAACTTACCCCGAATATAACTACCAATTTTTTTGTCTACATCTTTCCATACTATTGTTGCCAAACCATCTTCTTGAGGCAAAAAGCGAGTTATCCAGTTAAGGATAGTTAATTTATCTTTTAAAAAGAAAAACACTAACAAGGGAACTACGACCATATATACCAATACGGTAAATAGATTAACAACTGATGATAAAGACTGTGAAACAACCTTTTGCCCAATAGAGGCTAACTCTGTATTAACGTGAGAAACTATATCCTGTATTTGTGTTTCAGATATAAAAGGGTAGTCTTTAGGTAAACTAATGAGCAAATTCTGACCTTTAGTTAACATATTTGGCAGTTCGACAAAAAACTGTGTCAGCTGCTTCGAAATGAGTGGAGATAAACCGAGCATCAAAACGAGCAAGATAACTACAAAACCAACGACCACCAGACTGACGGCTAATACGTGGGGCACTTTAAAATGACACAATCTCCAGACAATACCGTCTAGAATGTAAGCAATCACCACTGCAGCAATTACCGGCGTTAACACATTTCCCATCAAGGTAATAAGTGCAAAACCAAAAATTAGCATTAAAGTAAGAATGACCGCCTGCGGGTCAGAAAAATGCCTCTTATACCAGTTGCGTAATACTTCTATCACTCTGTTTTACCAGTTTCTATTATAAATTTATTTTCGAATAACAGCTCGAGCTCATCAATAACATCTACTGATGCTTTACCCTGCATCATATGTTGCATCATAAGCTCAGATGTTTCATTTAATAATGCTTTTTGAGAAACCATTGGGTAGTTTTTTTTCAGACGTTTAATCGCCGCTACAACACTTTCCTCTTCAGGCCGCAGAATACCCAGTGGTTCGGTTATTGTTGATAAAGACTCTGGCGCGCGTGATTTTAAAAATTCCGCAAATTCAAATAATGTATTCTGGTCTTTTTCAGGCAGGTTTTCAAATATTGAAGTTAGGGATTGCACTGAGGGGGTCAAAATATCTCTCCTGAATAAATAGACGTTTAATTGTAACAGGAAAATTGTATGAGGTTTAAATCGCCATTCTAAGGCTATTTTAGAGTTGCAAAACTGTTGCTACAAAATATCTATCTATAACAACAGTTATTACCTGTTTTTTACTTACCAGGATGAGAAACACAATATTGTTTGGCAAATTCAAGTAACTCTTCCATTGCCCGCACTTTGAACTTATGGCGCTGATGTACAAATGAGAACGGACGTTCTAACGCCGGCTCTAATGGAACAGCTACAAGTGTATTCAGTTTTAATTCTTTCTGTACGGTTGAGAGAGACATAATAGATATACCCATACCCGCCTCTACAGCGCTCTTAATTGATTCAGGACTACCCAGCTCCAGACAGACATTGGGCTCTTCTGTAACCCCTGTTTCTTTAAAATACTCGGCTATCACTTCGCGTGTACCAGAACCTTCTTCACGACATATAAATGGCAGGGCGATAAGCTGCTGAGCTGTAACTGACTCAAAACTCGATAATGCATGCTCAGGGGGCATTATGGCGACTAACTGATCCATGCGACACACATCTACCTGTAAGTTTTTATTACTTACAGATGCTTCAACAATGCCCAGATCAATTACGTTATTCTCAACCATAGAAACAATACCATCAGTATTAGATACTTTAAGACGAATATTCACTTCTGGGTTTTTAGATTTAAAGTCGCCTAATAAAAACGGCAACATATATTCTGCGATTGTTGTGCTGGCGCCGAGAGTAACTATGCCACTTACATCTCCCGTCATTTCGCGTATTGCGTGCTCCATTTCATCATAAAGCTCAAAGATTTTCCCTGAAAAGCCATAAACACGCTGCCCTGCTTCAGTCAAGCTTACTCGATTGTGTGTTCGGTCAAATAGCCGTGTATTAAAATATTCTTCTAACTGGCGAATTTGAAAAGTGACCGCCGGTTGGGTCATGTGCAGAGCATCTGCTGCCTTGGTAAAGTTCAATAACCTGGCTACTGTATGAAATACTTTTAGTCGTCTATCTGCCATAACATTTACTTATAGGTGCTCTAAGGAGGCGTTATAGTACCAAAATCAACGCGCTATATGCAAAGATTATGTTGTCATATATCTATTGAATAGCAATAATTTTACCTGCAGGTTGGCATATACCTGTGAAACTACTATAAAATTGGTAAATAACCTAAATAACAAAAGCGAATAACATGTATATAAACAGGGAAACAATTAATCAGTACATTCGTCAAATTGCTCTTTTCGGCATACTTTCACTCACATGCACGCAGTCTATTGCTGGAATATATAAATGGGTTGATGCAGAAGGAAATATTCATTACGGACAACAAAGGCCAGCTGATGCAACATCAGAGAAAATGGACGTGCAGCAATATGCACCACGGGACACATCCAGCTATAATCGCCCCGGTAGCAAAAACACCGATGAAAATTCAGACACTGTAGCAACTGATGAAGCAGACAAGAAAGATCTGCAACCCGCAGAACCAGAAAAGAAAGTAGAAACGGCTGCTGAAAAAAAACGTCGTTTAGCGGCTTGCGCACAGGCTCGTAAAAACCTGTCAACAATGCTATCTGTAGGTCGGGTACGCAGTAAAGATAAAGACGGCAATGTTACTTATATGTCACAAGCTCAAAAAGAAGAAAAAATAAGTCAGGCCAAAAGTTTAATCGCGAAACATTGTAAATAATATGCCTGTATTAAATATCAAAACAAATATTAAAATTGAGAATAAGGCGTCTTTAGCTGAATCTGCGTCTACAGCCACCGCCAGGTTATTAGGCAAACCTGAAACTTATGTGATGATAAACATTGAAGACGACCAATGTTTAATGTTTGCCGGGAACAACGACCCCTGTGCATTACTGAGTCTTAAGAGCCTGGGCTTAGCAGAAGATTTAACTGCATCATTTTCCAAAGTACTATGTGAGTTTATTAACACACATTGTGAAATTGATGAATCACGAATTTACATTGAATTTATTAATCCTGAACGTCATATGTGGGGCTGGGACGGTCGAACTTTTTGATATTTTAGACAGGTTTAATTAACCTAAAGTATTAAGTTTAACCTGCATCTCATTTAGCAGTTTTTTCTGATCATCATTATCCGCCTCATTTAGTAATGATGAGATTAACAATTGAACTTCGGCCAATATTTCAGATTGATGACTTTGCTTATCACGTAAAGCCAGCAACATCGTTTCAAAAGACTCTGCACGTGCCGTTAACTGGTCAGCTTTGCGTAATGAAGACACAGGATTATAGTTTCCTCTGGAAGCTTCTTCACATATTCATGAATTATCCACTCAATTAGAAATTGCCGGTGACACTATTCACCAACTAGAGCAAGACACTGAATCCATTACAACTATCCTTGATGTGATTAGAGGTATTTCTGAACAAACTAATTTATTAGCTTTAAATGCTGCCATTGAAGCTGCCAGAGCAGGAGAACAAGGTAGAGGCTTTGCAGTAGTTGCCGATGAAGTACGAGCCTTAGCCAGTAGAACCCAGGACTCAACTGAAGAAATCAACCACATGATTGAAAAATTATTGAGTGGCTCACATCAGGCAGTTGATGTAACAAATATTTGTCGCGGGCAAGCTAAATAAGCTGTAGATCAAATTTCAATCGTTAGAAACAATTTAGATTCAATTACCAGCTCCGTTTCTGAAATAAGCGACATGAGTAATCAGGTTGCAACTGCAACCGAAGAACAGGCCGCGGTATCAGAAGAGATAAATCGTAATATCGTGCGTATAGAAGATATGAGCAATCAAATTGTAGACGGTGTATCCGAGTTATCTAATTCAAGTGACGAGCTTACGCTTCAGGCTAATGCATTAAATAACATGATACAACAGTTCAAGATATAATTAACATTAAGCATGCCTTTCAGAAAGAAGCCATTCACTTATCCAGCTGAGTCACTAAAGTTATTATTGACTCGACTTTAACAAATAACTATTTAGCTTTGCCTTATTTATGAGACGATTTTTTCTAAAAATATATTAGATAACTAACTTTTGCCTCTTGAATCTCAAACAATTCATAGTCTCTAAATTCATATTCAAACCTCAAGGCATGGTCTTCTACAGTATTCAACTGTATTCCTGCTTTGAATTTTTGAAGATCACCCTCTTCTCCCGATAATTGGCCTAGAAGCTGATAATCAAATTGCGTTTGACCCGAAATCAGCTCATTGTCAAACGACCAAAGAATGCCTGTATTAAAACCCAGGTATAATCCATGATTATTTTCCAACTCAGCGGCATACTCAAACTGAGTTTGCGCAAGTGCATATACAAGGGCACCGTTTAAATATTTCGAGTAACCCGCTGCAAATTGAAATTCAAATTCTGTTATTTCATCGTTTGTATCGAGTTTACGTTGTTTTAGTTGAAACGAAATTTTTCTGGAAAGTGGGCTTGACCATGGATTCACAGCAACAATAGACTCAAGCGAAAAAAAATCTAACTTTTCCAGCTTTAATTTTTGCCGCTCCTTGTACCACCTCAGTTGAATATCCAGTACATTAATTGAAGCACCGTTTATAAAACCTTTATTTACATCAAGTAAATCGTGAAATACCGGCCTAATTCCAATTTCATAAAAGCGCTGACTTTCATGTTCATCTAACCTGTAACTACCCGATGAAAGTAACCAACGAGCTGACTGATGAGATAACTCGGGTGGCGTGGCTGTAAAATTAAACTCATGCTTATCTGCAGCCAGGTGACTGCGAGCACTTAAAACATTCAACTGCAAAGACTGCTGATCTTTCGTTTTGTTTTTGTTTTGATTTAATATGACATCCGTTATTTGATAAATTTTTGCCTGTTTATCTTCTGTAAATTTTTTTGAAATATTATCAATTGATATTTCATTTTGTGATAAAGCAATAACCGCCTGTTTTTCATGCTCATCAACCTGCTCTAACATTTGTAAAATTTTATTATGAGCTGCAGGCCGATAATATTTTGTAGTTATTAAACCCGCCTTCTCAATATCACGCACCGTATCTACTGGCACCGCATATAAAGGGTGTGTATGCATGCTCATATTAATATTTTCTCTGGCAACATCCAACAAGGATAATAAGCGAAATGAGCAGTTTTCTCTGAAAAAGAAATAGTCAAAATGGACTGCTTTCACTTCCCAAAGGTGGCGAACCAGTTGTTCAATTTCCTGCTTATTCAGGTTTAATTTATATTCCCAGATATCACGCTGCTCAATATCACTATACTCCTGCAGGGTTTCAAAATAAGCCTGCAGAAAAAATTCACCTGGATAACCACCACTAATACCTTTCCATGAATAAACAAGTACATGATCAGACTCATCATATGCGGCCGCATAACTTAGCGTGTAACTTAATAAATGATTTTTATCAGGTCTGTCAAAACGGATAAAAGTGTGACCAAACATAGATGCTGGATTTTCTAGAAACATACTCGGAAACAACAATGTCACCTGTTGCACTGCCAATTTTTGTTTCCAGTTATTGTATTTTTCACACTCTAACTCTGGTAACTGCTCACTAAAATTCAAATGTGAATTCAGCCAGTGAAATCTTGCGGGAAATAAACAACGGGGGTGTGGCGTTGTTTTCTGATTAAAGAATCCACGTAAATCAGCTTCCAGCTCTGCCTGCGCATTAAAAGAGCCATTATCTGCGAGGAAAAACCCATTATCATCCACCTGACTCCTCAGGCCGCCAAATAACGTACTTTTAAAGTGCAATAAGTTCAGCCATGCTGCCTTATCAGACAACTGTAATTTCCTGGCCTGATTTATATACTTTTCTGCTGTATCAGGCTCTTTTAACGTATTTGCTGACTCTTCTGTCGAACCTGTTGATACCACAGGTATAAAATATAAGCTAAATAGCAATAATATCCGTATAAGCGGTATATTCTTATTCCCGCATCCCCAATAGTTTTGTAAAATCACCTGCAATTCACATATCCTGATTAATTTTATAACTTTACTGTTATTATTTAGTTAGCATTTTATCTATTTATACGGAAACCTCCATGCGCGTATCAAAATTTCCACTTTCCACCCTTAAAGAAACCCCTGCAGACGCAGAAATTATCAGTCACCAGTTAATGTTACGAGCAGGTCTGGTGCGTCGCCTGGCTTCTGGTCTTTATACATGGTTACCTCTGGGTATTCGCGTATTACGTAAAGTAGAAAACATCGTACGTGATGAAATGGAGAAAGTTGATGCGCTTGAGCTACTTATGCCTGGTGTTCAACCCGCTGAGTTATGGCAGGAGTCAGGCCGCTGGGACGAATACGGCCCGGAGCTGCTTCGCTTTAATGACCGTCATCAGCGGGAATTCTGCTTAGGCCCAACCCATGAAGAGATTATTACTGATCTTGCTCGCCGTGAATTATCGAGTTACAAACAGTTGCCTGTCACATGGTATCAAATACAGGCAAAATTCCGTGATGAGATACGCCCTCGCTTCGGTGTAATGCGCTCTCGTGAATTCATTATGAAAGATGCGTACTCATTCCATATAGATCAGGCGTCGTTACAAAAAACGTATGACCTTATGCATCAGGCTTATACTAATATATTCACCCGATTCGGTCTCGATTTTAGACCTGTTATAGCAGACTCTGGCTCCATTGGTGGATCAGGCTCACATGAATTTCATGTGCTTGCAGACTCCGGTGAAGATGCCATCGCTTTCTCCAGTCATTCAAGTTATGCCGCCAATATTGAAAAAGCTTCGGCCCTCCCTCCTCAGGATGAACGAGCTGCTGCCACAGAAGAGAAAACCATCATTGAAACACCCGGCAAACATAGTATTGAAGAGGTTTCAGAATTTCTGTCTGTTAAAACCAGCCAGTGTTTAAAAACCCTGTTAGTTGATGGAGCCGAAGAAAATTCTGTGGTTGCACTGGTTTTACGTGGTGACCATGAGCTTAATGAAATTAAAGCAGGCCAGCTTGAACAGGTTGCCTCACCTTTAAATTTTGCTTCAGAAGAACAGGTCAGGGCGGTTACTGGATGTGCCCCCGGCTCGGTAGGCCCCGATCTTGAAATTACGGTTATTGCCGACCATAACGCCGCTCATACCGCTAATTTTGTATGCGGTGCAAATGAAGACGGTAAACACTTCAGCGGTGTAAACTGGGGACGAGATATTGCTGAACCTGTTACAGCTGATTTACGTAATGTAACTGAAGGTGACAATAGCCCTGATGGCAAAGGTACTTTATCTATCGTCAGAGGCATTGAGGTAGGACATATTTTTCAGCTGGGTGACAAATACAGTGATAAGTTACAGGCAAACGTGCTGGATGAAAATGGTTCTAAAAAAACAATGACGATGGGTTGTTATGGTATTGGTGTGACCCGTGTTGTTGCTGCTGCAATTGAACAAAACAATGATGAGAACGGTATTATCTGGCCACAGAACATTGCACCTTTTGATGTGGCGCTGGCACCGATAAATATGCAGAAATCTGAACGTCTAAAAGACGCCGCTGAAAAATTATATAAAGAACTTTCAGACGCAGGATTAGAGGTACTAATGTTTGACCAGAAAGAGCGTTTGGGCTCTATGCTGGCCAATATAGAACTTATTGGCATTCCACATCGTTTAGTTTTAGGTGAGCGTGGCCTGGATGATGCTAAAATTGAATATAAAGGTCGTTGTGATAAAGAAAAACAGGATATTAGTTTAGACAATATCGTTGAATTGTTATTAAGTAAAAAAATCTGAATCAAGAAAACGCCAATGAACGCAAATAAACGCCAATGGCCACAAATCAAAGCAAAATCTTTAACATGTAGTGTGCCGCAGGCACACAAAATAAATATTTGCGTCTATTTGCGTTCATTGGCGTTTTCTTTTTCTCATATCATAATACTTTTAATCTCACTAACCCTTAATTCCCATATAGCCCTGGCAGAAACAGTTGACCCAAAACTTCGCCAACGCCTGATTTCTGCAATCAACCAATCTAACAGTTTCGAAGACCGCTTTCATGCTGAAGTCTGGTTACTCGATATGTCTACTCGATTAAAAATTCGAATCAAAGACACAAAAACCCGCTTGAGATTATTACGCAGCATTCATCGTGAAGCCAGCCGCGTTGAATTACCTCCAGAATTAATCATCGCTTTAATCGATATTGAAAGTCGCTTTGACCATTTTGCAATATCCCGATCTGGTGCTCAGGGCCTGATGCAAGTCATGCCTTTCTGGTTAAAGGAAATAGGTCATCCTGAAGATAATCTGATGGATATTGACACTAACTTACGTATGGGTTGTACTATTCTTAAGTATTATATGGATATGGAAAAGGGTAATATTCGTAGAGCACTCGCACGATATAACGGTAGTCTGGGATCTTGGAAATACCCGGATAAAGTAATGTCTGTATTAACTAAACACTGGTATAGAAGTTAATGGTGGAATCACTCATTAACAATTCACTAACTGAACTACTTAAGCAAAAATCATTTGAGTATATAAGTTCACAATCTCAGACAGTAACTGTTCCTGCGAATAGCAGCGTTTTTCGACAGGGTGATGCCTGCAAAAACTACCTGCTTGTTATAGAAGGGTCTGTAAAAGTATTTAGTCGTGCGGAGAATGGTCGTGAAGTCATTTTATATCGTGTTCAAGATGGCCAATCCTGCACACTGACAACGGCCTGCTTATTTGCTGACAACCCTTACCCTGCAGAAGGATTAACTGAAATTGATACAATCGCTTTAATGATTCCTCTTCCCATATTTAACCGAGCCCTGGCAGAATCAGAAGAATTTAGAAAGATTATTTTCGATCAATATGCGCAACGGCTTAGTGACGTTATTAATCTGGTAGAAAATTTAAGTTTCGGTCACATCAATATCCGTCTGGCACGCCTATTATTACAACTCAGTAAAAGCACTGACATCATTGAAACAACACATCATATTTTAGCAACTGAACTGGGTAGTGCCCGTGAAGTAATTAGTCGTCAGTTAAAACAATTTGAAAAGAAGCAAATTATCTCTTTGCAACGAGGCAGCATTACTGTTATCAATAAACAAGCATTACTAAAAATAGCTGACTAATAAAGAATACTTTATGATTAGCCAGAGGGTACATAAAGTATTGAAAGAAGTAACAAGCACTTAACGAAAATAAACGCAAATATTAAACTTATAAGTTCCACTTTAAAAACTGTTACTACTTTGTCACTATTACGGACTCATGTCCTATGCTTCGGGCCTGGCAAAACCTGTTTAAAGTCGCTCCATTCAACTTTACCACGCATGCTTATTCCTAGAATGACATATTATGCCCCTAAGCAGTATAAGTTTTTATTTGCGTTAAATGCTTTGATTTTTACCTCAACACTTTTATTTGTTCCTTGTGTGACTACATCACATACACCTGTAGATATATTCTGCAAAATGAATCTGGTTTTAAACAAATGAAATATTAAAGGTGAAATTATGTGCAATGTTGGCGGAATTGATCGAATCTTACGGGTAATTATTGGTCTAGCTGTATTAAGTCTGGTTTTTATTGGTCCACAGACACCATGGGGCTGGTTGGGGTTAATTCCCTTATTAACAGGTGTTTTTAGTTTCTGCCCACTATATTCTTTAATTGGTGTAAAAACCTGCTCAACTAAAGATTAGCTGTTAAAAATTTGGTGGCACAGGGCTGCGCCACCTTTTTTACGTTTATAGAATTAATGCTCTACAGGCGGTGCCACTCTGAGCACTTCTTCAACCGTAGTTAAACCCGCAGCGACTTTCAAGGCACCACTCAAACGTAAGGGCCTCATTCCTTCATTCATTGCTAGTTTTTTCAAATTCACAAGATTTATATCTTCAGTAACCACCTCTTTAATTGCATTACTAAACGTAAACATTTCATAAAGCCCCATACGCCCCATAAATCCTGTATTTCTACATTCTAAACAGCCGACAGGTTTAAATATTTTTTTAGGTTTACCCGGTTTCCAGGGTTTTACTAGCGCCTTCCAGGTCAAATCATCAATTTCTGTTTCCTGTTTACAATGTGGGCACAACACCCTGACCAGCCGTTGCGCCATAACACCTAATATGGTCGACTGAATTAAATAGGCCGGTACGCCTATTTCCATCAATCGAGTCACCGCTGAAGGTGCGTCATTGGTATGTAAGGTTGAGACCACCAGGTGCCCTGTTAATGCTGCCTGGATTGCTATATCCGCTGTTTCCTTATCACGAATCTCACCAATCATAATTATATCCGGGTCCTGTCTTAATAAAGTACGAACCCCATTAGAGAAGTCCAGGCCAATATTATGTTGTACCTGCATCTGATTAAAACTGCCCTCTATTAACTCAATTGGATCTTCAACGGTACAAACATTTACTTCTGGTTTTGCGAGTTGTTTGAGACTGGTATAAAGCGTTGTCGTTTTGCCTGAGCCAGTTGGTCCCGTTACAAGAATAATACCGTTTGGTCTTGAAATCATGGTTTGCCAACGCTCATCATCTGACTGACTAAAACCAAGTTCTCTAAAATTCTTCACCAGCACTTCAGGGTCAAAAATTCGCATAACCAGCTTTTCACCAAAGGCAGTGGGCATAGTCGATAAACGCAGTTCTATTTCTACGCCATCTGGAGTTCGTGTTTTTAATCTTCCGTCCTGTGGTCGACGTTTTTCAGCCACGTCCATGCGACCCAGAATTTTAATTCTACTGGATACGGCAGCCATGACTGTAGAGGGGACCTGATAAACCTGGTGCATTACTCCGTCTATTCTAAAACGAACATTACCAAGGTCACGACGGGGCTCCAGGTGTATATCACTAGCCCGTTGATCAAACGCGTATTGTAATAACCAGTCTACTATATTAATTACATGCTGATCATTAGCATCCAGTTTGCCTGCACGACCCAGCTCCATCAAACTTTCTAAATTGCCGATTTCCTTACCCAGGCCCTGAGACTCAGACTCAGCTCGATTAACCGACTTGGAAACCGTATAAAACTCTAACAGGTAGCGTGAGATATCATCAGGATTCGAGATAACTCGTCTAAACTCTTTATTATTTATACGAGAAAGCTCTTGCTCCCATTCTTTAACAAATGGTTCAGCTGTCGCAATAGTAATATATTGATCATCAACAGAAATTGGTAAAATATTGAATCGCGCGGCATACGCATAAGACATAACTGCCGTAATTTTTGCAACTTCAATTTTAAGAGGGTCTATACGATGATAGGGAATATCGACTTTTTCAGCTAGCCAGGTAGCTAGAATCTCAAGAGTCAGGAGACTATGCCTATTTCGTTGATCAATCCACTGACGCTCCGCGATAACGCATAGCGGGTTTTTTTCCTGATATTCTTTACCAACTGCCAATGTTCTTAACATATGGGCATTTTCGTTAGATACCAGACCGTCATCTTCAAGCCATTTCAGTACTTCGTGTATATCTAGCTTCTTTTCGCTTTGCTGGATGACTGCATTCATGGGTAATAGCCGTTTAGTGGTATCAAATTTAAAGTACTTACTGAGTGTAGCAAATAGGATGTATCAAAACATCCTTTAGCCTGTATTTTCTATACTGGTATTTATATCACTAAAATTTCAGAGTCAGAGATTACACATATAAAAGATCGCTAAATGGCCTATAAACCAGGCCACCCGTTAATACTAATACACAATTTTTATTAACTTACCTGGCTCAACCATGTTTGCATAATTAAACTCAGCTCTAACTTGATATTTGTTTTCTTTATTCGGTTTCATATCAATGGATTTAACTTTTGCAGAAAATTCCTGCTGATCGATAAGCACAGTTAACTCCTGCCCGATACTAAATTGTTTTTTCTGCACATAACTTAAAGCCGCAATAGCCGATGCTTTTTTTGATGAAACAGATTCAATATATATAGCAGATTTATTTTCATCAGAAATAACCATGCCGGACACCATGTTAGAATTTATAACATAGATAGATTCGCTGGCTTTTAGAACAGACAATTTCATATCCCATTGTTCTAACAAACAATCTGCTTTAGCCTCATTCTGTTGTTCAATTAAATTCTTATATCGTCCATCAATTTTTTGTAACTCGACCTCAGACAGCACCGTCCTCTCAAATAGCTCTTCTGCCTGTTCAAATTCTAACTTTGCATCAAATACCAGTGGCTCGAACTTTTTTGTTGTTGCCTGACATTTTTGAATTCTGTACTTAAAGGGTGCAGAGATCAAATTAGCTAAAACACTTCCTTGCTTAGCTTTTTGGCCAATATCTGAAGTTACGTTTTCAATAACGCCATTCACAGCAAAACCATATTTTTGGTAACCTGACCAGTCAAGCTGTGCATCCAGCTCAACGGCTAAAGAGCTTGTGCAAAAACTTAATAGTAAACCTGTAAGTAATAATCTACTTTTTATCATTATTAACTCATACCTGACTGTGTGTTTTTTCTGTTTCATGTTAATAACCACTTAATGCATGTCTATTGCTAAAACAAATTAGTTTCACCTGATAATAAGCGTAATTGCATCCTGGCCAAAAAAAGCTCAAAATCATTCTTTGCTTTTTTATATTGTATTTCTGAAATTGCAACCAATGAGCTACCTAAGTTAGTCTGAACCTCCATTTCATATAAGGCACGACTTTTATCAAGACTCAGTTCTCTAAACTCCTGCGAGGTCTCGAGTTGTTTTTTACGCTTACTTAAGACATCGTTTTTTTGCCATAAGGCTAATACACGTTTACGTAGATTGTTTTCTATATTAAGCAAACTAGCTCGCTGCTTAAGCCATGCAGCTCGTGCCATGGAAACATCTTTTTTAATACTGCTATTTTCATACAATGGAATCACAAGATTTAGCTGAGCACGCCAGTCATCATTTGAACCAGTTAAACGAGCGTATTCTGACAACTCAACTTCTGCATCCAGTCTCGGGCCGAATTTTTTAGCTGCTGCCGAAATCCTTTGACTTGCTGCTTCCAGACGTTTTTTTTCCAGAGATACTTGCGGATTACTTAACATGATTTTTTCCAGCAATTCTGGATAGTCTACGATTTCATTGTCCGAAAAATCTAATAAGGGAAATTTTAAATTTGATGGTAATTCTGTTGGCCTGTTAAGCAATTCAGCTAACACAGCTCTACTATGGCGTTGATTTATTTCACTTAACTGTCGCTGATGGAGTATATCGATGTAACTATTTTCTGCTTCTAAAAGATCTACATCGGATACCTGAGATAATGCATGCCGATCTTGCGCTGACTCAAAACGAATATATGCAACTGCCATAGATTCATTATCCCAGGCGTATTTTAAGTCACTTAAAATTACCTCAAAAAACTGTTTTGCAATATCTATCTTTCTTAAGCCAATTATATATGGCATATGATTTTGTATTGCAAGCTGTTCGGTTTGTGCCGCCTGAATATCTGCAGCACTTGAACCAAAGTTGTAAATTGGCTTAGTCATTCGAAGTGAAACACGACTATCATTGGATGACTGATCAATTGCTATTCGTGACGGTTCAATATAAGCCGCCTCTATTTCTAGTTGCGCTTTAAAACCCAAACTAGCTTCTGCCTGTTCTACTACAGATTGTGCAGCCAGTATTGATGCTTCTGCTTCAATCAATTGATAATGCTGTAAGTCACCCGCTAACTCTATTGCTTGTTGCAAACTGAGAGGATCGGGTAAAGCCTCTGCTAAAACAACAGGTATATTTATCAGGCAGAAAAACAAACAGATTAATTTATTTAAAGTATTCACGCTTATGACTTATATACTTCGCAATTTACTATTCTAATTTTTCAATTAGCTGATTCAGATTGCCGTCTAGCTCGTTTATAACGAGTAAAACTAGACTTTTTATAATCTTCATTCACCATGTACTCACCCAGCCAGATAAATTCCTCTACACTAGATGTTGGGCCAGTATATTTAACGACTCTTTTACCATTTAAATCAAAAAAGGCAAACACAGGTGTTGCACGAACTCTCTGCTGCTTAAATGAAAAGTCTTTTTGGGTGGTATCATTTCCCTGAAAATCAGTCATTTCAACATCACCTTCAATATTCACCTGAAATATTTTGAAATGTTTTTTGTAAAATGAAAGGACTTCAGACTGATTCAGAACAGTTGTTTTCATGCGATGACAGAACGGGCATTCATCCATTTCAAAAAAGATAAAAACACCCTTTTTACCTTCTTCTTTGGCTATTTCAAGCTCTTCGGAGAAATCCCCAAAACTTTTATCAAAAAAAGCCTGCTCGCTGGCATAGAGTTTAGTCTGCATTGAAGAAACTAAAATGGCTATGAAAAGCACTAGATTTAATTGCAAATGAAGTTTACTCATATCCGACACTTTATTTTAACCAGTTAAACTCATATTATAAGACAGGCATCTTAGAATATTTGGTTTTTTTACTTAATTTAACCTAAAAAAAGGGTTCGCAAATGCGAACCCTTTCAAATACCACACTAAACAAGAGTTAACTTACTGTGCAAGATATGCCTCATCAGAAGCCTCTGTTGTGCCTACAGACCATGCACCACGCGTTTTAGCATGATTAACAGCTGCATCTATATCAGCACCTGATGCACTTCGATCGATATCAAATACCTGACCAGGATGAATTAAATCAGCATCTTTAATTTGACCACGGTTTGCTTTATAAATTAATGGCCACTGGTATGGGTTAGAGTAAATGTTATCTTTAGCAGAAATGTTCCATAAGTTATCACCACCTACTACTTCATATGAATCATCACCACTAGACATCGCTGCTCCACCCTGTCTTGAAGATGCATCATCTTCTGAAGCACCCGAAATTACAGCACTGTCTTTCAATCTGGCTTCTTCAGCTTTCGCCTGTTTTATAGCAGCTTCAGCCTGACGCTGTGCTTTATTAGCTAGTTCAGTTGCTTTCGCGTAATCACCATCTGCTAATGCTGCTTCAGCACTTGCAATGATCTTTCCTGTATCACGCCATTCAGCATTCATTTTCTTTGCCTGCGCATTGCTAGACTTTGCATCTGCAATTGCCTGTTCTGCAGTTGCCTGATCAACAACAGCGTCACCATCTTCTGGAGTTGATGCACAACCTGCAACAAGGCCTAAAACTAGCATCATCATAAAAAATGATTTTAAAAGGTGGTTAAATTTCATCTTGTTCGTCTCCGGTAGACTTTTTATATAGTTAGTAGGGGAAATTAGCAACGACACCATGAAGTGTCAAGCAAATCCCCCAAATAGGTCAGCTTTAATTTACGAGTGTGACCTATATCATATTTAGACCATATACTTACTGACACCTAGTGGTACGTCTGTAAATACGTTATTCTTGCCTGCCCCAACTATAAAGCATAACCAGGGTCTTTAAAAGATGACTGAAACTATAAAAATATTCCATAATCCACGGTGCTCTAAATCTCGTATGGCCATGACACTTCTTACAGAGAAAGGAGTAAACCCTGAAGTTGTAGAATACCTCAAAACACCACCCACTAAACAGGAACTTGAAGACATACTCAATATGCTGAATTGTCAGCCTCGACAACTGATGCGCACCCATGAGCAGGAATATAAGGAAAACAACTTATCTGACGAATCTCTTAGTCGCGACCAGCTAATTGAGGCGATGGTTAAATTTCCAAAACTTATCGAACGACCTATAGTTATAAACAATGGCAAAGCAGCTATAGGCAGACCTACTGAATCTATACTTGAGATTTTATAAATGATTGAAGTCATGGTTTTATACTATAGTCAGGGCGGCTCAACTGCTGAAATGGCACGAACTATCGCCCGTGGCGTCGAAGAAGTAGAAGGTGTACAGGCGAGATTAAGAACGGTTCCTGCCATTTCTACTGTTTGTGATGCGACAGAGCCTGTAGTACCTGAAGCAGGAGCGCCTTATGCATTGCATTCTGATTTAGAGGAATGCGACGGCCTGATACTCGGTAGCCCAACCCACTTTGGTAATATGGCAGCTGCTTTGAAACACTTTATCGATGGTAGTGGCAGCATGTGGATGTCAGGTGCGCTTATCGATAAACCCGCTGCTGTATTTACCTCAACCGCGAGTATTCATGGTGGCCAGGAATCAACCCTGTTAAGTATGTTATTACCTCTGTTACACCACGGCATGATTCTTATGGGGCTGCCCTACAGTGAGGCTTCATTACACAAAACAACTACCGGTGGCACGCCTTACGGTGCCAGTCGCCTTAATAGTGATAACAATGCTCCTCTGGATGAAGACGAGAAGAGTCTATGTCTGGCGCTGGGTAGACGTGTTGCTGAATCAGCCATTAAACTAAAATCGACAACATAGATGTCAATGAATAAAATTAAACTATCAAGACTCAGTACACTAGTGGGCTATTTTGGCTTACTTACATTTATTCCTGTCTGGCATATATTAGTCAATCCACTGGACGCTAAATTCATGTCAATTACTCTACTCGTACAGGTAGGCCCACTTATGTTTCCTCTACGGGGAATATTACATGGCAGGGTGTACACTCACGCATGGGCTATGTACCTGGCATTATTCTATTTTATTATCGGTGTCTGGTACGCCGGAGATGAAAGCACGCGTAATTTTGGTGTTGTTTTTAGTTTGTTAAGTATTCTGTTTTTTATAGGGACTATGTTGTATACACGTTATCAGGGTATGGCAAATAATGCGCAAAACCCTGCTAATTCAGATACTGAAGATTGATTTGATATAGATCATTTTTTATTTTTTTCATCACGTTAACCTAGGCATACCCGCTTAATTCAACTGGAACTAATATGTATTCCCTCAGCGAGCTCAAAAAGCAGAATCAGGAAATTTCTGATTTAATCGAAGTTTTACGTGTTTTAATTAGCAACGAGAAACTGGTCAACAATCCATTTGTGTGTGGCCTGGTTTCACGTTTTAATGAAAAGGTATGGATGCATCTGGTTTTTGAAGATAACTCGCTCTATTCAGAGCTAGCCAAAAATCATAACCCGGATATTAGTGATATTGCCCAACGCTTTCATGATAGCGCCAAAGAAATTAAAAAAGAATTTTCATGTTATGTAAAACTCTGGTGCAAAACATCCGGTGTTGACCATGATCAGCAAGCCTTTTGTGGTAACTCACTAGACATGTTAGATAAGATTCAGCAACGCATTGAATTTGAAAGCAATAAAATATTTCCTCTGGTTGAAAGTCAGACCACTGCCTGAAGCAGCAGATATTTAGCCACCCGCCATCCACTCCCATACACTCGAATGGCACGCCTCTTCTAATAATATATTTATAAAATTTCAAAGCAAAACACATCAATATTGTCTAAACTTAGCGTCATGATCAGGCATATCGATAAAACATATATTCAAGCGTTATTTCTGCTTTACATAACGGGCTTTTTTCTACCCGCTTACGCGTCTGATATTGCCAAAGAAAAACGCATGAGAGACCAGGTCGCCGATTATGTAATGGACGGTGAAGTCGTTTTATTAAAAGCTGACTCAAATGAATTTTTATCCATTTATATGGAGTCTGATGAGCAGCCGGCAAAAGGTTCCATCATTATTATTCATGGCCGTGGATATCACCCAAACTGGCCTGAGCTGGTCTACCCGCTGCGTACTGGTTTACCTGAATACGGCTGGAACACACTTTCAATTCAAATGCCTGTATTAAGCAATCAATCCTCATTTTACGACTATTTGAAAATACTGCCTCAGTCCCACCCCAGAATTGAATCCGCAGTTAAATTTTTAAAAGAAAAAGGCGCTGAAAATATTATTATTCTTGCCCATAGTTGTGGTGTTCACATGGCTTTTGACTGGTTACACAAAAACCCTGCATCCGGAATAAGTGCATTCATCGGGGTGGGCATGGGTTCAACTGACTATGGCCAACCAATGTTACAACCATTTGCATTAGAAGATATTAAAATACCTGTGTTAGATATTCGGGGAGAGAATGATTTCCCCGCGGTACACAGAAATGCCAAGCGTAGATTGAACAGAATAAAACAGGCCGGAAATTCAAAATCACAACAACGGGTTGTTGCAAAGTCAGATCATTATTTCACAGATCGCGGAGATGCATTATTAAAAGAAGTCACCGACTGGCTTAATACACTGTAATGATCAGTCACCCAATACAGACTTAACAAATGGAATAGTCAGTCGTCGATGCTGCTGTAATTGCGCTTTATCCAGAGCATCCAGCACAGCAAAAAGATCGGCCATATCTCGATTACAGTTATTAAGTAAATATTTCGCTACATTATCTGCCAGCTCAAAACCTCGACAAAGTGCCCGTTGCTGTAATGCCTGAGACTTTTCTAAATCACTTAATGAACTCAACCTGAAAACGGGCCCCCATTGTAATCGTGAAATTAAATCTTTAAGATCTATATTAATTTCAGCCGGTGGCTGATCTGCAGCCAGAAACAACCGAACATTATTTCCTTTTGCATTATTTTCTCTAAAGCGGTTTATTAAATCAAATAATGCCTCCTGCCATTGCGGTTTATTGTGTAGTAGCTGTATATCATCGATACAGCAAATATCCATTTCTTCCTGCCCCTGAAACACCTCGGGGGAGTACTCAATTAATTGATGCAAAGGCAAATAACTGAGTTTTTTATTTCTATCTGCATGAAACTGACAGATGGCCTGTAACAAATGAGTCTTACCCGTATTATGAGCTCCCCATATATACACCTGTTTTTCAATATCATCTGTTTTGCTTTTTAAAAGGTCCAGCAACAGCTGGTCACCTCCCATAACAAAATTATCAAAGGTAAAACTATCTTTTAGTGCTAAGTCTAAAGTTAACTGAGTAAACATGATTAATTAAAAATTAGATTATTTTTCAAGCCGCATCATTAAAAACGGAACTGGACTTATATTCATGGCGGATATAGCGCAACATAACAACCAAAACGGCGGCAATTGGCAGAGCCAGTAAAATACCAACAAAACCAAATAACTGACCTCCCGCCAGAACTGCAAAAATTACAGCGACTGGATGAAGGCCTATTTTATCTCCTACCAGCACAGGAGTTAACAACATACCTTCCAGCATTTGCCCGATACTAAAAACAATTACAACCGGTATTAACTGCATCACATCATGTGTTTGCAACAACATAGCAATGCTGGCCACCACTATACCTACTATAAACCCCAGATAAGGCACAAAACTGACCAGCCCGGCCAGCATGCCTATTAACAGAGCTAGCTTTAAATCTATAAACCATAAACCCGTTGAGTACACAGCACCTAAAGCCAGCATAACGACAAACTGACCCCGTAAAAATGCTGATAAAACCTCATCCGATTCTTTTGCAAGTTTTCTAATTACATGTAAATATTTTCTAGGCAACAATTCATCTATATGTGTTATCAGCACATCCCAGTCTCGCAACAAATAAAAGGTAACAACAGGTATTAATATCATATTAGCCAGCCATGCCGCTAATACTAAACCTGAAGATGCAATAGAAGAAACTATTTGAGAAACAACCCCTCCTGCCTGTACATAATGAGTCGAGAATAATTCTTTAAATGATTGCAGATTAAATATTGATGTGTCTATGGAAATATATTTTGTCGCTATTGGTAAAACATTATTTTGAATATGATCCAGATAAGCTGGCATATTTGAAATCAAATAACCGACCTGCTGCCCTAATAATGGCAAAATCAGGAAAGCCATAATTGTTAACATTACAAACAGGGTAATAAATACAATAGTAACGGCAATGCTACGCGATATTTTTTTTGAAAACCTGGGTTGAAATTTCATTTCCAGGCGATCTGCAATTGGATCTCCCAGATAAGCCAGTAATGCCGCTGCAAAAAAAGGCATTAATACTGGCGACAATAAATACAGAACATAACCGCTGATGGAAATTACCAGTAATATCATCCATTTTTGAGAGTCCGATATTTGATTCATCCATTAAGCCTGTATTTTAAAATTTTTGGTAAAACAACGGGTAACAAACTATTGGTTTTCTCACCCAACGGTTCATTTTGTGTTTCATCTGTTGTCTGTTGTGTAGACTCAGGCTGATTTTCAGGCGAAAGCTCTGCTGATTCAGAAGCGGCAGTATCTGTTATATCTGTTTGATTTTCTGGTTGAATGTCTGGTCGATTATCTGGTACCAGTACTTTACCCAATGCGATAATTCGTTTTAAATCACTTTCATCTCCACTCAATTCAATATGGAAATCAACCTGTGACCGCCCCACCTCGGTAGCATAAACATTTTTTACCGGTGCGAGTGACGATAAGTAATGCGAGGCTTTTGCATAACGACTCACACTATCTAAATCACTCACTCTCAGTAATAACTCACCATCATTTGCACTATCTGAAAATACCGCAAAGCGACTGGATATATGATCAGTAGCAACACCGACCCCACTACTCATGAGCACATCCAGGTCTAAAGCGGATAGTTTCCAGCTCTGGGTCTGATCTTCCATCAATAATGACCAGTTAACGGTCCAGCTACCGTTTGACCAGTTCATACGCCCTAGCACAATAGCATCAACAGGATAACGTTTACTTGCCTGCTTAATTGGCTCCCAGAACTCGCCCCAGATATCAATGAACTTAACAACCTGTTCATCCTGTCTATCATATTCTGGCCAGATAACGGGCAGACCACGTTGTTTGGCCTCATTTGTCACCGCATCTTTAATTTGCGATACATCTGAATTTTTAAGCAAATACCGATTTCGGCCGTCTTTAACGGCTAACCAGACTAATACATTTGGCCGTTGATAACCCCATATTGGCAAACCATTATCACGTAACAACTGTTTAACCTTTGCACCATCGAACTGCATCCACAATTTAAACCTGGGCGCGATCAAAGCACCGGTTTTCTTCATATACGACTCTATTTCAGGCTCGGTCATCGCTTTATAACGATATTGACGCACCATACGTGTGGCTTTTTTCAAATCAATCTGTGTGGGAGCCAGACTGTTACCGGATATGCGTACAGAAACTTCGATTAAGCCCTGCTCAAAAGCAGCCCCCCGAATTTGCTTTTCCTGACTGATAACAGGCAAATTAACTTCGTAGATATGCTTAATAGTGTATGCCTGCACATTTGCAGACAGCATAAAGATGATAAAAATACTAAAAAATATTGTTTTACGGTTCATTTTCATTCGTGACCATTGCCAGGAAGATGTACAATACCACATCTTTTAATCGTCATGGTTTACCAGGTTCGCAATGTCTCAAACAGATTCACAAAAATCAACTAATCAATCCCTTAATTACCGTGATGCCGGTGTCGATATAGACGCAGGTGCAGATCTGGTTGAACAAATAAAGCCCCATGTCAAAAAAACCATGCGCCCGGAAGTTATAGGCGGGCTGGGTGGCTTTGGCGCCTTATTCGAAATTCCTCTCGACCGTTATCAGAAACCCGTGCTGGTATCTGGTACCGATGGTGTAGGCACAAAACTGAAACTAGCACTGCAAATGAACAAACATGACACCATCGGCATTGACCTGGTGGCTATGTGTGTTAACGACATACTGGTTTTAGGTGCTGAACCTCTTTATTTTCTTGATTACTACGCAACCGGCAAGCTTGATACTGCGGTAGCCACAGATGTCATAAAAGGAATTGCTGAAGGCTGCATCCAGTCTGGCTGCGCATTAACCGGTGGTGAAACCGCAGAAATGCCGGGCATGTACAGTGAAGGTGATTATGACCTGGCCGGATTCTGCGTAGGCATTGTTGAAAAAGACAAAATTATAGATAGCAGCAAAGTAGAAGCCGGCAATGTGTTAATCGGCATCGCCTCATCAGGCCCACACTCAAATGGTTATTCACTTATTCGTAAAGTCCTGGAAGTGAGCAACGCAGACTTAAGCGAAGCCTGCGGCAATCAATCTCTAGGGGAGGCCCTGTTAGCCCCTACACGCATTTATGTTAAAAGCATCCATGCATTACTTGAACAAATTGATATTAATGCCATGTCTCATATCACAGGTGGTGGTTTAACAGAAAACCTGCCCCGTGTTATGCCAGAAAATACCCGTGCACAAATTGATGTAAATAGCTGGGAATTACCTGCTGTATTTAAATGGTTACAGCAGCAGGGCAATATTGAAGATCTGGAAATGTATCGCACCTTTAACTGTGGAATAGGCATGGTACTCGTTGTAAATGAAGAAGATGCAGATACTGCTATTGATGTACTTAACAGTGCTGGCGAAGCCGCATTTAAACTGGGAAAAATCACCAGCTCAAACGGTGCACCTGACGTTATAATTGATTAAGCCTGTTTTTAATGAGTACCCCCAATATCGATATTGTTGTGCTGATTTCTGGTAATGGCACAAATTTACAGGCCATTATTGACGCAATTACAGCAGGTAAGTTACATGCCAATATAAAAGCAGTTATAAGTAACCGCCCGGGGGTTAAAGGATTAACACGTGCACAGGCTGTTAAAATACCTGCACTAACCCTCGATCACAAACAATTTACAAGCCGTGAAGCATTTGACCAGCAACTCATTCAGGAAATAGATCGTCACAAGCCTGACCTGGTCATACTAGCGGGTTTTATGCGCATACTGACTGATGAGTTTGTAAAACATTACGCTGGCCGGCTGTTAAACATACACCCGTCTCTGCTACCAGAATTCACCGGCCTTAACACCCACCAACGCGCACTTGATGCCGGTGTAAAACAACATGGTGTAAGTGTGCATTATGTGAATAATGAACTCGATGGCGGCCCATTGGTCTTACAGGCAGTCATTGATGTAGAAGAAACTGATACAGCTGAATCACTACAACAACGCATTCATCAACAGGAACATATCATTTACCCAATGGTTATAGAGTGGGTGGCACAGGGGCGACTCAAAGTCATAAATCAACAGCCTGTACTGGATAAACAACTACTGGAAACCCCGGCCAAATGGATCAACAACCAGCTCGTCAATTAACTGTTTACCGCACAAAAGCCTGTTTCCTGCTGTTATTTGCTTTAACACTAAGTGCTTTGCCTGTTTTATTCACTAACGTACAGGCCGCATCTGATTCCAGCTTTAAACTACCCGCTAATCACCAGAGTACATACCGCATTGAAAAATATGGCAGTTACGTGGGAAATTTGAAAAATAAACTGCTCTATGAGAAAGGTGTTATTAGTTACTCATCGGTGGCAACCGCGAAAGGATTCGCAGCTTTTTTTTTAAAAGCTAATCCGACTGAAATCAGTATTTTAAACTGGCCTGAAACGTCTGATTTAACACAACCTGAACAGCAAAGTTATCTTTATACTCAGGAAAAAAAACATAAGAAAAACCAGCAAATTTTATTCGACCACTCAGTAAACGGTAAAACGCTGATTAATGGCTCTTATAAATTCAAACCTTATAAACTGCAAACCGAACATTTAGTCTGGAGCCGACAGCTTATACCCCTGTTAATGAGTAATGACTTACAACAAAACCCGGTTATAACCAGCAATAGCTTTTATATTACGGACAAGGGACATATACGCAAATACACCTATACTCTAGAAGACACCGAAGATATAGAATTTGAAAACCAGAAGGTGCCGGTATTAAAATTTAAGATAATCAAAGAAGGCGGACGACGTATGTCATATGTCTGGTTATCAAAAAACCACTATTATCTGCCTTTAAAAATTGAACAATATAAAGATAATGACTTAAGTGCACGTATGTTAATCACCCACTTTAACCTAATTTAAACAGAATCCAAGATGACTGATATAAACCAGGAAGACGACGACTGGGTTAGCAAAACCCAACGAAAGAAAGAATGTGATGATGTTTTGCAACTCGGTGAAAAACTGATCGCACTCAACAAAGAAGAACTTGATCAGATTAATATGGACGATGAGTTACGTAGCGCAATTGAAGAGGCGCAACGTATAAAATCCAATAGCGCGCTTAAACGACAGAAACACTTTATTGCGAAAATCATGCGTGGCCTGGGAGATGAGACTCTAGCAAGCCAGTTAGAACGTGTATTACATAAACACGATATTTATAATGCTGATTTTAAACGTATGGAAAAATGGCGAGATGCCATTATTGAAAATGGTGACAAGGCTATTAATGCCTTTATAGAAGAACACCCTCAGGCTGATCGTAGTCACCTCAGGCAACTAGTAAGAAACATTAATAAAGAAAAGAAAACCAATAAACCGCCTGTAGCCTTTCGGCAAATTTTTAAATATATTCGAGAGGTGGTTGAACTGGATTCGGGTGATAATGCGAACGACTATTAACACAATTTTGCTGCGATGATCTATACTAAAACAATCGTTAACATATTAATTTTGAGTAATTTTCATGGACTTCACCAGCATTCATAATTTTTACGAGCACCTGGTTATTGACTACCTACAGGCTGAAATAATACCCAACCACACTGAGCAATCAGCAGATTTCTTTCTTGATGTGGCATGTTATGCATTATCAAAACTACCATCCCGCTATATGCGACATGAGATTGATATGGCTTTTTATCTGGAATCTGCAGAAAGAGTTCAAATGATGGATGATGTTAAGGAAAAAGTTGATAAAGCAGTTGAATACATCACCGAAAATTTTAACAAAGATGAACGTTACGAAGAGTAATGAGTGTTCTCAATTATACCAGGCAGTGATTTAGGTTAGTGAGGATAAACCCACTAACCTAAATACAGCTGTCCTAAACTCTAGGCCTTTTTAAAGCTCAACTTATCTCCGTCAATCTCAACCGCTATGACATCCCCGGCGATGAATTCGCCCTGCAATAACAACTGCGCTAACGGATTCTCAAGACTCTGTTGAATAGCTCTTTTCAGTGGTCTTGCTCCATATACCGGATCAAACCCTGCATCGCCCAGTTTATCAAGCACCGCTTCACTTAGCTCAAGGCCTAATTCCCTTTCCTGTAACCGTTGACGTAAAATATCAACCTGTATTGCCGTGATAGAGCGAATTTGCTCACGCCCTAAAGTATGGAATACAACAGATTCATCAATCCTGTTTATGAATTCTGGTCTGAAGTGCTTACCGACAACTTCCATTACCGCAGATTTCATTCCTTCGTAGTCACCTTTATCACTATATTCCTGTATATGCTGAGAGCCGAGATTAGATGTCATAATAATAACCGTATTTCTGAAATCAACCGTACGTCCCTGACCATCTGTTAAGCGACCATCATCTAAAACCTGAAGCAGAACATTAAAAACATCCGGGTGCGCTTTTTCCACTTCATCCAGCAAAATAACTGAATAAGGTTTACGGCGTACCGCTTCTGTTAAATATCCGCCTTCTTCATAACCAACATAACCCGGTGGTGCACCTATTAATCTGGCCACTGAGTGTTTTTCCATAAACTCAGACATATCAATGCGAACCATCGCATCTTCTGTGTCAAACATGAATTTTGCCAGTGCTTTTGTTAACTCCGTTTTACCCACACCAGTAGGGCCTAAAAATAAAAACGAACCATTTGGGCGATTAGGATCAGACAGGCCGGCGCGTGATCGTCTTATTGCATTAGAAACAGAAATAACCGCTTCTTCCTGCCCGACAACACGCCTGGTTATCTCATCTTCCATGCGCAGCAATTTATCTTTTTCACCTTCCATCATTTTCGAAACAGGTATGCCTGTTGCTCTTGAAACAACTTCGGCAATCTCTTCTTCGGTGACACGGTTACGTAACAGAGTCATTTCCTGCATTTCTGCCTGCGAAGCCATATCCAGTTCTTTTTCAAGTTCTGGAATACGCCCATACTGCAATTCAGACATACGTGCTAAATCATTAGCTCGACGTGCGGTTTCTAATTCCAGGCGAGCCTGTTCTAATTTTTCCTTAATACTGGCGCTACCATGTAAAGCCGCTTTTTCAGCCAACCATACTTCTTCTAGCGTCTGATACTCCTGCTCAAGCCCATCAATCTCTTCCTGTAACTTTAACAAACGTTCTTTTGATGCTCTGTCATCTTCTTTGGTCAGCGCTTCGCGTTCAATTTTTAATTGAATTAAACGACGCTCCAGCCTGTCCATGACTTCCGGTTTAGAGTCAATTTCCATGCGAATACGACTTGCCGCTTCATCAATTAAATCTATGGCTTTATCAGGCAACTGGCGATCAGTAACATAACGATGTGATAATACTGCGGCAGAAACAATTGCCGGGTCAGTTATATCAACACCATGATGAACTTCATAGCGGCCTTTTAAACCACGCAAAATTGCAATGGTATCTTCAACACTGGGTTCGTCAACCAGTACCTTTTGAAAGCGTCTTTCAAGTGCTGCATCTTTTTCTATATATTTGCGATACTCATCAAGCGTTGTTGCGCCTACACAATGTAACTCACCTCTGGCAAGTGCAGGTTTTAACATATTACCTGCATCCATAGCGCCCTCAGATTTACCTGCGCCTACCATAGTATGAATTTCATCAATAAATAAGATAACCTGACCTTCCTGTTTCGACAGGTCATTTAGAACCGCTTTTAAACGTTCTTCAAACTCACCGCGAAATTTTGCACCGGCAATTAATGCCGCTAAATCAAGCGACAATAAACGTTTACCTTTTATACCATCGGGTACTTCGCCATTAACAATACGTTGAGCCAGTCCTTCAACAATAGCCGTTTTACCAACGCCCGGTTCACCAATTAGAACCGGGTTGTTTTTTGTACGTCTTTGCAATACCTGAACTGTTCGCCGAATTTCTTCATCTCGACCAATCACAGGATCTAATTTACCCTGTTCAGCTCGTTCAGTTACATCAACAGTATATTTCTCAAGTGCCTGCCTTTGATCTTCTGCATTTGGGTCATTTACACTCTGCCCGCCACGTACTTTTTCAATTGCTTCTTCCAGGGATTTTTTATCGGCACCAAACTCTCTTAAAATGTCACCAATACGCGATTTTTCCTCAATTGCCGCAAGTACGAACAATTCACTAGAGATATAATCGTCTTTACGTTTCTGTGCTAACTTATCTGTTACATTTAACAGGCGACCTAAATCATTGGAAAGATGAATCTCTCCTTCATTACCTTCAACCTGGGGAAAGTGCTCAATCTCCTCTCCCAGTTTTGAACGCAAACCATTCACATTTACATTGCTCATGCTTAATAAATGACGCACCGACCCACCATCCTGGTCAAGCAATGCCAGCATGAGGTGTAATGGTTCTATAAACTGATGATCTCGCCCAACTGCGAGTGATTGCGCTTCAGAGAGCGCCATTTGAAATTTGCTGGTTAATCGATCCATTCTCATGGCATGTCCTCGGTAAATTTTCTATTAACTAGAAGATATGGGTTGATCAAAAAATTTCAAGGGATAGACTAAAACTCCGGGTTATAAAACAACCACCAAAAGCACCTAGAGTTATAACACGCAGTTGATTTTAATTCAAAAACTTGCTCAATAATTCATCGGTCAACATGGGTTTCCCCATTAAGTACCCCTGAGCTATATCACACTTGTTTTTTTCTAGAAATGCCCAATGTTCTTTAGTTGCTACACCTTCGGCAACAACAGTTAAACCCAGCTTATGAGCCATGGCAATTACCGCTGCTGCAATTTCCATATCATCTTTATCATTGGGTATATCTGTAATAAACGCTTTATCTATTTTTAGTGTATCAATAGGCAAACGTTTTAAATAGTTAAGTGAAGAGTAACCGGTTCCAAAATCATCAATGGTAAGTGATATACCTAATGCTTTAATCTGATCCAGCAAATCAATTGCATGATCAATTTGTTCCATCAATGTAGTTTCAGTAATTTCAAGTTCAAGTTTAACGGCTTTAAAATCTGTTTCCGCCAATGTGTTCTGTATCGTTTCTAAAAGATAAGGGTCACGAAACTGACGGGTTGATAAATTCACAGCTAACTCAATATCGGGCATACCTTTCTGCTCCAGGCTCTTGATTTCTTTACACGCAGTTCTTAAAACCCATTTGCCCAGTTTCACCATTAATCCCGCAGTTTCTGCAATGGGGATAAAGTACTCTGGTGACAACTCTCCTTTAGTTGGATGATTCCACCTTATCAAGGCCTCTACTCCAACCAGTTTTTTAGTTTTAATATCACACTTAGGTTGATACTTAACATGCAACTGATTACTATTTAAAGCTTGCCGCAAATCATTCTCTATACTCAAATGATCAACAATTTGCGTATTCATTTCTTCAGTAAAAAACTGATAATTATTTCTACCGGATGACTTGGCTTTATACATTGCCATATCTGCATTTTTTAATAAAATATCAGCATTCAAACTATCTGCTGGCGCGAGTGTAATACCGATACTGGGAGAAATTAATATTTCATTCTTTAGCAGGCGAATGGGCTCGGACATAGCATCCATTATTTTTCTTGCAACAGAAGAAGCACCTGACATACCGTCGATATCCGTCAGTAAAATAACGAATTCATCTCCACCCATTCGTGCAACCGTATCCTGATACCTCACACATTGTCGTAAAGTTTCAGCCACCTTCATTAAAACTGCATCGCCAACATCATGTCCCAGGGAGTCGTTAATTCGTTTAAACTCATCTAAATCCAGGTATAATAATGCGGCCGTAGCTTCTGTTCTTTTCAAACTTTTTAAAACTTGTTCTAACCTGTCTCTAAATAATATACGATTTGCCAACCCGGTTAAGCTATCAACATATGCCAGCTCTTCCATTTTTAAATGCGCTTCTTTTAGTTGTGACACATCTTCAAAAACAGTAACGAAATGCGTAATTGCAGACATTTCATTGGTAATAGATGAAACAGACATTAATACCCATATATTACCTCCTTCTTTTTTTCTAAGTTGCATTTCTCCTTGCCAGTCCTGCCCCTGATTTATCCTCTTCCATAAATCTGCCATCTCCTGCACATCAATATCTTCAGGCTGAAATATACTGGCATTTTGATTCAACAATTCTTCTTTTGTATATTTTGTTATTTCACACAATTTAGGATTAGCATATTCAATATTTGCATCTTTATCTGTTATTAAAACCATAGAACCACTTTGTTCAACAGCAGACGAAAGCATTTTCAGTTTTAATTGCTGGCTACGAATATCTGTCATATCCTTTATGCCTTCAACAAAACCATCAAACCTGTTCTGCTCATCTAATAAGGGAGCAGATTCAACCTGAATTAAAACACTGTGGCCCTTTTTATGTAAAAGCTCTATTTCATAAACACTGGATAAGCCTTTTTTTCTTTCACTTATCTGTTTTTTTAATACCTTCTGATTATTGTTATTTTCAAAATCAAATACGGGTACCCCTAACATATCTTCAATACTGTAACCCAGCATATCGACTAGTGCCTGATTCACGAAACGGATATTATTATATCGATCAATGACCCAGATACCTTCATTTAAGTTTTCAACTATACGCTTGTATCTGTTTTCACTTGCCGCCAGATCACGCATCACAGTAAAAACGTGTTGCGCCCATCCTTTTACATCACGTTTTATAACACTGGCGATAACTTCAACTTCACACCAGTCTCCCAGTTTGCGTTTAACCCGCATAGTACAACTTAGTTTTTTTAAATCCCCGGAATAGAGCTGATTAAAAAGACTAATCACTCGTGCGTGATCATCGGAATGAATTTGTTGTCCCCACCAGCTATGAAAAATTTCAGCTGGAGGAATTTCTTCGGCTGTGTAACCTAAAATTTGAGCCCAGGAATTAGAAAAATTCAGAACAGGTGTCGGTGGCAAGCAATAATCACATAACCCGAGGTTGCACAGGCTTATCGCCAATGCATTGGATTGTGATATATCTAAATTTAATCCTTTTGGCATATATAATCTATAATTCGATAACTTATTTAGGTTAATAATAGATGATTCTTAGAGAATATGTTGCATTGTGCGGATTTATCAAACGCTATTTTTTATAATTTTTACGTTTAAACAAATCACTGCGTCGGCTTACCAGTCGATCAAGAAATAACAGGCCGTCGAGATGATCAAGTTCATGCTGTATTGCTCTAGCCTCGAAACCGCTTGATTCAAATTCATGGGTCTCACCTGTTTCATCCATATAATTTAGTTTGATTTTTTCAGCCCGAATAACATTACCGGTGAAGTCAGGTACAGACAAACAGCCTTCACGCCCCATATGCATGCCATCCCAGGCGGCAATTTCAGGATTAATCATAATCAGATGCCCGTGGTTATCCACTGGTTTGCGCATATCTGATACATCAACAATAACTATTCTTTGAAAATTATTAACCTGAGGTGCTGCAATACCGACAGCACCTGGACCTGCCATACGGGCCTGCTCTAATTCATGTATGAAATTTAATACGTCTTTATCAATAGACTCGACACTTTCTGATATTTGTTTTAAGCGCTGATCCGGGTAGGTCAAAATTTCCATTAAATCCTATCCCCTTAATGTATTTATTTCATCAAGGTTTACTTCAATATCAGAGTTAAGAGCGTTCAGTGCATTTTGTAATGATTCAACACCTTTAGTAGCCAGCCCCTCTAAAGTCATTATGTAAATTGGTTTGTCTTTAGTACCACCAAGATCCGTTTCAAGATCGATGATATTTAAACCTGCCACGGCTAAAGCTGAAGTCACCTGTGCGACGATGCCGTTTCTATCTGCACCATAAACTGTAACCTGCACATCGGGATCAGGCCTTAAAACGTCTGTATCTACATCTTCATCTATATGTAAATGCAAACTCATGTTTTCACATATCTCGCTTAGTATATTTCGCAGGTCCTTTGCTTCATCATGGGAGACACGTAACATAATGGCAAAATTTGCACCCAGACGCATCATAGACGCCTGAGCTAAACTGCAACCCTGCTTATAAAGAGCGTCTGTCACTGCGGCAACAATACCTGCCTGATCTGCACCAACCAGTGTTAATACTGAGCACTTCATTTTTTTCTCCCAAAATTATGAGGCTTTATTCAAACCAGATTAAACTAGCCTGGCGTCCTGTTTTACCATCTCGGCGATAGGAATAAAATTGATCCGCATCAGTATAGGTGCAATATTCGCCACCATATATTTCCCTGATACCGATATTGTGTAAGCGTAATTTTGCCAGAAGATAAATATCTGCCAGATAATGACCCTGGCGATTTTGTTTAAACGCTTCTATGGCTTTCGGCTGATTATTAACAAAGATATTAAAAACTTCTTCACCTACTTCAAAAGCGTGCGCTCCAATGGCAGGGCCTAACCAGATCAGAAGTTCACTGTGTCTTTCACTAAGCGATGCTACCGTGGCTTCAATAACATCATCGGCAAGGCCGCGCCAGCCGACATGCGCAGCAGCCACTTTATTACCCTTTCTGTTACAAATTAGCATAGGCAAACAATCAGCCGTCATAACGGCACATACCGTATTAGCCGTTTCACTAAATGAGGCATCTGCCAATAATCCATCTGTCTGGGTTAACTGATTATTATCTTTTTGCCCACTCAAAGAACCTGGGTATATATAATTGGCATTGATCACCCGATTTCCATGCACCTGATCGAGCCAGCGCGGTTCTTCTGGAAGGTTAAACTGGCGAATCATTTGCTGTCGATTGGCCAGAACATGTTGAGGGTTGTCTTCAACATGAAGACCTAGATTATTTCCGGCATAAACACCTGTGCTGACCCCGTTTTTACGCGTTGTACAAAAGGCATGGATATTTTCGGCTGCAGGCCAGTCTGGTTTTATAATGTGTCCGTTAATATCAGTCACTCGTTCATTTCAATCGGAAATATTTGATCACTCATGTGTATATTCATCTGAGAAATCCTCCAGATCGTAATCGTCTTCCGTTATATCCCTGGCTATATCATCCTCAAGCACAGCTATAAGTTGTTTCATATCGTCTGGTAAGGGCGCCTTCCATTCCATATGTTTACCCGTAGATGGATGGATTAAGCCCAGTTTACGCGCGTGTAATGCCTGACGACTAAAACCACGCAACATCTCTTTTAAAGCATCTCCACACCCCTGGGGAAGCTGCAATCTTCCACCGTAAGTTTGATCACCAACTAATGGATGTTTGATATGTGCCATATGCACACGTATTTGATGGGTACGACCTGTCTCAAGATTAACCTTAATTCGACTATGCCCACGATAACGATCTAACACACGAAAATGCGTGATCGCCTGTTTGCCTTCCGCTTTTACTGCCATCTTTTTTCGGTCACGACCATGACGACCAATACCGATATCAACCGTACCACCCGAAGTTAATACACCAAAAACGATCGCCTGATACTCTCTATGAACCGTGCGCGCCTGTAACTGTTCAACCAGTAATTTATGCGCTTTAAGTGTTTTAGCGACAACCAGTAAACCGGAAGTATCCTTATCAAGACGATGTACGATACCTGAACGAGGCACCTCATGTAATTTGTCATCATGAAATAACAAACCATTTTGCAGCGTACCATCCGCGTGTCCTGCTGCTGGATGCACTACCAGCCCAACAGGTTTATTTACAACCAGAATATCATCATCTTCATAAACGATATCCAGATTCATATCCTGAGCGACAACACCCTGATCAAGAATTTCATGCTCTATATGCAATTCAAGCTGATCACCGCCAATAACTTTATCTTTGGCCCTTGGTATTACCCCATCCAATAAAACCCGCTCCGCTTTTATCCACTGCTGCAGTCGACTGCGGGAATAATCAGGGAACATTTTCACTAAAACTGCGTCCAACCTCTGGGATGCGTACTCCAGCGGAACGGTTATTTTTACAATTTCGTGATTTATACCATCGGACATAGACGACTTCTCTTGTATAATGCCGAAATGGCTTTGACTTGTTCAATTTCAATTAACACTATTTAACCTTTATTTTACGAAACCATACGATGCTGCAATTATGACACGATTACTTTCTACACTTATCTTATCTTTGTTTCTCATCGCGTGCAGTGATGACGGCGTAAAAAAAGATATTTATGCCGACTGGAGCGCACTGGATTTCTACGATGAAGCCACTATGGCATTAGAGGCTGGTGAATTCGAAGAGGCTATCAGAAATCTTGAAAACCTGGAAGCTCGTTTCCCCTTTAGCCCTTATGCCAGACAAGCTCAGCTTGATGTTGCTTATGCTTATTATAAATTCGAAGAACCAGAATCTGCCATCGCAGCTGCAGACCGCTTTATTCGAATAAACCCCAGGGATCCAAATGTTGACTATGCCTGGTATTTAAAAGGTCTGGCAGACTACAACCGGGGCAGCGGTTTTCTCGATAGTTATTTTACACGTGACCTGTCACAGCATGATAACAAATCGATGAATGATGCTTTACGCAGTTTTTCAACCCTGGTTGAGCGTTATCCCGATAGCCGTTATGCCATGAATTCATACCAGCATATGCTTTACCTGCGTAACCAGTTAGCAAAAGCTGAATTACATGCAGCCAATTACTACATAAAACGTGAAGCCTGGTTGGCCGCAGCCAAGCGCGGTCAATATGTATTAGAAACCTATCCAACAACCCCCGCCAGCAGAGAAGCGCTGGCAATCATGGTCAAATCTTATAAAAATCTAGGTTTGCATGATCTGGCTGCAGATGCACAATCTGTGCTGGATGTTAACCCAGTTGTTGGAAGCCAGCTTATAGCCAGTGGTGATACTGAACTGGAAGCACCAGCAAACTAAAACATTACCCTGTTCATGCCCATCTCCATCGGGGATGGACCGCCGCTGTTTGGCGCTCCGTCCCCTTAACCCATACCACTATGCGCTGATAGTGTCATAAACCGACTCCGCCAAACTCTTGATGGCATCAAACAGGGGACAGAGCGCAAAAAGCGCGGTCTTTCCCCGAGGGAGATGCGCCTGAACAGGGTAATCACGTTCAGTTGAGATTCACCTAAATTACTGATGAGCTATCAGCTTCTTCTATATCCCGACGTAATGGGGTATCGCCTGTCGCGCCCAAAGGCACGTTGCGTAACCCTTACTCCCGGTGGTGCCTGACGGCGCTTATACTCATTTATCTGCACCATACCCAGTACTCTCTCGACCGTTTGCTGATCATAACCTGCATCAATAATCTGCTGTTTTGGCAGGTCTTCTTCAACACTCATTCTTAGAATTGCATCGAGAATTGCGTAATCCGGCAAGCTGTCCTGGTCTTCCTGGTCTGGTCTTAGTTCAGCCGATGGCGGTCTGTCGAGTACACGTTGCGGGATAACCTGACTAACAGAATTTCTATAATCACACAGAGCATAAACCAGCTGTTTTTCTACATCTTTTAAAGGTGCAAAACCACCTGCCATATCACCATACAAAGTGCTGTAACCCACTGCCATTTCACTTTTATTACCCGTTGTCAGCACCATGCGGCCTGATTTATTAGATAAGGCCATTAAAATAACACCGCGGCAACGAGCCTGAATATTTTCTTCTGTAGTATCCGTTTCTGTACCGGTAAACTCTTCTTTCAGGGTTTCCAGAAAAGCCTGGAAAGTGGGTTCAATTGAAATTTCTTTATACTTAACACCCATAATCTCAGCCTGAGCACGTGCATCATGCAGACTCATTTGTGCGCTATATCTTGATGGCATCATTACCGCGTGAACCTGATCTGCACCCAGAGCATCCGCTGCAATAGCCAGCGTTAAGGCAGAATCAACCCCGCCTGACAGACCGATTACCACACCGTTAAAGCCATTACCCTTCACATAATCACGCACCGCCGTTACCAGTGCCTTATATAAACTGGCCAGTTCACTTTCCGGTTGATAAAAGCGCGTGTCAATCGCTGTAATCTGTTTATCAGCGTGCAACTGGTAATGAAGTAAAACACTATCAAAGTCAGGCCCACGACCCACAAGTTCAGACTGCGCATTCATAACCAGAGAATCACCATCAAATACCAGCTCATCCTGTCCGCCGACTAAATTTAGGTAGAAAAACGGCAAAGGCACTTTCTTTTGACGGTCACGTAACATATCCAGTCGTTGCTGGTGCTTATTTCGATGATAGGGAGAAGCATTTAAAATAACAATAGCATCAGCCCCTGCAGCCTGTGCTTGCTCCATCGGCTCATCAAACCAGGCATCCTCGCATATGACTATGCCTATTTTCTGCTCTTTACAATTGATGACCAGGGGTTTATGGCCGGCCTGAAAATAACGCTTTTCATCAAATACCGAATAATTAGGCAAACTATATTTATAGTATTCACCAATGACTCTGCCCTTTTCACAAACAATTACCGCATTAAATAACTCATTCTGATGTAGTCGAGGTGAGCCAAATACCACCAGCATTTCACCGGTGTTTTTAGCAATTTCTTCGATAGCGGCTTCAATCTGACGAATAAAGCCCTGTCGTAATAACAGGTCTTCAGGTGGGTAACCACTTAATGCCAATTCGGGAAAAACAGCAATATCCGCTCCAGCCTGTTTCGCGAGGCGTGATAGAGTTAAAATCTTGCGAGTATTGCCTTTGATATCACCTACAAGGAACTTTTCCTGAACGAGGCATAGTTGTACAGCTTTAGTCATAGTGTGTATTAGTTTAGAATAGTTTCAATATTAGGATTTTACCAGAGATAAGGGCTGTGGCTGCATATGTTTAAAAGTGTTTTAACTATTATTTTTGTTGTTGTGGTGTTATTGCTTGTACGCGCTGTTATGCAGCGCTTCAAATTAGAGTCTAATAAAACATCCTCAGTGTCTAATAACAGCAATCAAGACACTGTACAGTGCTTACAATGTAAAACCTATATACCGAATGAAGATGCTATCTTTAGAGGTGATAAAGCATTTTGTAGCACACAACACCTGCATGACTGGAAGCAGAACAATTGAGCTTACCTGAAAACGCGATTAATCCAGGCATTCCTCAAGACGAAGCCCAAACCTGGAGGCCGTTAAGGCATTTCAACTATTACCGCCTGACGCTTTCATTTGCAATATTCATTTTTTTCAAAACCGAAGCATTAGGCGGCTTTCTCGGACAATTCAATCCAGATTATTTTTTAACAACAAGCCTGACATTCTTTTTTTCCAGCCTGATATTCATTTTTATTGAATATAAAAAAATCATAAAATTTGAAGCCCAGGTCATACTTGCCAGTATCAACGATATCTTATTGATAACACTTATGATGCATTATAGTGGCGGCCTTATTAGCGCCCTTAGCATACTACTTGTAATCAATATTGTTGCAACAGGCACATTTTTACGTAGCAGAGATTCCTATCTTTTCGCTGCCGTTGCATCAATCACAGTATTATTTGAACAAACTTATAACTTCCTCAACAACATAGCACCTGCAAGTGTATTTGCTTTCGCCGGAATTATGGGATTGGTATTTTTCGGCTCAAGCATGCTTGCATCGATACTTTCTCAACGGGCCAGAGAATATGAAAAACTGGCAAGTCAACAATCGGTAGATTTAATCAATCTTGAAAAATTAAACGAGAACATCATACAGAATATGCGCACAGGTATTCTCGTTGTCGATAATAGCGGTCATATACGTATGGCAAATAGCTCGGCTGAGTCAATATTAGGAAATTTATCTTTAAAAGATAACCCATTACTAGAAAACATTTTGCCGAGCCTTGATGCACGATTTCTAGAATGGCAACAACATCCACAAATGTACCATAAAGCTATTTCACAACAACAGGGTTTACCAGATATTCAACCTGGATTCAGATCTTTAGACAACACATCACCTTATGCAGGTGATACTTTAATTTTTCTGGAAGATGCGACTCGTCTTAACCAGCGTTTTCAGCAAATAAAACTAGCATCACTGGGAAAATTAACCGCCAGTATTGCACATGAAATACGCAACCCCCTAAGTGGCATTAATCATGCCTCACAATTATTGAGCGAATCAAATCTAGACCCTGCAGACAAGAAATTAACCGATATAATTTCCACGCAGGTGCATAAACTCGATAAGGTAATAAATAACGTATTACAACTATCACGACAAGACCGGGGCGCACCTGAATCTATCGATTTAAAAAACTGGCTTGAAAACTTTAAAAAAGAACTTATCGAAAATAATGGACTGCAGGAAAAGCAACTCATAATTAAAGTTAAATCTAATAGCTTTAAAATACTATTTGATTCTAGTCACTTATATCAAATTATTTGCAACCTCACATCAAATGCAATTAGCCACAATGACAAACCACAAAGCAAAGTTTCAATTAATATGATTATTGGTTTTGATGATACTGAGAAACAACCTTATCTAGATGTTATAGATAATGGCCCGGGTATTCCAAAAGAATTATCAGAGCAAATATTTGATCCCTTTTTTACTACAAACTCACAAGGTACTGGTCTTGGGTTATACATTTCTAAAGAAATTGTAGAAAGCAATCGCGGAAAAATGAGGTATTTAGGAGTTAATGATCAAGGAAACTGCTTTAGAATTCAGTTTTTATCATCAACAAAGGACTAAGAATCACAGCATTAAAAACTTTTCAAAAACATTACGCATCTGCGCCTTTAAAAATTAAAATATATAATTGATGCAGTATGCCTAAATGTATCTGGCAAACTTACAAAGTTATACACCACTTCAATATAAGTTATTCGTATACTGTAAAAAACACTACACCAAACATATATACTCCTCCTGTTTATATTCCTCTATCATCCTCAAACGCCATAAGCACATACTTTCTCAATCTACTTGTTACCACATATTAATATTCAAGATTTGCTTCAATATATCCTATTGTTTCCCCTGACAATTTATCTACGACCATTGTTACGTGAGTGTTAGCGCCCTTAACAGAATAAAACAAACATTCACTTAATTCTTTTTCTTTTCCCATCAAAAAAGCATTGATTAAATTTTCTTTTTCAGGTTGTTTTAATGCGCTTTTAATATTAAGAGCAGAATCTATCACTTTTTTTTCAATTTCGATTAGAGGTAAATAACGTTCTGTCAAATACATTACATCAGGGCGTTTATCAGCATCAATTAAATGTGCATATATATGATTATATTCTTCTTTATCTTTAGGCGGTTTAACGTATACTTTTGTAGCTGGTTGCCAAAATGCAGGTACAAGTTTCTTATTGTCCATTCTAGCCACATCAACATCCTGTTTTGAAAAAAGGTAAAATGTACCTTCATGGAACACACTAAAGCTTGGTCTAACAGCATGGGTGATATGCACCCCCCAAATAAATGCACTCAATTGAAAAAATACAATAATAAACAAATCACGTCCTAATTCAGATGCTTTTTTTGATTCATTAAACACTATTAGTACTAATAAAGGACCTATAATCAGGTCTACACCGACGACAATTTTTATTGCACCCCATACACCATAAATTTTATAATAAGGCTCTGGGTACCAGATAAGAAAAACAAATGCTAAAAAAACTGAAATAACACACATACTGGCTAATAAATGCAAGCCAAATGCCTTTAACCTGAACAACATTACTTGAGTCTCCGCTTAATTATGTTTAAATTTGCACTGAATACTTTTTAAAAGGGTAACTTATCACAGTGACTTCTAACAAATCTATTAAAGCGCTTATTATAGATGATGAACCTGATTTATGTGAATTAGCCGAAATCACGCTTAGTCGCATGGGGCTTTCAGTGCGCACAGCCTACACCGTACAACAAGCGATAGAGTTACTGAAGACAGAAACATTCAATTTATGTATTACTGATATGAACCTGCCTGACGGCGATGGCATTGAGGTAATTAACTTTATTCAAAAGCATCATTCAGAAATTCCTGTGGCTGTTATTACAGCCTACGGCAATATGGAACTTGCCATTAAAGCATTAAAACTCGGTGCTTTTGACTTTGTATCTAAACCCGTTGATTTACATGTATTACGAAACCTCGTGAATTCAGCCATAAAGCTACCTGGTTTAAAAAATACTTCCGCCAAAAATACAGGCAAATATACATTACTGGGTGAATCAGAGGTGATAAAAGATCTGAATAACAAGATCCAGAAGCTCGCACGAAGCCAGGCGCCTGTTTATATATATGGTGAATCTGGTTGCGGAAAAGAACTCACCGCCCATTTAATACATGAATATGGCGCACGGGTTGATTCCCCTTTTATTGCTGTTAACTGCGGTGCTATTCCAACTGAACTTATGGAAAGTGAATTTTTTGGACATATAAAAGGTAGTTTTACTGGAGCTAACACCGATAAAGACGGCCTTTTTAAATCGGCTGATGGCGGTACATTGTTTTTAGATGAGGTAGCTGACCTGCCTTTACAGATGCAGGTTAAATTACTTCGCGCTATTCAGGAAAAAGCAATACGCCCCATTGGCAGCACGACTGAAGAAAGTATTGATGTTCGTATTTTAAGCGCAAGTCATAAAGATTTAACACAGCTCGTAAGTCAGGGTAAGTTTAGAGAGGATCTTTTTTATAGAATAAATGTAATAGAACTGGTGGTTCCCCCATTGAGGGAGCATTCTGAAGATATACAAGCTCTCGCTGAATTTCTAATGCAACGATTATGTGATAAATCAAATTTTGATTCTATGCCAACATTAAATGAAGACGCGCTTAAAGAGCTCTGCGAATACTCATTTCCCGGAAATGTTCGTGAACTGGAAAATATCCTGGAACGAGCTTTAGCTATGTCTGAAAACAATAAGATAACCATTCAAGACTTGCAATTACCGAAAAACAAACCGCATAAACACTCACCAGTGCCTATCGAGCACAAAAACCTTAATACCATGGAATTAGCTACTCAGGAAAAGGACTCTATATTGCAGGCGCTGGAACAAACCCGCTGGAATAAAACTGCCGCCGCTAAACTATTAGGAATAACACTCCGCCAACTTCGCTACCGGCTTGAAAAATTAGACATCGATTAATAAATTCACAAGACAACCCACTGGCTTAGCCAAACAAACTCACTTTAAAACCAGCCTGTATGCTCATTACTTACAAAATTGTCACTTTTTGACAAAATTGTACATTTATTTCATTATTAACCAGCACCTTATAAACACATTACTTATCTATAACCATTTGTTTAATATAGTTTAAATTTTTATTTTTATAAACTGGCACAAGGTCTGCATATAATCTTACAACCTCAAATGAGGCAGATTGCTAAGAACATGTTATATGCATAATGCTAATAACTTCCAATCAAACATTTTATCGAATTACCAGGAGATCTACCCATGAAGAACGTTAAAGGTTTTACATTAATCGAATTAATGATCGTTGTTGCGATCATCGGCATTCTAGCCTCAATCGCTATTCCTTCTTACCAGAATTACATTGCAGGTAGTAAAATCAGTGCTGTAAAAGGCAACTTTGCTGCTGCGGTATCTTTTGTTAAATCTGAATTAGCTAAATGCGCAATCCCAACTGAATCATGCACAACGACTGCAGTTGCTGATATGAATTCTGGCGGCAAAAAATCGCCTCTAAATGGTGCTGCAGACGCATTCGCTTTAGTAGCAACAGCTGACTCAATTGGTATCACTGTAACTGACCTTGATGGCCTTGCAGCTGCTGGTACAGTAAATATCGACCCATTAACTGGTAATGATCCAAAAGGTGCACTTTGGACTACTCACATGACTTCTGTGACTATGACTAAAGAGTAAACCTCTTTAATCTAATATAAAAGCAGGCTCAAACTGAGCCTGTCTTTTTTCACAAAGTTAGTCACCTCTTCAGTACCCGTACAACTTCCAGCTTAAATTATTTAAAATTCAACGTAGAAAATAACCAGCATTAAATTGTCGCTAAACTTTTCATGTTGAATACGTGTTTGCGAGTAAAATATCATGAATAATAATAAAGGCTTTACACTCATCGAATTAATGATTGTTGTCGCAATCATCGGCATTTTAGCCTCTATAGCCATTCCTTCGTATCAGAACTATATTGCAGGCAGTAAAATTAGCGCAGTAAGAAGCAACTTCGCGACAGCGGTTTCCCTGATTAAATCTGAACTTGCCAAATGCGGCATTCCTAATGAAACGTGCACCTCTGATGTCGTCGGCATTTTAAACTCCGGAGGTAAAACATCACCACTTGATGGTGCTGTAACAGCTTTTGCAGCAGCGGGAAATGCCACCCAGATAGGTATTTCTGTAACTGATCTGGAAGGCATGGTAGCCCCAGCGACTGTGACTATTCAACCTTTAACGGGCAACGATCCTAAAGGTCAGGCCTGGTCTACACACATGGCACAGATTACTTTTACTAAAGAATAAAGACTCTTATCTGAATAGTCAGTCTAACTACTGGTCTGGCTATTTGCATATATGACTTTTACTTTGGTACACAATTAACGCGATAGAACTTGCATAAGAAGTTAATCGTCCTATTTTTTCCACCGTCCAGTCATAAATAGCGTTTCAATTAGTACAAGCTGGTTTATGCTAGGACTATGTATAAAAAGAATATAAAGGCAGACTTGAACATGTGCGCAATTAGAAGAAATAATGGCTTTTCACTAATAGAGCTGATGGTAACCGTGGCCATACTCGGCGTAATTGTCAGCATTGCTATTCCATCTTATCAGGGTTATATCAGTTCCGGTTGCTCCGCAACGGCACAAACCAATCTTATTACATTAAGAGGTTTTGAAGAAAGTTACCAACAGGAAAACCAGACCTATCTTGCAGGTACTCACAATGAAGGCGACACAACAAATGCTCTAATGACAGGGCTTCATTGGGACCCGGATGATCAGGGTGTATATCAATATGTCGTAACTGCTGGCTCAACTGGTAATATTTTAACCTCTTATAATATTGAAGTTTCTTCAACCAAATGTGGTGGCACGGTAACCGGCGGCAATTAATAAAAAACAAGTTTTATATGCCACCTACCTCAAGTTTGTTAGACCTTAAAATTTAAAACGCATTCATCTATTTTTTATAGATGAATGCGACCTCTTTCAAATAAAAACCATCAATCTTTAGTAATAACAGGCAAATAGTTGATATCGACCTGATTTAAGCTATTATCTTCTAGTATTAATAGATTCGTTCTGTTATTTTATTGAAAAATCAACTAATTATAACCCTTAGGCTGTGTTATGCCTCCAGACACAAAACTCAGCGGGTTATCACGGCGATTAGTCGTTGATGGCCTTATAGATGAAAGCACTGCATTAAGCGCTCAGGCAGATGCTAAGAAAGAAAAGTTAAATTTAAGTCAGTATCTTGTTACTAAAAAGCTTATCGCCGCTAATAAACTGGCGACAGTTGCTGCCAATGAATTTGGTATACCACTTCTTGATTTAGATGCATTAGATAAAGACTCTGTTCCTTTAGGTCTGGTTGATGAAGCCCTCATTAAAAAACATCAGGCAATCCCTGTTTACAAACGCGGTAACCGGCTTTATGTCGCCCTGGCAGAACCAACCAATTTAGTTGGCATCGATGAGATTAAATTTCAGACCGGTATAAATACCGAAGCGGTTCTTGTAGAGGCCGACAAACTCACTAAATTTATTGAGGTTGCGTTAGAAGCTAAAGATGACGGCATGTCTGACATGCTTGACGAAGATCTGGATGATGTAGATTTTGATGATACGGAAGCGGAGGCCTCCGATGAAAGCGCCTCAAGTTCTGATGCAGATGATACCCCCGTCGTTCGCTTTGTTAATAAAGTGCTTCTCGATGCCATTAAAAAAGGTGCGTCAGATATTCATTTTGAACCCTATGAGAAACGTTACAGAGTTCGCTTACGTATAGATGGTGTATTACGTGAAGTAGCATCACCGCCTAACGCTATGGGTGGAAGACTTTCTGCTCGTATTAAAGTTATGTCTCGCATGGATACCGCTGAACGACGTGTTCCACAGGATGGGCGTATTAAAATGCGCATATCTAAAAACAAAGCCATCGATTTTCGTGTAAACACCTGCCCCACATTATTTGGTGAAAAAATTGTGCTTCGTATTTTAGATGCATCTGCGGCTAAACTGGGTATAGATATGTTAGGTTATGAACCAGAACAGAAGCAGACTTATATGGATGCTCTGGCCAACCCTTATGGCATGATTCTAGTTACTGGACCAACGGGCAGTGGTAAAACCGTATCACTTTATACGGGTTTGAATATTTTAAACACAGAAGATAGAAATATATCAACTGCCGAAGACCCGGTAGAAATTAACCTGGAAGGAATTAATCAGGTTAATATGAACCCCAAAGTTGGCTTAGACTTTAATTCAACACTACGGGCATTTTTAAGACAAGATCCAGACATCATCATGGTTGGAGAAATACGCGACCTTGAAACCGCCAGTATAGCCATTAAGGCCGCGCAAACGGGCCATATGGTTATGTCCACCCTTCATACCAATGATGCTCCACAAACATTATCACGCCTTATAAATATGGGTGTACCTCCTTTTAATATAGCCTCTGCTGTTAACTTAATTATCGCTCAGCGTTTAGCCAGACGGTTATGTGAACACTGCAAAACTGAAGAAAAAATTCCTAAAGAAACTTTAATCGAAGAAGGTTTCCCTGAGTCTGAAATTAACTCAATCAAACTATATAAAGCGGTTGGTTGCGATCAATGTGACAAAGGTTACAAGGGGCGTGTAGGCATTTATCAGGTAATGAAAATATCTGAAGAGATGGGCCGAATCATTATGCGTGAAGGCAATGCATTAGAATTAGGTGATCAGGCAAGCAAAGAAGGTATTGCAGACCTGAGACAATCAGCAATTAAGAAAGCAATGAGCGGTGTAACCAGCCTGGAAGAAATTAACCGGGTGACCAAGGATTAAAAATGGCGCAGAAAAAATTAGAAAAAAGTGTATTTACCTGGGAAGGCAAAAACAAAGACGGCAGGGTTTTAAAAGGAGAAATTAGTGCGACTAGTCAAGACCTTGTTAAAGCAGAATTAAGAAAACAGGGAATTGTTCCAAAGAAAGTAGCTAAAAAATCCGCGGGTTTGTTCGGCGCCTCCAAAGGAAAAGCAATTAAACCCGCCGATATCTGCATTTTCAGTCGGCAGATGGCCACCATGATGAAAGCAGGTGTACCACTTGTTCAGTCGTTTGATATAACTGCTGACGGCAACTCTAACAAAAACATGTCGGATTTAATTTATGCTGTCAAAGCAGATGTCGAAGCCGGTGGTAGTTTTGCCGATGCGATAAGCAAACACCCAATGTACTTTGACGATTTATTCTGCAATCTTGTTGAGGCTGGCGAACAGTCCGGTGCTTTAGAAACATTATTAGAAAAAATTGCCACTTACAAAGAAAAAACCGAAGCACTAAAGTCAAAAATCAAAAAAGCCATGACTTACCCAATTTCGGTATTAGTTGTAGCCGTTATAGTATCTGCCATACTGCTGATTTTTGTAGTACCTACTTTTGCGTCAATGTTTGGTAGCTTTGGTGCAGACTTACCCGCTTTTACACTATTTGTTGTGGGGATTTCTGATTTTATGGTGGCTTACTGGTGGGCCGTATTTGGTGGTATTATTGGTATTATCACGGGTGTCGGGCAGATCTATAAACGATCAAAGGCATTCCGTGATCAACTGGATAGACTTTATTTAAAAATTCCTGTTGTAAGCAGCTTAGTTAAAAACTCATCAATAGCCAGATTTTCAAGAACACTCGCAACCATGTTTGCTGCAGGTGTACCTCTAGTTGAGGCAATGGATTCTGTTGCTGGTGCTTCTGGTAACAACGAGTATGTGAAAGCCATATTAGTTCTACGAGATGATCTATCCAGTGGTTTACAGTTACAGAGCAGTCTACAAAATTTTCCCGATCTGTTTCCAAACATGGTTGTCCAAATGGTATCAATTGGTGAAGAGTCTGGCGCACTTGATGAAATGTTAGGTAAAGTTGCAGACTTTTATGAAGCTCAGGTAGATGACTCGGTAGATTCGCTCACTGCCCTGATGGAACCTCTTATTATGGCATTTCTTGCAGTAGTCATCGGTGGACTGGTTATCGCAATGTATCTACCCATCTTCAAAATGGGCGAGATTGTTGGAGCTTAATATTTTACAATCAATTATAGAGGCCTTTACTTTATACCCCGGTTTTTTTTATAGCTTTGTAATTTTTCTTGGTTTGTCAGTTGGTAGCTTTTTAAATGTTGTTATTTACAGGCTACCAATTATGCTAGAGAATGAGTGGCGTAATGACTGCAAGAATTTTCTCGAATTAGAAGACGATAAAAGCACAGACGTCTTTAATCTATCCAAGCCTGACTCTACCTGCCCTAAATGTGGACATAAAATCCGCGTCTGGGAAAATATACCTGTACTAAGCTACCTCTTATTACGCGGTAAATGTTCTTCCTGTAAAGTTCATATCTCTGCACAATACCCAATAATTGAAGCCGTCACGGCAGCACTATCAGTATTAGTTGCCATTAAATTCGGTGTGACTATTGAAACGCTTTTTGCCTTAATCTTTACATGGGCACTGGTTGCGCTGACTATGATTGATGCGAAAACTCAGCTATTACCTGATAACATCACTCTACCGCTTTTATGGTTAGGAATTATTGTCAACACATCAGAACTCTATACCAGTCTAGAGTCGTCAGTGTTTGGCGCTGTAGCAGGTTATCTAATTCTCTGGTCTATTTATAAGCTATTCAAATTAGTAACCGGAAAAGAAGGCATGGGTTACGGTGATTTTAAATTACTAGCGGCTTTAGGTGCATGGATGGGCTGGATGATGTTACCCCAAATAATTTTACTGTCGTCTCTAGTCGGCGCCATTATAGGTGTAAGCATGATACTGGTTAGCAAACACGATAAAAGCATACCCATTCCATTCGGCCCCTATCTTGCTATTGCTGGCTGGATTGCTTTTATCTGGGGAGCAGATATTAACCAGATCTGGCTTAGTATATAAACATGATCAAAATTGCCTTAACAGGCGGCATTGGCTGTGGAAAAAGCACTGTCTGTAATTTATTTAACAAACAACACCACATCCCGGTAATAGACACAGATATTATTGCTCGACGAATAGTCGAGCCAGGCTCCCCCGCTCTAATTGAAATCAGCAAATATTTCGGCGACAGTATTGTATTAAAAGATGGTTCTTTAAATAGAAAAGCACTCGCGGAAAAGGTTTTTAATAATGAAGATGATCGCCTCCATTTAGAGTCAATACTGCACCCTGAAATCAAAAAAGTTATACAAAAAAAAATTAAAAAACTCAAATCTTCTTATGTAATTATTGCTATTCCATTATTGATAGAAACAAATCAACAATCCGAATACGATCGAATACTTGTTATTGACTGTAAAGAAGAACAACAAATTGAGCGCACCTTGAAACGAGATCAACGTGATCTTGATGAAATCAAATCCATTCTGAAGTCACAGGTCTCACGCGAAACAAGATTAAAATTAGCAGATGATATAATTGATAACAGTCAATCTACAAGCTCATTAAAAGAACAGGTAAAAAGACTTCACACCAAATACTCTCAGTTAGCAAACAATAAACCCGATACTGACTGACATAACTATATTTTGATCAATTCGATACTGAGTATTTATCAGGGCTTATGTTCTGGCTTTTTTTATGTCAAAATACCCAATTAGCACTAGATTTTTATGAAATATGCCCAAACAACTTATTTTTGAACAGCCCCTCAATGAGCACATCCGTACTTTCCTACGGCTGGAACATCTATTCCGGCGGTTTAATCAGCATATCACTCATAAGTCCGAGTGGGATACTCACAGCGCAGTTAAAGCTATTCTTGATATATTAAGCATGTTATCTCGTGGAGATATTAAACGCGAAACCATAAAAGAACTTGAACGCCAGAACATCAATTTACAATCGTTTGTTGAGATTCCCGACATAAATCACGGCAAACTTTTAGATATCATCAGTGAACAGAAAATATGCCTACAGGAGCTCCACAACATAGGTGGCAGTATTGGCCATGAATTACAACAACATGAATTACTTAATGCAATACGCCAACGCTTAAGCATGCCTGGTGGTTTATGTGAATTCGACCTTCCTGTTTATGCTCATTGGTTGAATCAACCTTATGAAAAACGCATAGAAACCTTAGAAGAGTGGTTTCAACCCTTTGCAACATTAAATAAAGCTATTGATTTAATCTTGCAGGTAATCAGGGACAGCACTGATGCGATAGACGAAATAGCTGAAGACGGTTTTTATCAGAAAAATCTTGATTCTAATCTAACCTGCTTATTGATTCGCGTCATACTGCCTCACGATACAACGGTATTTCCTGAAATAAGCGCAGGCAAACATCGTTTTACCATTCGTTTTCTTAAAGAAGGAAATATGGCTCATCGACCTGAACAGGATAAAAGCAATATAGACTTTAAACTATCCTGTTGTATCTTATAGATACAGCGTCAGGCAAGCTATTCAACTAATCTGATTGTGTGAATTTAAATACAGTCACTTGCGACTCTTCTTCAAGCACAAGTTTAACTTTCATCAACCAGTCATTTCTACCCAAAGAACAAACCGGTAAAATCACTTCTGCAATCCAGTCAGAATTAAATTTCTTTAAATTATATACATTGTAACCCATATCCATTCCGTCCATTTCAAAAGACAACTCAATTGAATCTGGCTGACTGGTTTTTGACTTAACTGAAACTTCAAAAGGAACAAGTCCCGAAGGAGTTCCTTTAAATTCGAGAACAAATATTGCTTTTTTAAATTCGAACTCACAAACATTTTTTGTCGGATCACATAATGAAACATTAAATGTCTGCTTTACAGGCTCATCTATTTTCTGCGAGCCTAACCATTTACCTAAAATAAACGTAAACCCTAAAATCAGAATAAAAACCAGAGTAGCCTTCACAATCATTCACCCCAAAAACCAGTAATTGCTGCAATACCCTGCGCACCATTGTTTTTTGCATCAGCCATATCATTTGCAGACATTCCACCTAATGCATATACCGGATATTCGATATCTTTAGAGAGATGTTTAAATTTTTCCCAGCCTATACCCTGCACTCCCGGATGACTCGTGGTTTCTTTTACTGGAGATAATAAAATAATGTCTGCATTAAGCTGTTTAGCTTTTTTGATTTCATCGAGTGTATGACATGATACCGAAAGCAGTAAATTACCGCTTATCGGGCGTTGCTGAATTGAATTTAGCATTTGACTAGTTAGGTGCAAACCATCAGCATCAAAACTAGAATAAAGTTTATCTGTCGTGTTCAGCAGTATTTTTGCATTATATGACTTACAAAGAGATATTGCTTTATTGGCTAGTTTTTTATACTCATCTTCTGAAGATTTTTTACATCTTAATTGAACTAGTGAGATTCCACTTTTAAGACTTGATTCTAATTTTAATACAAAATCGTTAATATCCGTATACGGCCCTGTAATCATATATTTATCAGGCAACTGTAATGAATTAATAATGGCGCGGTTTGCTGCAGGAAAATCTTCTGCTCTTAAATCATTTATCGCTTGCCACTTGATCTGCTGACCTTCAGCACCTACTGCTTCACCCGTAAATGATTGAATTAGCCAAACATCTAACAATACCGTTTTTTCGGGGTATTGAAATTCAATTTTTTTAAATGATCTTGCACTTAAGACTGTAATATTCAGCTCTTCATATATTTCACGTTTTAAAGCCTCTCTAACAGTCTCTGATTGCTCAAGCTTGCCTCCAGGAAACTCCCACAAACCACCCTGATGCGAATCTTTAGCTCTAAGTGAAACAAGTACTTCTTTGTTGTGATTTAAAATAATGGCAACTGCGACATGAACCAGCTCAGACATAACATTAATCTACATTATTTTAAGCAGCTATTAAAATTAGCTACGATACTCAGAATTTATTTTCACATAATCATATGATAGATCACTGGTCCAGATACAGGCAGAAGAATCTCCAGCATTCAGTTCAATTCGAATAGTGATCTCCTGCTGATTCATTACCTTTTGGCCCTGCTCTTCGGTATAAGCCGCATCACGACCACCAGCCGAAACGATACATACATCGCCTAAATAAATTTGTATGTTGTCAATATCAAATTCAACACCTGCCCTGCCTACAGCAGCCAGGATACGTCCCCAGTTTGGATCACTGGCAAATAAAGCCGTTTTAACAAGCGGTGAATGCGCAACCGTATAAGCCACCTTGCGCGCATCATCAATTGAGCCGGCTGTATTTACCTGTAAAGTGACAAACTTAGTTGCACCTTCAGCATCTCGAATAATTGCCTGGGCAAGATACAAACAAACCTCTGTAATCACATTTAATATCTTTTGATATTCGTCAGAACTGTGATCAGTAATGATTTCATTATCTGCCTGACCTGTAGACATTAATACACAGGCATCATTAGTGGATGTATCGCTATCAACAGTAATTGAATTAAAAGACAACTGTACTGCCGAGTTTAAACACTGCTGCAACAAATTTTTATTAATTGCCGCATCTGTTGCAATATAACTTAACATTGTCGCCATATTCGGCTGTATCATTCCCGCACCTTTTGAAAGTCCGGTAACCGTAACTGTTTTTCCCTGCAATTGAATCTGACGAGAGATACCTTTTAATTTGGTATCCGTTGTCATAATGCCTCGCCCAGCTTTAACCCAGTTATCTTCTAATAACTGATCATATAAATCAGGCAGGGCGGCGGCAATTTTATCTACAGGTAAATTTTCACCGATAACACCCGTTGAGAAAGGTAAAACTTCATTAACATCACAGTTGGTCAGTGCTGCTACTAACTCGCAACTTTGTAACGCATCTAACATGCCTTGCTTGCCTGTACCTGCGTTGGCATTACCAGAATTAACTAGAAGAAACTCAGGCGTTTTTGTTTGTAAATGTTTCTTTGCTAGGGTCACCGGGGCGGCACAAAATTTATTTTGCGTAAACACAGCTGCACATTGACTATTTTTTGCTAGTTCAATTAATACAAGATCGTCAGTCTGGTTTTTTTTAATACCTGCTGTTACAGATGCAAGCCGTACGCCTTTTACAGGTAGCAGCGATTCTGGTTCAGTTAAATTGACAGCCATATCAACTTAACTTTCCATGACATTGCTTGAACTTTTTCCCTGAACCACAATAACAGGGGTCGTTACGACCTATTTTTTTATCATTTCTAACAAAGGGCTGTTGCTGATCTGCCTGATTACCTGCCTGGCCTGCAGGCTTTTCATTATCATCAGCAGGCAAGGTTGCATCAGCATGCTCATAATTCATATCCGTAGGCATTTGTTGCTGACGCTCTAATTCATCAATCTCTTCCTGAGAGCGGATTTCAACTCTAGACAAAGTTGTTATAACTTCATATTTTATCTGTTCTAACATCTCTGTGAACATTTCGAATGATTCACGCTTATATTCCTGCTTTGGATTTTTTTGTGCCATCGCACGTAAATTAATACTCTGACGTAAATAATCCATTGCGGCTAGATGCTCTTTCCAGTGTGAATCAAGCACCTGTAATAAGACATACTTTTCAAAACGGCGTAATTCTTCCTTGCCGATTTTATTTTCTTTTTCTTTGTAGACAGCAACTAGCTCTTCGGTTACTTTTTCTGGAAGTGTATATTCATTAAGCTGGTCATCTTCATCCAGCCACTTCTGAATATTAAAGTGCTGACCGGTATCTTCTTCTAGTGTTTTTTGAAGACCTTCTATATCCCACTGTTCTTCTAATGTACCTGCGGGAACAAAGCTCGAGACAACTGTATTAACAACATCACTACGCACTGATTCAATAATATCGCTCAGATCTTCTTTAGCCATCATTTCATTTCGCTGCTGGTAAACAACTTTACGTTGATCATTTGCAACATCATCATATTCTAGTAGCTGCTTACGAATATCGAAGTTATGGCCTTCAACTTTACGCTGGGCATTTTCAATTGCTCTTGACACCCAGGGATGCTCTATTGCTTCGCCCTCTTCCATGCCTAGTTTTTTCATTAGACCAGACATTTTATCCGACGCGAATATACGCATCAGATCATCCTCTAATGAAAGATAAAATCGTGTAGAACCCGCATCACCCTGTCGACCAGAACGGCCACGTAGCTGATTATCTATGCGACGTGATTCATGACGCTCACTACCAATTACATGTAAGCCCCCTGCTGCCAATACTTCTTCATGTCTTTGCTTCCATTGCTCAGTCATCCTTTCTTTTTCTTCGTCAGTAACTTCTCCTTTATTGGCCATCTCAACATCAAGGTTACCGCCTAATACTATATCCGTGCCACGACCAGCCATATTGGTAGCAATTGTTACCGCTCCAGGCACACCGGCTTCAGCAATAATTCCGGCTTCTCTCTCATGTTGTTTTGCATTTAACACGTTGTGTTTAACTTTCAGCTTATTTAATAAACTCGATAGATGCTCAGATGCTTCAATTGAAGCAGTACCAACCAGTACTGGCTGCTTACGTTCGATACAGTCTTTTACATCTTCTGCGATTGCATTAAACTTTTCTTCTACCGATAAGAAAATTAAATCACCATGATCTACTCTTGCCACTTCAAGATTGGTGGGAATAACCATTACTTCTAGATTGTAGATAGACTGAAATTCAAAAGCCTCAGTATCAGCCGTACCTGTCATACCAGATAACTTTTCATATAAGCGGAAGTAATTCTGAAAAGTTATAGACGCTAAAGTTTGATTTTCATTTTCTATATTTACTTTTTCTTTCGCTTCTATGGCCTGATGTAAACCGTCCGACCAGCGACGGCCTTCCATAGTTCGACCGGTGAATTCGTCTACAATAACAATTTTTCCATCTTGAATGATATAACTCACATCTTTATGGAATAATACATTGGCACGAATAGACGCTGTTAAATAATGAATTAAATTTATATTTGTTGCACTGTACAAGCTGTCATTTTCATCAAGAATACCTTCTCGAATTAATAACGCTTCAACTTTTTCATGACCCTGTTCAGTTATATGTACCTGTTTATTTTTTTCGTCTACAGTGTAATCACCTGTCGGCTCATCTTCTTTTGTCTCGGCTTCTACACCTTGTTCTAGCTCTTTCACTAACTCATTAAATTTTACATATAACTCGGAGTTGTCATTAGTCGGCCCCGAAATAACAAGTGGTGTACGGGCTTCATCAATTAGAATTGAATCCACTTCATCAATTACTGCAAAATTCAATTCTCGCTGGACTTTTTCATCAACACTAAATGCCATATTATCGCGCAGATAATCAAAACCAAACTCGTTGTTTGTTCCGTAAGTTATATCTGATGCATAAGCCTGCTTTTTAGATAATGGATCCATGCCATTAATGACAACACCCGTGCTTAAACCAAGAAACGAATAGATTTTGCCCATCCAGGCGGCATCACGTTGTGCTAAATAATCATTAACTGTAATTACATGCACGCCTTTTGATGATAGCGTATTCAGGTAGGTCGCCAAAGTCGCAACTAATGTTTTACCTTCACCTGTGCGCATTTCTGCAATATTGCCATTATGTAGAACTATGCCGCCAATCAACTGCACATCAAAGTGACGCATACCCAGAACACGTTTACCTGCTTCTCTCACCGTTGCAAAAGCTTCTGGTAGTAGAGAGTCAAGCGTTTCACCCTTATCAAATCTTTGTCTGAATTCTACCGTTTTTGCGCCCAGTTGCTCATCACTTAAGCTTTCAAACTCAGGTTCAAGACTATTGATATGTTTAACTATTTTGCGATATTTTTTTACCTGGCGGTCATTGCGGCTGCCAAAAATTTTTCGCACTAGAGTTGATGCCATTATGAGTCCTTATAACTACTGTTTTACTTAAAAATAGAGGCTGTATTATGCCTTAGAAAGCCTGATGGCTTAAGGGTGAGAGTGCAAAAAAATGAATTTATTCGAGTTTATTTTGATATATATGTCAATGTATGACTGATTTTAAATATGTTCGCGTTAATATCCTCGGTAATAACCAGCAATTAGCTCTTTTGCACCGCGCTGTGGCTGCATTTTAACATCAGACCATTGATGGATCTTGGCAGATTGCCGTGCCCATCAATGATCATTTATACCTGAGCTTACTAATACCTGAAGTTAAGATTATTTATTCTGAACGAACTTTTGCGGATTAATCTGACGACCATTTTTTAAAACCTCAAAATGAACGTGAGGACCTGTAGATCGACCTGTAGAACCCATAAGCGAAACAACCTGGCCTTTTTTAACCGTATCACCTACCGATACAAGATTGCTTTTATTGTGCGCGTAACGGGTTATATAACCATTACCATGATTTATTTCTACTAAATTACCATATCCGTAACGCTTGCTCGACCATGTAACGACGCCCCCGGCAACAGCTAGTACACTAGAACCCGATTTAGCCGCGAAATCCATACCCTTATGAAATTGTAACTTACCGGTAAATGGATTTGTACGCGTACCATAGTAAGATGAAATCCAGCCGCGCTTTATTGGGCGACCTGCAGGAAACACCTCATCCTGCATATGACTACTCATTAGTATATTTTCTAATACACTTAACTGTTGCTCTCGATCTTCTAACTCAGCTATAACAGTATCAATTTCACTGCCAAAATCCATCTCCTGTAAGCCTGGCTCATCTGGACCGCCAAGACCAGGGGCTGCTTCAAAGTTAAACTCGCCTCGATCTAGTTTTGCTATAGTTACCAGTTTCTGACCCAATGCATTTAAACGCATTGCATGTGCCTGAATCTCGCCTAATCTGGCTGCTAATGCATCTATATCTGCACGAGCATTAAATCGTGTTTGGTTAATTAACTGTCTTTGTAATTTTATTTCTTGCTTTATCGAGCTAACACTTGATGATGACGCCTGTGATTGACCAATCCAGTAACCCATCATGCCCAGTGCACCAGAGAAAAGCACGGCAAATACTGACAACATGATAAGCTGAACCGGACTGCCTATTTGAACACGACAGGGCCTACCTCTAAATTTACTTAGTAATATTATATCCATGCATGAAAACTTTAAATGTTAATGTACAACCTTAAGAATAGCCTATAACCTTTAATAGCTCAAACAGGTTAGGTATAAAAATTCTTAACCCTAACAGGTGATTTTGACATAAAATAGTTAAATCACAAGTTTTTGATCAAATTTTAAACAACAAAACTGAACCTGATCACAATGCAAAATATCTCCGCGAAACTCAGCCAAAGATTCAAGAAAAAAGCTCTCGAGTTAAATCGACTGAGCCATGCTGTTAAGATTTCCTTACCGTTAGATTGTCACGAACACATGGAAATTGCAGATATTAGAAATAATCAGTTAGTTATTCTAACCGACTCACCTGTATGGCAAACCAGGTTGCGACTTTATAGCCAAACAATTTTAGAAGCACTACATCAACATGCGGGTATCAAATTAACCCGTGTCGTCTTAAAACTTAGCCCTAAAAAACGTATTATTCCAGAAAAAGCACCTGTTTACCGCACAATAAGCCATCAAAACTCTGTACTTATCGAACAAACAGCGCACTGTGTAAATGATCCTGAACTGCAGGCTGCCCTGCTTAAACTTTCCCGTAAAACCAAAAAACCTGAATAAATCAGGTTTTTTGCCTGGATATAATCAAGAACATCTTATGATTATGCCTGAACTGGTTTTGAGTATGAGATCGGAGAAACCGCTTCTTCATCTTCAAATGTAACTTCTTCCCAGGCGTCAGGTCTTGCTATTAATGTCTTTAGTAATGTGTTATTCAACGCATGACCCGAACGATAACCTGAATATGCGCCTATTAAGCTGTGGCCTAATAGATAAAGGTCGCCAATCGCATCTAATATTTTATGTTTTACAAATTCGTCCTGATAACGCAGGCCATCTTCATTTAAAACTCGAAAATCATCAACACCAATGGCATTATCAAGGCTCGCACCTAACGCCAGGTTGTTTTCACGTAATTTTTCAAAATCACTCATAAACCCAAAAGTACGTGCACGACTTACCTCTTTTACAAAGGAGGTTGATGAGAAGTCAATTTCTGCTTTTTGAGGAGTGCCATTAAAAACAGGGTGATTAAAGTCGATAGTAAAACCTACTTTAAATCCTTCAAATGGCTCGAATTTCGCCCATTTGTCTTCTTCTTCTACTAAAATCGTCTTTTTAATACGTATAAACCGCTTCGCGACAGCCTGTTCAATGATACCTGCAGATTGCAATAAAAATACAAACGGGCCTGAACTACCATCCATTATTGGCACTTCATCAGCACTTACGTCAACATAGGCATTATCAATACCTAAACCAGCCATAGCTGATAACAAGTGTTCCACTGTTGAAACTTTTGCGCCATTCTCACCAATCGTTGTTGATAGTTTAGTATCACAGACATTACTTGCCTTCGCATGAATATCAACAGGTTGATCAAGATCTACTCGTCTAAAAACGATTCCTGTATCTGGCGCAGCTGGACGTAAAGTTAAATATACCTTATTGCCTGTGTGCAAACCGACGCCGGTTGCACGAATAACATTTTTGATGGTGCGTTGACAAATCAAAAGTCAAAATTCCTTAGTATTAGGCCATTTTTAATGGCGAAATGCCCCTTAGAGGACAAGTTTGCGCGGATTATACATGTTTTTGTCATAAATCAACATAATAAACTGCTGATGAATATTATAAGCTATTAATTTGATAAAACATCAAACTCGCGCACATTTTCAATACATGTATTTAATAACTGTAAATATCTCATGCAACTCAATTTCACAAGAGCAAATTTTCATGGATATCACCTTCTATTCAATATTAGAGCCCTGTCACTACATCATATTTAAGCCTAATCTGCCTGACGTCTTAAAAATGCAGGTATATCCAGCATTTCATCATCAAGCGAACCGCTTAAGCCATTTCCAGATGCTTTTTTACGCTGAATGGTAGGTTTGTCATAATCACCGTAGTCCACTTCACCGGTAGTGGTGCGCTTAACAATTTTCATTGGATCTTTATGGCCTGTTTTAGGCGCACAGTTACCCAACCCCGTTGCCACAACAGTAACTCGCAATTCATCTTCTAACTCAGGGTCTATCGCCGTACCCATAACCACAATGGCTTCATCAGAGGCAAATGAACTAATAATCGCGCCAATATCTTCGAACTCACCCAATGTTAAATTAGTGCCGGTTACATTAACCAGAATACCCCGCGCACCTGAAATATTTACGTCTTCTAGTAATGGGCTGGCAACAGCGGCCTCAGCAGCAAGACTTGCACGAGCTTCACCACTTGCAATACCTGACCCCATCATACCCATACCGTTTTGTGACATCACTGTGCGCACATCCGCGAAGTCGACATTAATAACACCTGGGTGTGTAATCAACTCAGTAATACCCTGCACTGCATTATGTAAAACATCATTTGCGCCATTAAATGCATTCATTAAATCAAATTCACGACCATAAACACTTAATAACTTATCGTTAGGAATGGTGATTAACGAATCAACATGCTGACTAAGTTCATGTATACCATTTTGCGCTATTTTCATGCGATTCGCGCCTTCAAACACAAATGGTTTTGTTACAACACCTACACAAAGTATACCCATGTCTCTGGCAATCTGTGCAACCACAGGAGCTGCACCCGTTCCGGTTCCGCCCCCCATGCCCGCAGTAACAAAGATCATATCAGCACCCATAATTATTTCCTGGATACGTTCACGATCTTCTAATGCCGCCTGACGACCCACATCAGGATTTGCTCCGGCACCTAAACCCTTTGTAATGTTGGTGCCTATTTGTAATGATGTGGCGCCACTAATTTTAGTCAATGCCTGTGCATCGGTATTTGCGCAAATAAAATCCACACCTTCTATACCCGTAGACATCATGTGTGTTACTGCATTGCCACCGCCACCGCCAACTCCAACTACTTTTATGACAGCATCTTGTGCAACTGAATCCATCAATTCAAACATGTGTGATCTCCTCGTTTATTTTATTTTTCAAACAAATATTTATTGTTTGAGTATTATTTGTAAAATTTTGCTTCACCCAACATTTATATGGGCGCATTAAACTCATGATTAAAAGTTCCCCTGAAACCAGCTTTTCATTCGTCCCCATATGCCTTTCATGCCCCCCTCTGTTGAGAAATATTGTGTTCCGCTGCTTTGATGTTGCTCTCCAAATAACAACAAACCAACACCGGTTGAGTGTATTGGATTTGAAACCACATCGGATAAACCACTTACATATTGTGGTGAGCCGAGTCTCACAGGCATGTGGAATATTTCTTCTGCAAGGTCCACAACCCCATCCATTTTTGAACTACCACCAGTGAGAACTACACCTGCAGCAATAATATCTTCGAAACCACTTTTTCTTAATTCTGATAAAACTAAACTCAGTAGTTCCTCGTATCGTGGTTCAACAACTTCAGCTAATGTTTGTCTCGATAATTTGCGCGGTGCTCTGTCACCCACACTTGGTACTTCAATCGTTTCGTCAGCATTTGCTAACTGCCTTAAAGCACACGCATATTTAGTTTTAATTTCTTCCGCGTATTGAGTTGGTGTACGCAAAGCAACTGCAATATCATTCGTCACCTGATCACCCGCTATTGGAATTACTGCGGTATGTTTTATCGCACCTTCTGAGAAAACCGCAATATCTGTCGTGCCACCACCAATGTCAACCAGACAAACACCAAGTTCTTTTTCATCTTCTGTTAAAACTGAGTAACTTGATGCAAGCTGCTCTAAAATAATATCGTCAACTTCGAGCCCACATCGACGCACACACTTAATAATATTTTGTGCTGCACCTACTGCACCAGTTACTAAATGAACTTTTGCTTCCAGTCGAACACCAGACATACCAATTGGTTCGCGTATACCTTCTTGCTCATCAACGATAAATTCCTGCGGCAATATATGTAATATGCGTTGATCAGCTGGTATCGCAACTGCACGTGCAGCATCAATGACCCTGTCAAGATCCATCTCACTTACTTCACGATCTTTTATTGCAACTATACCGTGTGAATTAATGCTTTTAATATGACTGCCGGCTATTCCTGCATAAACAGAGTTAATCTGACAGCCCGCCATTAATTCTGCCTCTTCAATTGCTCGCTGAATTGATTGCACTGTCGACTCGATGTTTACAACTACACCTTTTTTTATACCTCTAGACGGATGAGAGCCAAGACCTATGATTTCAATTTGACCCTCAGGTGTTATCTCACCGACTATAGCAACAACTTTAGAGGTGCCTATATCCAGACCAACAATTAGATTCTTATCTGTTTTTTTTGTCATTACTCTTATGCCTCTTTCCAGGCTACTGCAAAGCCATTGGTGTACCGCATATCAATATGTTTAATTTCACGTTTTTCAACTTCTAATGTCTCTTTGTATACAGAAACAAAACGATCTAATCGTTCATGCATTTGTTTGCGCCCCAGTCTTAATTCCATACCAGACGTCATTATTAATGTCCATGATCGCCTTGCATTCAAATCTACACTTTTAATATATAAACCCGTTTCTAATAACCAGGCCTGCATTCTTGCTAATTCCTGTAACATTACTTTATGCTGCCCCTGCGGCCCAGTTAAATGAGGCAACTCAATAGTTGGTTTTTTTAAAGGAGTAAACAATTTCCCCTTTGAACTTATTACCCCATCATTTCCCCACAAAACAACGGGCTGTTTCTCAATAACTCTTACCAATAATTGATCAGGCCATAACCTTCTTACTGAAACATCTTCCACCCATGGCAAATTTACCAGTGCATTTCTAACCGCAGGTAAATTGACATTAAAAAAACCACCTTTAACAACTGGTATAGCTTGATCTCGAAGTTGATTTTTATCTAAAAAATCAAACTCACCTTCAATTTTAACTGACTGTATTGGAAACAAATTATCCAGTTCAATGTTTTTATAACTGAATATCATTAATAAAAAAACAACGCACACTGAGATCAATTTAGGTTTCCACACATAAACTAAAATTTCTTTTAATCTACTGGATATTTTTTCAACATCACGTTTCTTTACTCTTCGCCCAACAACTGCCTGACTATTTTTAACTGCTGCACGTTTGGTCCTTTTGTTTCTTTTGCTTTTACTTTTCCAGTTTTTAACTATCATGTAACGAGGCTCCCTGAAGAATATTAAATACCAGCTCTTCAAACGACATACCTGCATGTTTTGCCGCCATCGGTACCAAACTATGATCCGTCATGCCAGGCACTGTATTTACCTCTATCAACCATGGATTGTGTTTTTCATCTAACATAAAATCAACACGGCCCCAGCCTTCGCACATCAACGCTTTATATGCCTGGAGCATTAATTTTCCAAGTTCAATTTCATCCGAATCTGATAGACCACACGGACATATATATTGTGTATCATTAGATACATACTTTGCCTGATAGTCATAAAAGTCATTCTCAGTTTCCAGACGAATCATGGGCAGTACCTGATCACCTAGAACTGCAGCTGTATACTCTTTTCCCTGAATAAATTTTTCAGCCATGACAACGCCACCACAGTTTTTAGCTTTTTCCCATGCCGCTAATATCTCATCACTGTTATTTACTTTGCTAATCCCTATACTTGATCCCTCCAGCACTGGTTTAATCATTAATGGCAGACCAAGGCGTTTGAGCGCCTCATCACAATCTGTTTCATGCTTTAATTCCATGAAGTCAGGCGTTGGTAAACCCATTCCCCGCCATAAATGCTTACAACGAAATTTATCCATTGCTAGAGCAGAACCTAAAACACCTGTGCCTGTATAAGGTAATTGCAGTATATCCAGAACCCCTTGCACTTGACCGTCTTCTCCTCCACGACCATGCATAATATTAAAAACGTGGCTAAACTGACCTTGCTTTAATTGCTCACAAATATTTCTACCTACATCTACCGCAGTCGCATTAATCCCCTGACGGCATAATGCTTCATAAACCGCCTTTCCACTATTTAATGAAACCTCACGTTCAGCTGACCAGCCACCCATTAACACTGCCACATTTTTAAAGTTACTCATTGTCCAACTCCCCGACAATTTTCACTTCAGTCTGCAGATTAACTGCCTGTTTATTTTTAACGATCTTCTGTACGTACTTTATTAACGCCTCTACATCACTTGCTTTTGCCTGATTTGAATTAATTATGAAATTAGCATGCTTTTCTGAAACTACAGCATCACCAATTGCATACCCTTTTAAACCACTTGCCTCGATAAGGCGTGCAGCATAGTCATTTTCTGGATTTTTAAAAACTGAACCACAACTAGGCAAACCTGTTGGTTGAGTGATTGCTCGCTTACTTAATAGCTCTTTAACTCTCAACGCTGCAGCCTCGCCATCACCCAACACAAACTGTAAATCTGCACTGACAAACCATTCGTTTTCATGCCCTTTTACACTTCTATAGTTAATTTCATAATCACTGGCTGTTCGAGTATACGTATTACCCTGTCTATCTATAGTAATCACGGATTTTACAAGACACCATGTTTCACCTCCGAAAGCACCTGCATTCATTGCAAGCGCACCACCTAATAGTCCAGGTATACCCGCAAAAAACTCGCCTCCAATCAAGTTATTTCTGTGACAGTATCTAGCTAACTTCGCACAACTTGTACCGGCACCCACTCGCACAGAACTATCATCTAATGTTTCTATTTCTGACAAACATCCCTTTAAGGAAACCACTGCGCCTCTAATCCCCTTATCTCTTACCAGTAAGTTACTACCTAAACCTAAAAACAATAACTCATCATTTTCCGGCAACTCGTTTAAAAAAACAGAAAGATCATCTATATCAACAGGTGTATAAAATTTATCTGCCGTGCCACCTATACGCCAACTTGTATGTTTTGACATCGGCTCATCAAATAATAAAGTACCCTTATAATTATGTAACCTGGAAGCCGTCATCATTTTGCTAACGCCTCCGATAATTGCTCTGCTATCGAACCGATACTGCCTGCGCCTAATGTAAGCAAAACATCGCCTTCTTCAATCACATCTATAATTGAGGCGTTTAAATCTTTTAAGTCTTCTACAAATACTGGATTCACCCGACCTCGGGCACGAATCGCAGCACATAAAGCCCTACCATCAGCACCCACTATATGCTCTTCACCAGCTGGATATATTTCAGTAACAATTAAAGCATCTGCTTTTGAAAGCACCTGACTAAAATCTTCAAATAAATCACGCGTACGTGTATAACGATGCGGTTGAAAAACAACTACGATTCGACGCTCACTCCAGGCATTTTTTGCTGCTTCCAGAGTAGCTTTAATTTCTGTAGGGTGATGCGCGTAGTCGTCTACTAATAAAACACTTCCTTTTTCTGTTTTAATATCACCATACTGCTGCATTCTTCTACCAATACCATCAAATTCAAGTAATGCTTTTTGCATAACAGAAGTATCTACACCTAGTAAGTGAGCAATGGTAATCGCAGCAAGTGAATTTAAAACATTATGCTTACCCGGCATATTCAAGGTAATTTCAGTTGTTTTATTCATTTCAGGTAAAACAAGATCAAAATGGCATTGCATACCATTACATCGAATGTTTTCAGCTTTTACATCTGCGTTCGAATCAATACCATATGTAATTACAGGTCGCGACACCTTATCCATAATCTGTTTATTTTCAGCATCATCAAGGCAGATAACAGCCTTCCCGTAGAAAGGCAAATGATGTAAAAACTCTATAAATGAATGTTTATATCTTTCAAAATCACCATCATGCGTTTCAAGATGATCTGCATCTATATTTGTTACCACCGCCATCATTGGTTGAAGCAATAAAAATGACGCATCACTTTCATCTGCTTCTGCTACAAAATATTTTCCCGCACCCAACTTTGCATTTGTTGCTGCACTATTTAACTTACCACCAATTACATAAGTCGGATCAAGGCCTGCTTCTATTAACAAACTTGCAGTTAAACTAGTCGTCGTTGTTTTACCGTGAGTTCCTGCTATTGCAATACCGTGTCTAAAACGCATAATTTCAGCTAACATTTCTGCTCGACGAATAACAGGAATGCGATGTTCTTTTGCCGCTACCACTTCGACGTTATCCGCCGCAATAGCCGTTGACACAACGACAACTTCCACATCCTCTACATTACTTGCTTTTTGACCGATAAATACTTTTGCGCCTTGTTTTAATAATCGCTGAATAGCTACATTTTCTTTAACATCTGAGCCAGACACTTTATAACCAAGGTTTAATAAAACCTCTGCTATCCCGCACATTCCGACACCACCAATACCAACAAAGTGAACACGCTGTATTTTACGCATAGGGTGAGTTTCAATTAACATCGTACCCTCCCGCTACTAAACATACTTCAGCCACTAGTTTCGTTGATTCTGGCATACCTAATTGTCTTGCTTTATTAGCCATTTCCAGGGTTTTTTCGCGATCCATTTTTTTCAATACATCAACTAATGCTTCAACACTTAAATCTTCTTGCTTTAGCAGAATAGCCGCACCGGCATCACTCAAATATTTTGCATTAAATGTCTGGTGATCATCAACTGCATAAGGGTACGGAACAAGTATTGATGCAACACCCGCCGCGGCTAACTCTGCAATTGTCATAGCCCCCGCTCTGCATATAACCAAATCAGCCCATGAGTACATTGACTCCATATTATCTATATATTCAAGCACCTCAGCTTTTACTTTTAAATGCGCATAATTCAATCGAGTCTGATCAAAATTACCGGGGCCAGCCTGATGTTTTATTAACAGCTCTCTTTCATTTAAAATACCTGCACAGGCCTGAGGCACAATTTCATTTAACCTGGCTGCCCCTAAACTTCCACCAAATATTAAAATTCGCAAAGCGCCGTGCCTTTCTTTATTTCTTTGCTCAGGTGATGACAACGAAGTTATTGCTCGTCTCACCGGATTACCCACATGAATCGATTCAGTTTTAAAACTATTAGGAAATGCCGCCATTACTTTATCTGCAAATTTTGATAACAAACGATTACTCATTCCCGGCACAGCATTTTGTTCATGAATAAGTAATGGCACACGTGAAAGCCACGCCATTAATCCACCAGGTGCAGAAACAAACCCCCCCATACCTAATACAACTGACGGTTTACGTTTTTGTAATATTCTTAACGCCTGATAACAGGCCATAATAATCTTTACTGGGGCAAACAATAATGTCAAAGCACCTTTGCCTCGCAAACCACTCATACCTAACCACTCAACTTCTATACCTGCATCGGGTACTAATCGAGCCTCAATACCTTTTTTAGTTCCCATCCACACAACCGGTACACCACGTTGCTTTAATTCGTCAGCTACAGCTAACGCGGGATATACATGCCCACCTGTTCCACCAGCCATTATCATTACGGGGCGCATTAATTCACGATTCATGCTGCCTCCTTAATCAGATCACGAAGATCTTTATTTTTTCTTCTTGTAACTGGCTTCTTAGTTTTCCTTTTACTAGCTGCGGAAGACTTCCTGGTCATTGCCTGACCATTTGAGCATTCGTAAGACACTCTTAATAACAAACCTATCGATGCACTAACGATGATTAAACTACTACCCCCGTAACTCATCAATGGTAAAGTTAAACCTTTAGTAGGTAGAACTCCCATATTTACGCCGATATTTATAAATGCCTGCAAGCCTAACCAGATTCCTATACCGTATGATAAATATGCAGCAAACTGGTTACCACATGACTCTGCTTTTCTTGCAATCATAAACGCTCTGAACACCAGGCTTGTATATAACCCAATCACGACAACCACACCAATAAGGCCCAATTCTTCAGCCATAACTGCAAATAGAAAATCTGTATGCGCCTCTGGTAAATAAAATAGTTTTTGCACACTTGACCCCAGGCCTACACCTGTCCAGCCACCAGAACCTATTGCAATTAACGATTGTGTTAGCTGAAAACCACTATCGAAAGGATCAGCCCAGGGATTAACAAAAGCGGTTAATCTCTGTAAACGATATGGTGATGTAACAACAAGTAATGTGGCGGCTGATCCAAATAAAGTAATCACTGCCAGAAACTGGGTAAAACGCACACCAGCTATAAACGTCATCCCCAATACAGTAAGCATGATTACTACAGACGCGCCAAAATCTGGCTCAAGCAGAAGAAATAGACAAATCAGACCTATCATAATCATTGGCTTTAAAAAGCCCCATAAACTTGAACGAACCTGCTCTCCATGCCTTACCAGATAACCAGCCACATAAATCATTAAAAATAATTTAACAACTTCTGATACCTGTAAATTTAAAACGCCGATTGGTATCCATCGAGTTGAACCATTAACAGTTTTACCAATACCCGGAATTAACACTAAAACAACCATGGCAAACGATAATGCCAACAAAATCATTCCCGATTTTTCCCAGTACACCAGCCTTATTCTAAATATTGCCATTACCGCTATTAAACCAATTCCTGCTGCAATCAACTGTCGATATAAATAGAAAAATGGTGTTGATGTTTTACTATCAGCAATAGTAATCGATGCTGACGCCACCATCACAAGCCCAATACCCAATAGACTAAGAACCAGCATGATCAGCACACCGTCCATGCCTTCGAGTAAAACAGGCTTATCTACACTCGTTTTAGCAGATCGATCTCTGACTATATTATGTGTTTGCTGAAATAATTGACCTACGTTCATTGCAGGTCCTCTATCGATTTTATAAAAACATCACCACGATGTTCATAACTATTAAACATGTCAAAACTCGCGCATGCTGGCGACAACAAAACTGTGTCTCCAGGATGCGACAGGTCGGCGGCAATCTGTACTGCTTCCTGCATGTCTTTAGCATAAAAAACCGGCACACAAGCCTGTAAAACCTGTTCAATTTGCGGTGCATCTTTACCCATTAACACGACTGCTCTTACATTCTCGCAAACTGCATCTTTAAGCGGGCTAAAATCTGCATCTTTTGCAATACCACCGGCTATAAGCATTATTTTATTTATTGCTTTTATACCTGTTATCGCTGCCAGGGTTGCGCCAACATTTGTACCTTTAGAGTCATTCACCCATGTCACATGATTTTTTTCAGCAACCCATTGAGTTCTATGTTTCAATCCTGTGAATTTTTTCAAAGCAGTTAACATGTCATGCATTGATATACTTGCAGCTTCACCCAGTGCTAACGCTGCTAATGCATTTGCTAAATTATGTGTACCGGGCATTTTAATTTCATCCGCTGAAATCAGCTTTTTGCCACCTTTACATAACCATGTTTTACCTTCAAATATTCGTAATCCATAATCACCGTGGGCTGGCTGCTTTAAGGTAAAACCTGAAACAAAATTATGCCCTGCCTGCATAGCCTCAACACGTTCGTCATCTCTATTTATCACCGCTACTTTGCAGGCATTATAAATATGTTGTTTTGCTTCTATATATTCTTCATAACTATCATAACGATCCATATGATCAGGGCTTACATTTAAAACTGCAGCTGCAACCGGCTTTAAACTATGCAGACTTTCTAATTGAAAACTGGACAATTCAAGAATATACAAATCCGCATTAGAATTAATTAAGTCCAATGCCGGTATACCAATATTCCCACCAACGACAGCATTAATACCTGCAGTTTGTGCCATTTCGCCTAATAAACTTATTACCGTACTTTTGCCATTAGAGCCCGTTACCGCTATTACTGGTGCACTAATCATTTGTGCAAATAATTCTATATCACCGACAACATCAACACCCTGGTTCATAGCATGATCAATTACAGGCTCTTTCAATGATACTCCAGGACTAACTATAATTTGCTGCGCCCCCATAAAGAGAGCTTCATCAAACTTTCCTAAATATATGCTTACATCAGGAAACTCGTTTTCTAACTCCTGCAAGCCTGGCGGTTTATTTCTACTATCTACCACTACAATATTTTTTTGTTGTTTATGTAAAAAACGCACAACCGAAAGCCCCGTCACACCTAAACCGACGACCAGAACATATTCTGAATTTTGACTATCATCTGTAACCATAGCTGTTACCAATGCTGCTACTGAAATACTCGACAATGTATCTGCAGTTACGCCCATAACCCTTTAACCCTAAACAAAACATTAATTAATAATGTAAAATTTATCTAACCTTTAACGAGGCCAAACCAATAAGAACCAGTATTACCGTAATAATCCAGAAACGTACAATCACCCGAGGTTCCGGCCATCCTTTTAATTCAAAATGATGATGCAATGGTGCCATTCTAAAAATTCGTCTGCCCGTTAATTTAAATGAAGCCACTTGTAAAATTACCGATACAGTTTCCATAACAAAAACCCCACCCATAATTAATAAAACCAGTTCCTGCCTAACCAATACAGCAACTATACCCAGCGCTGCACCTAGCGCTAACGCGCCAACATCACCCATAAATACCTGCGCAGGGTAAGTGTTAAACCATAAAAAGCCTAAACCTGCGCCAACCAGGGCACCACAAAAAACAACCAGCTCTCCAACTCCACTGATATAAGGTATGCTCAAATAATTTGCAAAATTTATATTACCCGTGAGATAAGCAAACACACCTAGTGCACCAGCAACCATAACCGTAGGTAATATAGCCAACCCATCAAGCCCATCAGTTAAGTTAACCGAATTACTAGTGCCTACAATCACAAAATAAGTTAATGCAATAAACCCTGCTCCTAGAGGAATCATTGCATCTTTCATAAACGGAATAATCAAGGTTGTTTCAATTGGCTGCTTTGCTGTTTGATAAAGATAAATAGCTGCTCCCAGACCAAATACTGTTTGCCAGAAGTATTTTGCTTTCGCTGATAAACCTTTACTATTTCCACCTTTTAACTTTTTAAAATCGTCAACGAATCCAATTCCACCAAATAACAGAGTAACGACAAGTGCAACAATTACCTGACGATTATGAATATCCATCCACAACAGCGTACTAATTGCTACCGCAACAATAATTAATGAGCCACCCATTGTAGGTGTGCCTGCTTTAGATAAATGCGCTTGAGGACCATCATCACGAATATTCTGACCAATCTTATACATTGTTAATTTTCTAATCATTGATGGGCCAATTATCAATGAAATACTTAAAGCAGTTAATGCGCCCAATATTGCACGTAAAGTAAGATAACGAAAAACATTAAATCCACTATGAAATTGTGTTAGGTAATCGGCAAGCCAGAGCAACATCAGGTAGACCCCTTTATTATTGATTCAACTATTTGCTCCATATGCATAAATCTCGAACCTTTTACCAATATTCCCAGCTCTTCCGTCTGGTGTTCTTTTATAAATGCGACCAGCTCAGCTTTTGTTTTAAAATTTTGAGCGTTCTCACCAAACGCATCTACCGCATAACGACTCGCTTCTCCAATCGTCAATAAATAATTAACACCTGCTGTTCGAGCTTTCATTCCAGCATCAAAATGCACTCGTCGCTCTTCATCACCTAACTCACCCATATCACCTAATACAAGCCAGTGCTGCCCGGGCAATTCAGTTAACACTTCAATACCTGCAGCTAATGATGCTGGATTTGCATTATAAGTATCATCTATCAGTGTGATATTATTACCCACTTTATGAAACTCAAGCCTTCCTTTAACCGCTACAAATTCTTCTAAAGCCTGAACAATATATTCAGAATTTATATCAAGCGCATTCGCAACAGCAATTGCAGCTAATGCATTCATCGCATTATGTAAACCATAAACATTAAGCTTTATGATTATATTTTCATTATCTGTAGTAACAATTAAGACGCCACCTGTATCTGACTGCTGCCACTCCCCGAATATATCGGCAGATTTATCTTTCATTGAAAAAGAGACTATTCTTTTCCCATCCGCCAACTCGGCCCAGTAATCTGAAAACTCATCATCCCTGTTTAGAACTACCACACCATCATTAGATAAGCCCTGATAGATCTCACCTTTTGCCTGCGCAACTCCCTTTAATGAGCCAAATCCTTCAAGGTGTGCCGGTCCTGCATTATTGATTAACGCCACATCTGGTTTTGTAATGCGCGTTAAGTTTGAGATTTCACCTGGATGATTAGCACCCATCTCTATAACAGAAAAATCTTCTTGTTCCATGCGTAACAAAGTGAGCGGCAACCCAATATCATTATTAAAATTACCCCGTGTTGCCAAAACCTCACCCTGCTTCGCTGCTATGGCTGACACCATTTCTTTTACAGTGGTTTTTCCATTACTTCCCGTAATTGCTACAACTTTGCCACTGAATGATTGTCGCCAGGCCGACGCCAGCCCCCCTAAAGCCTTTCGTGTATCTTCAACTTTTATAACAGGTAAATTAGTTACCAGTTCTTCGTGCACAATTGCAGCGATTGCACCTGCCTGTTCTGCCTGCCCAATATAATCATGCCCATCAAAAGATTCGCCTTTCAACGCTATATATAGATCACCCTTTTTTATATTTCGCGTATCTGTTGAGACATCAGAAAACTCCACATCTTTGCCTTTTAGAGTTCCGTTTAATATTTTTGTCGCTTGAGATAACGTCATCATTGAAGTACACCTAAAAATGACAGCGCTATTTCTTTATCACTAAAGGCTATTTTTTTATCTCTAATGATTTGATATGATTCATGGCCTTTACCTGCAATCAAAATCATATCTTCAGCTGCTGAAATTTCAATCGCATGCTGAATAGCTTTTTTTCTATCGATTTCTACAATTAACTTAATTTCATTTGAAATACCCTGCTTTATATCATCAATGATTTTTAAAGGGTCTTCGCTTCTCGGGTTATCATTAGTTAAAATAACTAAATCCGATAATTCTTCTGCCGCTTTGGCCATAAGCGGTCGTTTACCTATATCTCTGTCACCACCACAACCAAACACACAAATAACTTTTCCTGATGTGTGTTTACGCACGTTGATTAAAGCCTGTGTTAAAGCTTCTGGTGTATGTGCATAATCTATAACGACTGATGGTTTGTCTTTAAATGCAAGCAACTCCATTCGACCTGCGACTGTATGTAATTTTTCAATATACTTAACAACGTGATTAAAATTAATTCCGCTTTCTAATAAAACACAAGCACAGGCCAATACATTATAAATATTGAATTCACCAATCAGCTTAACATTAACATCAGCTACACCTTTTGAACTATTCAGGGTGAAATCAATACCATTTACAGCGTTACGGATATTCGATGCAAACGCGTAAAATTTACTTTGCCTTGCATTAGCTTCATCCAAGCCATACAACCAGACAGTTTGATTATTTTTATGCTCATTAAATATTTCAACGCCGAATGCATCATCCACATTTAACACCAGAGATTTGCTAGAGTTTTCTGTAAATAATTTTTTCTTGGCCTGTTTATAAGATTCAATATCACCATGATAATCAAGATGATCTCTTGATAAGTTGGTTAACACAGCAACATCAAAATCTACATTAGCCACCCGCTTCTGATCAAGCCCATGTGAAGACACCTCCATTGCAACATGCTCAACTCCCCTTTCATAAAAGCCTGCTAACATTTTTTGCAAATTAATAATATCTGGAGTTGTATGACTTGATTCTTGCAGGTCATCTATCAAACCATTACCGAGTGTTCCAATCACCGCAGATAAGCCATATGCCTGTTTCATTGCCTGTGCAATAAAGTGGCTTACAGATGTTTTACCATCGGTACCCGTAACACCACTGATGAATATTTTCTCTGATGGATTACCATAAAACCGACAGGCCATCCCAGCCAGTTTTTCCTGCAAGTCCCTAACCGGCACACATATTGCTCTGGACATAAGTCTGGACAATATTTGCTGACAATATTGATCAAATTTCTCATCACATAAAACGGCAACAGCGCCTCTACTTATTGCTGTTTCAGCATAAGCCAGACCATGATCAAGCTGTCCTTCCAGTGCTATAAAAACATACCCGGGCTCGACTTCACGACTATCCAGCGTTAAGCCCTGAACTTCAATTTCAGGTAAATATTCACTTACAGGCAAGCCATTTAATAACTGCTTTAATGTAACGACTGAATGATTATTCTTAATGGCTGCCATCATGCGCTCTCACCATTTACCTTCAGGGGTTTTTTCTGTACATAAGATAAATCATCAGGCGCAATATCGAGTAACCGCAATGCACCTGATATAACCCTGGAAAAAACGGGTGCTGCAACCTGACCGCCAAAATATTTTCCATTACGCGGCTCATTCAACATGACAATCATAACTAACCGTGGATCTGATGCCGGGGCTATGCCCGCAAAAACGGACAAATATCGATCTTCTGCATAACCGCCTGATATAAATTTATGAACCGTTCCTGTTTTACCTGCCACTCGGTAATTAGCAATAGATGCCTTATTTGCCGTACCTTCCGGCCCCACTACTCGCTCCATCATACGGCGAACTTTTTTAGCCGTTGCCTCACTCATTACCCGCTCACCTTCAACAGGCTCATCCTTACGTAAAAATGAAACAGGGTGAACAATTCCATTTGCAGCAATCGCGGAATATGCTCTCGCTAATTGCAATGGCGTTACAGATAAACTATAACCAAATGACATGGTCGCACGCTCAAAATCACTTAAGTGGCCTGTGCGCAAATTACCATTTCTCTCCCCCGGAAAACCACTGCCACTATTTACGCCGAATCCGAGCTTTAGATACATATCTAACTGCTGCTCCTGGTCGAGAGATAAAGCAACCTTACTTACACCAACATTACTTGATTTTAAAATAATATCTTCAAGATTTATTTTTCCATAATCACGCATATCCTTAATCGTGTTGCCCTGCACTTTGTAATAACCCGGAGATGTGCGCACATTATCTTTTGGATGCCAACGCCCCGTTTCGAGTGCCGCCGCGATGGTAAATGGCTTCATTGTTGAACCGGGTTCAAACACGTCAGTAACTGATCGATTTCTATAAACACCCGGCTTTAGCTGGCTTCTATCATTTGCATTAAAAGATGGCTGATTGACCATCGCAAGAACTTCACCTGTATGAACGTCTAAAACCACTGCAGATCCTGCAATGGCTTTATGTTCTTTTACTGCTGATTTTAATGATTGATAAGCAAGATATTGTATTCGCCGGTCAATACTGAGCTGCACCGATTTCCCAGGTTCAGCAGTTTTGATTCTTTCAATATCATCAACAACCTGACCTAACCTGTCTCTAATAACCCTCTTAGCCCCGGGATCACCTCTTAACCATTCATCATAAGCGAGCTCTAACCCCTCCTGACCTTTATCATCAACATTCGCAAAACCTATTACATGCGAAGTAACTTCACCGGCCGGATAATATCTTTTGTATTCACGCTGCAGGTAAACACCTGGAATTGACAACGCCTTTATTTTCCCAGCTAGTTCTGGTGCCACTTGCCTAAGAATATAAACAAATTCTCTATTCGCGTTTTTGGCTAATTTATTTTTCAGGTGTTGTGAATTAATTTTTAACGTTTTAGCTATTTCAGTAACGCGATGTAAATCATTTTTAATTTCTTTTGGATTCACCCAAACAGAATCAACGGGTGTGCTAATTGCCAAAGGTTCGCCATTCCTATCATATATATCACCGCGGTGTGCCGATATTGGAACGACACGAAGATGGCGCGCATCACCTTGTTGCTTGAAGAATGGCTGATTGATAACCTGCATATCCAGAGCACGCCAAAATAAACCCACAATTATCAATGCGAATACAGACAAAACTACAATGCGCCTAAATTGATAATGTGGTTTATAATTTTTATTTTTCATTGTTTTATATATATAATTTCATTTGCTTTTGGCAATGTCATTTGTAATTTTTTACGTGCAATTTTTTCAATTCTGCCATGCGAAGACCATGCGCTTTGCTCAAGCTGCAATTGACCCCATTCAATATTTAATTCATCAATCTGTTTGTGCAACTTCTGCAAACTCACAAACATTTTTCTGGTTTGGTGTTTACTATAAATAACCCCTACTGCAGAACCCATCGTCGCTAAAACCAGTATTGCGACCATTATCCACATCATTTTCACATCACCCTCTCTATCACACGTAATACCGAACTACGTGACCGGGGATTTTCAAGCAGTTCCTGCTTACCAGGTTTAACTGCTTTACCAACCAACTTATAAGGCTGTTGTAAATCTTTTGCTAATACAGGAATATCTTTAGGAATTTGCGGCCCCCTTGATACGTTCCTGAAATATCTTTTTACCATTCTATCTTCTAACGAATGGAAACTAATAACTGCAAGACGCCCACCTATTGCCAGCACATTTAAAGCTGATTGCAATGCTCGCTCTAACACCTCTAGCTCTCGATTTATATGTATCCGAATTGCCTGAAAACTTTTTGTAGCCGGGTGTTTGTTTTTTGGCTTAACTGGTATTGCCGCTTCAATAATATTTGCCAGCTGCACCGTATCGTCTATAAGCGTTTCTTTTCGAGTTTCAACAATTGCATTAGCAATACGTCGCGCAAATTTTTCTTCTCCGAAATGCATTAAAACCGTAGTCAGATCATATTCTGTTACGCTAGCTAACCACTCTGCTGCTGACTGCCCAACGCCTGGATTCATACGCATATCTAACGGCCCCGGTTTTATAAAACTAAACCCTCTTGATGCATCGTCCAGTTGTGGTGATGAAACCCCTATATCCAGTAACACCCCATCAACTTTTTTCATCATTCCATGATCAGCCACAACGTCTTGCAGGTCTTCAAAATTACGCTGTACTATTTCAAACCTTGAATCACCTGCAAATTTCTCTTCAGCAACTTTAATTGCCTGCGGATCCTGGTCAAACGCTATAAGCCTTCCTTTCTCACTCAGCGCTTCAAGAATTTTTGCACTATGCCCGCCTCGACCAAATGTACCATCAAGATAAAAACCATCAGCCTTTATAGCCAGCGCCTCGATCGTTTCATTAAGCAGAACCGGTCGATGCTGATTTGTCGACGCCTCCATTAGAGTGACAAACTTTCCAATGCGCTCGGCAACTCACCTTCATCACTATCCGCTTCAGCTAACCAGACTTGCTGATTTTCCGTCCACAACAATTCATCCCAGATTTCAAATTTCTTACCCTGACCAATCAGTACGCATTTTTTATCAAGCCCGGCATAATCACGCAGCATGTTTGGTAACAAGATGCGCCCCTGACTATCCAGCTCTGCCTCTGTTGCATGACCAATTAACAAACGCTGCAATAAACGCGACTGTTTATTCAAACTTGGCAAACTGGCAATTTGAGCTTCTATCACTTCCCACTCATGCTGCGGATACACCAACAAACAACGATCACGATCAACCGTCACTATCAATCGCCCACCACAAGACTCCATGAGCTTGTCACGGTAACGCGAGGGAATAGCCATTCGGCCCTTTGCATCCAGCGTTAGATTGTTAATGCCACGAAAAATCATGTTTATTATTAATTCGCCATTTTTATATTTTCGCCCTACCTGTATTCAGGTAGCCCTGTGTCGAAAAATGCACATTCACCCACATTCACCCACATTTCCCCACATAACCGAACTATAGGTACCACTACCCACCACTGTCAAGCAAAAACACAGGATAAATAAGGAAATATTTCCTTATATGACAACAACTTAGAGCTACTTCACATAATTTACACGCGGACAAACGGAATAAGAAAAGATAACTCAACAGGTTGGGATGACAACTTAATAAATTACTTTAACTTAAGATGGTATTTAAGAAATTTAGGTATTTTTTAGAAGTTTACCCGGAATGGCAAAATCCACTATTATTCAGAGATAATTTACACTATATAAAATAGTGTAATAACCAGCAAAATAAGAGACATTTATGCCTAAAACTATCATTTGCAGCCTATTAATATCATTAACCTTAACTTTCACGGTTTTTGCTGAAGAAAAAACCAAAAAAGTCATGATTAACCATGAACTTTACAGCATAGACGTCAAACATAATGGACAAACAGTAACCATAAAGCGCAACCAGAACCGCGATAACATAATCAGCAAATACTTCCAGAAAACACACCGCGGCAAGATACAGCCCATGCATCCCTTCAAACCTCACGCTGTAGAAACCATTGGTAGTTTAGAAATGATCAATTACCTAAAGAAAATAAGTGGCGGTAATGAAAATTTAATGATCATCGATTCTCGCACAGACGCATGGGTAAAACGCGGCACTATACCAGGCACTATTAACATACCTTTCACAGAGTTTAAAAACGAAGAACGCGCGCTTGAAATAATGGAAGATAAATTCAATGTACTCAATACAGGCAACGCGTTGAATTTCAATAACGCAAAAACCATCATTATGTACTGTAACGGAATATGGTGCGGCCAATCCCCAACAGCCATCAGAATACTTTTACAATTCGGCTACCCGGCAGCGCGCATAAAATATTACCGGGGCGGCATGCAGAACTGGGAGTCACTGGGTTTGACTGTGGTTAAACCTATGCAGAAAACAAAATAAGGCCTTTAAACTATAGAAATAAGCCACAGAGACACAAAGCGCACTGAGATTTTAAGTAAGTGACAAAAAATAGAATGTGGCTCGAATTACATTTCAAATCTCGCGTATAAATTACCTATGCATTCCCACGGAGGACCGTGGGAACGAGATCAATCTACGTGCCTGCCCCTCCCTCAGAAGAATCACAAGAACGAGACAGTTTGCACAAAGTGCAAACTAAAAAAAGGTTCCTCAGGCAAAGCCTGAGCACAGGTATAGTTACGTCGGAGGAGAGCGCTCGTTCAGGTTGCGTCTGACGGGTTGCAGGGCAAGGCGGGCAATGTGAGTTTACAAATGTAAATGTCCATTGCCCAACGAAGCCATGCGACCCGTCAGGCGTAAGCTGAGCGAGCAGCGGAAAAAAAGGGAAGTTGGCCTGTAAGCCGGGTTCTGTACAACCGAAGTCGTGACAATCATTCATCTAGGACGCACATCACTATGCGCCTCAAGCGACCTACCCAGAAGCAGCACGGGCCGCGCCTCAGCTTCTCTATTTGGTCTTGCTCCAGGTGGGGTTTACCTTGCCGTCACTGTTACCAGTAAACGCGGTGCGCTCTTACCGCACCATTTCACCCTTACCTCAACCCACTAAAAGTAGGCGGAGGCGGTATCTTTCTGTTGCACTAGCCGTGGGCATTACACCCCCCAGGCGTTACCTGGCACCCTGCCCTTTGGAGCCCGGACTTTCCTCTCTATGATAAAATCATACAGCGATTGCCCAGCCAACTTCGGCGCTAATTATAACATAAGTTGATGAATAATAATTGTTTGCTTATATACATTAGCGAACCTTGCTATGGAACATCTCCCTCGGGGAAAGGTCACTGCTTTTTGTGCCCTGTCCCCTTAACCCATACCACTATGCGCTGGCAGTGTCGTGAACCGACTCCGCAATACTCTTGATGGCATCACAACAGGGGACAGGGCGCCAAAAAGTGTCAACCTTTCCCCGAGGGAGATGTGCCTGAACAACGTAAAGCTCTACCAGTTTAGAACCCTGAACAATGCCCACTACTACCTATTCTCAGCCATCACCTCATTTTTCGCATGCGCTTACCTAATGCAATACTCATCGGATTATTTCTGGAGAGGAATGGCAGAGGCTTTCGTTTACGTACGCCTAAATTTGACTGCAACTTTTGCAGGCCTCCATGATTTGACGAGTACTGCAAACCGGTCTTAATTACACTTAATGCTTCAAGACGGTTATTTAAAAAAATTTCAGCTCTTGCTAAATTCATGCAGATATCACCATCAAAGGGCATTTTTTGAACCGCATGACGGCAAAAATCAATTGCTTCATATTTGCCACTTAATATACATGAAAAGCCATAATACGAATGATACTTGGAGAAAAACCGGTGATCAGCTGAAACGGAGTGACAGGCACGTTGAAAAAAATTGCTCGCGTCGTGAATCGAGCTTTGTTCTAATAATTCAATGCCTTTTACAAAATCATTACAGCATTCATTTAAATCCATATAAACCGCTTTTATATAAGACACAACAACCTCCTTGTTCTTGTTAATATCAAGTCTGCATTAAAACGCTACATATAAAACCTCAAATAAACTCAAAAAAAAACAGTCAATATCTATCAACCATTTACTTAATAAAAACCCCCAAAACAACATATAAATTATTTTCTAAATAATTTACCTAATGTATTATTTAACGCACTATTTCTTGGTAAAAAGCCAATAGTGGCTTTTTTACGCATTCGTAACTTAGCACTCAATTCACGCATACCCGGGTGCATATTGTCAACCTCCATACCATGAAGTAATGAATCAACGGTACGTCTACGATCTTTAAAGTGCCATTCAGACTTCGCCAGATTAAAAAAAACATCTCCATCATATAATTCATTACGAGCTACTTCACGACAGATTGCCACACCACCACGGTCACCTGCTAACGCCCGCGCATAACCGCAAAAAGAGGCATATTTATTATAATGAATATCCCTATAAGTAGTTTGCTCGTACGCCACCTCGAAACAGTGACGGGCTTGTGAAATCATTCCACGCTTCAGAAACTCGATACCATTAATAAAATCAGGACAACAAAGACTATAATCTTTGTAAGTAACTTTTTGTATACTCAAATCAACCTCCCTTTTAAGCTGGCCTGCACCGCCAACCATCTATCTGGATATGTAAAAAATTCTGAAAAAAAAACCACAGATGAAACACCTGTGGCCAACCACGCTAATACTCTTTATTTTCTGCAAATATATTTTTGCTCAAAATTACCTGACCACACTTAAACTGCTGTTACATGCCTCATTAGTTTACCCAGCGCATGATTTAAAGGATGCGTACGAGGTAAAAATGGTAATGGGCTACGCTGCCGAATGCCCAACTGTTCACGCATCTGACGTAACCCCGGGTGACGGTTATCTATTTGCAGGCCTTTTTTAAGCGCTATAATTGCCGCTTTTCGATTTTCATAAAACCATTCGGCTCTTGCTAGATTTAAATATACATCGCCATCATGTAACTCGCCCTTAGAAGCGTGACGACACATTTCTAAACCCGTTGCATCACCCGATAAAACCCGTGCCAACCCGCAATACGAAGCATACTTATTATGATATACATCTGCTCTTCCAACAGACTCATAAGCCTGCTGAAAGCGATTAACCGCTTTAGGCATTGCACGATCTTTAAGGTAAGAAACACCCTCAACAAATTCGTCGCAACATGCACTGAAATCTTCATATACTGCTTGTAATGGTGCCATCTGAAACTCCGTCTATAAATATCTAAATGTATCTGACCGGCTGATTTCCTGCTCAAATACGAGGCATTTTAACTTTTGTCATTTAGATGCTTTACAGTCCAGCGATTTTAGGCAACTTAAGCTTAACTTTTCGTTCGTTTTTTACCATGGCTGTAAGCCTTGCCTGATTACATTGCATAGGTCATACCCATTTTTATAATATGATTATAAACAATTGGTTACAAAAAATTAGAATAATAAAGCCGACTAAATACGGCTATGCATGTAAACTTATTCGACACAGTTATATAGTGTTATCAGGCTATTTTTTGACGATTAAAATATTTAAATAAATATCAAATACTTAGACGAAAAAAAAGTGAAAACAATCTCGACAAACACCTCATGACATTTAAACATTATAACACTAATGACTTAAATATCAGTTACTTACCAGTCAATTCAAGTGCCAGTTTATATACCTGGTTTTTCTTCTGCCCTGTGATTTTAGCAGCCATCTGGCTTGCCTGCTTTACTGGTAACTCTTCCAGCAGCACCTTCAATACCATGCCGAGCTCAGCTGATTGTGGATTAATCTGTTGTTCTGCACCCTCTACAACAAGTACAAACTCACCTTTCTGTTGATTTGAATCTGCCTGTAGCCACTCTAGTAAGTCACCTAGTTCAGTGCTATGCACCGTTTCAAATAGCTTCGTTATCTCTCTTGCCAGGACAACCCGTCTATTTTCACCAAAAATTTGCAGCATATCATTTACAGATGCGACGATTCGATGACTAGATTCATAAAATACCAGTGTAACCGACTGATTCTCAAATTCTCGATAAAAATTTTGTCTGGCTCCCTGCTTATGAGGCGGAAAACCCGCAAACATAAATCGATCTGTCGCCAGCCCGGATACAGAAAGCGCCGCTATAGCAGCGCATGCACCGGGTATTGGGCTAACTTTTAGCGCTGCTTCATGCGCTGCTTTAACTAAGCGATAACCCGGATCACTTAATAAAGGCGTGCCCGCGTCAGAAATTAAAGCGATATTCTCACCTGCAAGCAATCGTTGTATTAATTTCGGTGTCGCCTGCTCCTCATTATGCTCATGATAAGCCTGCATTGGTGTAGCAATGTTATAATGTTGCATTAAATTTTTACTGTGCCGCGTGTCCTCAGCAGCAATCAGATCAACTTGTTTTAATACCGAAATTGCACGCTCACCCATATCAGCACGATTACCTATTGGGGTAGCGATTACATAAAGTGTGCCCTGATTCATTGACAGTTGGGACTCCAAAACAGATACTCTCGTTTGCCATAATAACATCAGCTGACACACATTAGATAATGACATTATTTATTCGCACAACTTTACTCTTACTCATCGCCCTCAGCTTTTACGGGTGTGCGCCAAAAGACCGCATCATCACCGATAAGCCATTAGACCAAATAGATCCTTCAGCTTTAGACGGAACTGAACTTCTTGATCCCACTGAAACAGCGGGCAAATACATGGAGCTGGCAGCGCTTTCTAGCGGGGCTGATAGAAACAGACACTTATTAAGAGCAGCAGAAATTCTTCTCCTTCAAAAACAGTTCGATCTGGCCGAGCAGCAACTTTCATCCTTAAACCTTGAGTTGCTGGGGCGAGAAGAATCAATAGATTACAATTTACTGCAAGCAGAGATTGAGTTAAGTCGAGGTGATGCCCGGTTTGCGCTAAAACTGCTAAATATTTCAAAAATTTTATCAACAGAAAAGCAAATTCGATTAATGCGCTTACGAGCAAGAGCCTTTCTGGATGCCGGTTATCCTTTAGAATCAGCTAAAACGCGTGTTCAAATGGATAAATTACTGACCGATCAGTTTGATCAGGAACTTAACCATCAGGCAATATGGGAAGCTCTTTCCCTGTTACCAAAAACAAGCCTGCAACAACTTAGCAGCGCACCCCTTAATGCCGATTTTCTTGGTTGGGTCGAATTAGCGAAAATAGCCAAACGTGGTCAGGTTGACTGGCAACACCTACAGGACGGAATTTACTCATGGCGTAAAGAGTACCCAGAACACCCAGCAGCAAAAATATTTATTAAAGAGTTTGGTGACAAACAAATCGAATTAATTGAACAACCAAAACATATAGCCATACTCCTTCCCCTAAATGGAAAATATGCTCAGGTAGCCGCTGCAATTCGTGATGGAATCATGTCCTCCTACTATCAACACCCGGACAAATCATTTCAACCCAAAATTAGCTTTATAGACACCAGTGATAATCAGGCCGCAATCTGGAATTACTATAAAAAAGCCTCTGACCAGGGAGCTGACTTTATAATAGGCCCCTTCCTTAAATCAGCTGTAGACATTCTTGCTCGAGCGGAAGAGATCAATATACCCACCCTGACCCTTAACTATGCCAGCACCCAGTTTAAAACTAGCGAAAAACTTTTTCAGTTTGGCCTACTGCCAGAAGATGAAGCCCGCCAATCTGCAGAAATGGCCTTTCGACAAGCACACACTCACGCTGCGGTACTGGTTCCTGAAGGCCCCTGGGGTGAACGTTTACGCAATGCCTTCCAGTTACGCTTTGAAGAGTTAGGCGGAATAGTAGTCAGCACACAAACTTATACTCCCAATAAAAACGACTTTAAGAAACCGATTCAAAACATGTTAAATATAAAACAAAGTTATAGTCGGTACCGCAGCATCCAGAATGTTATGCGCACAAAAATGAAATTCACCCCCTACCGTCGCCAGGATGTGGGCATGATTTTTATGGCTGCCACACCCAAAGATGCCCGGCAACTAAAACCTCAATTTAAATTTCACTATGCAGGTGAAATTCCCGTATATGCCACATCACATGCATTTACCGGGCAACTTAACAAGCAGGCTGACCGCGACATTGATGATCTAAACTTTTTAGATATGCCCTGGATACTCAATGCGCCAACAAAACCTAAACAGTCACTTATAAATTACTGGCCAGAACAGCAACGTTACACTCGTTTTTTTGCACTCGGTGTAGATGCCTATAATTTAATTCCATTTCTGGGTCGCTTACAGGGTAAAAGTTATGAGCGATTCTCCGGTCAAACGGGTAATCTGTACCTTGATCCATTTAACCGTATCCACAGAGAACTATTATCAGCTCAGTTTATACGTGGCATACCGACGTTAATTGACATTAATACACTACCGGTGAACTTAACTATTGATAAAACTCAAGCCATTCAGCAGCCGATCAACTAAAGGCAAAACCTGCGAAAATTTTGCCTTAAACTATTTAACAAAAAATGGTTTGAAACTGATCGAAAAAAATTTTAATAGCCGTTATGGTGAAATAGACTTAATAATGCAGCATCAGAATGCGGTTGTCTTTATAGAAGTTCGTTACAGGAAAAATGAGGATTATGGCGGAGCGAAAGCCAGTGTAACACCCACTAAACAAAACAAAATACAAAAAACAGCTCTTTACTATATGCAAAAAAAAGGCCGTGAAATGAACGCTCGTTTTGATGTAATAGCAATCAGCGGTGAATACAGCAACCTGACAATTGAATGGATTAAAAACGCATTTTAAACTGGACCCCGTCACTCTAAAAACATACAACTGATTAACTATGAATCTTATAGAAATTATTGAACACAACTTTGCAGAAAACATAGCAACAAAACAACGCACTTTAGAAAAAGCAAAAAACTCAATTGCACTGGGTGCCCAACTTATGACTCACAGCCTCTTATCCGGAGGTAAAATTTTATCTTGTGGAAATGGTGGTTCAGCTGGCGAGGCCCAACTATTTTCATCGAAGATGTTAAATCGATTTCAAATGGAACGCCCCGGCCTTCCAGCCATTGCACTATCTACCGATACATCAATACTCACCTCAATAGCAAACGATTATAATTATGACCAGATTTTTTCTCGTCAGGTTGCAGCTCTCGGCCAGGAAACAGATCTTTTATTAATTATCACTACCAGTGGTAATTCTGGAAACATTGTTAGTGCATTAGATATGGCTCACGAACGAAAAATGAAAGTCATCGCCTTAACAGGACAAAGTGGTGGCGAAGTCAGTTCGCGACTAGCGCATGATGATGTAGAAATTCGGGTTGATTCCGATACGCCAATTCGCATCCAGGAAACACACTTACTTATTATTCATTGCCTGGGTGATCTTGTTGATTCTCAATTAATGGGCACTAATCCCAACCAACATTAAAATTAATAAGATATGAGTAAACCGCTTCTAAATCAGTTACAAAAAATATTATCTGCCAGAAATATTTTAACAAATATTTCTGAATGCCTGGCTTATGGTTATGATAATAGCCGGCGTCATGCACAGCCACTGGCAGTTGTTTTCCCCGAAACTGAAGATCAGGTTCAACAGATTATATGCGTTTGTAATCAATACAAAACACCTTTAATAGCTCGCGGGCGAGGAACCGGCACCACAGGTGCTACCGTCCCTATAAGTGGCGGCATTATCATTTCTTTTGAACGCATGAATAAAATCATAAATATGGATGCAGAAAATCGCTGCATTAGTGTTCAACCTGGTGTCACTAATCTTGAAGTACAAAAATGTGCTACGGAACACGGTTTATTCTGGGCCCCAGACCCAACAAGTGCGGCCTTCTGTTCTGTTGGCGGCAACCTCGCATACAATTCAGCTGGTCCTCGCGCTGTAAAATACGGCACTTGTCGTGAAAACACATTAGGCCTACGCGCCATTACAGGTAACGGTGATATTATAAAATGTGGCACCTACACAACTAAAGGCGTTGTTGGTTATGACCTGACTCGGCTTATTATTGGTTCAGAAGGTAATTTAGCTCTCATCACAGAAGCCACACTTAAGCTGCTTCCACTACCGCCGGCTAAACATACATTAAAAGCAACTTATAAAAGCATTAATGCAGCGGCACGTGCCGTTTCAAACATTATGTCGCAGGCCGTCACCCCCTGTGCTTTAGAATTCATGGATAAAAACGCACTTGATATGGTACGCGATTATTCGACAACACCATTACCAGAGAATGCAGCAGCCATGCTTATGATTGAAGTAGATGGTCATGCAGACACTATTCAGATTGAATCAAAATCGGTTATTGCAGCCTGCAAAGTAGACGGATACATTGAAATACAACTAGCAGAAACTAAAGCAGAAGCCGCAGCTCTCTGGAAAACACGTAAGGCTCTTTCACCTTCATTAAGAAAGATTGCACCTAAAAAAATAAATGAAGATGTAGTTGTACCCGTTTCAAATATTCCTGCCCTGATTAATGGGCTTGATGAACTAAGTAAAACTCACAATATAAAAATTGTAAATTTTGGCCATGCAGGAAATGGCAACATTCATGTTAATTTACTCGTTAATCCTGACAATGAAACTGAGATGAAAGCAGCAGCACGATGCCTTAATGAAGTTTTTGATCTGGTGTTAAGCCTAAATGGAAGTTTATCTGGAGAACATGGGGTAGGCATTGAAAAGCGTGATTATATTTCTAAAGAATTAGGTATAAATGAAATCAGTTTAATGCATCAGATTAAACATGTGTTTGATAAAAATAATATATTAAATCCTGGGAAAACATTACCTGATTTATAAAACATTGTCACAGTGGACCGTGGGAACGAGATGAAACGACAAATTTTCATGAGCTGAAAGAAATGTCACTGCTCAGGAACATCTCCATCGGGGACTGAGCTTGTTTCCCGCTCTGTCCCCCTGTTGTGATGCCATCAAGAGTTTTACAGAGTCGACTCGCTACACTGTCAACTCTTAGTGGTTTGGGTTAAGGGGACAGGGCGCAAAAAAACGTCGACCTTTCCCCGAATTTGATGAATCATACGATTGATTTATCCAACAGTTCATTGCAATCCTGTCTATCCGAGCAATCTTCACACATTAACTTGCTCTCAAACTTCTGAACACTAAATGCCAAACCAGCCGATAATTGTGTAGATTTATTTTTTCAATCATTATTCCAACACCATATGGTCTGGACTGTATTCACAGTCTAATATACAAACATAAAAGCCATAATGCGACAGAATGTCGCAGGTGAAAAATATGATATATAAAGTAAAATATCATATCGTTATTAACAAAAAATAGCTAAACTGCTGCTAATCGGGAATATCACTATGCTTTATATATCATTTATATTTTTCTGTTTAACTAATAAATCAAAATAACATCCCGGTATAGATTAATTTTACTATGATTCGATTCCCACATTTTTTTGAACACAAAAATACTCAGGCACATAATCTGTATCGCCTTTTTATGTTACGTAATTTTTTAATTACTGCTGCATTTTTATTCATAATTTATGCATCATTTAATGAACTTGCACTACCAATATTTTCAATATCTGTCATCTTAGGCGCACTGTTATTTATTAATATAATGACCGGATGGTGGTTATATCGCAAAAAACCGATAACAGATAAGATTCTCACATTACAACTTATAATTGATGTAGCCGCCTTTACCAGTGTTCTTTATTTTACAGGTGGTGCAAGCAACCCATTTGGCTGGTTTTATCTGGTTCCGATATTTATTGCAGCGACATTACTTCCTGGTAAAGCAATATGGCTTATCACCGGGCTGAGCATGCTTGGTTACACCTCGCTAATGTTTTTCTATAAACCCATCATGGATAACTCACCTCATGATATGCACATGATGCCACAGAACTCAGGTTTTCATGAACATATTATAGGCATGTGGTTAGGTTATATGGTGACTGCTTTTCTGGTTGCTTATGTAGTGGCACGCATGGCTAATAGTTTACGCGATAGAGACCATGATCTTGCACAGGCTCGCGAAAACGCATTAAGGGACGAACGACTGGTTGCGCTTGGTACTCTCGCAGCAGGAACAGCGCATGAACTGGGCACTCCTCTATCGACTATTGCCATTATTGTAAAAGAAATGCAGGACATGAAAGAATTAGAATCGTCTAGCGACTATTTGAAAATAATTCGTGAACAGGTCGATCGCTGTAAATCTGCATTAACTACACTTTCTCAATCTGCTGGTGAAGAACTCATAACCGGTGGTAAAATGTTAACTGTTCAGGAATACATTTTAGAGATAATTGAACAATGGCAACTTCAACGACCTTCCACTAAGCTCGAATTAACCAGCGATTTAAACAACATTAATGCTCAAATTCTAGCCGAACAAACCATGACACAAGCGCTTATTAATATTCTTAATAATGCCGCTGATGCATCACCTGATAGAATTATTCTTATAGTTGAACAACAGGAAGAGCAAATCACAATCACTGTTATGGACAATGGAGCGGGGCTTGACTCAATGATACAGACACATGCAGGCAAACAAACCTATACAAGTAAAGACCAGGGCCTGGGGTTAGGCTTATTTCTCGCTTACGCTTCAATTGAACGCCTTGGCGGGAAAATCTATCTTTCCAACAGGCAACAGGGTGGCGCTAGTGTTAAAGTAATCTTACCTCTAACTCAAAGCAATACTGAGGTTCGTAATGACCAGTGATAACTCCAACGCCGATATAGATATACTTATAGTCGATGACGATGAAACTTTTTGTCTTGTTTTATATAATGCCATTGAACGACGTGGTTACAGCGCTTTAACGGCTACAAATTCAGCTGAAGCTATAAAATTAGCACAATTGCATAAACCTGCTTATGCGGTTGTTGACTTAAGAATTGGCGAAGAGTCGGGCTTGTTACTTGTAGAGAACCTGGTTGAAATAAATCCACATATAAACATCGTAATGTTAACCGGTTACGCCAGTATTGCTACTGCTGTACAGGCAATAAAACTTGGAGCGAAACAATACCTGACCAAACCAGCTGATGCCGATGAAATAATTGCCAGCTTTAATAAAGATTCTGCCAATGAATCTGTTACACCTGCAGAGCACCCCTTGTCACCAAAACGCCTGGAATGGGAACATCTACAAAAAGTATTACTGGATAATAATGGAAACGTTTCAGCTACCGCCAGGGCATTGGGAATGCACAGAAGAACATTACAAAGAAAACTACAGAAACGCCCGGTTAAAGAATAAAAACTATTTAACAACTCGCAGGGAAGGTTTAGGTTTGTCGTCAGGTGGCGTTGTGTCATCCGGTGGTGTGGTTGAACCGGGTTCTTCGTTAAACATCATGCCCTGACCATTTTCTCTAGCATATATAGCCAATACAGCTTCTGTTGGCACTAAAAGATTTAACGATTTACCACTAAAGCGCGCACTGAAACTAATTGCATCATCACCCAGCGTTAAACCCTGAACAGCCATTGGTGCAATATTCAGAACAATTTTATTGTCCTGAATATGCTGTTCTGGAACATCCACACCATCAACTAGTGCATCAACTAATACATAGGGTGTTACACCATTATCTACAATCCATTGATACAATGATCTTATTAGATAAGGACGACTGGATGTCATTTTCTCCATCATTTTCACTCTAAAATAATAACGCTAGAGACGCATTTCTCGTTCAGCCTCAGACAGGCTTATCTGAAATGCTTCACGCTCGAATATACGCTCTGCATAATCGGTAACTGATTTAGCCTCTTCAGGAAGTTCAATACCCATTACAGGCAAACGCCATAATAAAGGCGCGATAGTCACATCAACAAGACTATAATCTTCACTTAGAAAAAATGGCAACACTTTAAACAGTTCATTCGATGAAATAATGCTTTCACGCAACATCTTACGTGCTTTTGCAGCCGTTTTTTCACCCTTTGTCAAAATATCATTCATCAGTGGAAACCAGTCTTTTTCAACACGGTGTAAAGCTAAACGCGTTTTTGCGCGAGAAACAGGGTCAACCGGCATCAAAGGCGGATGCGGAAAACGCTCATCTAAATACTCAACAATAACGCGCGAATCATAAAGCACCAGATCACGATCTATTAATGTTGGCACAGTGTTGTATGGATTCAGTTCTGATAAATCTTCTGGCGGATTATTTATATCAACATCAATTGCTTCAAAAGTAATGTCTTTCTCCGCCAGGACGATACGCGCAAGATGACAGTAAGGACAAGATGGTGATGTAAACAGATTCATAACCGATCTGCGATTGGCGAGTGTATTAGACGCCATAATTTTAAACCTCGATAAAAACTTATAAGTCAGAAGTCAGAAGTCGCAAGCCCAAGTAAAAAGCAAAAGTGGCAATACTGCCCCGCTTTAAACTTATGACTTACGACTTACGATTTACGACTATTTTTTAGTGAACGTCTTTCCAGTATTCTTTCTTCAGCATGTAAGCAACAATAGCGAAGATGAACAGGAAGATAAGCACCTTGATTCCAAGACTCTTACGCTCTAGCTGCATTGGTTCACCCATGTAAACCATGAAGTTAACCAGATCGCCAACATAAGCATCATACTCTTCAACAGACATAGTACCAGCTTGTACTATTTCCATCTTCTCAAATATATGCTTATCGTTGCCGTCTTCGCCTTTTTCTGTTTTGAAAATAGCTTTTTGTAAACCCTGCTTTTCCCATAACACGTGAGGCATACCAACATCAGCAAACGCCAGATTATTCATGCCTGTAGGACGTGAATCATCTAGATAGAAAGTACGTAAATAGGTATACAACCAGTCAGCACCTTTAGCACGAGCAGTTACCGTTAAACCGGGAATCTTTGTGCCAAAGGCAACACTTGAATAGTCATTGTCCATTGCAATTTTCATTAACTCACCCACTTTGGTTTTTTCACCATCCGCGCCACGTGTGTTAATTAATTTTTCAGTTACTTCAAGATCAGTCCAGCCAAGGTCGCGACCAATGCGATTATAACGCATGTAGTCGGCAGCATGACAGCTTAAGCAGTTATCTGCAAAAGCCTGTGCGCCACGCTTCAATGACTCTGTATCGGTTAGGTCGCCAGGCGCTTTATCAAGATGGACGTTGCCGCCAGCTGCCATAACTGAGCCTGAAAAACCCAATACTATTGAAAGCAGGATTACACTTGGTAAATTTCTCATTTCGTGATCCTCTCTGGTACAGGTTTCGTTTTTTCGTTCTTAGATGTGAAGTACAGGGCAATGAAGAAACCAAAGTACAAAACACTAAAAATTTGCGATAACAGGGTTAAGAAAGGTGTTGCAGGCAACATACCTAAACGACCTAGAGCGATAAATGAAATTATGAATACAGTCAGTAAGATCTTAAAACTTAGACCACGGTAACGAACCGATTTAACCTTACACTGATCAATCCAGGGCAACAGGAATAACACAACAATTGCCGCACCCATTGCAATAACACCCATTAATTTATCAGGTACCGCACGTAAAATTGCGTAGAACGGTGTGAAATACCAAACCGGTGCAATATGCTCAGGCGTTTTCAATGGATCAGAAGGAATAAAGTTAGCGTGCTCTAATAAGTAACCGCCACCTTCTGGTGCAAAGAACAGAACCAGACTAAAGAACATCAAAAATACAATGACGCCCACTATATCTTTAACAGAATAGTATGGATGGAAAGGAATACCGTCTAAAGGAATACCATTTTCATCTTTGTGTTTCTTAATTTCAACGCCTTCAGGATTATTTGAACCCACTTCATGTAATGCGATGATGTGCGCCACAACCAGACCTAACAAGACGATTGGCAATGCGATAACGTGTAATGCGAAGAAACGATTTAACGTAGCATCGGATATAACGAAGTCACCACGAATCCACAGTGTTAATGGCTCACCGATAATTGGTAAGGCACCAAACAATGAAATAATTACCTGTGCACCCCAGAAAGACATCTGACCCCAGGGCAGCAGATAACCCATGAATGCTTCAGCCATCAAGGCAAGGTAGATAAACATACCGAAAAGCCAGACTAACTCTCGGGGTTTCTTAAATGAGCCGTACATCAAACCACGGAACATATGTAAGTAAACCACAACGAAGAAGGCAGTTGCACCCGTAGAGTGGATGTAACGAATTAACCAGCCGTAAGGTACATCACGCATGATGTATTCTACAGAAGCAAACGCCATAGCGCCGTCTGGCTTGTAATGCATTGTTAGAAAAATACCCGATATAATCTGGATAACTAATACTAGTAATGCAAGTGAACCGAAGAAGTACCAAAAGTTAAAGTTTTTTGGTGCATAGTATTCAGCAAGATGCTCATTCCACATTTTTGTGGCCGGGAAGCGATCATCAACCCAGGTCATTAAACTTTTAAACATTATGCCGCTCCTCCATCTTCACCAATCAGAATTGTACGCTCACTCTTATAGAAGTGAGGCGGTATTTCAAGATTAAGTGGCGCAGGTACGCCTGAATAAACACGACCTGCCAGATCAAATGTAGAACCATGACATGGGCAGAAGAAACCGCCTTTCCAGTCAGCACCACCTAAATCAGCCGCACCCATTTCAGGACGGTAGGTTGGAGAACAACCCAGGTGAGTACAAATTCCAACCATAACAGCAACATGAGGTTTAATCGAACGTGTTGCATTCTGTGCATAAGTTGGCTGCTGATCATTCTCAGATGCAGGATCACGAAGCGCATCATCTAATGTAGGCAGGTCACTCAAATTTTGCTCGGTACGTTTGATTATCCATACTGGCTTACCACGCCATTCAACTGTTAACAATTGACCTTCAACTAACTTGCTGATATCCACTTCTACAGGCGCGCCTGCAGTTTTGGCGCGCTCACTTGGAGCCCAGGAAGAAAGGAAGGGTACAGCTACAAAACCAGCTCCAACAGCACCAATTACAGCAGTGGTGTTTGTCAGAAAGCGGCGTTTGGCTAAATCTGCGCCGTCTGTAGTCATGAGTACCTCTCTTAGACTAATTTGATTGAAATTCAGTTTTCTGACCCATCTATAGTCAAAAAACAGTATTAAATTACGCCCTCCCTTGACCTTATAATAGCTAAGTGGGGGCACGAAAAATTTGCCGCAGTATCATACTTCATTTACTGATTTTATCCAAGGGCTAAATCATAAAAATGATGTATATCAATAAGTTAACTCAATTAGTAAAGCAAGGTATTACATCTCTTAAGGACTAAATTCAGAGCACTCTAAAATATCAGCACTTATACAGGGTTAGGTATATCCACAAATTCACTACTGATAGTAAATTTTGATGATAAATGTTCAGCTAATGCCTGTACCCCATATGACTCTGTTGCATGATGTCCGGCAGCAAAATAATGTATATCGAGCTCTTTAGCCAAATGAAACGTCTGCTCTGATACTTCACCACTAATAAACGCATCTAAACCCATCGCTGCAGCGTCTTCTATATAATGCTGCGCCCCACCTGTACACCAGCCAATGGTTTTAATCTTTTTATCTGAGAAATCCTTCAGATGCAAAGGTTTACGATGCAAACGGCTTTCAATGAGGCTTGATAAATCATTTGCATTAACCGCCGATTGCAACTCACCATTCCATAATAAGCCTTTTGAGTCGCCCTGCTCAACACAGCCATTAATTTTAATACCTAAAACATCTGCCAGGGTTTTATTGTTGCCTACCTCGGGGTGGGCATCCAGCGGCAGGTGGTAAGCCAGCAAACTTATATCATGTTCAAGTAAACGTTGAATTCGCTTACGCTTAATTCCCGTAATCACGGCATTTTCATTTTTCCAGAAGTAACCGTGATGCACTAGAAGTATATCAGCGCGCTTCTCAATTGCTGATTCGATCAAAGCCTGACAGGCAGTAACACCACAAATAATTCGACTTACCTCATTAACTCCTTCAACCTGTAGACCATTTGGGCAATAATCTTTGAACTCATTAATTCGTAACAGGTCATTACAATACTCTACAATTGTATTAAGTTGCGTCATTTACGTTCCTCGGATAAAAACTCGAAAAAATTTAACTGGAATTTTTTTAAAATATGAATAAATCACATTCTACACGTTTTCTTTTAGGCTGGGCCGTTATTGGGCTGTTAATAGGCGGCGGTATTATTGCGTTTTCTACTCTTGATATTGACAGTTTAAGCAGTCCACCAAAAAAGAATCCTCATAGTTATGCCGATGCTGTAAATAAAGCTTCAATCTCGGTAGTGAGTATAAACGCATACCACCTGGTAAAAGAAAAACAAAACTTATTACCGGAGAACCAGTCCTCCTCACGAAAAGATAAAGTAAAATCTAAAATAAGACCCAACAAGGGCTCCGGCGTTATCATTAGCTCAAAAGGTTACATCGTAACCAACAATCATGTTGTAGAGGGCGCACAAAGAATTGAAGTCGTTCTGCATGATGGGCGCAAGTTAGAAGCACAAATAATCGGTTTAGACCCAGGCACAGATATCGCCGTTATCAGCACGCAATTAAAACAGTTGCCAGCAGTAACCATTGCCGACAGCAATAAAACACAAGTGGGTGATATCGTACTTGCAATAGGCAACCCCTTCGGAATTGGTCAGACCGTTACTCAGGGCATAATCAGCGCAACAGGACGCGATAGAGTCGGCTTAAATACTTATGAAAATTTCATACAAACCGATGCGGCAATAAATAGAGGGAACTCAGGTGGTGCATTGATTAATACCCAGGGAGAAATTCTCGGCATCAACTCAGCTATATATAGCCAAACAGGAAATTACCTCGGTATAAGTTTTGCTATACCTATCAACCTGGTGACGGATGTAGTACAACAAATAATAGAGCATGGTGAAGTTATTCGCGGCTGGTTAGGCGTAGAAGGCGTAGACTTAAACAAACAAATGTTACAACGTATTGGTTTACCTGATATTCAGGGCGTTTTAATAACCGATGTATTCGATCGCGGCCCTGCAGAAATGGCGGGAGTAAGAGTGGGAGACATTATCACGCACATTGATAAAAACATTATTCGCGATACCCGTGACGTTTTAAATGCCATAGCTGATGGTAGACCTGGTGACAAAATTCAGATAAGCGGAATTCGTGAACGCCAAAGTTTTGTGACACAGGCCATTTTAGAACAAAGACCAAAAGAGTAAATCTAAAGTCAGTCATGCGATAACCGTATGACTGATGTTAAATTAGAGGCATTCTTTAAGCGCGCCAATTAATAACTTATTCTCTTCAGGTTTGCCTACTGTAATACGTAAACATTGCGTTAATACGCCACCGGCAGAATGTGAGTTTTTAATTAATACACCGCGTTTTTTCAAGCCTTCAAATATAAGTGAAGCATCACCTTGCAGAACTCTTAACAAAATAAAGTTAGCGCGACTGGGAAAAACCTCAAACTGCGAGAAAGAACTTAATGCACTAAATAACCATTCACGCTGCTCTCTAATTTTTGCCGCCTGTTGTTCGAACACCTCTGCATGTTTGAGTGCAAACTCTGCGGTAAGCTGAGTTAGTATATTTATATTATAAGGCAAACGAATTTTATCAAATTCTGAAATCAACTTTTCAGGCCCCGCTAACAATCCCAGACGTAACCCGGCTAATCCCATTTTAGAAACTGTGCGCATCACCAGCAAGTTATCAAACTCACCTAATCGCGGCATAAAACTGCAGCAGGCAAATGGATGATAAGCCTCATCAACCACAACCAGACCTTCGGCTGCATTTAATATTTGTTCAATATCACTATCCGCAAATAAATTGCCGGTTGGGTTGTTTGGGTAAGCCAGAAAAATCAAAGCCGGCTGATGGGTTTTAATTGCATCGAGCATAAGCGGCATATCTAATGAAAAATCTTCATTCAGGGGCACCCCTAGATACTCTAAACCAGTAAAAGTGGCAATCATGTTATACATAACAAAGCCCGGTTCAGGTGCAAGAATCTTGCGCCCGGCTTTGGTGACAGCCATGGCCATAATTTGAATTAATTCATCCGAACCGTTCCCGAGAATAATTGAATTCACGCACCCATTGACACTTGAATTATTATCCGGCACCCCCATGTACGTTTTAAGAACGGCAGAAAGTTTAGTTGCTGCGGGATCAGGGTAGCGGTTTATTTCTGCATGTTTAATGAACCCTAACCATTCATCCATCATAGCCTCTGGCATATGATATGGGTTTTCCATTGCATCCAGCTTAATCATAGTTCCCGGATCAGGAACATGATAAGCATTTAACGCCTGTATCTCTTCGCGAATTAAATTTTTTCTTATATCTGGCATGATTTCACTCTAAAATTTCTGCAGACGAATAATAACACAAAAACATTGCCACAGAGACACTGAGAACACCGAGTTTTCAAGTATTACAGTGTGCATGGCGAACAATACTTGCGTGAATTATTTCAGAGTTTTATATAACTCTTTGTAATTTTTTTATTTCTAACTTGAAAAATATATTTCTAACTCCATCTACTATTCAAGCCAACATAAATGGCAAGATTTATTAAATTATTTTGGAGAAAAACATGAGCATGACACAATACAATCCCTGGAATCTTTTCGACCAACTTCAACATGAAATGAATCGTGCACAGAGTCATAATCATAGAGCTGAAGACAATGGTAATGTGGTCACTAGCGACTGGGCACCCGCTGTTGATATTAAAGAAGAAGACAACCAGTATCTTTTAATTGCAGACATTCCTGGCGTAGACCCAAAAGATATTGATATCCATATGGAAAACGGCGTTCTCACAATTAAAGGGGAAAGAAATTCAGAGTTAAAAACTGAACACGAAGGTTTTAAACGAATTGAAAGAAAACACGGTGTTTTTTATCGTCGATTTACCATGCCTGAAGGGGTTAACCCGGATGCAATTGATGCAAAAAGCAACAACGGAGTAATAACTGTAATTATTCCAAAACAGGAAGCGGTTAAACCCAGAAAGATAGCTGTGAATTAACAACAAATACACTTGCTTCACACGAAAGAAAGCAAATCTGTTCAGGCACATATCCATCGGGGAAAGGTCGCCGCTTTTTGGCGCCCTGTCCCCTGTTGTGATGCCATCAAGAGTTTTGCGAAGCCGGATCATTGCACCGTCAGCTCTTGGTGGTATAGGTTAAGGGGACAGGGCTCAAAAAACGAGACCTTTCCCCGATGGATATGTACCATAACAAAATAAAAAAGGCTCGAACTAATTCGAGCCTTTTTTATTTCGCTTCGGTTTTTATTTTACCGCAGCGTTTGCATTTATAAACCGTGACTAATCTTCCCTGTTTTACATCAAACTGCTTTTCCTTATCAATTTCCCACTTATGAAAACCGCGTTTGCATAATAATTTTCCCTTATGTTTATCAGAAACTTTAATTTTCTTAAACTGAACAACATCACCCACGATTTTCACACTCTAATTTATAAAATAAACATATGCTTGACATACTCGGGGACAAATCTTTAGCTCTGTCCCCTGTTGTAATGCCACCAAGAGCTTTACGGAGTCGGATAACTACACTTTCAGCTCTTAGTGACATGGATTAAGAGTTTTACGGAGCCACCTGGCTACACTGTCAGCTCCTGGTGGTATGGGCTAAGGGGACAGAGCGCCAAACAGCGGCGGTCTTTCCCCGATGGATATACTCCATAACATAGCGCAAATATAGCTTTAATCTTTAATCCGATACTCAGCAGAACGTGCATGCGCAGTTAAACCTTCACCATGTGCTAATATCGATGCGGTTTTAGCTAATTCGGATGCGCCTTCAGCAGAACAGTCAATTAAACTTGTGCGCTTCTGAAAATCATATACACCCAAAGGTGATGAAAAACGTGCAGTGCGTGACGTAGGTAATACGTGATTTGGGCCGGCACAATAATCGCCTAATGCCTCCGCTGTGTAACGCCCTATAAAGATAGCACCCGCGTGTCGAATTTCTTTAGATCTTTCACGTGCATTTTCTATTGATAACTCCAGATGCTCTGGTGCAATATAATTTGCAACCTTAATTGCTTCATCAATATCGTCTACAGTTATAAAAATACCACGCTCGGTAAGTGACTTTTTAATAATTTCTGCTCTTGGCATTTCTTTAATCAGTTTATTAATGCTTTCTTTTACCTGCTCGATATAAGTTTCATCCGGACAAACTAAAATAGATTGAGCATCTTCGTCATGCTCCGCCTGAGAAAATAAATCCATAGCTATCCAGTCTGCATTAGTTTTACCATCACAAACCACGCATATTTCTGAAGGCCCGGCAATCATATCTATACCTGCTGCACCAAACACCATACGTTTAGCCGTCGCCACATAAATATTACCGGGGCCGACAATCACATCGACCTTTGGAATGGTTTCAGTTCCATAAGCTAAGGCAGCTATAGCTTGCGCGCCACCTATTGCAAAAACTCTATCTACTCCGGCAATCGCTGCCGCTGCAAAAACCAGATCATTTACCTCGCCATCAGGTGTAGGCACGACCATAATTAATTCTCCTACACCTGCTACTTTAGCGGGTATAGCATTCATAATTACCGAAGACGGATAAGCAGCTTTCCCACCGGGTACATATAATCCGGCACGGTCCATTGGGGTAACCTGTTGGCCTAACAGCGTGCCGTCTTCTTCAGTATATGACCATGATTCTACAATCTGATGTTGCGCGTAAGCACGCACTCTGGCAGCTGCTTTTTCTAATGCTTGCCGCTGATCAGCAGGAATTTTATTAAGTGATTCTTCTAAACGTGATAGCGGTATTTCTAATTCAGACATGTTTGTAGTTGAAACACGGTCAAATTTATTCGTATATTCAATTACCGCAGAATCACCACGTTTTTTAACATCGTTTAAAATTGTATTTACTGTATTAAATACCTGCTCATCTGATACCGATTCCCAGGCAAGTGCCGCATCTAATTGCTGCCAGAAATCATCTTGTTTTGTATTTAATTGAACTATATCGATCATGAGTTTACAGCCTTTTTCATCTGCTCGACCATTTCCTGAATACGATCATGTTTCACTTTCAGTGATGCTTTATTGACTATTAAACGCGAACTCACATCGGCAATATGATCCATCGGTTTCAGTCCATTGGCTTTAAGCGTGTTACCTGTATCAACTACATCAACAATCAAATCAGACAACCCCACAATGGGCCCAAGTTCCATAGAACCATATAGTTTAATGACTTCTACCTGTTGCCCCTGCTCGGCAAAATACTGACGTGCCACATTTACAAATTTAGTTGCAACTCTTAATCGACCACCATGAGGTTTATAGTCAACCATACCCGCTGTCATTAATTTACATTTGGCGATTTGTAAATCAAGCAACTCATACAAACCATCACCACCATGCTCCATCAATACATCTTTACCGGCAACACCAATATCAGCTGCGCCATATTGCACATAAGTTGGTACATCTGTGGCACGGATAATAACCAGTTTCACGTCATCCTGATTTGTATCAAGAATTAACTTACGGCTTTTTTCCGGGTCATCTTTAGGAATGATACCTGCTGCTTTTAACAACGGTAAGGTTTCTTTAAATATGCGTCCCTTTGACAGGGCGATGGTTATGTTATTGCTCATGATTTTTTTACGTATTTAATTTTCGTTAATTTTAAATTTATGTCTTAAGTCAAAAAAGCCAATGTTATTCACTATAGAAGTAACTGCCACTGGTTTTCTTTTTTATTCTTCAACTCTGCTAATTTCTGCACCAAGATAGGATAATTTTTCTTCAATTAGCTCATATCCACGATCTATATGATAAATTCGCAAAACTTCTGTTACACCCTTAGCAACCAAACCCGCCAGAATAAGACTTGCTGAAGCACGTAAATCTGTGGCCATAATCGGCGCTGCATTTAATTCGTCAACACCCCTGACAATCGCGGTATTACCCTCAACTTCAATATTGGCTCCCATGCGTTGCAATTCTTGCACATGCATAAAACGATTTTCAAAAATAGTTTCAACAATCGTTCCAGTGCCTTCCGCTATAACATTTAATGCCGTAAATTGTGCCTGCATATCAGTCGGAAACGCCGGGTAAGGAGCCGTTCGAACACTGACCGCTTTGGGTCGTTTGCCCTTCATGTCCAGCTCAATCCAGTCTTCTCCACATTCTATAGTGGCGCCTGAATCACGCAACTTATCTAACACCGCATCTAATAAGGTGGGGTCTGTGTCTTTTACTCTAACTTTTCCGCCTGTAATCGCCGCGGCAACCAGAAATGTTCCGGTTTCAATTCTATCCGGCACAACTTTGTAGGTTGTGCCCTGTAAAGACTCAACGCCTTCAACTGTTAGCGTGTCTGTGCCTGCACCGGAGATTTTTGCACCCATTTTATTTAAGAAGTTAACCAGGTCCGTTACTTCGGGTTCACGGGCTGCATTTTCTAACACGGTAATACCGTCTGCCAGCACAGCCGCCATCAATAAGTTTTCAGTACCGGTTACTGTCACCATATCCATCACAATACGCGCCCCTTTCAGGCGGTCTGCACGAGCGATAATATAGCCATTTTTAACTTCAATATCCGCGCCCATCTCCTGCATACCCTTTATATGGATATTCACCGGACGTGAACCAATTGCGCACCCCCCCGGTAGCGAGACTTCAGCATAACCATATTTTGCCAATAACGGGCCCAAAACCAGTATAGATGAGCGCATGGTGCGCACAAGGTCATAGGGGGCAACCTGAGTAGATAAGGTGGATGCATCCACCTCAATGCTCATGGTTTCATCTAGAGTAACCGATACACCCATACTACCCAACAGGGCCATAGTCGTAGTGACATCATGAAGATGAGGTACGTTTTTTATGATACACGTACCCTCTGCCAGTAAAGTAGCCGCCAGTATTGGCAATACAGCATTTTTTGCGCCGGAGATTCGAACTTCTCCGTTGAGAGTGACGCCACCCTTAATTAACAGCTTATTCATTCAATTTTCTAAATTTTAAACCTGAGTTCAGGTTGAGATTAATGGCAACTCTTCATGGAAGCCATAGGCTTGCGCAATATTCACGAGTTGTTCAGGGGCGTTATGATACTTGATTTGCAGACCTTTTTGATCAGCCTTTTTCATCCATTCGATTAAAAGTGCTAAAGAAGCGCTATTAAAACGGCTAATTTGAGATAAATCGACCTCGATTTCGCCATTTTCGGCATTATCAAAATCAATTTCAGCGTTATTAAGTAACTGTGCAACAGTATCAAAATTAAGCTGACCGATGAGTTTTACCTGATTTTTTTTCTGCTCGAGTTTAAACATACATTATTTTGACCTATAAATTCAAAAGAGAAAGCAATTTATGCGTAAATGCGCACAAATGAAGGCAATTAAATACGCCTTCCCGCCCTGCCACCCACAAAACCAGGCATGCATACTCATCAAATCATATACTCTAGTATGCAAAGAGTAATCAGCAGAGTAACGGGTTCTGAAAACTTAAACTTTGCATTTTATGCGTATTTCGCGAGCAATGGCTGTTAAGCGTTATCAGACTTGGCCTGCAACTTGTCAATCAGGCCATCAATACCGACTTTTCGTATATCTGATGCAAAACTATTTCGATAGTTCGTCACCAGACTAATACCATCAATTTTTATGTCATACACCTTCCAGATATCATTTTTTATACGCAAACTATAAATAATAGGTATATCGGGCCCCGTTCCCTGATCAATAACCGTTTTCACCTGGGTTGTTCGTTTGCCTTCAGCTGGCGGGTGGTAGGGTAAAAACTTAATTTCCTGCCCCGCATATTCAGTCAGCGATTTACTATAGGTGCGAATGAGCATGTCCTTGAAAGCATCAGTAAACCTTAACTGCTGCTCATCATTAGCATTACGCCAGTGTTTACCTAAGGCCAATTTACTCATTGCACGAAAATCCAGGTGCGGCAGAATAATATCATTTACTAATTTAAACAGCTCTTCGGGTTCAGACTCATACTTTTCTTTATTCAAGTCGAGTGCGCTTAAGACTTTTTCGGATGTTTGTTTAATTAGTTCATCCGGGCCAATATTAGCTGCAAAACCACTCGACGCCCCCAAACTAATAAATAAACTCAACAATAGCTGTAAATATATCTTCATATTAATTTCCAAATCAAGTGATCGATAATCTATTTATTCTTCCCTGTGTATTCATCCCGGATTTTTTCTTCTCGGGTTTATTCTTCCTGGGCTTTAGAATACAAAAACTGCCCAATAACCTGCTCAAGCACTAATGCTGACTGAGTAATATCAATCTCTCCCCCTGCTACAAGATTTTCTTCATCACCGCCTGGCGATAAACCCACATACTGCTCACCCAGAAGACCGGCGGTCAAAATACTTGCAGAGGTGTCAACAGGAAACTGGTATTTACCTTCAATCTGTAACGTCACGACGGCTGTGAACTGTTTATTGTTATAAGTTATCGCAGATACCTTACCCACTCGAACACCCCCCGCACTGACGGGTGAACGCTCTTTTAATCCACCAATATTCTCAAACTGCGCCTGTATTTCATAGCCATCATCATCACCGCCATAACTTGCCAGATTACTCACTTTTAACGAAAGCATAACCATTGCGATAATCGCCAGCACAACAAAGGCACCAACTAAAATTTCAATATTCCGAGTATTCATTCTCTATTCCTGAAAAGATTAAATGCATTTAGTCGCCAATACACGCGAATGAACGCAAAAAAACATTATTACTAATTTTATGCACCGCAGCTGCACAAACAAATTTGCGCATATTTGCGAACTAAATTAATACGCTTTTTAGCCTTACACATTAAACATCAATGCAGTCAATATAAAGTCCAGTCCTAATACTGCTAACGAACCATGCACCACGGTACGGGTCGTTGCCTGCCCTAAACCTTCTGAGGTTGGCATACAGTCATGCCCTTCAAATACCGCAATCCACACCACAACAAAACCAAAAACCAGGCTTTTAATCATGCCGTTTATAACGTCGTCATAAAAATCGACATTATTCTGCATCTGTGACCAGAAAACACCTTCGTAGATGCCTAACATTTCTGTCGCCACAAAATAACCACCCAGGATTGCAATCGCCATAAAGATACTGGTTAACAGCGGCACCGCAATTACTCCTGCCAGGAACCTCGGCGCAATAATATATTTCATCGGATTTACAGCCATCATCTCCATACCTGATAACTGCTCAGTACTTTTCATTAAACCGATTTCTGCGGTTAATGCCGAACCGGCCCGCCCGGCAAACAACAGGCCGGTAAACACCGGACCAAGTTCACGTAAAATACTTAATGACACCATTAAACTAATCGATTCTTCTGCACCAAAATCGACCAGTACAATATAAGCCTGTAACGCCAGTACCATACCAACAAATAAACCCGCCACCAGAATAATTAACAGGGTTTGCACACCCACATAATATAACTGGCGAACCAGTAACCGTGGGCGCTGAATAACATAAGGTAAACTGAGCAAAACCTGCCATAAGAACAAACTTGCACGGCCCACCCTGCTGAATCGACTGAGTGTTTTATAACCAACTTGCTGTAACTTATTCAAAACCTTATCTGCGATCATGACCTAACACTCTTAATACCGCCCATTAAGTCATCTATTAATGGCTCTGCTGCATAGTGAAAAGGCACCGGGCCATCCGCATCACCATCTAGAAACTGTTTCACCCAGGCTGAATCCGAGTGTTTTAGTGCATCCGGGCTTCCACTTTGAACGACTTTGCCATCTGAAATCACATAAATATAATCAGAGATGCTCGCTGTTTCGTTCACATCATGTGATACCACCACTGCAGTCATACCGAGGGCCTGATTCATATCATGAATTAATTTAACCAGCACCCCCATTGATATAGGGTCCTGACCTGTAAACGGCTCATCAAACATAATCATTTGCGGATCAAGTGCAATAGCACGTGCCAGTGCCACCCTGCGAGCCATACCCCCTGAAAGTTCTGCAGGCATTAAATGCCGTGCGCCTCGTAAACCCACCGCTTCAAGTTTAAGTAGAATCAGGTGATGAATCGCTTCTTCAGGTAACGTTGTATGCTCCCGAAGAGGAAAAGCCACATTGTCATAAACTGAAAGATCAGTTAACAATGCACCACTTTGAAATAACATTCCCATTGTTCGTCGGCGTAAATCATAAAGCGCCGACTGGCTTAACTGGTGTACATTTTCACCATCTACAATAACTGAACCGCTATCGGGCTTAAGCTGCCCGCCGATAAGCTTTAACAAGGTGGTTTTACCTGAGCCACTTGGCCCCATTATCGCCGTGACCTTACCTCGCTCAATATCCATATCGATATTATCGAAGATCATTTTTTTACCACGGGAGTAACTCAAACCGCGTATTTCTATAAGAGTATTTGAAGAAGAATCCGAGATAACTTTGTTCCTTATAACCTCAATTAAGATCTAGTCGACACTATATACAAGTCTGTTTCCCTATGGTAGTTCTGATTAGGGGTAGTTCTGATTAATGTTACGACAAGCCCAAAAGATGTAAATTCAGCTTTCAATAAATTTTTTATTATAAAAAAATGTCCGATCTCAATAAAAAACTATATTTTATGAATATAACTTCACTAAAATCGAAGTCCGCTATAAATATGGGGCCATAATTTACACCACAATATATATTAAAGGGTCGACTAAGCTATTTTGCGGATAGTAAGCGGCAAGCAAACAAACTGCTGAGTTAATATTTAATGAAAAAGTCATAGCGACTTTCGACCAGCTTGTAGGCCAATAAAATCTCTGCAAGCTGATAATAGCCGCCATATTAAATTAATTTGGCCAGATACGAACTTAAATTAAAATAAAACCAAGAATAAACAACTAAACCTCTATTAATCTCTAACTCAATCACGCATAAAAGATAGATATCAGAAACAATATGATACCGGTAAGTAATCGTAACTCGTTGATTAATATTATCTTATTTTAGAGCCTCAAGACCATAAACTATTATTATTAGCGCAATAAAATTAAATACATTGAATATAGATTATTTATTTGTTATAAATCACAAACCTTATAACTGTCATGGTTGATGTAGCTGATATTTAAGGGAACTTGCTTTTTAAACTAAATGATAAAACTTTAGAGGGTATAATTATGAGCAATACTGTAAAAGGCTTTACCGGTGCATGTACATTTTGTGGTGTTATAGCAGTTTCAATTATTGCATTAGCCTCAATTGCAATTTTAATCTGGGCACAGATGATATAACTCAAAACACTTGCTTCTCAGCAAACAATATACCGCTTTTTAAAGCGGTTTTTTTTGCTAACAACCGCACTTAACCTTCCATGATTAATTTACAAATTCATTAACTCTAATAAAGCCTTAAAATCTAATAATTGATTAGCCCTTAATCCATCATCCATTAAAAATATCGCCTCGAACTCCCTCACCTGTAACCAGTCTTTCCACTCTCGCAATGATTTAGTACCAACGTTAATTAGCGCTACCGAGGTATTTGCCTGGGGATCAACAAAACCTCCGAATTTATTGCCTAACGTTACATGAGCTAAATGATCATTACTTTTAATATGAGAATTTAAAAAATAAAACCGAAAGTCATCTGGCACATCATCAGCCCAGCTCTCAATTTCATCAGCCGCCTCACGCCACTTAATTTCGGGCACTAAAACCGCTGAAAACTCGTTAGCATAATAACTCAAGCGCCAGTCAATCGGTAAATCATCCGGAAAGAAAGTGCCCTGCCAAAGCAATTGATCCCAGCCATATGCTCCCACTCTTATTAAATTATCGTGTATCATTGCGCTCTTTTATGACTACTGAAAATACTTGTGCCTATTTTAATCGATTTTATCGCTATTCTCGCAGGTTTTGCCCTGCTAATCTGGAGCGCCGACCTTTTTGTCATGGGCGCTTCTGCCACCGCGCGTAATTTAGGTGTTTCGCCACTCGTTATAGGCCTGACCATAGTTGGCTTTGGTACTTCAGCCCCGGAAATGCTGGTAGCCAGTATCGCCGCTTATGGGGGCAACCCGGGTTTAGCTGTGGGTAATGCCATTGGCTCTAATATTACCAATATAGCCCTGGTGTTAGGTGCCACGGCGGTTATTGTGCCGTTAACTGTGCATTCAAGCATACTTAAACGTGAATACCCTTTATTAATTATCGCCACTTTACTGGCTGTTATATTAATGGCAACGGACAATTCATTAAGCTTAATCGACGGTTTATTAATGATGGCGCTGCTCTTTATCTTAATGGCCTGGATTGTACGTCAGGCCTTACAACAGAGAAAATGCGTCACCAATAATGAATGTGAAGTAGACCCTTTGAGCTCTGAATTTGATCAGGTAATTCCCGATGATATGCCAATGAGCAAGGCTATATGGTTATTACTGTCAGGTTTAGTGTTATTGCTTATTAGCTCCAAGTTACTTGTATGGGGAGCAATAAACATCGCCACCGCTTTCGGCGTTAGTGATTTAATTATCGGTTTAACTATTGTTGCCATTGGCACCAGCCTGCCTGAACTAGCCGCTTCCATTGTGAGCGCTCGCAAAGGTGAACATGATATAGCGCTGGGTAATGTCATTGGTTCAAATATGTTTAATTCACTTGGTGTATTAGGCATCACGGCCATCGTATATCCTGCTGAATTAGCATCAGGTGTATTAAGTCGTGACCTACCATTAATGGTGACCCTGACTGTGATTATGTTTATTATGGCATTTGGTCGTCGAAGCAGCACAGGACAGATTACGCGCTTTGAGGGTTTTCTCTTACTGGCAATATTTGTCGCCTACGAAGTTGTATTGTATTTTAGTGCTACACAATAAAAAACGGACACATCAGTGAATCAGAAACCCAGTCAAACCCAGATAAACCCGGAACAGATCAAAAAACTTGGTCTGGCGGTCATTGAAACAGAAATTTCTGCCGTAGAGGCACTTAAATCAACAATTAATGATGGTTTTGCTAAAGCCTGTGAGTTGATTATAAACTGTGAAGGCCGTGTTGTTGTCATCGGCATGGGCAAGTCTGGACATATTGCTAATAAGATAGCAGCAACCATGGCTAGTACCGGCACTCCGGCTTTTTTTGTACACCCGGGGGAAGCCAGCCATGGTGATTTAGGCATGATAACCCCGAAAGACGTGGTGCTTGCTTTATCTAATTCCGGCGAGACAAATGAGATTCTTACTATTATCCCGATTCTCAAACGTTTATCTGTTCCCATGATTAGTATAACCGGTAGAGCTGATTCAACTCTTTCCACCGAGGCAGATATTGATCTACATGCGGGTGTTGAAAAAGAAGCCTGTCCATTAGGTTTGGCACCAACCTCAAGCACAACCGCAGCACTGGTACTCGGTGACGCTTTAGCTATTGCTCTCCTGGATGCCAGAGGTTTTACCGAAGAAGATTTTGCACTTTCTCACCCCGGTGGCAGCCTGGGTCGGCGCCTGTTATTACACGTCAAAGATATTATGCACACGGGTGAGCAAATTCCACAGGTGCATGAAAACGATACATTACGTGATGCCCTGCTGGTTATGACTGAAAAAGGTCTGGGCATGACCGGCATAGTAGATGATAATCAAAATATCTTAGGCATCTACACCGATGGCGATTTGCGGCGCACTCTGGATAAGAATATTGACGTGCATAAAGCACTCATTAAAGATGTAATGACAAAAAACTGTAAAACGACTAAGGCCCATATTCTGGCTGCTGAAGCTTTAACAGCAATGCAGCAGAACAAAATTAGCGCAATGTTAGTAGCCGATGAAAACGAAAAATTAGTTGGTGCATTTAATATGCATGATTTATTACGCGCTGGTGTGGTGTAAGCATAATTATTAATATTAAATAGCAGTCACATCTATAAACGCTCGAGATTAGAAAACAGGATTCTCTATAATGCAAGATATAACAGAAAAAGCAAAAAAAATTAAACTGGTTATTTTTGATATCGACGGCGTTTTAACTACTGGCGCACTTTTTATTGGTGACGATGGGCAGGAATATAAAGCATTCCACTCTAAAGACGGGCACGGACTGCGCATGTTGCAGGATAGCGGTGTTGAAGTGGCAATTATTACCGGCCGCACATCTAACGTTGTTGCTCACCGTGCAAAAGACCTGGGCATTACTCGAATTTATCAGGGCAAAAGAGAAAAACTGCCGGCCTATGAAGAACTCATAAAAGAAACAGGTTTAAATCACGAACAAATTGCCTATGTTGGAGATGATGTTGTTGACCTTCCGGTAATGTGCAAAGTAGGCCTGGCCATTTGTGTACAAGATGGTCATTCATTTGTAAAACAGCATTCACACTGGATTACCGAAAATAACGGCGGCTGCGGCGCAGGACGTGATGTGTGTGAAATGATTTTAGAGGCACAGGGCAACCTGCATAATATGTTGCAGTCATATATCAAAGCTTAATAAATAGATACAGTTCTATAGACTCACTTATTAGAGACATATGCGAACCTTTATCACGCTAGCCATATTTATAACTATTGCCGTAGGCAGTTTCTGGTTTTTACAAAACTTAACTGAAGAGCCCGTTTCTGATATAACGACTGATAGCCCCTTTCCTGATTATTTTATGGAAAATTTTTCTATAACAAGCCTCGACCCTCTAGGACAACCAGAATACATTCTTAAAGCCACAAAAATGCTGCACTACTCGGATGATAATAAAGCCGAACTCGACCAGCCATTTCTAAGTATCAAACAATCAGATAACGATATTACACTACGCGCATCACGGGCGGTTTTCCTACAACAGGAAAACACCATATACTTACATGACAAAGTGATCATTCATCGAGCTGCCACTAAAACACAAACTGAACTTTCTATCTTTACGGACTATCTAAAGGTAGATACAAAATCACACGTTGCCGAAACTCATTTAGCCGCCAGGGTCAAAACCCCTGAGGCAGAATTGAATACCATCGGCCTAAAGTTAGATAATATGCAGGGTACGGTAATATTACAATCACAGGTAAAGGGGATTTATGAAGCCGCTAACTAATTTCATGTTTCTTTTTGCACTGTTATTCACCCTTAATGCCTTTGCAAAATCGACAGACAAGGAAGCGCCGCTACATATTGAAGCTGACCAACTTGAGATACGCGAAAAAGACAGCGTGAGCATCTACAATGGTCATGTAAAAATTACCAAAGGTACTATGAAAATTTCTGGTGATAAAATCATTATCAAAAACAAAGATGGCCGCCTCCATAGCATACATATCAAGGGGAAACCCGCTACTTTTTATCAATTAAATGATCTCGATGAAGTGGTAAGCGCCGAAAGTTACGTTATGGACTATAAATCAGAAACAGGCATACTGGAGTTAAAGCAAAAAGCTTTATTATTAAAAAACAAAAACCAGTTCAGTAGTGAGCATATTATTTATAATACCCTCGATGATATTGTGAAAGCGGGCAACCACAAAATACCTGACTCACAGGAAACGCCAAGAGTTAAAATAACAATACATCCTGAACCACAAAGCAGTGACACTGCAAAATAATTAAATTTTATGAATATTCTTCGTGCCGAAAATATGGTTAAACGCTTCAGTAAGCGCACTGTTGTTAATAACGTATCAATATCTGTTCAAAGTGGTGAAGTAGTTGGTTTACTCGGCCCAAATGGCGCGGGTAAAACAACCAGCTTTTATATGATGGTCGGCTTAATTCCTGTTGACGAAGGCGTTATCTCATTAAACCAGCAGGATATCACTCGACTACCAATGCACAGTCGTGCCAAACGGGGCATAGGTTACCTTCCCCAGGAAGCATCTGTTTTTCGCAAACTGACGGTTGCTGAAAACATTTTGTCTATTTTACAAATACGCCCTGAGCTCAATAGCAAACAACGCGAGTTAATGTTGCAAAACCTGCTAGATGAGTTACAAATTGAGCATATTCGAGACAATACCGGTATTAGCCTGTCCGGTGGTGAGCGCCGCCGTGTTGAAATCGCCAGGGCGTTAGCGACAGAACCCGAGTTTATTCTGCTCGACGAACCCTTTGCCGGGGTCGACCCAATCTCAGTATTGGAAATTCAACGAATTATTAAACAATTAACTGAAAAAAACATTGGTGTGTTAATTACCGACCATAATGTGCGTGAAACACTGGGCATATGCGAACGGGCCTACATTTTAAGCTCTGGAGAAGTCATCGCAGAGGGTAGCCCTCAAGTTGTTTTAGAAGACCAACAAGTGAAAGATGTTTATCTAGGTCAAAATTTTAGTCTATAAATACAGGTATACTGCAGTTGTTATTAAAGCGGATTGATTGGCAAAATACTTCTAGCATAATCAATTAAAGACTTGCCACTTTTGATTAATAAAATTTATGGCACAACTTCTGCATAACGTTGAAATTTGAAGTACACTGTAGGAAAACATTAAGAAGTTTTATCTAAAAGAATGAAGCAATCCCTACAATTACGCGTTGGTCAATCGTTGACTATGACTCCACAGCTGCAACAGGCTATCCGCCTGCTGCAATTATCAACACTGGAGTTACAAACTGAAATCCAGGAAGTACTGGAATCCAACCCTATGCTTGAGATAGAAGAAGAAAGTGCTTCTTCTGACCCTCTCGAAGATAGTAAGCAAAAAACGGACGATAAAAATACTGATATAAATGGCAATGATCAGGAAAGTGTTGATGGCATAGAGGTTACAGACTTACAAAGTGATGCCTCTGCACAAGATGTGGATATGAATTCACAGGACAACATGCCAGACGACTTACCTGTAGATTCCCAGTGGGATGACGTTTATGAGCCATCCCTGGCCACCACCTCCTCTGCCGGTGATGATGATAAAGCCCGTGAATTTCTTGAAAACCAGAGTAGCAGCTCAGGAAAACTCATCGAACACCTTTTAGACCAGTTACTTGTCACCAACCTGAGTGATATAGATAGAGCCATTGGAATGGCAATTATTGATAGTATCAATGAAGACGGTTACCTACAGGAGTCTATAGAAGAGATTCATTCTGGTCTGGTTGACGAACTGGAGATTGAACTTGACGAAGTTGAAGCTGTTTTGCATCTAATTCAACATTTCGATCCACTCGGAGTGGCTGCTCGGGACTTAAAAGAGTGCCTGATGCTGCAAATGGAGCAGTTCAATATTGAAGAGTACCCGGTAGTCAAAAAAGCTCGACAAATCATAAAAGATCATCTTGATTTACTGGGTAATCATGACTATGCCAAACTCAAACGTTATAATCGTATTAATGATGATGAATTAGCTGGTATTATTCGATTCGTACAAGCCCTGAATCCAAAACCCGGTGGAAATATTAGCCAGTCATCTACTCAATATGTAGTGCCTGATGTATTTGTAACAAAGATTGAAGGTCGCTGGAACGTCAGACTAAACGGTGAAACTGCACCAAAATTACGCATCAACCCAACATATGCATCTTATATACAACGCGGCAAACAAAGTGACGACAACACTTTTATGAAAAACAATATGCAAGAAGCCCGCTGGTTTATTAAAAGCTTACAAAGCCGTAATGAAACACTCATGCGTGTAGCAACCTCTATCGTAGAACACCAGCGCACCTTCCTGGATTACGGTGAAGAGGGCATGAAACCACTGGTCTTACGTGAGATTGCAGAAGAGCTTGAACTGCACGAATCCACCATATCCAGAGTAACTACACAAAAATATATGCATACACCCAAAGGTGTATTCGAATTCAAATACTTCTTTTCCAGCCATGTGGGTACCTCAGATGGCGGGGAATGTTCAGCTACGGCCATTCGAGCCATGATTAAAAAGCTGATAGAAGGTGAAGAACCCAGAAAGCCATTAAGTGACAATAAAATTGCTAACTTACTGGTTGATCAGGGAATTAATGTGGCGCGTAGAACTGTGGCTAAATATAGAGAAGCCATGATGATACCACCCTCAAATGAACGTAAACGCCTAGCTTAGGCATGCACTAAGGAGTCCTTATGCAACTCAACTTAACTGGACACCACATAGAGATTACCGATTCACTTCGCAGCTATGTAAATGAAAAAATGGAACGCATTGAGCGTCACTTTGACAAGGTCACAAATACCCATGTGATTCTTACCGTTGAAAGTGTGCGACACAAAGCGGAAGCAACTATCAATATGCGCGGCAATAATATATTTGCTGAAAGCACTGAAGATAATATGTACGCGGCTATTGATAGCCTGACAGATAAACTTGACCGACAAGTTAAGAAACATAAGGAAAAAATAACTGACCATCACCAGAAAGAAAGTATTCAACCGATGGATCTGGACGAAGAATAGCGATGGAAATCAACCAGCTCATTACGCCTGATAGAGTTCAATGCCTAAGCGGCATTAACAGCAAGAAGCGTGCCCTTGAAGCGATCAGTCAGCTTCTTGGATCAGGCGCAGCTGGCGTTGACCCTACTGATATTTTTCACCAGTTAATCGAGCGCGAACGCCTTGGCTCTACAGGGTTAGGCCATGGCGTGGCTCTACCACATGGTCGATTAAAATCGACTATACAACAGGATGATTCCGGTGACGCACAGTTTGATCCGACTTTAATACAGGCGATGACCCTGGGTTCTTTTATAAAACTGGATAAGGGCGTTGATTTTGATAGCCCCGATGCAAAACCAGCTGATCTAATATTTGGGCTACTGGTCCCTGAAAACTGCACCGATGAGCACCTACAGGTGTTAGCTACACTTGCAAAAATGTTCAGTGACACTCAATTTTGTGATTTACTTCGTAACTGCCAGTCAAACGATGAGCTCTATACACAACTAGCCGGCTGGAAACAATCACATCAGGGCGCATCCTGAACACGGGTTAACTAGCATGGTCGAACAATTGACTCCTCAGGATGTATTCCATTACCTGCAAAAAAATATAGACATTAAATGGCTTGCCGGCAAAACGCATAGCTCCCGACCCATAAAAAGAGCTTTACACCTTAACCAGCAATCAACACTGGTAGGTCACCTTAACTTAATTCACCCTAATAGAATTCAGGTCATTGGTAAAAAAGAGTGGCACTACCTCAATAAACTAAAACAACAATCAAACCGTTCTTTAAATGAAATTTTTTCAAGACGTACCGCTGGCATCGTTTTTTCTAATGGTCAGAGCGTTCCGCAAGAGTTAATTAAGCTTGCTAATGAAAAAATGACACCCCTGTTTCAAACTGATTTAGACAGTGGTGATTTTATTGATTCAATTCGCTTTTACCTGTCCGATTTACTTGCTGAAAAAATAACCTTACACGGTGTATTTATGGAAGTAATGGGAAGTGGTGTATTAATTACCGGGGAAAGCAGTGTAGGCAAAAGCGAGCTTGCACTGGAGTTAATCACCCGTGGCCACCGTTTAATTGCCGATGACGCCCCGGTGTTTACTCGCATAGGCCCTAACCTGCTAGATGGTAGCTGCCCACCCGTATTAAAAGACTTTATGGAAGTCAGGGGGTTAGGCGTACTTAATATTCGAGCCATGTATGGTGAAAATGCCATTAAGCCAAACAAACATCTGAGACTGGTTATTCATCTAGAGCGCATGACACCCGATGACCAGCAACAGTTAGACAGGTTATATGGTTCCCGCTCAATCAAGACCATATTAGAAGTACCTGTCACGGAAATGAAACTACCTGTTGCATCAGGACGAAATTTAGCAGTAATGGTTGAAGCAGCTGTACGTAACCATATACTCCTAGAAAGTGGGCACAATGCAAGTGATGAGTTTATTTTGCGCCAGCAACAACAAATGAATCTCAATAAATGATTAATCGCGGGTTAAGATAAGCATTAAGATAGAGGCACTAAACTAATTCACTGTATAACTATCTACTTAACATAAACTAACTTAAAAAAAATGAAACTAATAATAATAAGCGGACTCTCAGGATCAGGAAAAACAGTTGCCCTACATACTTTAGAGGATGAGGGATTTTATTGTGTCGATAATTTCCCTTTAGGTCTGTTATCCAGTTTTGCTGATCATATTAAAAACCAGCAAATCCACATTTATGAAGACGTCGCTGTTGGCATAGATGCGCGTAGTGGTGCAAATGACCTAAAATGCTTCAACAAGATAATTCAATCAATTAAAGAAAAAGACATTGAAACAGAAGTCATTTATTTTCAGGCTGAAATTAACGAATTAATCAAACGTTTTAGCGACACCCGTCGTCGTCACCCGTTAACACGAAAAGGCATACCATTAGCAGAAGCAATTGATATCGAACGTAATTTATTACTGCCAATTTCCCAGGATGCCGACCTTTGCCTGGATACCAGTCATACCAACGTACATCAACTCCGGGCACTGGTAAAAGACCGCATTATCTCCCGGCCTAATCAGGAACTATCAATTCTAATTCAGTCATTTGGCTTTAAACACAATACACCTACTGACTCTGATTTTGTTTTTGATGTGCGCTGCCTGCCAAATCCTCATTGGGAGCCTGCACTTCGTCCACTCACAGGACAGGATCCAGAAGTTCAGGAGTTTTTCAAAAACCAGAATGATGTGATTGATATGTACAGTCATATTCGAAATTTTATGGAACACTGGATTCCCAAGTTCGCAGAACAAAGCCGTTACTATTTAACTATATCAATCGGCTGTACCGGAGGTCAGCATCGCTCCGTATATATCGCCGAACAGTTAAATGATTATTTTCGAAAAAAATATTCAGGTGTCTCATTACGACATAGAGAAATGGAATAGTAGACACTGAAATCGTGGAATAGAGGTAGTCAGCGACAGGGTCACTCCATACGAACTAAAACCAAAAAGCCCAACAGGTATAGAGATAATAGATAAAACATGAGCGTCGGATTATTACTTATCACCCACAATAACATAGCATCTAGTCTTTTAAATACTGCCAGACAAATGCTCGATACCTGTCCATTAGCAACTCGGACATTAGAAGTACCACTAGACTTTCCGGTTGCAGATGTACTAACACAGGCAAAAGAACATATAAACATCCTTGATACCGGAAATGGTGTACTAATCCTTACAGATATTTATGGTTCTACACCCGCTAATATTGGAAAGCAGCTTTGTGATGACTTTAACTGTACACTGGTTGCTGGCATTAACTTGCCGATGTTAGTGCGCATACTAAATTATCCACAACTTAATATGGCAAGCATGGCATTAAAAGCAGTTAGTGGTGGCCACGACGGAATTTTATTATGCGACTGTCAGATTACAGAAAAATAATATGCAACAGATAAGCAAAACTATTGAAATTATAAATAAGTTAGGAATGCACGCACGAGCTGCTGCAAAGTTCGTTAAGATTGCCTCAGGTTTTAACAGCCATGTAGATGTAGAAAAAAATGGTCAACGCGTAAACGGTAAAAGCATTATGGGTGTCATGATGTTAGCTGCTGGTAAGGGAAGCCTTATAACACTACACATTGATGGCGATGACTCTGACGATTGTGCCACCGCTCTTGAAAATTTAATTATCAACCGTTTCGATGAGGATGAATAATTAAATGACTTCCGTGCTACAAGGTATCGGCGTTTCAAAAGGCATAGCCATAGGCCCTGCTTACGTATATTACCGCGAGCTACCTGAAGTTTTAGAGTATGCCATTTCTAAATATGCAGCAGACGATGAAGTTAAACGCTTTGAAGATGCCAGGGTTGAGGCACAACGACAGTTAAACAATATTAAAAACACTCTTTCCAATGACACACCACATGATATAACTTTATTTATCGACACCCATTTACTGATGCTTGATGATCCCGTTTTATATGAAGACACGGTCAGTCACATTCATGCCCGTTTATGTAACGCAGAATGGGCACTGCAAGTACAGGTTGAAAGAATAGTAAAAATATTCGATGACATGGATGATCCTTATTTAAAAACACGTAAGGATGACATCATTCATGTGACAGAACGCATTCAACGCTGCTTAATGAATGAGCCCGAAGTTAATCACAGTGAAGACAAACTGGATACAGGAAAATTCGGCAGCCATTTAAAAGATAGAATTATTGTAGCCGACGACTTAACACCTGCTGACACACTCTTAATGCAACACCAGAAAATTGCCGGTTTTATAACCGAATATGGCGGACCATTATCACATACCGCAATACTCGCACGAAATTTAGGCATACCCGCTATTGTTGGTGTGCATAATGCCAAACATCTTATACAGGCTAATGATCAAATTGTTCTGGACGGTAATACCGGAAAAATTCATATTGCACCTGCAAAAAAAGATGTTACTCATTTCAAAAGTTTAATCCGTGATGAAAATAAACGCCGCAAACTTTTATTCGATTTAAAAAATAAACCTGCAAAAACTGAAGATGGTTTAAAAATCAATTTACATGGCAATATTGACAGACCTGCCGATGTTCGTGTTTTGCGTCAGTTTGACCATACTGGTGTAGGTTTATATCGTACAGAAATGTTATTTATTGAACATAATGGCATGCCCGGTGAAGATGAACAGTTTGAAACATATCGTCGCGCATTACGCTCCCTTAAAGGCCACCCTCTAACAATACGCACAACAGATCTGGGCGCAGACAAAGAACTTGCTGACACAACACAACACGGCCCACTGGTACATAATCCGGCATTAGGTTTACGTGCCATTCGACGGTGTTTAAAAGACCCGTCAATCTTTTTGCCACAGGTTAAAGCTATACTACGCACAGCAGGTTACGGACCTGCCTGTATGATGATTCCCATGATTAGCTGCATTTCAGAATTAGAGCAGACACTTGAACTAATTGAACAGGCAAAATCAGAATTAAAATCACGCCGTATAAGGTTTGATCAGAATATTAAAATTGGAGCCATGATAGAGGTTCCATCGGCAGCACTCGTAGCTGATACACTGGCAAAAAAATTAGACTTTTTATCCATAGGCACTAATGATTTGATTCAGTACACACTGGCTTTTGATCGCATTGATGATGAGGTAAGTTATCTGTACAACCCATTACACCCGGCTGTTTTAAAACTCATTCAAATGACACTTAATGCAGGTGAAACGCAAGGTATTCGTGTTTCTATGTGCGGTGAAATGGCCTCCGACACTTTATATACTCGCCTGTTATTAGGCATGGGTCTGCAATGTTTCAGTGTGCAGGCGAATAGCCTGTTAGACATAAAACACATTATAAATAACAGCGAGATAGCCAAACTGCGGCCGCTAACAGAAGAAATAATGAAGTTAACAGACCCAACTGAAATTAATCTTGCGGTTGATGAATTAAATAGATGCTTCTCCTGAATCATGAATTAATTAGCTTAGCAACAAAACTCAAGGCTTAAAATAAACTCACCTGCCGAGAGTCAGCTTTTTGTTTTTAACTTAAAACTTATGACTATGTTTATAAGCAATACTTCGTTAAACTGCCTACTATAAATAAAACCATGCACCGGGCTGATTAAACATGGTAGACAGCACAGACACCACTGAAAAAACCGAACATCAATTAAAGGCTTTATCTGACGCGCTTGAATCAGGCACATTTCACCACGCGCGAGGCATGCTTAATGCCCTTCACCCTGCTGAAATAGCTCACCTTTTAGAATCACTACCATCACATGAACGACTCGTTATCTGGCCGCTGGTTACAAAAGATCTAAAAGCAAAAGTTCTAATCAATGTCGGCGATGAAATTCGTAATGGTTTAATTAAAGATATGTCTCCACAGCAGCTGGTACAGGTTGCTGAGGATCTTGAGGTTGATGACTCAGCTGACTTTGTACAATCACTACCAGATACCATAATCGATCAGGTGTTACATTCGCTTGATAGTCAGCATCGAAAACTGCTCGAATCTGTACTCTCTTTCCCGGAAGATAGTGCTGGTGGCATGATGAACACGGACACCATCACGGTGCGCCCGGAGGTGACACTGGATGTCGTATTACGCTACTTACGTTTATTAGGCGACATTCCAGAACCAACAGATCATTTAATTGTTGTTGACAGGGAAAACCGCTACCTTGGTATTCTGCCATTATCACAACTACTCATAAATGAACCCGACAGTACGGTTGAGGATATTATGGATAGCAATGTAACGGCGATACCATCCGATATGGAAGACAACGATGTTGCAATGCTGTTCGAAGACCTTGATCTAATTTCTGCGCCTGTAGTTGATGGTAATAACATGTTATTAGGGCGCATTACAGTTGACGATGTAGTAGACGTTATTCGTGATGAAGCAGACCACTCTGTATTAAGTATGGCGGGTTTGAATGATGAGGAAGATCTGTTTGCGCCCGCTTTATCAAGCTCACGTCGCCGGACCATCTGGTTAGGTATTAACCTGATAACTGCATTTCTTGCATCCTGGGTCGTCAGTAATTTTGAAACCACACTGGAAAAAGTTGTCACGGTCGCAATATTAATGAACGTCGTTGCCAGTATGGGGGGTATTGCCGGCAGTCAAACAATCACGCTGGTTATACGCAGTATGGCATTAGGGCAATTTAGCCGTAGTAACCGCTTATGGGTTTTCAATAAAGAAGTCCTCGTCGGCTTATTTAATGGCGTAATCTGGGCTGTTGTTGTCGCACTTATCGCCAGCATCTGGTTTAAAGACTACTCGGTAGGCCTGGTTATAGCAGCTGCGCTTATAATAAATTTAATCTTTGCTGCTGCTTCCGGGGTAGCTATACCCATCATTTTAAAGAAGTTTCATATAGATCCGGCAATTGCAGGCAGTGTGATTTTAACCACTATTACTGATATTGTAGGGTTATTTGCTTTTCTTGGCCTGGCGACAATTTTTCTTCTCTAAAGCAGGCAGGTAGCAGTGGGGAATTAACACATTACTAATAAAACACCCTGCTAATCAGGCTTTCTCTAAAGCTTATGCGAAACAATATGAAATAGAAGATATTTTTCGTTATAATCCACAACTCCTTATATAATGCATTCTCGATCTTATGAAATTTATTGAAACCCGTGGCAACGATGGACAACGTCCAACTCATGTTAATTTTTCTGAAGCTATTCTAGGGCCTATTTCATCTTTTGGTGGCATATACTCGCCGGAATCATTACCCGTGCCTGGGCCGGACTTTCTACAAAATCACCTGAACTCCGATTACAAAACCCTGGCCCGCGCCTTACTTGCAGCGTTTGAAATTGATATTGATCAGGACGTTATAGAACAAGCACTAAATTTATACGATGATTTTGATGACAGTAATAATCCGGTTCCCGTCAATAAAGTTTACGATGATTTATATGTAAGTGAGTTATACCACGGCCCTACCCGTGCATTTAAAGACATGGCCCTACAGCCGTTTGGTATTGTGTTATCAGCGCTGGCTCAAAAACGTAATGAAAATTACCTGATACTTGCTGCCACATCTGGTGACACCGGCCCTGCTGCATTAGAAACATTTAAAAATCGCGACAATGTTCGAGTTGCCTGTTTATACCCTGATGGCGGCACCTCAGACGTACAACGATTACAAATGGTAACCGAAGACGCCCCTAACCTTAAAGTAATAGGCATACACGGTGATTTTGATGATGCACAAAAAGCGCTCAAGCAATTACTAGGCTCTGCGACATTTAAGCAAAAGTTACAGGAAAAAAATATTTTTCTGTCTGCTGCAAATTCAGTTAACTTTGGGCGTATTATTTTTCAAATTATATACCATATTCATTCATATCTAGAACTTGTCCGTCAGAAAGCTATCACACTGGGTGAATCAGTATACCTTAATGTGCCTAGTGGAAATTTCGGTAATGCTTTAGGCGGTTACTACGCAATGAAAATGGGACTGCCAGTAGAAAAGATATTAATCGCTTCTAATAACAATAATATACTAACCCAGTTAATTAAAACCGGCGCTTATGACTTACGCAATAAATCTGTTATCGCGACCACTTCTCCTGCGATGGATATTTTAAAATCCTCTAATATCGAACGTATTTTATTTGATTTATTTGGTGAAGCTCGCACAAAAGAACTCATGCAACAGTTAGACGATGAAAATCATTACCAACTAACTGATAGTGAATTAGATATGATACAAAATATTTTTATGGCTGATTATTGCAGCGATGAAGAAGGAAAAAAATATATCAAAGACGCTTTTGCTAAAGGTTATTTAATGGACCCGCATACAGCAACATGTTTTAAAGCATATGATACCTGCCGTGATAAAGCGTTGAAAACCATTGTATATTCTACGGCAGAATGGACAAAATTCTCACCAGTGATCGCTAACGCTTTAACCGGAGAAATGGATGCCCACGATCTGGAAGCATTAAATTCAATTGCTAAAGAAGCAAATATCGAGATACCACAGGTAATTAGTGATTTATTCGAAAAAGAGATTACTCAGAAGACCGTTATTGATAAAGAAGACATAGAATCAGAAATTTTGTCTTTTCTTTAATCTTAATGAACATGGGTTAACTACTAACTCATGTTCATCCGGTACCTTACAGACAATTAAGACTGACCCTGTATTGATAAAAAATATTCAAGAATAGATTACAAAATTATCTATAAATAAATCACAATGCCAGCAACATTCTCGGATGTAATAACTCAAGCTCATCAAGCAGTGGTTTAATTGCATTAATATTATGATTATTCAGATGTGTTTTAATCATGATAGCCAAATCAGTTATCAGCATAAATCCATAATTCCCACCCGTTGATTTAATATCGTGTAGTAACATTTCAAATAAACTAAGATCTGTATTTTCAAATGCCATTCTAAGCTCTTTAATCATATCGGGATATTTATTGATATATTTATTCACCAACTCATGTAACTCAGGCTCATGATTTAAAAGACTCGATCTTAGAGGAATGATTTCTGCTGATGATGGCTGTAAATATTGGCGTAAAATATCATAAAAACGCTTTTTATCTATTGGTTTAGTCAAATAGTCACTACAGCCACCTTCGATGCTTCTATCTGGCATATCTAAAACTGCATTAGCTGTAAGGGCAACTATAGGAGTTCTATATTTCTTTGATTGCAAAGCCCTAATCACTTCCTGGCCACCCATAACAGGTATATTTATATTTATTAAAAGTAAATCATAATTATTCTCTAATGCCATTTCTACCGCCTGCTCTCCGCTTACAGCAATATCCACTGCTGCGCCGGCGGTTCCTGCATAAAGACATATCAATTCCTTACTATCAATATTATTTTCTGCAAGCAATACCTTTCCGGTAACAATGTTACTATATGTATTAACAACAACCTTTTGAGTTATTAATTCATGCATTAATAACTCATCATTTTTTATTGCACATCTTTCACTTTCCTGTAGCCCAAACTCTGAAACATCTGCACCTTGAAACAATAGTGGATCCGATTGTATTTTTGATACTTCAAGAATTTCATTAAACAGAGTTTGAAGATTTCGACTACTGCTAATGATAGTTTTAATTGAATTATTACGTTCAGCTTCAGTTTGTTTATTATCCAGCAGCAATTCTGAATAACCTAAAACCGCCGTCAATTGAGTTCGAACTTCATGACTTATGCTTTCTAAGAAAGTATATATTAATTTATTTTTTTGATGATCCATTAAGGCCTTGACCTTAACCAGTTTAGAAGCTCATCCTCAGGTACCGGTCGACTAATAAAATACCCCTGTGCAACATCACATCCCATAAGACGTAAATATTCAAGCGTTTCTTCGTCCTCTACACCCTCTGCCACAACTTTCATATTAAGTTCATGACCCAGCATAATACACGTCTTTACAATAGCCCTGGCTTCATCATCTACAGATATTTTTCCGACAAAACTCTTGTCTACTTTCAATTCTGTAAAAGGTACTTTGTGAAGCTGTGACAAAGATGAGTAGCCCGTACCAAAGTCATCAATCGACAACTGCAAGCCTTTAAGTCTAAGACGCGTTAGAATATCTAGAGACGTTACCAGTTCACCCATTAATGCGCTTTCAGTCACTTCTAAAATTAAACGCGTAGGATCGAGTTTGTTGTCTTCTAATAATTTGCTTAATTGTTCTGGTAGGGTCAAACTTGTAATATTTTCTGCAGAAATATTCACAGATACCGTAATTGTCAGTCCCTTCGACAACCATTCTTTTTCCTGATTCACAACCGCTTTGATAACCCACTGAGTTAATAAGTCAATTGTTCCATGCCTTTCAGCAATTTCAATAAAACTATTCGGGTAGATCAAGCCATGCACTGGATGCAACCAACGAACGAGAGCCTCAACACCAGTTAACATACCAGTTGCGACTGCAATCTGCGGCTGAAAATGTAAAACTAACTCATTTTTTTCTATAGCCAGTTCAATTTCATGTGGTTCAATATTTATAATATTTGAATTAGCCTGCAGACTTTCATCTGACAAAGACCGATTCATATGTTTTCTTATCAGGGTTCGAACAGTATCCAGCGCTAGCGGTTTGCCTAAAGATGCTATTAATTCTAACTTATGAGCTTCGCATAATTTCTCTGCAGAATTCAATACACCCGCATCATGCCCGCTTACCAGTATCAATGCTGGTGGATTAAGCATACCAGCCAGGCGACGCATAACTTGAATACCATCCATTTCTGGCATATTTAAATCCAGAATCAACACTGACCCCGCAGCAAACACTTGCACCTGCTCAAAAAAAACACTCGCCTGAGTAAAACCTTTTGCTTCGAAACCAATTAATTCAATAAGTTCAGAAAGCAGCTCAACCATCTCTGCTTCATCATCAATCAAATACACTGTATTGGGTAATTGCATAATACTATTCAGCCTCTTCAAGCATATCCCTTATTCTTTTCGCAAGTTCCTGTCGGCTATAAGGTTTACTCAGCAAATTGACAGCAAATCGGGCCTGACCATTCCTGGCAACAGCCTTCTGAGTATAACCTGATGTTAATAATATTTTTAACTGTGGGTACTTTTCAGCTACCTGCTCTGCTAGTTCATAGCCATTAATCCCACCTGGCATTACAATATCACTAAATACTAAATTTATATGCGGATTCGCTTCTAATACCTGCAAAGCTTTTTTGCCATTACTGCTTATTAATACTTTATAGCCTAAATACTCTAAAGTATCACGAGCCAGTTCACGTAAGCCTTCTTCATCATCTACAACCAGGATAGTTTCATTACCCCGAAGTAATGACTCACTATCCTCCTCAGCAGACTCTATTACTAAATCGTCTGTTTTATAAGCTCTGGGTAAATATATTCTAAACGTGGTGCCTATACCGATTTCCGAATAAACTTTTATATGCCCCTCTGAACGCTCTATAAAACCAAACACCATTGCCAGGCCCAGCCCCGTACCACTGCCCTCTGCTTTGGTTGTATAAAATGGCTCAAATACCCGTTCCTGTTGCTTAATTGACATACCTTTGCCATTATCACTAATAATAAGCTGAACATAATCCCCTTGTTTAACATCAGGATTGCGTAAACAGTATTTTTCATCTAAATGGCAATTGCTACTCTCTATAGTCAGATGCCCTGATCTATCCATGGCATCTCTAGCATTAATAACAATATTTATTACTGCGTCCTGAAAATCACCCGGGTCTATTTTAGTAATCCACAGATTTTCACCAAATTGATAAACAACCTCTATCTCAGGCGTAATAGAATGTTCAATTAAACTTTTCATTTCAGAAAGCTGGTCATTAATATTTACAACGCTTAACTGATCAGCTTTGCGGCGTGAAAAAGATAATAACTGTCTGGTTAAATTAACAGCACGTTCAGCAGATTTCTTAATTGGGTGCATACGTTTGGTAATTTTTTCATCTTGAATACTCTGTAATTCAAGCAATTCAATATTACCTAAAATAATTCCCATAATATTATTGAAATCATGTGCAATGCCACCGGTTAGCTGCCCTACTGCATCCATTTTTTGTGAGCGTCTCAAGGCTTCTTCAGTATGTTTACTTTGCGTAATATCATGAACGACACCCATTGATCTTAATGGCTTTCCGTTTTCATCATAATACGTCTCACATTGCTCTCTAACTATTTTAACTCGCCCATCCTTCATTAATAAACGATGCTCTATTTCATAAGGCACCCCGGATTTAACTGAATTTTTATATGCTTTTTCAACCATTGCTCGATCATCTGGATGTATAACATCAACAAACATTTCATAGGTGACTGAAAATTCATCTTCATCAATTTCAAAAATTTTAAATATCTCATTTGACCAATGTAGCTTATTTCTTATTAAATCGTACTCCCAACTCCCGATATGCACCATTTTTTGAGCTCGAGTTAAATTAGACTTGGTACTTTTCTGTTCTGTTATGTCCGTCGTCATTGCCATATAACTTATAGGTTTTTTATTCTCCCCCATAAATGGAACAATAGTTGTAGCGACCCAATATTCAATGCCGGCTTTTGACTTGTTACAAATATCGCCTCGCCACACTCTTCCAGCCGATATAGTTTGGTACATATTTTTAAAAAATTGTTCATCATGGTATGCAGAGTTTAATATACTATGGTTTTTTCCAATTAATTCCTCTCTGCTATAGCCACTAATTTTAACAAACATATCGTTTGCATACATTATCGTGCCTTTTACATCGGTGATACCTACAATATTATGTTGATCAAATGCAAACTGCTGGTCATGTAATGCTTTTTTCTCTTCTTCTATCTGATCTTGAAGCTCATTAAAACCATTAAACAATTCGCCTATTTCATCTTCACGATCAACTGGTAACCGTGAAGAATAATCATGTTCAGATACCGTTTTACGTAATGCTTTAACAAGCTGTTGAATTGGGCTAGAAAAATGCCACTGAATTAACCAGGCAAGAAAAAATGATGTGATTAGCAATACAAATAAAACAATTATGGCCTGTTTAATTCTATTATTAATTGTTTCATTTATTTCTGCAGCTGAAAGTTGAATAAAAATATATCCGTATTCATTATCACGATATTTTAATGTTTCATAATAAAACAATGAATTGTCAGCCAGCTCATATTTTTGCTGCCAATTTTCTGACATTGTTGAAATCGCTTCGATGTTTTCCTGTCCATATGTATATACAGCTTGTTTATTTTTATTGTATACCGTTAGTGCCTCAACTTTATTTAAGGCTGCCAACCTTGATGTAACATCTGAAGCTTTATCAGGCTCCCCCCGAGCAACAATAGACACCAAATCCTGAGCGAGTAAATTATCAAAAGCTTTTGCTTCGACAATTAATTCACTCTGCCGATGACTTATTTCCTGATATATCATAATACCAAAACTTGCAACAATAACTAAAAACGACACTATATAAACAGACAAGGTCAATTTATATTTAATTGGCATATTTTTTAAATTTAAAGACATATTTTATTTAATTAATTATATTTTTATTTTGATATCAGTAATTTTTAATCATTACCCCATTCATGCCATGCCTCGTCATGACGAGCCACTTCATGTCCCAACTGCCTCAACATATGTATTACAGTCATGTACAATAATAGCCTGTTCTTTTTTAATGCCCGGGTTACTAAATAATTCACTAATGTTCTTTAAATTATCAAGCCTGGCAGTATTCTTTAAGAATTACAGGCATCTTTCACTGGAACATTTACAGCTCTGTAAATATAACTTTTTACAAATTTCTCTTTGTTAGACACATCTATTATTTTAGTATTTTGCTCGTTCTAAAGCTCTACTAACCAGTGAATATCAACCATCAGGCACCGGCCTCATTAACAGAAACATTTAGACTAAAAATAATTAAAACAGGCCGTATTAAATGACAAAGTGCTTTAAAGACAACTGATTTTGAAGACAAGTCTACTCTTCCTTTTTTTGAGAATTTCACTAATCTGAGTATAGACTATGTGCAGGCGTCTGAGAGTTGAATATAATTGAAGTTACAGGAAATTAAGATTATGTAAGAATTTTGATAAATTGGCAGAAAGCCCCCTGTATAACTAGTGGAATACAGGGTTTTTTGATTTTAAAAATTAAATAATGCAGGAGATAGAACGTATTTATTTGTTACGTTTAGCGGCTATTCTCAAACGCAGGGCATTTAACTTAATGAAACCCGCAGCATCTTTTTGATCATAAGCACCATCATCGTCTTCAAATGTGGCAATTTTTTCATCAAATAATGAATCATTTTCAGAGCGTCGACCAACAACAGATACAGAGCCTTTATATAATTTAAGACGTACATCACCATTAACGTAGATTTGTGATTCATCTATCATCTTCTGCATCATTTCACGCTCAGGGCTCCACCAGTAACCGTTATAAATTAACTCGGCATATTTTGGCATTAACGAATCTTTAAGGTGGGCGACTTCACGATCCAGCGTAAGAGACTCAATCGCTCGATGCGCTTTCAACATTATGGTGCCACCTGGTGTTTCATAACAACCACGTGATTTCATGCCCACATAGCGATTTTCAACAATATCCAGGCGACCGATGCCATTATCTCCACCTAGTTTATTCAAGGTTTCTAATACTGTAGCAGGTGTCATAGCTGTACCATCAATTGCAACGATATCTCCCTTTTCATAGGTGAGTTCAATGTAAGTTGCTTTATCTGGAGCATTTTCGGGTGATACAGACCAACGCCACATATCATCTTCAGCTTCAGCCCATGGATCTTCAAGAATATCCCCCTCATATGAAATATGCAGGAGATTAGCATCCATAGAATAAGGTGATTTTTTCTTATTTTTCGCGAAGTCAACTTCTATACCATGCTCTTCTGCATAATTCATCAAAGACTCACGCGAGCTTAAATCCCATTCACGCCAGGGCGCAATTACCTGAACGCCCGGTTTTAATGCATATGCACCCAACTCGAAACGAACCTGGTCATTACCTTTACCCGTTGCGCCATGCGATATGGCGTCAGCGCCAGTCTCATTAGCAATTTCAATTAAACGTTTAGCAATTAATGGACGCGCAATAGACGTGCCTAATAGATATTCACCTTCATAAATAGCATTAGCACGAAACATAGGAAAAACATAATCACGCACAAACTCTTCGCGTAAATCTTCAATGTAGATTTCCTTGATACCCATCGCTTTAGCTTTAGCACGCGCCGGCTCGACCTCTTCTCCCTGACCGATATCAGCGGTAAATGTCACTACTTCACAATCGTAGGTATCTTCCAGCCATTTAAGAATAATGGATGTATCAAGACCGCCTGAATAGGCTAAAACGACTTTATTTACCTTGGACATATCTGCTCCGCGCACTTTAAAAGGGCTGGCATTATACCGTAGGAAAGACTTTCGTGGGGGGCTTTTGAAGCTTTTTTCTATTGAATTTAAAGGTACAACTGGCGTTATTCTTATTCATCATTCTCAATTAATCACTATCATGCTTAATAAACACATCAACCCGCCGGTTACTCTTACGGCCTCGAGAGCTACGGTTACTTGCTAAAGGCCTGCTTTCACCCAGCGCCAGTTGACTAATTTGCGTTTCTGGCACGCCTTTCGAGACCAGGTATTTCTCAACTGAAGCTGTACGACGCGAAGACAGTTTTTTATTATAAATACGTCGGCCTCGTCCATCTGCATGGCCTTTTAACTGGATTTTCATGCCTTTATCAATACGCGCAAACAAGGCAATCTCCCTGAGTTTGGCTTTCTCCTGCTCACTTAAGCTGGATTGATCAGTACCAAAATATAAAGCGGTATCCTTAACCTGATCAGAACCGTAATCAAGCGCATTACTAATACAAATAGTAAAATCATCATAGTGTTGATGGAATTTTACCGACGACACAGAAACGTAAACATCATCCTCAAACCCAGCCCAATCTTTATAATGGAAAGTCGGGTGCCGACCTGCCAGCAGCTCATATAACATTCGATAGGCAAGATCACCACCTATATAAAAAGGCATATTACCTTTTGTTATAGTCAATTGAGCCAGCTCTTTTTCTTCAGGTTCTCGCCAGAAAGGCGCAAATGAATATAAACTAGCTACACTATTTCTTCTTGCCGCTTCTCTCGAATGCAACTGAAAAGCCAGCTCACCACCCGAAGAATAGATAAATCGCCCCTGACCATAGTGATCAATATCATGAATCAACTCACATTGAATAGGACTACTGTGTACATGCCAGCTTGAATCAGCTACCGGCGCCTGATAACGCTGCGCAGCATGCAGGCTGAATGAAAGTATCAAAAACAGCAAGGTGATTAATAATCTGGAGCTGGATAGAACATTATTAGGCATATTAGACATAGCGTCAGATATCTGGAAAACTTTAATGAATTGATTTATGACTACCGTTAGTCAGAGCCAGCATTTTACAGAGTTGTAAACTGGTGAAGCTACCCTGTTTAGGCTCATACCCATCGGGGAAAGGTCTCGCTTTTTGAGTCCTGTCCTCTTAACCCATACCACCAAGAGCTGTTAGTGTAGGGAGCAGACTCCGTAAAACTCTTGATGGCATCAAACAGGGGACAGAGCGGGAAAGATGCTCTTTCCCCGAGGGGTATGTACCTAAGCAGTGCATGCCCTCACCAGTTTAGCAATCTGAAAAAGTTGCGATAGTGTATTACCCGATACGGACACAGCATCAAAAAGACTGATACTGCACACGGTTAATATAATAATTGATAACACCACCAGGGGTTTTAACCGTTACATCGTCCCCCTCAAGCTTTTTCATTAATGCCTTAGCTACCGGTGAATCCATGCTAATAAAACCCTTTTCAGAATCAAACTCATCAGGGCCTACTATTCTATATTGAATCATTGTGCCCTCATCATCTTCTAACTCAACCCAGGCACCAAAAAATATCTGATCAGTTTTTTTAGGTGTTTCGCTGACAACTTTTACTTCATCAACCCGTTTTGATAAAAACCGAACTCGACGATCTATTTCACCTAATTCTTTTTTTCTATAAATATACTCGGCATTTTCAGAACGATCGCCTTCTGCAGCCGCAGTTGATAATGCCTTTACAACTAACGGCCGACGTTTGTTCCACAGGTAATCCATCTCCTTCTCAAGCGCTGCCATACCTTCAGCAGTGATATAAGGAGAGCCTTTTTTGGCCGGTGCTCTGTATCTGCCCATAATGAATATTAACTTTTTTTAAATTACTTTTGCCACGTAGGCGCAGAAGTTACAGAGTTATATTGTTATCAGGTGTTACGCGCCCGATAACAATATTATACTTTTCCCTGTGCCTCAGTGGCAAAAAAGGGGCGCAAAATGCGCCCCACAATTATATGAATAATATGTTTCCTTACACATCATGCTTTATTAATTGCGACGCTGAAATACCTTTAAACGATAAGCGCCAGCACCCGCATCTGTAGTCACAATCATATAGTTTTTATCAGCTGACATCACACCATGATACGATGGACTATCAGAACGTCTAATAACGCCATTAGCATCCAATGTTAATGTTTGTATACCTGCTCTTGTGGTTGTGTCACCAGAATTATTGAATCTTGAAGTATTAATTACTATGCCATTAGCATCAATGGTGTCCACACCATAAGTCCAACTGGCACCGGCACCACTGACAAGATTATGAAAAACCCAGGTTCCAGCCAAATCAGCTGTTGTAAAACTACCACCTTTTTTCTGTAAAATCTTAATACGAAATGTTGTGCCCGATTCTTTAGAACGGGTATTAATCATTAAAGTTTTATCATCAGAAATAGAACCATGATAACTGGCTACATCTGTGCGTGTAATATTACCCTGCGCATCTATACCTAAAGTATAATCACCACCTACAATTACACTATTATCACTATTAACAACAGAAACCCTGGTTACATTACCACTGGCATCAATTTGCTCTTCTCCATGTCGCCAGTCATTTGTACTGCCTGAACTTAGTGTATGAAAGTGCCAGTCACCTTGCAAATCGCTAAGGGAATAGTTATCACTTTGTTTTTGTAAAAATTGTAGGCGGTATGCACTACCTGAATTTCTGCTTCGAGTATTTACGATCAGATCATCATTTGACAGTGTGCCATGGTAAGTGTCTACACCACTTTTTAATATAGTATTATTTGTATCTACCGATAATGTATAAGCTTCACCTATATCCTGATTGTTACTACTACGTGTTATATTAATACGTGTCGCATTACCATTGGCATCAATTTGATCATTACCGTAACGCCAGCGAGGAGATACCCCGGAACGAAGAGAGTGAAAGCTCCAGTTACCCGCGAGTGCAGCCGTGCTATTTGTTGTGTCGGTACTATCAACACTAGAGCCACAAGAATAAAGCATAAAACTACATAATAATGTAACAGGGAGAGTTACAATCAATTTGTTATTCATTTAATCAAATCCTGTTTGATAATTAGCGTTTTACACAAATACTAATTATTATTGAATGCCAAGCCAGGTATAGAACTGATAGGGAGAGCTAATTAATAAACATCTATTATTCTAATTTTCTGCTATTTTTTAGACACCATAACATATTAATTATACTTATTCTATTTCACGTATTATAAGTTTTATTTATTAGATTTAGAGTTAAATTTGACATGAACATATAGCATAATCAGGAGATCATTTAGAACTCAACTGACTCAGGTACATGAGCAATTCACACACATAATATTTTCATTTTTTGCCTGCATCTCTGTGAAAAAAAAGGGCGCAAAACGCGCCCCTTATATATGCTAACTTTATGATTATACGATATCAGTTATTTCTCATAACATTCAATAATATCTTTCACCAGACCACTTCGCACAATATCATCATGCTCAAATGTATGAACATAAACCGAATTAAGATGCCCCAATCGATTAATCGCATCCTGTAACCCTGACTGATTTCCAATATCTGATTGACGAATATCACCATTCACAACTACGCGACAGTTTTCACCGATTCGGGTTAAAAACATTTTTAACTGTGCCTTAGTACAGTTTTGAGCTTCATCTAAAACAACAAATGCATCATTAAATGTTTTACCTCTCAAATATGCCAGAGGTGAAACAACGATGCGATCATTTTTTAATCCACACTCAACGGCTCCTTTGCCTAAACGATCATTTAAACAATCACGAAACGCATCAAAATAAGGATCAAATTTTTCATGTAAATCACCGGGCAAGAACCCCATATTCTCACCTGCCTCAACTGCTGGACGAGTAATGATTATTTTTTCAATTCGTCGTGCTTCCAGCTCTTCTGCAGCAATAGCACCTGCCACATAACTTTTTCCGGTACCCGCAGGCCCCGTTCCAAAAGTGAGCTTATGTGATTTTATTGCGGTGATGTAGTGGCCCTGAGATAAGGTTTTTGCCTGAAGTGGTGGCGCGGCTTTTGCTGTGATGCTTTTTGTTTCGATAAATGAGTTGCGTGATTTGATATCAACAACAACCGATGGGTTAGAGATACGTTTTCTTGCTTGTTTCGCAGCTCTTTTTTGTGAGGCTGAACGTCTTGGCATATGGCACCTTTTGATTTAGTTAAACAATGCAAATCAGAAATTCTGTTTGTCAAAAAACTATTTTCCAGGTCTCTATATTAGATTTAGCTAGATCACCTCCTTAGGCTTGAAACTTTTCATTAACTAATTTTATAGTGGATCGATATTAACAGGTCAAGAAAAAAGCTAATAAAAACAATATTTTAATAAAATCATCACAAAATAAAACAAATGTCTTTACTTCATTTTTGCGTAGTGCTATTTTGGGGGTTCGCTGTCAGCAAAAAGCGTCTAATTTCACGCTATATCTTCCCCGCAGTTTTTCAAATTTTCATTCAAAAAAACACATTATTTTTAACGCAAAAATACAGGGCCGCCGAAAAACTTGATTTATTAAATATGAATTGCTAAATACTTTGACTTTTAAACCGTCAGACTTGACTAAAAAATAACTCAAATATAGACAAACAACGCTGCATCTTTGTATCGCTTAATGCAAAACCTGCTACTAAACTTCTTTTTTATATAAAATTTTTTCTGTAAAGCACATAATTTTTGACGCAGATGTACAGAGTCGCTGAGAGAAAATTTAATTACTTAAGAAGATTTTTTAATATTTTAAGCTGTCAGGTTTTGCTTAAGAAGCATTGCGAATAAAAATAATAAACTCTGCGCCTCTGCGTCAATATTTTTAAGTTTTTATCCGAAGTTCTCTATATGGAGTTATTTATCTGGGCGCTTTACGTCTATCTTCAAATAATTCTATTTTAAAATACCAGGCAAGATAACCAAACGCGGATAACAGGGTGCCTAGCACAAGAAACACTAACGACCCTAGAAATAGAATGCGCACTTCATTCATTATAAATTTTTTTTCACTGCTTGATCCAACCAGGTCCAGCTGCTTTTCCTGCATATGCAACCTGATGCTTGCTTCTTCATTTTTCAAACGCTCAATTTCATATGGCGTATATTCAACATCATCAACCTTAACCGGCGCCTCACCAATATCTTTTGCCAGATTTAACACTTTATCAATATGTGTTAACTCCTGTTGCAAACCATCAAGTTCCATTTGGTTGGTTACCATACTTTCAAATACATTGGCTACCGTATCTTCAAATGCCTGTATGCGAGACCAGGAAAAACTAATATCCGCAAGGATAATTAATGTACCAACGAGCGCACATATTTTATAGAAACGAATAGCTGAAGATTGATTAGTGGTCATAATTCAGGATAGCGCGTGTAGATAGGCAAGTTTGGCCCACTGCTTCATCTCGGGCATATTCACTTTATTTTTCTTTTCGTCATCATCTGGCCAGAAAGGATTGAAGCTCACCCACGGTTCACCAATTTCCTTAAAAATTTCTCCTCCCTTTACCAGCGCACCCGACATTGACTGCTTTGGTAAGCGATACATCAAAGCACTCATACCAATTGCCGCAGCAAAAATAACCCCATCAGGCGTATGTGCTAAATAATAAGCATGATTATCGGTGTCTGGACAGTAGAATTTTATGCTTTCCAGATCACTGGTAGACTCAACAAGCAGCTGCACTATATCCGCATGAGCCGAAGGCTGATATTGCTTAAGAAAGCCAATCATCTGCTCATTCTCAGGACGCCCCAGCTGTCCATGAAATTCTTGTACCGGTTCAGATAAACTCATAACACACACCTGTTTCGCACTTTTTTTATTTATGCGCTTTAATTATAATATTAGTATGATTATGACAGAGCCGGAGTAAACATCAATCCAGTAGATAATTTATTGATTGAAGTGAGAGCTGGTTCAAGTTTGTTATAATAAATTTAATGTATGAAACGAGGTGGTTAGAGCCTTGTAAAAAGGCGACTAACCACTAGATAAATCAACAATATTAACTTTTAAGCTTATTGAATATTTTGTCAGCAGCCTCTAATGCCTGGCCTATGTCTTCTGATAAGAGATTAAAATGCCCCATTTTGCGACCCGCTCTTGCTTCATGTTTTCCATAAAGATGAAGCTTAAGCGCTGGATCTGCAAGACAGTTTAACCAGTTAACCGGCCAAAGGTCGCCTAACAGATTAATCATCACTACTGGGCTGGTGAGTCTCGCATCACCTGGTGTTAAACCACATATCACACGAACCTGCTGCTCAAACTGGGAAACAACTGAGGCATCCATTGTGTAATGCCCGCTATTATGTGGACGTGGAGCCATTTCATTAAAAATAAGCTGGTCATCCGAAGTAATAAAGAACTCAACAGCCAATACACCTACATAATTAATTTTATTGGCAAGGCCAATAGCCTGTTGTCGTGCTTTTTCAGCGATATCCTTATTTATCCTCGCCGGTACAATGCTCTTATGTAAAATACCATTAACATGCTCATTTTCAGCTGGTGGATAACAGGCTACTTCACCCTCAACATTACGCGCCAGTAACACTGAAATTTCCAGCGCAAGATCCATTTTCTTCTCTAAAACACACTCAACCTGCCCCAGATCATTAAAAGCAGACTCAAGCTGACTTTTATCATTAATGATTTGCTGACCTTTACCATCATAACCTAATGTAGTGGTTTTAATAATGCCTGGTAACCCGGTTACAGCTATAGCCGCATCAAAATCAGCAGCTGTAATGATTAATGCGTAAGGAGCCGGGTTAAGTCCCGAATTTCTGGCGTAGTCTTTTTCCTGAATTCTGTGACGGGCTATTGCAACCGCCTCAGCCGAAGGGTGCACTGGTTTATGAGAAGACAGAAACTTTAAACTCTCAGCAGGCACATTTTCAAATTCAGTGGTAATCGCATCACACATCGATGCCATCTTCGCCAACGAATCAACATCAGTATAATCAGCCTGTAAATGATGGTCTGCTACTCCGGCTGCGGGGCTATTAACATCAGGGTCTAACACAACTGTGTGATACCCCATATTACGAGCTGCCATACAGAACATACGCCCTAGTTGGCCACCACCTAATACACCCAGAGTAGCTCCCGGCAATAATGGAACAGAATTTGTTGAAGATGGCATATTTAGCCTTCTGGCGGGAGCTGCATAGCAAGCACGGCTTCTTGCTGATTTGCACGAAAATCAGCCAGTTTTTCAGCTAATACTGCATCCTGATTGGCTAATATGGAAACCGCATATAAACCGGCATTAGCTGCCCCAGCCTCACCAATTGCAAATGTTGCAACCGGAATACCTTTAGGCATTTGTACAATAGACAATAATGAGTCCATTCCTTTCAGGTACTTTGAATTAACCGGCACACCCAATATAGGCAAGGTAGTTTTAGACGCTAACATACCCGGCAGATGTGCTGCTCCGCCGGCACCCGCAATAATACAGGCAAGCCCTCTATCACGTGCCGTGGCTGCATACTCGAACAATAAATCCGGTGTACGATGAGCAGATACGACCCGCGTTTCATAATCAATACCAAACGCTTCTAATTGCTGTACAGCATGTTGCATAACAGGCCAGTCACTTGTACTGCCCATCACTACACCAACCTTCTTATTCATACATCACCTTCGGGTGCTGAAACGGAGAAAACCGGCAATTTTATAGATATTTGTCTGTCTTGTCGAAGCCTATAACACTTAATTTGATAGATGGATATTATCAAGATGAATAGATTTAACCGTCTCCGGGTTATACATAAACAGACTAAAACCGCCAATATCTTATAAAATCATACGCCGATCCTGATGAGTCTGTGAACTATTTAATATTGCGTATTTTTCTTCTATATACACTTCATATCATTATTAAAATAATCGACCTCCTATTTGAAATTTTAAATATTTACTAAAATCTTACCGATTTTAGTAAATATCTCTATAATTCAGCATCTTACAAAATATTATTATTTATTAAAATCATGAAATACCGCTCCGTTCGGCGGTTAAATTGTAGATTTGTTCACAAATTTATTTAATTCTGGTATTTTAATTACTTATACCTAATTAAAATGCGATGTGACAATAAATGCTAATAAGAAAATAGTTATGAAAAAAACCAATAACCCCCAGAATACCCATTCAAGTCAACTTGAAGCCTATATACCGGTTGCTGACTCAGCTGGCCTGTCTGACTTACAGAAATATACCACTGGCATTCTTAACAACAGCCCTCAATGGGGATTTGGTAGCAGCAAATTAAAAATCAAGAGACATAAATTAGATAATAACACCTGGCAACTCACAGTTGTAAATCCAAAAACACTAAAAACTATCCTTCAGGCAGAAGGCCATGGTGATGCGGTATTTGCAAATGAAGATAACCTGGCTCGCATGGCAGAAACACTCATGGCTCAAGGATTAAAAATTCGCACACAATTTAATGACTAAACACGAATTTCTAGAACAATCTGTGTAATAGCTCACATTTTTAACACGCCAAAAACATCTAAAAGACACAACAAAACAAGCGTAACTCATTAATTTATATCGATTTATTGCGTTTTTATCCTTTATATCCCCCAAACGTGTGTCAGATTATTCTGACATGTATTTCAGCCTGAATAACAACCCGAAGCCTCAATAACACATTAAAATACCCTCAAACAAAAATGTTAAAAAGTGAGGGCGAGATGGAAATAACAAACAAACTGCAAGAGTTACAACAGGAAATTCTAAGTTTTGGTGATATTGTAAGTCATACAGAAAACCCTGCAGATGTTGATTTTAAACATGCCTGCGATTTATTCAGTCAACACCTTAGTTATGAACTTAAATCTATCCATGATAGCTTATGCCTGGAAGAAATACGCCCTGAAGCCCAGCAAACAACTGCCCAGCTATATCAACTAAATGAATTAATTACACCTGTTGATTCAGGCGATAATGATGACTATCAATGGTCTGGAAAATTACTTAATTTCTGTGCACAACTACAGGCCCTTAAGAGTATCGCAGCATAATGAGTCGTTAGGTGTCAGTAAGAAATCTAAAAATATTAAATAGTTTATTAATGAGATGGAAAACCTGTTAGATCAGATAGCTAATTTCAAAAAATGACAGGTAACCACATAGACATCTGAACCGCATTTTTTACAGGAATTATATTATTCAAACAATAGATGAGGCGGATTAGCGAGGACCTCATGAGCACTGGTTATATTTGTAATACAAACCTTCATTCCAAACACAAATATCACGGGCCTGGTTATTAGTGTCTAAATGACCTTACGAATTCGATACTTCAAACGACTCGTTTTAAGAGCAGGATTTAACTTTGGTGTTTTAATTAAATTTTTACGTAACTGATTACTGTTCACATCAGCTCTTGAATAAACACCTACAAAATTTTCATTGAGGTCATTACTCAACTGAAAAACACAAGCAAATCGATTACTAATAGCTTGATTGCTAATACCCGCTGAATCGAGTAGTTCTTCTTTACTAACAAAATTTCTAACTATAACGCCATTTTTATTCAGCTGTTTCAACATACATGAAAACCACCTGCCGTTTGCATTTACCACTGAAACAGGTTCGCCGTCCTGCTCAGCAAACAGGTCATCAATAATCATATCAAACTGTTCGCCTCGATAGTTTTCTAGCCAGGTAATAGCATCAGCCTCAATTAATTCAAATGATTTGTGTTTTAAATTAAAAAAACGACGTGCTACTGATATATGAATCGGGTTTAACTCAATACCCAATATTTTGTCAGGTGAAATAAAATAACGCAGCATATGCATAACAGCACCTCCGCCCACACCTAAAACCAGTACTCTTTTAATTGTATTTTGAGGATAAAAAAACGCAGGAATCATTAATAAATCCCACACATGACCCGTTAACAGTTGTTTAGGGTTATATTGACTATGAAAAACACCATCGGTATATAGTCGTTTGCTACTACCCGCAGAGCGTACTTCGTAACCAACACCAGAAACTTGTTTGCTCCAGACTAATGCCATGTAAATTAGAACACTTATTTTAAATTCAATATCAACTAAAGGCACAGCATATTTGTGATCAGAACATACAGAGAAAAATAATATCTTTCTCTGTATGTGCCTCCAGTATAAAGGGTAATAGTTATTACTACTTTCTTAACTAAAAAATATTAGTTAATTTTTGAAACCATATAATCAACTGCAGCGTTTAACTCTTCTTCACTACACGTTCCACAGGTGCCTTTTGCCATCATGGCTGTTCCCGGAATACCTTTTAATGCCGATAAATACAGAACATCTGTACCTTTAGCAACTCTTGCCTTCCAGGCAGCCGTATCTCCTAATTTTGGAGCCCCGGCAGCACCAGAAGCATGACAGGACTGGCATGATCTTTTGTAAATCTGCTCACCACTCATGGCAACTTTAACTTCGGGTTTTACTGTCTCAACCTCAACGACAGCTTCAGTTTTAACCTCTGCTTCAGGGGCCACATCTTTTTCTATAGCTAATTCAGCAGGTTCAACAGACGTTACTGTTTTTTCTGCTTTAGAACTCTGTGAATCCTGACTGGAATCACAGGCAACGACCATCAACATGCAAAAAGGTAAAACTAGTAATAATTTATTCATACAAACTCCTGTTATTCAGCAACTGTTGATGCTTCCACACCAAACATATTTCGATAAAGTATACCGTAAGCAATCATCATCATTGGTAATGTCCAGATCATTCCTAAACCTAGTGGAATCATTGATATCGTTAATATTATAGCCATAACAATAAACAAACCAAATACCGAAAACCAGCGATGAGTAATAGCCTTACGTGAGGTTTCCATTGCCTGCCATGGACTCATACCTTTTTCTACCACAAGCGGCATCGCCATATAATAAGCAATCATGAGATATATACCTGGAATAACCAGCAAAATAAAGCCAATTAATATCATTATATACATAAGAATAACAGTGGCAAATAAAGGCAGCATTTTTGAAAAGTTATTAAATACCATACTGGCATTAATAGGTGCATCAACTGATCGTTTTATACCCATCATGACAATACCCATAACCATTGGCATAACAATCAGATTAACTCCTAATTGAATCACAATCTGCACTAATACTATGACACTGGCATCTTCTGTAACAGCCATCAAACCAGCCATAACAATACCCAGGCCAAACATAACAGCTATTACAACTAAAAAGTAATAAAAGAAACCAAGGTGAATTGGCCATTTGCTGCCACTGGTTTTTGCCCAGGCTTCACTTAACACACTTCCAATTGAAAACTCATACTCACCACGAATCGCTTTTTCAACCGAGCCATAGTCGCCTGTAGATAAGTTTTCATTTACTAAATTTGATTCCGGTGCTTCATATGCATTAGACATGTTTATCTCCATATTATTATTTATTATTTTTATAATCACATCATTGTATAGCAGATTAAACTACTACCAGCCACAAATTAATAACAAGCGACTGAAAATACTAACTAATATCCATCTAATTCTAACAAATGATCTAAAGCTGAGCGCAACATAGAATCTGCCTGCGCCTTACCACTAATATTCATAGAATCAACAATGACTTTCCAGTTATTCATAAACTGAAGACTAAGACGAATAATGAGTAACTCGTTTTCACTCAGACTATCTTTAATCATATTAGAAAAAGGTAAAAGACTATTAATATATCGATTTATCGCAGGCATGCAAGTTTCGTAGTTTCGATTAAATCTCGCATAAGACAGCACATCGTCTAAATCAGATTTATTTAACTGCACAACTCTCTGCTCTAAAGCAAGTGCTGATATATACGATTTGATTTCAGTCGACACGTCCATTAATGGGCCTTTTAACCAAAAGACAATATTTCGTTTAAATTTTAAAAATAAACTATTTATTACCTTTTCACCTTTCGGCGTTAACGCTTTCGCGACAACAGCAGAATGAGAAGCGCTGACGTGATCACGACTGAAGCCCACACGTAACAAACACAAACCAGCTCGATTCCAGAAATTAAGTAACCCAGCAGTGGCAGAAAAACTGCTGCCTAATACATCCATTCCTAAACTCTTTTCTTTTATCAGAATCTGTTTAAGCAAATAACTTCCCAAGCCGTTTTTCTGTATTTCTGGATGAATAGCAATACGCATTACTCTGCCGTATTTCAACATAGCTGCCTTTTCACAGCCCCCGTGAAAACACAGTGTTTGTGCTAGCAAATGCCCCTTCGGCCTGCGCTCTCCTCTATAAATGGCTGTTGATAATGAAGCGTCAAAATCACCCTCCTGATTGATAACGGCCACACCTAATACCTTGTCTTTATATTCAAGACTATAAATTCTAATTTTCTCATCATCTAATAAATATTTAAAATCTGAAGGGCTAGTGCGATAATGGGCAAATACGAGTAACGAGAATAGCGCATCAATTTTTTCTTTATTTTTTAACAGAGAAGACCTGTCAATTTCCAGCACTTTGCAGTCTGAAATATTATTTGGTAAATCAGGTTTAGTATCGAGTTTCACATTAAGAAACAAGACGTCTTCAATCCATTTCTCCAACGGGTCACTTCTTGACCAGCGAATAGGCTGATGCAATTCAATTTTATACCAGCCCGGTTTCTCATCATTAAGTAACTGATAAAATTTAAGTATAAAACCTCGACCTGTTCCTTCATAACCATGGGTAGTAGTAGAAAATACAATTCGTTTATAGGTGCTTAATAATTCCTGCAGCATTGAAAGAGGTATAGCGGCTGCTTCATCAATAAACAAAACATCAGCTTGCGGTTTTTTTTCCAGTAGCAGGTCGGGAGCAATAAATCGTATAGAGGCATTATTATATAAAAACTCGCCTCTACTCATCTTTCCCTGTGAGCACTGTTCCTGCAAATGTTTAAAAACAGGATTTGAAACTGATAATTTTGGCGCACTTATCAAAATCGTATAGCCATCCTGCTTTAATAAGTGAGACGAGATAAAACCCAGAGCTGAAGATTTTCCTCTACCTCTGCCTGATGTTAATACAGCACAAAAGTCTTCATTGCTCTGCAATGACTCAACAACCAATTCAACAGCTTTCTTCTGATCTAATGTTTTATAAGGCAGTATATTTCTTTCTGACGCGACTGGACCTTTAACAATTGTGATTTTATCTGGTACAGAATCACTATTGTTAAAGTAATAAACACCCGTCTGATTACTGATTAAGTTCTTTACATGACTTAAAAAAAGACTGCTATTAGAAAACCATTTTTTTTCTTCGGGCAGCAACAAAAGCAAACAGCCTCCGCCACAAAGCACACCTGAGACAACACCCAGCGCATCTGGATTAAATATTTCACGCGCATCAAATACAACTAGATCATACTCTTCACCCAGTTTTTCAGCTGACCGCGATGCAATTAAAGCGCCTTCAATCACAGGCGAGATAATCAATTTTCTACTATAGGGTAGATCATTTAAAAAATTGTCAAATTTTTTATCATTTTCTAAGACATGCAAAACCACAGCTATGCGTTGCTGCGAATTTTGCAACTTACTAATATGCGCCCTCAAAAACGAAGCAATACTTTTATACAAATGGATAGACCCTGGAGATATTTAATTTTTAATCAATCTAACGTGTGTTTGCACTTAACTGAATACCTTGTTATTACAGGTATTCTTGCCTAGTATATAATAAATACGATAACTCAATTGTCTTTTAAATTAGACTTATAAAAAAATCAAAATAAGGATATAATTTCATGACAGATGTTAGCGTTACCGGTTCTTGCTTATGCGGTTCAGTTAAATATACTGTTACTGGAAAAGCTAAACATTTTTATCACTGCCACTGCCAACGCTGTCGAAAAGCCACGGGAACAGGCCATGCCAGTAATTTATTAATTACTCCTGGGACGAGTATCAAGTGGTCACAGGGCGAAGAAAGTCTTTCTCGTTACAAAGTACCGGAAGCTGAAAGGTTTTATAACTGTTTCTGCCAGAACTGCGGCAGTCCAATGCCACGTGTGGTACCTGAATTAAATGCAGTAATAATTCCCGCCGGCTCTCTTGATATAGAAGCGCCAATTTCACCTCAGGCGCATATTTTCTGGGATTCGCGAGCACAATGGTCATGTCAGGATGATTTGCCCGTATTTTCCGAACAAGCCCTACCCCAAAAAAATTAACCCGGGAATAATCAGGAGATCTGTAATGAATATGCTTTCTAAAATCACAACATTAATCATTGCCGCATGCACTTTATCACACCCGTTATCAGCAGGGCAGGCTGTAATTGAAAATGTAAAAGCTGAATGCAACCATAAGCGAGTATGTAAGTTCGATGTCACGATTAGCCACGCAGATGAAGGCTGGACGCATTTTGCAAATGGCTGGCAAATTTTTACTACAAATGGTGAATTACTTGGTCATCGAGCGCTCGCACATCCACACGTTAAAGAGCAGCCTTTCACCCGTACAATAAGAAATATTAAAATTCCACCTTCTGTAGACACCGTATTTCTCAGGGCAAATGACTCGCTGCATGGGGCAAGTGACAGAAAATACGTGCTTAAACTTCATTTTTCAGAATATTAATCTTACCGCTGTTACTTACACCATCGATTTATACAAAAGCATAAGTCCACTCATCATCAGTAAAACACTAATCACCTGATTGAACTTTTTCTGATCAAACTTTACATGTAAATGATGACCTACATACATTCCGATAAATAATACCGGTAATAACATTAATAGCATCCACAAAACCTGAGGAGTATAAAGACCATTCAAGGCATAACCAATAATACGTACGCCTCCATCGAAAAAAAAGATCATTGCAATACTTGCTCTAAACTGAGTTTTATTCAATTGGCGCATTTTCAGATAAACCACATAAAAAGGCCCGCCGGTACCAAAAAGTGCGCCAACCATCCCCCCTAAGCCACCTCCAAAAACCACCCACTTTCTGCCTCCTTTAAAATCAGGCAATGGCAAAAGAGAATAAATTGAGTAACATATTACAAAACCGCCTAATATCCTTACCAGAATTTCTTCATTTACATTAACCAGTAACCAGATAGCAATAGCAATACCAGCTAGAGTAAAGGGCATTAATGGCAATATATCATTCCAGACAACCTGTTTTCTTAAGTGATAACTTTGCATCAATGTGCCGCTATAGTTAAGTAATCCCAAAACAGGAACAATAAATGTGATCGGAAAAATAAACGCTAATAAAGGTATGGCGATTAAACCCGAACCAAAACCGGACAGACCTTTTAGAATGTAAGCCAGGAAAATAACTGTTATAGAAAAAATAATCTGCAGAGCGCTTAACTCAAATGACTCAATAAACATGGAAACCAATAAACCTGATAATTATTTTAAAGATGACTTAAATTGATTTAAAATCTATCTCAATATAAAAGAAAATAGATCGCCCATGTTCTATATCTATTTTTAGTGCGGCCCATGATACAAGGGCATAATCAATATATCAGAGTATTGCACTATTCTCATGACATTCACTTTTGTGTTGAGGTGTCCTTAAAGTGCCCGCCTTTGTCATACCAGGCGATTAATATTGAATCATTATATATCTTTAAAGCTTCATTATCTGCCAGTTTTATGGCCTGTATATCATCGAGCAAGGCTGCCCTGGTGAGACTTCAACTATTATTACACCCGTATAACCTGCAACACTCGGTATATTACAGTGTGAATCTTTTGGCATAATGACGCACTTCTAAATAATTATTATATAAATGGCAAAGTTATTTAACTTACAATAACATGCGTTTGCAGCACTTACGACTGGTACGACTTTGTATATACCAACTGATATATAATATGCTGTAAAGCCCAGTTTTCACCAATTAATAGATAGCAACTAATATGACACAACAAGATAATACAATAAACAATCAGCACGAAATGATTAAACAGGGTGGGCAAATTGAAAAGTTTGCCGAGGCTATGGCCCAGTTCTGTAAAGCAGAAGGCTGGAAGAAGCTTAATGATGAAAGTGGCAATCCCTTTAAAACATTACGTCATTATATAGAAGCTGAACCACCTTTTGGAGCAGGTTATCCGGGTAAAAGCGGTATGGAGAAAATTGAAGCTTATTTATCTTTAAGCCCGGTTATAAAAGATTACTTCCAGCACTGCCATGCAAACTGCCTGTTTGAAATGGCTAAAGATGAAGGCATTTCACCAAATGTACTTGCCAAACGTGAGTTTGATGATGTTAAAGGTGCCAGTCTCGCCCGTGCTATACAGGAAAATCCTGAAGAAATTTATCTTGAAAAAGCCGCAGCTTATGTTGAAGGAAAAGAGCGAGTAAAAGCCAAACCAAGGATAACCCCGGCAGCAGCCCCAATTCGACTAAGTGCAACAGCTGGACAACCCTATACGCTTGTAAAAAAAATGAAAGAAAGTTTCAGCAATGATTTCATAAAAAGCTTTTTAAATGGTTTCTCCCTTGATTCACTCGATGAAATGATAGAACTGGAAAAAAAATTCGCATTAGCATTAGCTGCTTTTAATAAATCAAAGCAAGCTGATGGCTGGGGCACAAAAAATGTAAAAGCCCCTGCATCCCTAATCAAAAGAGAACCTGTCCTGGAGAAATCCAGTTTTATTGGTGATGAAAGTGAAGAAAACAATGTCATTTCACTAAAAGACGATGAAGGGAAAATAGTAATCGTTCGATTTCGTGGAACAGGTGTAGGGGCTTTATCATTTGATGAGAAAGACTAAGATCCAGGATATAATGATAACACCAAGATACTCTAAAAAGCGTGATTATTCTGTTAAACAACCCTATCCCGCTAAAGCACATCTCCATCGGGGAAAGACCGCCGATTTCTGGCGCTCTGTCCCCTAAACCCATACCACCAGAAGATGTTCAGTGTAGTAATCCAGTATTTCAAACACCACCTGGCGCTTAATGCTACCAATATCTCTACACTAGTTAGAAAACGAGCAACACGCTAGAAGGCATAATTTATGCCATAGAAGTAGATCGATATAAAACAGGAAAAATTCCTTATTTTTAAATAAATGAGCCCATCTATTTGTCTTTCCCTTTTACAGACTAATTTAATCAGTCGCTTTATCTAATTATTTACTCAGTTTTGTAACCAAATCACAGAAAAATATCTGATAAATTGTGATAGTTGCCGCCCCTCTTGAAAGCAGAATTTTATGGTGTCGATATGACAATAAAATTTCACCTACAGATAACTTTGATCAGTTTGTGTTTAATCTCACTAAGCGCCTGTTCATTAAGCAAATTCACCGCGCATGTTACATCATTATTTATTGAAGATAGTATTACTCTGTTAAATGCTGAGAAAGATCTTTTAAAAGTTAAAAAACAACTACCCGAAAATATTGCACAACTTGAAAATATGTTACGTAATGATAATAACAACAAACGCTTACATATTTACGCAGCTCAAGCATATTATGGTTATGCTTTTTCTTTTATTGAAGACAATAATAAAAATCAGGCTATAGACCTTTATTACAAAGCATATAACCATGCAATGTCAGCGTTAACTTATCACGGCATTACCGCCAAAGATCTGCAGGGAAAATCACCAGGCCTACAACTAAAAGTTGATAAATTGTCGAAACCTGCAGTAGATGCACTTTACTGGACTGCTATCAGCTGGGCAAAGTTAATAGAAATCAAACAACCAGAATTACTCTTATTCACTCAACTTCATAAAACGGCTATCCTCATGAACCGGGTTATTCAACTAGACGAGGCGTATCATTCTGGTGGCGCTTTTCTGTTCTTTGCTGTGTATTATGGAGGACGACCTGACTTTCTTGGCGGCAATGATTATTTATCTAAAAAATATTTTGAGCGCGCCCGAAGTTTCAACAAAAATCGATTATTAATGGTAGATTTTTTACAGGCTAAATACCTTAATGGGCGACTTCACGGAAAAGAAAAATATAACCAACGTTTGCTAAGCATTATTAATGCTCCGGACGACCTGTACCCTGAACAGGCTTTAATGAACGCGGTAGCTAAACAAAAAGCATCTATATTGCTAAAAAGGCTATAGTCATAATTAATATTATGGCTTATTAATAACAACTTACATTTTGATATTTAAACAAACCCTTAACCATTTATGCCTATAACATCATTAACCAAAGCGCTCCGGGCATCTTACAAACAGCTGCCTTCTGGTTAAACCTCAAGTATTTGTGTCCATTTTCACCATGGCATATGACCTTCTACTTTTTTATTATTGCTGATGTTACCAGCCGCTTATTTCATAATGGAAGGCCCAGGTATACGCGAGACCGATAATCAAAGTTTATCGAATAATTCATATAACAATTTATAAACCAGGTAAAAACGCTAAATTTCACCCATTTAGCGTTTTTACAAGAGTTTAACTATTTACGTTTATGCCCTAACTCATGCATAGCATTAATAAACTCACCGACTACCCATAAATAATTATCAATCTGATCATTATGAACACCATCGGGGTTACTATGCTCAAACTCGGGAGGGTTATCAATTAAGTTTTTCAGGTTTGCCGTATAACGAATTAAACGAACTTTATACTGTGTATCACTAAAAGAAGCTGGTGTTGCTTTTTTTCTCTTTCCAGGATTTACAGATTTAGACTCATCACTTAGATTTTCTTCATGAAAAACCAGGGGAATATTTACAATATGTGTTGCTTGCTCTGATTTATAATTCATAAAACAATTTCCAAAAAAAGTTAAAATATCAATACAACGTTTAAGACTGATTTATCTTTTGAATGGATTATCATTTATTTTGAAAAAACACCCTTTTAATTCTCTACGAATAACAAACGCACTCATATACTACTCCCCCCAAAATATAAACTACGTTACATCCGTCACAAAACTAAATACTCTATCTAAAGATTTACATTTTACTTTTTATTATGTCAATTAATATATTTTTAGCCATTATTTACGTAAACTCTATAAAGTTAAGTTTAACTCTTATTAAACACACCACATATCCATGATTTTATTACGAAAAATATATAACTGGCGAATATTAAGGGCGCTAAAAAAGCACCCTGTAAACTATTCAAGCTGGACTCAAATCAGGAAGTTTTCCTGTATCCGTTATTTATCATCTGTAGAAAAGGCCCGATTACGTACACTTACATCAGTGTTATTAAAACAAAAAGTGTTTGTGGGCGTACAAGGTCTCATGCTCACAAATGAAATGAAACTAATTATTGCATCACAGGCATGTGTACCAATATTAAAACTTGGCCTTAACTATTACTCTGGTTTTATACAAATTACAGTTTACCCTTCAGCTTTCTGGGTTAAACGTAATGTCATTGATGAAGCAGGAGTTGTACACGCACAAAAAGTCTTACTTTCAGGTGAGTCATGGACACGTGGCCCGGTTATTTTGTCGTGGCAAGATATAGAGCATGACATGCTACATGACGATAAAGGACATAATGTCATTATCCATGAGTTCTGCCATAAAATTGATATGTTAAATAGAGGTGCTAACGGCACTCCCCCTATCCCCGGGCGTAACAATGAAGCAGATTGGAACAATATATTTAATGATGCATATGAACGACTTCTGACTCAGGTTCACACTCAACAAAGAACCAGCATCAATGCCTATGCTGCACAATCACCAGTAGAGTTCTTTGCTGTAGCCAGTGAGTATTTTTTTACAGCCCCCGAACTCTTACAACATAAATTTCATCAGGTTTACGATGAGCTTGCTTTATTTTATCAACAGAACCCTGTTAAACGATTAATAAACTTCAATAATAAATAATGGGGTCTTTTTCATTAATCAGATAGCCTGAGCTACGATTTTTTTAATGCAAATTTGAACCCTCTATCACGACTTCAATGCGGACATAAATTGGACATCTATTTAATATTTTTTATAAATAACACGAGTTTGTGTGTAAAAACAGTTAAAACCTGCTATTTATACACATTACGAACATAACTCGTCCGAATCAGTATATTATAATTTACGTATATATGCGCTAGTAACGTAGGATTCATCTAAGCAATTGATATCCATATCAAAAAATGACTACAATATTTAAGAAAGGGATCACATGGTAGTGCCGAATAAAATGCTTTCAGATAGTTTTAGAGTTTTAATTGTTGATGATAATGAAACTTTGGCCGAATACTATAGTGATCTGTTAACGTTTAACGGCTGCAAAACCACTGTTTTTAATAATAGCCTCGCTGCACTTAGCGATTTTGAATTAAATAACTATGACTTTGTACTCTCAGATATTTCAATGCCTAATATGAATGGTGATGAACTTGCAGTTGAAATGTTAAAAGTAAACCCTCAGATACCGATAGTGTTGTGCAGCGGTTTTCACCCAGAAACAACTGTCCAGGAACTTTTAAATCTGGGTATCAGAGATTTTTTGCCAAAACCTATTGATAGTTCAAGACTACTAGACATAATTAATAATTTAAAACTATGCTAGTCTCATTATGTATATTTTTCTAATCACCAGGGTATTTAAAACGTCGGTGTTTTAAATAGATGTAAAGCAATGGGATATAAGAGTGAAGTAATTGATCGTTTGCATATTTTACAAAAAGAGATCAATGCCAGTAATCAAGAGTTTAAAAAAATCCTGTCTAATGTAACAACAAAACACCCAAGAACCATTAGACGCTGGTACTCATTAGAAGCCAATATTCAGGAGGCTGATCTAAAAAAGATAGCTCTGCATTTTGGTCACCACGAGAACTGGCTTAAGTGGGGAAACAACACTAACAGCCCCTCACTTATTGATGAAATTATGACATCAAATCATTATGGTGCAGTCATTATGAAAGAGGGTGCGGCTGAAAAAATGAATCATAAATTCATACAGATGATGAACTTAACATCAGATAAAATGAATGCTCAGGAAGCCTGCCATTATGTTTTAAGCTTACAATCTGAAGAAACAGTAGGTTTATGTGAAATTTCAGGTCAAATTGCTATAAAAACAGGCTCTCATCACCATTCGATGAATATGATTATGGGTGATGAAAAGAAACATAGTGTTGATGTAACTACCCTGAATATTAATAATGGCAGAGTTCTACGCATTATATCTGACAAGGGAATGGCGCCTTAATTTTTAACATAACTCTCCAGTATAATTTCACTCTATATGCAAACGTTTATTAATAACACCCGCATATAAAATGAAACATGCCTTTCTACCAGAGCATCACCCCACCGTGCCCTATACCTGTTGAATAATATAAGCGTATTCTCAAATAATAACTTCGACCACTTATTAGTCGATACTGTATTTTTGAATTTGTATTAGTGCCACTATCATCGTCACCTTCAAGATAAACCGGCGTATCATTATCATCTTCAAATAACACCATAACCGTATCCATAGTGCCAAATGACTGCATAACATATTTGCGACTTATAGACGGTTTAATAAGATAATCAATCTGTTGGCCCGCCGTGAGTTTAACTATTTTTGATAAAAAGGGCTTTAATTCTACAACCTGCTTTTTACTGGTATCGGGGTAGAATTTTTTCACCTCTGCTTTATCTGTTACAGATAAGCCAGGCTGAGGAATTAATGCTTTATTCTGATATCCTGCTGGAGACTTTATCAGTCCGGCAGAAAACTGATAATGCATAATTGAATTTTTATCCCAGTTTGAGCCTTCTACTTCAGCTGATGATACTTTTCTGAGAATATTATGATAGATTTTTGCTTCATCCCAGTTATTTGGAGGCCCGCTAAACGCTCTATTTACCTCATCAACATTCCATATAATCCCTGCATTAGGATTTTGGTGTTCATGGGGAAAACCTAAGGCATGACCAATTTCATGTAGCGCAGTATCTTTCCCATAAGGCGTTGTTAAATCCCAGCCAAAGTTCATGGTTCTTTCATTTACATTACTTACCAGGTCTATTGCATCACGTCCGACATATGACCAGGAACCGCCACGTTGAAATCCAATCCGTATTTCAGCATCCTCAGCTTTATACACTTCAACAAACTCAAGCCCGATACCTAATTGCTTCCATTCTTTAAATGCATTTCTAACCACTTGTTTCTGTTTATCACTAGCTCGCCAATTAGCTGGCGAACTGAAAAAGTAATAATGTAAAACGGTGTTATTAACCCACTTCTTTTCTATATACCGTATAAGATATTCTCTACCCGGGTCCATATGTTCATCTAACTGTCTATCCGCTACACCTGGTAAGCCGCATTGGGCAACCATATTATCAATATCATGACAGTTTTTTGATTTCGCCTGTTTTTTCATTTTACACCTCCGTGTAATGGCTTATTGGCACTAATAGATAACTCACACAACGTCCAGACTCAATTTCTCCTTAAACTATGGTATAAATCATTAAATAAGCAAACTCAATTCACATTAGAAAATATGTGAAGAAGATTTTACTTTTGAGTGGCTGTATACTTTATCACAAGCATTTTTTTAAAATTAAACGTATTACAATTATAGCGTAATGATTAATGTATTCGAGGTAACACAGTGGCATTACAGCAAATTCGACTCTCCGATGATGATCTTGCTAATTATCTAGAACTAACCAACTGGGCAAAAGATTTTTCATGGAATGATATATGCATGATAAGCAAATATATGAAAGCCTATAGCGCAACAAAAGACACTGTAATATTTGAAGAAAGCGCAGAAGACAATACCATGGCTATTGTCATAAAAGGCAAAATAGATATTATAAAAAAAGAATCTGGGTCTAAAGTAAATGTAATTGCGTCAATTTTTCCATCTCAAAGCTTTGGTGAAATGTCATTAATAGATGGTGAATCACGCTCGGCCCAGGCCATCGCCTCCACACAGACAGAAATGCTGTTTTTATCTAAAGACGCTTTATTCTCACTTCTGGAAGAGTCACCTAAACTGGCATTTAAATTATTGTGGATTATTTCACAAATGTTAAGTCTACGGTTACGCAGAACCAGTGGCAATCTTGTGGCTCAGTTAAATAAGTCTTAAATATGGATTTATTTGATTATGACCCTTTATTAAACCTACTTCCCTATGATGGAGAATTAAATTATTTTTCCTGTGTTTTATCACATAAAGAAAATGATCATTACCTAAAGCAGTTGCTAAACACCATCAAATGGAAAAATGACGAAGTTATAATTTACGGAAAACACATTACAACTAAACGAAAAGTCGCCTGGTATGGTGACAGTGACTATGCCTATACTTATTCTAACACCACCAAAAATGCACTAAGCTGGACTAAAGATTTGTTAGAATTAAAATCCATTGTAGAAAAAAATACCAACACTGTATATAACTCATGTTTATTGAATTTATATCACAATGGCGAAGAGGCTATGGGCTGGCATAGTGACGATGAAGCCACTTTAGATAAAAACGCATCAATTGCTTCACTGAGTTTTGGAGCGCAAAGAAAGTTTTCTCTAAAACATAAACTCAGCAGACAAACTATCTCTCTTACATTAGAAGCTGGCAGCCTTTTAGTAATGAAAGGCTCAACTCAATCTCACTGGGTTCATAGTTTACCCAAAATGAGAAATATTCAGTCACCAAGGGTCAACCTGACTTTTCGAACATTCAAATAAGTTTACCTGCACAGAACATACACCAATGTCATATATTAACGACTAAGATAACTCTTTAATACTGAAATGGCGCCCGCACCCATTGCATGAATATTTTGTTGTAAATAAAATTCCAGCCCACTACCTTTCGGGCATGGGTATTTATGAGCATTGAATCATTCACTTCTTCATTCATTGAGTCTTTTTTATAACACCTCATGGTATATCTTAATATTTGCCTCAAATACCAGGTCTTGTCTTTCAAAGTATAAGCCCTTATCAAAATTTCAGAGATTTAAAAAATATTTGAAAAATTAAGCTATTTCACAGAATGAGTAAAACATTTAAAGTAAACTGATGATTGTTTATTATCAGGTGTATTGAGTATGAAAAAGTTTAAGTTACCCCTTCTATTTGTTTTATCTATAACAGCAGGCAGTGTAAATGCTGATGCTTTGGGCTTATATGTAGGCGGGGGCTCGTGGAGTCACGATCCAACGGGCACATTTGGCACTATTGGTGATGATATTATTGATGTTGGATCAGACCTTAACTATAAAAAAGAATCAGATACCTATTTCTATGCCGCATTTGAACACTTCGTTCCCCTTATTCCCAATATACGTGTAGAAGCCGCCACATTAGGCCATTCGGGCACAGCAACTAACCTTAACTATAATGGAATCTCTGTAAGTGGTGATTCATCAGTTAACCTGGATACCACTGATGCCATCATCTACTGGCGTTTACTGGATAACTGGGTCAATTTCGATTTTGGCTTGAATCTTCGCAAACTAGATGGTGATTTCGCGATAGATACAGAAATGGTATCTGTCTCAGAAACCATCCCCATGATATACCTGGCAGCACAATTCGACCTGCCATTTACCGGTTTCTCTATCGGTGGAGATATCAATACGCTGAGTGTATCTGATGTGACTTATCAGGATATTCGCATACGTGCTATATATGAAATTGGCGTTTTAGGTTTCGAAGCGGGTTATAAATCAACAACAATTGAACTTGATGATGTTAGCAACCTGAATGCTGATCTTGAGTTTAAAGGCCTGATGTTAGGTGCATTTTTACACTTCTAACTGAACATTAAATACTCATCTGACGTAAAAAAGGCTGGTCTTAAGTTATATATTTTGTAATAACTTAAGACCAGCCCTGATTTACACTAACAATAACAATAACAATAACAATAACAATCTGTTATTTATTGTTGCATAGCTTCTGGTGCAGCATCTGGTGCTGCTTCTGCTTCCAGTGCTGCTTCTGGTGCAGTTTCTGGTGTTGCTTCTGCTTCAGCCTCTACAGGTAACGTTTCTGCTCCAACTGTTGTTTCAGCTGCAGTTTCATCTGCTATAGTTTCTACACACGTCCAGCCCCAACCTGTTAGTTTATCGACTAAACCCTGGGCTTTTTCCAGACAATAATTTGCATCACTATTGGCCGTCCATAACACCTGGTCTTCAACACCTTCCGTCAATTTTTTATAAACAACACTACATGGCACAGCTGCTTCAGTTTCCTGTACGACATGCACTTCTCTCACGTTATTATCGTGTCGGCAACTCCATGATTCAGCCGACACACTGAATGGTAGAGCCAGTAATAAAGCAGTAAAAGTCATAACTTGATTTGATTTTTTCATATTTAGGTATCCTCGGGTAAATACCGATTATTAATTTCGGTAGATGTATATTAGCTTAAAAAACAGATTGTGAATTATGACTAAGCAAACAAGACTTAATTGTGAACTGATACTGATTTTTATTGTTTTCTTAAATACGAACATTAAAAGGCTAATCAATGTCACAGCTTCTACAAATTTTCACCTGGGATCGGCTGATATGTTATTGATTTTCTTAATTTTTTTGATCTGCCGAATAAAAATACAGCGTCTAACAAGCGTCTAACAAGTATCATGCAACAGTATATTTTTCAGCCAGCGCAGGAATACAGCCAGCCCATTTAAATTCGACGAAAGCAACATACAAACTTTTTACGCTGCCGAATCTTTTGTGTTTTTTGCTAAATAACAATCATTCCACTAAGGACAGATGTGATGAGATGCTCTCAATAATCATTCGCTATTTATTATTATATTTTGCGAAATTAAAAATTTCATAGCATTAACAACAATTAGTACTCGATATTTGTATGAAAAATAACGACTTAACCTCATATTTCATATCAATTTACGATAAAAACCTGTTTAGTGTGAATTACATCAAATTTAAAATAGAACATATAGTCTAAATTATTTATAACTCGATAAAGATCAAATGATAATAAGTTAAATAAGCTGAGCCTTCTCTAAATTAAACGCTCAAATAATTAACGAAATAATGGTCAAAAATTATGTCATTTTCTTTACAACAACTTGCTATGCCAACACATGATACCGATAAACACGACAACTTATCCAGCGTGTTATTAACACCCAGTCAGCATATAACAGATAATATTGAGTCTTCAGAAGCTGACGAAGACTGTGATATTAGTCTTCATGCAACTTTCAATAACGATGGTGCCGTTGCAAGTATTATGATTAATCACGAATAATCTTGCAGAGTACTTATGCTGCGACTTCTAATTCCTGCTTTTTAAGCTCCCTGTCGAGCACGAAACAGGCAAATGGCACAACTGATGCCAGTAACACTAACATCCAGAACATAACTGACCAGTTCTGTTTATGACTCACGGCCAGCGACATCACCACATAAGCCAGCCATAACAGACCATGGGTCATACCAACCACCCACACAATATCAAACACTTGAAAGTAATATTTGGCTGGCATGGCAATCATAAACAGAGTGATAAGTGATAAACCTTCTATCAGGCTAAGTATTCTAAACGCGTTTAACATAGTCAGTCTTCTATAAAATAATGTAATAAATACAACTAAACCACCACACTTGTCAGAGTGATCGTTAGTAATGAATATTGGGTATGATCATTTGTTAAGGGATTGGGTGACAACACGGGGAGTCGAACCAGAGCCCGGCTACAAGGGCACATACCGTAATATAACCTATTTTAATCTGTTCATCATCTATTAGCTTCACACTACTTGCCAGAAGCCAGGCTTATTCATGCATAAGTAATACATAATCTTATAATATCCTCTATAATTAGTATTCACTTAAACACCCCCCCCTTACTCATGTCAGAAAATAATCCACACCACATAGTTATTGTCGGCGGCGGCGCCGGCGGCCTTGAACTTGCCACTCGTTTAGGCAAAAAATTTGGTAAGTCTAAAATCGCACGCATTACCTTACTCGATCTTAATCGCACCCATATATGGAAACCCCTGTTACACGAGGTGGCAGCGGGCACATTTGATTCATATGAAAATCAGGTCGAATACATGCCACAGGCTAAGGCTAACAACTTTGAATATCGTTTAGGCCGCATGTATAAGCTTGATCGCAAAAACAAAATTGTTTTTGTTGCGCCCACGTCAAATGATAAAGGTGAAGAGATTATTCCAGAACGTCAATTTGATTATGACACACTGGTTATGGCGGTAGGCTCAGTTAGTAATGACTTTAATATTGAGGGCGTGCGAGAACATTGTATGTTTTTAGATACTAAACAGCAGGCACAATCATTTCAAAATAAATTATTAGAAATTTACATTAAAGCCAATACGCAAGCCACACCACTTCAACCTGGTCAGCTAGATGTAGTTATTGCCGGTGCCGGAGCAACAGGTATTGAGTTATCCGCCCAGTTACACAAGGTATCTCGACTATTCACATCTTATGGTTTAGATCAAATTAGCCCTTCACAAATTAAAATTCATATTGTTGATGCTGCCGACAGAATCTTATCTGCTTTACCCCCCAAATTATCCGCTGCAGCCCATGCAGAACTCAAAAAACTGGATATAGATGTAATCACCAACGAGCGCGTGGTTAAGGTTGATAAAGATAAACTGATTACCCACACGGGCCGTGAAATACCCGCTGCAATTAAAGTTTGGGCCGCCGGTATAAAAGCACCGGAATTCTTAAATGATTTAGAAGGGCTTGAAACCAATCATCTCAATCAGCTGGTTGTTAATCAGACTTTACAAACCACTGAAGACGAAAATATTTTTGCAATGGGTGATTGCGCGCAATGTGAATGGCCAGAAATGAACAGCTATGTTCCACCTCGTGCACAATCGGCACACCAACAGGCTTCTCTTTTATTAAAAACCATGAGCGCAATAATTAACAAAAAACCTCTGCCTGTGTTCAAATATAAAGATTACGGATCACTGGTTTCATTAGGTAAGTACAGCACAGTAGGTAATCTGATGGGCAACCTGACTGGCAGTATAATGCTCGAAGGTTTTTTTGCGCGCATAGTGTATCTCTCACTTTATAAAATGCACCAGCTTGCATTATTTGGTTTTTACCGCACCATGATGTTAAGTCTGGCACATGCCTTACGCTCAACAGTCGACCCAAAAATAAAACTGCATTAAGTCCTGTCCAAAAAAGGCGTCGTAGGGATTAAACGTTATCCTTCGATGCTTTTTTTGTCACATCCTTATAACACCCGAAGATTATTCTTAAACATTCTGTCCGAAATATCCTACATCTTTTACCTATAAACAACCACATTTAAAAACTGCTTTTCCTTATTTATTCATAACTTGTTATATGTAACTCTACTGCTTCTTAAATAAGAAAAACACATTAAATAAGGAGACGTATTATTTCATCTTATTTATCTACTTTTTGCATTACACGGGTTAGTTTGATTATGCAAAAAAAACATATTTAAAGTATAAACACAAGGAACGGACATGAAGTGTAAAAATGAAAAACCACTAACAATTAGTTTAAATATCACCGATCAAACAAAAATAGAAGAACTACAGGCTTATGTCTTTAGTGCTGGCGGCAAAGCGATTGGCTCTGACACTATCAGTAGCAAAGACAAAGCTATTATTGATATTTCAGATTCTATGGATGGTCGATCTATCACAATATTACTCGGCCCTGTTAAAAAAAATAACGAACCCACACCTACAGTTAATGCTTTAAAACGCATTGGTGCTTATGAGTTGCCCGAACGTTTTTTACTGGAAAAACCAGAAATAGATATTCATATTCCAGGTATTATTTTACCACTCTGGTGTCGTTGCACTGTAACCGGTGAAGTTGTTAAAAATGTAAGTTTGCCCGATGGCAGTGTTGAGTCTATGCCTGTTTGTAATGCCAGAGTGCACATTTGTGAGGTTGATCGATGGCGCTGGATTTTACCGCGTATCCCCGATTTTGATATTTTTAAATTAAGAGAAGACCTGCTCGATAAGTTACATCCCGTGGTACCACCATTTCCTATTCCAGATCCGGGGCCACTATCTGAGTTTCGATTATCAAAAACATTGCCAGCTAAAGTTAGAAGCATTAATGCTGTACCTAACAGCCAATTTTCAAACGCCTCTTCTCAACTCGCACTTAGCGCCCTGATTAACGCAAATAGCGCAAATGAAATTCGTGCACAATTATTACAACTTGATTATTTACTCACACCTTTCTGGTGTTTCTTTCCCTATATCTGGCATCATTATAGAAAAGACTGTTTACGTACAATTGATGTTGATAATACAGGGCATTTCAGTACAGGCATTTATCATGACTGCAATGATCAGCCAGACTTATATTTCTGGGTTGAACAATTACAGGATGGCGTATGGACAACTGTTTATAAACCCAGTGTTGCCTGCCATACCCACTGGAATTATACCTGCGGCACTCATGTTGTTATCAATGCGCCAAATGCAGAAGCCTGTGAAGTACCGGAATACGATATCCCCGACGGTGTTACGCTTTTTGTTTTACCTTATAAAATTGGTCATACGCCAATATGGGGAACACCTGCTGGTGCCCCGCCAGCCCCCAATGGCTGGGTTCGTTCAGATGGTTTTGTAAATTATTCAACTCCAGGTCTGGGTATGTTATATGACGCCCCCTTTGGTGGCACACTGAGTTTTTATCATGATGACTCGTATTTCATACCAAAAGATGACACCGATCCTGGAGCTGACGACAACAGCATTAAGTTTTATCGTTATTCATATCGACGCAGTGGTGACAGCGGCGACTGGACAGCTATGACAACACCCCAATCTCGGGGTTATCGCATGGAATATGATGATGGTAGCCTACCCACCTATGAGTCATATCCTGTTCCACCTCAAACTATTGGTGGTTCGCCCAACTTATTTGAATTTAAACCCCGCACCCCACCAGTCCGCGCTATCGACCCTGCCACGGTTATCGTTCGTGAATGGAGCACAGGTAACATTAATGATGTCGCCGCCAGCTGGAACACAAGCACTAGCGTACCGGCTATCTCAGAATTAAACGTTACCGATAGTGCAGGCACTTTTGATGTAAAAGTAGAAGTCTTTAATGCCAGTGGGCAGCAAGTTATGCCCGGTGCCGGCAGTTTTGAATTCCTCGCAAGGAACAGCGATGTTAGTACAACCCGGTATGCAGAAACAGGCGAAATAAGTAATGGCGCCTTTGTTTTTCAGGTACACATTGATAACAACCCGGTTACCGCTGAACTACCCCAGCCCAGCATTGGCGCTATACACGCAAGTGATGACTGTGGCTTCCTGCGATATAACGACCCTGCAGATTCAGTGCATATTGAATTTATAGCAAGCCACCCCAACAACCATGCAGTCCTGGACTTCACGATTAAACGTGGTTCCAACGTTCTGCCTATTGCCAGCACCGCCGGTGTTTATTCAGAAACCGCTGCCATTTTGGCACCGCCATACAATAAAGTAGCGGGTGTTTATCAGCAGAACTTTACCGCATACGAACTCGTGGGGGATTGCGTCAATGCTGCATTTGCAGCCGATCTGGATGTTTGGGGAAAAACCACCAATGGACGTTATCGACTAGGCATAGACGCCCACAGGTTAATTGCATTTGCACTAGCCGAAACAGAAGAGTAAACATCAGGAAATAAAAGCGAAGCGGAGGATTAAAATTTAATCTCTGTTTCGCTTTTTTTTGAGACTCGGCAGATTATTTTACCAAATTGGACTATATTGAGAAGGTGCATTTGTCTTTCACAATGCCAAATCAATATTGGTATAACTTTATAACCCCTGGCGGATCTCTGCAATGCTAAATAGATTTAATATCAGAACCTTACTCGGCATCAGTTTTAGCCTTGTCCTGTTGCTCGTTACACTGGTAAATATCCCTGTTGTATTAACAACAGTCACCTCTGTAGTACATGAAGCTGAAAAACGAGAATTACATAAGTTATTTGAATCTGCAAAAGCAGAAATGGCATCAGAAGGCCGTTTAGCCAATGCACTGGCATCGATGATCGCCAACGTCGATATCTTTGCTGAAATGTTTGCAAACGGTGAACGTGAACAATTAGCCGAAGCCCTTGTACCGTCCTTTAAGGTTATGAAGAAGGACTTCTCTGCTCGTCAGTTTCAGTTTCACACACCGCCAGCCACCTCTTTTTTGAGGTTACACAAGCCGCAAAAATTTGGTGATGATTTATCTTCTTTTCGCAAAACAGTTGTTGCGACGAACAACCTGAAAAAAAATATAGTTGGCCTGGAAAAAGGTGTAGCCGGATTAGGCGTTCGGGGTATTTCACCCGTATTCCATAAAGGCGAACATCTAGGTTCAGTAGAATTTGGCATGTCTTTTGGACAGCCGTTTTTTGATAATTTCAAACAAAAATACAATATTGATATTGCATTATCACTCAGCCGTGACGGCGGGTTTGAAGCATTTGCATCGACCTTTGGCAAAACAGGGCTACTAAGCCAGAAACAGCTATCTGATGCAATGGATCAGCCCGTAATAATTGAAATTCTCGATGGGGATCAAGATCTGGCTCTTTATGCATATCGAATTGATGATTTTAATGGCAAGGCCATTGGCGTTATGGAAATTGCAATGGACCGGAGCCATTACACCACTGCCATTGATAATGCGAGAAACACAGCGGTTATAATTGGTGTTATTTCTCTGATTATAGGTCTGATAATTGCCGCATTAATCGCCCGTTTGATTGGCGGACCGTTATGTAAAGCCGTTGAAGCAATGAATGAAATTGCAGAAGGTGAAGGCGACCTTACGCAACGCCTGGACGACTCGGGTGATAATGAAATCACACGCCTCGCCAGGGCATTTAACAGCTTCGCTGAAAAGGTTCGAGGGCTGGTTAGTAAGGTATATGGTTCAACCACTCAACTGGCTTCAGCAGCGGAAGAAATGTCAGCCATCATGGAAGAAACCAACAGAGGCACTCAGCAGCAACAATCTGAAACCTCGCAGGTGGTAACGGCCATGAATGAAATGACCGCAACTGTGCAGGAAGTTGCTCGCCATGCTACAGATGCAGCAACCGCAGCCAATAGCGCAGACCTCGCATCAACTGAAGGTAAACAGGTTGTAATAAGCACCATGAAGGCAATTGAGGATCTCTCTGGTGAAGTAAATACGGCTGCCGCTGTTATTAGCCAACTAGAAAAAGACAGCGAAAATATTGGCACAGTACTCGACGTTATAAAAGGTATTGCTGAACAGACCAACCTACTGGCACTTAACGCAGCAATAGAAGCCGCGCGTGCGGGCGAGCAAGGACGAGGTTTTGCCGTAGTCGCTGATGAAGTCAGAACATTAGCCAGTAAAACACAACAATCCACCCAGGAAATACAGGTGATGATTGAGAAACTACAGGCAGGCGCCCAATCAGCCGTTAAGGTTATGGATGATAGTCGACAAAAAGCTGAAGATGGCGTTAATCAGGCAGCAAAAGCCGGTAGTTCTTTAGAAGAGATAACTAAATCAGTTTCTCTGATTAAAGATATGAACACTCAAATCGCCACCGCAGCAGAACAGCAGAGTTCAGTGGCAGAAGAGATTAATCGCAATATAGTTAATATCAGCGACATTGTTGACCGAACTGCTGAAGGCACTGAGCAGACTTCACTTGCAAGTGAAGAGCTCGCTAAACTAGCAGGTGACTTACAACGCCTGGTTAATCAATTTAAAGTTTAAGCAACAAAAAACTGACACAGAGATTATTTTTAAATCTCTGTGTCAGTTTTCCCTTCCCATTTTTCTTACTTAATTTTTAAAAAATCATTCCACACTGAAAAGAATACTTTATTAAAACCAGCGATGAATTGATTTATGAAGTTCCATCACAGGCAGTACTGTAAGGACAATACCCGGTAACTCAAGTCAGAGTGTATACATAGCACCAATATGTACCATTAGAGCTGCCGCTGCTCCAGTTAATAATACCGGATTACGTAGTGGCTTATGCCGAAAGTCAGAACGAACTTCAGACCGGTAATTAAATTAGAGCGGCTACATCAAGCACATAAATAAGCGGGCTTACAAAGTGTCGGAAAAAACCACTTCGATTTCTGACACCTTAACCCGGGCGGATATATTGCACCTAAATTGTGCAAGTTATTAAAAATCTACTAAACTTTTTATTATCAGTTTTAGTACACAATGGATCCAATATTTAAAGCCTCGCAAATAATAAGAAGGCCAATCCCTAGTCAGGTGCAGGCCAACTTACAGGTTTTTTTAGAATATGACGAATCTTAGCTTATTTATTTTATTGTTTTTGTATCCATTACGTTTTCCAGATAAGATAATGACAATCATCAAACAACTAATTGAGTTTATGAATGATTCTATTACTCTAGCCAGTTCAAAAAACAAAGACAGTAAATTAACCCATTATAGCCATGACTGCTAATATAATGACAAGTGATATAGAACAATGTAAAGAAAGTGACATGAACGATCATATCTCAAAACCTTTTGAAGAAGCCGAGCTAATAAAAAAATCTTATGCAACTTTCTACCAGGAATAAATATGAATACAATATTAGCTAAAATAGCCTTAATTTTTGTGTTGCCCATCTTGATTATAGCCAGCATTTCTGGCTGCTCCGAAGTTCGCAAACTAACTTATTCTGAAGACTTTACGTATGTAGAAAACAAAGAAATAAGGAGCCTGATGAGACAGATGAGCAAGGGCGTTGAAAGGCTTGAGCAGATTGTGGAGAAAGCGCAATACTCAGATACAACTCAACAGCAGGTCATCTCGGAAATAGGCAAACTCGAAAGAATTACCGCTCGACTAAGTGCTGGCCACACACAAACTAATCAATTATTTATTAGTGACCATATAGAGCAGTTTAATACCGATATAAGCACTGCCAAGATGTTTGCTAAAACAACACCACCTGATTACTCAAAAATTCTGGAGGTCGCTAATAAATGTCAGCAGTGCCATAAATGGCGTTAGCAATGGCATAGAACAGCCCTTTACTGTTAATAAAATAAAATTTATTACACAGGGCGTTGATGAACCAGCGGTTCAAACTTAACTGAAATGGGATTTGATGCAGACACAATATCAAAAAAAACTTATTCGTGATTAATCTATACTTAAAAACTAAAATAATTCCCCTCTTATTGATAACAGTAGTGTTTCAGTTTATATCTTTTGAAACACTCGCCCTGGAGCAGGTTACCCTGCAGCTAAAATGGAAACATCAGTTTCAATTTGGCGGATTTTATGCCGCTCAAAAAATGGGATATTTCGAAGCAGAAGGCTTAGATGTTAAAATCAACGAAGTTAACTTTACACGCAGCACATCCGAAATAGTACTCGGTGGCGATGCAGATTTTGGAATTTCAGATTCAAGCCTGATCCTATCTAGATTAAAAGGCAATCCAGTAGTTATTGTTGCCGCAATATATCAACATTCGCCACTTGTATTATTGACATTAAAATCTTCAAACATAATCAGTCCTCTTGAGTTACATGGAAAAAAAGTCATGTACCAGAAGAATATTGATGATGCCGTTCTTACAGCCATGTTTACAGAGCTAAACTTAAAAGACACTGATCATATTCATGTGCCTCACACTTTTCAGGACGATGCATTAATAAAAGGCAAGGTTGACGCCATGTCTGCCTATATAACTAATCAGCCATTTTTCTTTCGTGAAAAAAATGTCGACTTAAATATTATATCACCCTCAAGTTACGGAATTGACTTCTACGGGGACATGATTTTTGTTACTGAAGACTACTTAATAAATAATAAAGAAAAAGTCCTTGCATTCAAACGCGCAAGTATAAAAGGCTGGAAATACGCATTAAATAATAGCGAAGAAATATCAGACTGGATTCTCAGCAACTATAAAACCGAAAAATCTAAAGAACACCTTTTATATGAAGCAGAACACATTGCTCGCATGATTCAGCCCGACAGTATAGATCTTGGTCATTTCAGCACGAACAGGCTTAAAAAAATATCTGATATTTATAAAAATCTTGGACTTGCCCCTAAAGATAAAGATATATCAGGCATCAGTTATACAGATTACTTTAATGGCACTCAAAACAATCTTCTAACTAAAACAATCATCGCTTCATCTATAGGACTTATATTATTCGCTGCCGTTTTCCTTGTTATTAATCACCGTCTTAAGAAACTTGTTGAAGTAAAAACCAGACAATACAAAGATTCCCAGTCAAAATTACAAAATAGTGAAGAGCTATTACGAGGATTATTTGAACTTTCACCCGTTGGCATTGCCTTGAACGATCTGGAAACTGGCGCTTTTATAAAAATAAATAAAGCGCTCGTTGCTCCAACAGGTTATACCATCGATGAATTCATTAAGCTGAGTTACTGGGATATTACTCCCAAAGATTACCAGCCTATTGAGGCAAAACAACTAGACTCACTGATGAAAAATAATAAATATGGCCCTTATGAAAAAGAATACATCAAAAAAAATGGTGAGCGTTATCCGGTTCTTCTCAATGGCATAATTGTTAACGATCCTTCTACGAATAAAAAAATGATCTGGTCTATTGTCGAGGATATAACTGAGAGAAATCGAGTACAAAACGATTTGATCGATGCAAAAGATAAAGCAGTCATTGCCGCTAATGCTAAAAGTGACTTCCTGGCTAGCATGAGTCATGAAATAAGAACGCCGATGAATGGAGTTATAGGCATGCTTGATCTACTCAAAGACTCAGATTTAACAAATGAGCAGGCGCACAGATTAAAACTTGCACATTTCAGCGCCAAATCATTACTCACGTTAATTAACGATATACTGGATTATTCTAAAGTTGATGCAGGAAAACTTGATCTTGAAAATATTGATTTTGACATTCGAGAATTACTAGGTAACGTTTCTGAGTTAATGGCTCAACTAGCTCAGGATAAAAACCTTGAAGTTATTTTAGACACCGTCAATATTAAACATCCATTTGTTAAGGGAGACCCCAGCAGGATAAGGCAAGTATTGACGAATATAATAGGCAATGCCATTAAATTCACACATCATGGGGAAATTATAATTCGTGCAACCACTGATGAAATTGATGAAACCAGGCTATCATTTAACTGCTCAATTATAGATACCGGTATCGGTATAGCAAAGGAATTTCAGGACGATTTATTTAATTCATTTACCCAGGTTGATACATCAACAACCCGAAAATATGGCGGCACAGGTCTGGGTCTTGCGATTTCCAGTAGATTATGTAAATTAATGCAAGGCGACATTAAAGTTAAGAGTACTGAAGGTGAAGGCAGTTGTTTTGATTTCTCCATAATAATAGAAAAAAGCAGCAGACCTGAAATTACTGTGCCAGATATTGATATTAGTACTCTCAATATTCTTATTGTAGACAATAATACTACATCCAGAAACGTACTAAAATCACAACTCGAACGCTGGGGCGCTAATATTTCAGTTTCTACAGATGCCGAATCAGCATTAGAATTCTGCCAGACTACCAATACCTTAAGACCTGATAATGCTTTTGATATAGCATTTATAGACTCTAACTTACCAGGGATGAGCGGTGCAGAATTTGCTAAAAAATTGCAGTTAGATAGTCGTTTCAAAACCATTAAATTAATTATGATGACTTCATTTACTGCACTTGGAGACGCTAAAGCACTTGCCGAAATTGGTTTCCGAGCATACTTTCCAAAACCAGTAACAACATCCGACTTACTAAATGCTTTAAGCATTATCTCGGAAGATGGAGAGGCACTTAAAAAAGCCGCTCCATTAGTAACACGCCATTATCTAAATGACATCGCAGATGAGTCCCGCTCACGAAATAACAAAAATAGCTGGCCGGATAACACACGAATTCTGCTAGTAGAAGATAACCATGTAAACCAGCTTGTCGCTAAAGGCATACTTGAGACATTAGGTTTAACACCTGATATAACAAATGATGGATTAGAAGCAATTAAAGCTCTAAAAGAATCGAAAGACAGAAAATATTCGTGCATATTAATGGATTGTCAAATGCCAAATATGGACGGATATCAGGCAACAAAAGAAATTAGAAATGGAATGGCTGGAGATCAGTATAAACAAATTCCTATCATTGCCATGACAGCAAATGCGATGCAGGGTGATAAGGAGAAGTGCCTCAACTCAGGCATGGATGACTACTTGAGCAAACCTATCGATAATGAAAAACTCATTAAAAAGTTAAATATTTACTTAAATAACTAAATATTATTGAACTACATATTTTTGAATCCTCGCCTGGCTTTTTAGATAGCAACTCAATTATCGGATAATATTTTTTTAAAAAGTAAGCGCAGGAATTAAATAATAATCCCTGCAGCCCCTTTTTTGAGAATTCTCAGGAACCAGAACTCAGTTCCATCAGTTTCACTTAGCAGAGCACTTACATCTGCAGTTACCTGAACCCCCTCACCCGTATTAATACCTATAAACTCACCCTTCATACTGAGCTTCAGCTCTCCACGTGAAACACACTTGCCAGAGAGGCCTATAGAGCACGGCTGAATGCATTTAGATAGAGTACAGAATGTAACAAAGATCACTAGTCATGATCTTTATACTATAAAATAAAAAATTAAGCCTTAGGTGACTTCAGTTATAAGGTGTATCATTGTTTACCTTATCCTCCTCTATTGGCTTTCACAGAAATCCTGTTCGGTAAGTGCTTTACAATAGCAACGCGACTGTCTGACCGGAACTACACCTCTCTTTCGCTGGAGTTTCCTCTCTACTAGTTAACCCAATCTATTCATGGCGAGAAATTTCATGTTACACAAAGTAATACCTTTTTTATTCTTCAAAGCTGCACTCGCTTTTACATTGATTACAGTAAGCTCACACAGTTATGCTGAGCTTAAAAAAGAGGTAGCTAATTTCCCCGAACATTCAACTGCTAGAAGTTATGGGTCAGGCTGGACCTGTAACAAAGGTTATCGCGAAATCAACAACACATGTACAGCCGTCATCATACCAACTAATGCTTACCCTACAAACAAAACATACGGTAGTGGCTGGGAGTGCAAAAGAGGTTTTCTTGAAGTAGATAAAACCTGTAATCTCATCAATATTCCAGCCAATGGTTACCTGGACCACTCAGGCGATCGTGTAAAATGTAACCGGGGTTATTTACTGAGCGATAAATCCTGCCACGCCATTAATATACCTGAAAATGGTTTTTTAGATGTCTCAACTTACGGCCCGGGATGGAATTGCGAGCGCGGATATAGAGCCGATAAAGATATGTGTTTAGAAATAAAACTCCCCGAAAACGCCCATCTTGATTATTCTGGCAATAACTGGGAATGCGACAGACAATATCATAAATACAGAGAAAAGTGCGTACTCCCTGACAACTCGTAATGAGGCTCGTTCGTGTTTTTCTTTTTTACCACATCAGAGATTTACACGACGATCAACTGAAGCCAGCTCGACTACCTTACAATCTCCGTTTTAAGCTTGTGTCGCTGTTAACTCCAGCAAACTTAAAACGCACAACGCAACCCTAAATCCGACAAACTCAATTTTTCCCCGGTTTTTAAATAACTCACTTGTGCCAGAAATAGCTCTGCCGTCGCCTGTGCATCAGCCAGTGCATTATGCTGCGACCCATCAGGTAGACCATAACGTTGACGTGATTGTGCCAATCTTAAGCTACTACTTTTTCCCTGCATCTGAATTCGGCGACGCTCAATTTCCATAGTATCCACATAGCTGAAAATTAATGGACAACGAAAATTATCAATAGAGGCTTTTTGTAGAAACTTCATATCAAGAGGCGCATGATGAAAAACCAGAACTGAATTTTGCATTTGCTTTATAAGTAACATCAAAACGGACGCTGCACTGTTTGCACCTGCTATTCGATTATCAAGTAACCCATGTATGCGACTACTATCGCCCGTGCCTCTATCCGCATGAATTAATAAATGTTTACCCGTTGAGTTAATTATTCGGCCATGCTCTATAACTACCCAGCCAATACTAAGCAGTTGACAGGTATTGGAGTCAAGCCCACTCATTTCACAGTCGACCACCAGAAAACGTGTTTTTGAAAACCCCTTTGCTGATTTAATAATGGGCTGCTCATATAAGGACTGAAGAGCTGTTCCCCGTGCTTTAGGCTGAAATTTCCAACGCCTGTACATATAATGAAGTTTATAAAAGGCCACCGGAAAATCTCACTTTCATTGCTGCTTGAGCTTCTCGAACCTGATGAAATGCAGCTTTTAATTGATGACGAACCAGCGGGGATAATTGCACCGGGTCAAGATGGTTATCAATTTTAATCTGTTGCCTGTACTGCTCAGCCTGCGCATGCAGACGAATACCCGCAATAAAATCATGAGCATCAACCAGGCTGTCCGCCATTTCATTAGACATAATCCCTAATTTTTTAATCGCCTTTAACCTGGCAACCGTATTAAATTCTGCAACGCTTGCTGATAGAGCGTAATTTCTGGCGATGTCCACTATGGGAATAGTGCCTCTAATTTTAAGATCTAAGGTGTGATTATGATCACCATCATTTTCCAGTACAAAGGTTTTAAAAAAACCTAATGGTGGTGAATGTAACAATGAATTTCCTGACATTAAAGCAAGAAAAATAGTGTTCTTTTCGGCCCTGGATAAAACATAATTCTGTAAATTTTCTGTCAATTTTGAATCACCCGCAATATGCCGCATATCAAAAAAGATACTGGAAAACATTAAGGCTTTAGGTGAAGGTTCTTCTATCCAGTTTGAAAAGCACTCACACCAGCCACTTAAAGATAAACGCCATTTTTCATTGCTAGCCATGATCTCACCCGGACAATAAGGCATGCCGCACTCATTTAAACCCGCATTAACAAACTCACAGAATTCTTTAAAATAACTCGCTTCTTTATCACCAATACCATCGGGTAAAATTAATGCATTATCCTGATCTGAACCTAACATCAACTCTTGCCGGGCCTGAGAGCCAAATGCAAGCCAGGCATAATCACAGGGTCTCGGACCAAACTTTTCTTCTGCCAATAATAATAGACGCCTTGTTATTGCATCGGCAAAAGAGGTAATAATTTCGCCTACTTCTACCGCCCTGTCATTTCGTTCAATTAATTTAATAACCAGACCTGGTACACCCTTAGCAGCAATACTTAACTCTTTTATCGATGCCGCACTTTTAATACCTTTTGCCAGAGAAAGTGGCTCAACATTATTGGCTCGTAAAACATCACTTAAAGAAATAACCCCAACTGGTTTTTCATCTCTGAGTACTGGCAAGTGATGTATTCCCGCAGACATCATTGTAAGTTGCGCATCATGCAAGCGACTATGCTCATCAATACACATCGGATTAGGCGTCATAACATGACTTATTTCTTCAGTGTCAGCTACGGCTTTTGATAAAACACGTGTTCTAAAGTCTCGATCTGTAATAATACCGACCAGTTTTTCACTATCCATTATCAATAAAGAAGTAATGCGAAACTCAGTCATCATTTGTGCGGCTTTACGTATACTAATAGACTGTTCCGCACAAACTACAGAGCTCGACATAGTCTCTTTTATATATTGATTTAAATAGGTTGACTGGCCACTACCCTGATTATTGTCTTCTGCACTATCAGATTCATTTGAAATCTCAGGCGAGCTAAGTGAACTAAATTCCTGACTGCTACTTTTAAGAGACTGATAAGCATAATTTGATAATTCGTAATACAGGCAATCTTCCAGCACCACAACTTGTGGGTTATGACCTTCTCCATCTGTCAGTACTTCTGGAATCAGGTAATCACCACTACTCAGCCGATCAATTAATTCGCCATGATGACTGCGTATTTCCATACTACCGGATCGAACAATAATAATGCCCGCAAGCTGTTCATTTTTATCCGTTGTGCTTAATGGTATTTCAGACCCTGACTTACTAAAGGCCACCTGAATATTTGTACTAACAAAATCAAGCAGGCTTTCAGTTAAATGATTAAATGGATGTTGCTGAGCAAGAAAACTTTTTACATCACCAGCTTCACTTACCATGACTTTCTCTCAGCTGTTTGTAGGTAAACATATTTAACCAGAAAAGTGTTTATTTAAAAACCAGTACCCTGAACAAATCATTAAATCTGGCATTTAAAAGTTATCTTGTGAAAATGAGGTTTTATAATCGATAAAAACAGCAGATGTTTCAGCATAATAAAGTGAACCACCAATACCCAGTGCTAAGCGCAAAGTATTTTCATCTGCATTTTTATTTAATTTTATTTTCCAGCTATTTTCGCTCTCCGCTTTCATGGCAACTGGTTTAGACTTATTATTTTCTTTGTCATTAACAAATAAAATCAGTGCACTCTGAATTTCAAGATCAGAGTTAACGATTAACTCCAGCTGATTATTTTCAATACGTTGTGCTCGCACATTAACTTCTATATCACCGTTTTTAAGAGTACATGCGCCACTTTGATATCGGCAATTTGAATTTGCTGCCAGTTTGTAAACTTCACCCTGTTGAGCCATCTGTGGCTTTTCTGCAACAATATAATCAGTTGCAAAGTAAGCCAGTATTGCCAGCACAGGTGTTATAAACATGGCCAGAATAAGATGTTTATTTTTCAGCAGATATAACATTAAAGTTTACTCTAATTTTTTAGACGATTTATATCCACAATAATACGTTAGTGAATAAAATAAGCAAAAGCCTGCAGTGTTAAAACTGCAGGCCAAACTTATATTTTAACAACTTAAAGTTTCTTTAAGTTAGTGACTCTGAGCGGTACTTGCACCGGCAGGGATACGAATATTCTCCACCATATGCTGTATATGCTCCGGTGGCGCTTTGGTCGCCATTGATACTGCGAAAGCCACAATAAAGTTAATCGCAGCGCCCACCGCGCCAAAGGCATTAGGCTCAATGCCCATAAACCAGTTAGGCCTCATATCACCCAGATAAGACGTGCTGGCAATAAACATCACACCCTTATGCTGGAATACATATAACAGTGTAACAGTCAGGCCTGCAATCATTCCCGCGATAGCGCCTTCCTTGTTAATACGTTTACTGAATATACCCATCATTAGAGCCGGGAAGATGGATGACGCGGCGAGTCCAAACGCGAGAGCCACGGTACCCGCAGCAAAGTCGGGTGGATTAAACCCCAGATACCCCGCGAGTGCTATTGCGCCGGCCATAGCAAACCGACTGGCGGTTAACTCCTGCTTTTCTGTTATGTCTGGCCTGATCACACCTTTCAATAGATCATGTGAAATAGCGGATGCAATGGCAAGTAGTAAACCCGCTGCAGTTGATAATGCGGCGGCAAGCCCCCCTGCGGCAACCAGCGCAATCACCCAGTTAGGTAAACGTGCAACCTCTGGATTAGCCAGTACCATAATATCCCTGTCAACTTTCACCATTTCATTAGTGTCTGGATCAGCTGTATAACTAATAAGCCCATCATTGTTTTTATCTTTAAATACTAATAAGCCGGTTTTTTCCCAGTTTTTAAACCAGGCAGGACGTTCCGCATAAGCCAGATTTTCAGCATTTTGAGGCTGGATTGTTTCATGTAAATTCAAACGTGCCATCGCCGCCACCGCAGGTGCAGTAGTATAAAGAATACTGATAAACACCAGCGCCCAACCCGCAGACACACGTGCATCACTGACCTTTGATACGGTAAAGAAACGAATAATGACATGAGGCAAACCTGCAGTACCAATCATCAAAGACAGGGTATAAACAAAGGTGTTAAGCGTGCTTAACCGTGCCTGGGTCGTGTACTCGGCAAAACCGAGTTCGGTCACCACCTGATCTAATCGGTCCAGTAAATAGGTTTCTGTGCCGGTTAACATACTGCCCAGCCCTAGCTGTGGCACCGGGTTACCCGTCAGATTAAGAGAGATAAAAACAGCAGGGATGGTATAAGCACAGATAAGTACACAATATTGAGCAATTTGTGTATAGGTAATGCCTTTCATGCCGCCGACAACCGCATATACAAAAACAATCGCCATACCCACGAGTAAGCCCATTTCATAACTGACTTCAAGAAAACGCGAAAAGGCTACACCGATACCTTTCATTTGCCCAATAACATAAGTAACAGAGGCAACAATCAGACAGATCACCGCAACAATACGTGCCACCTTTGAGTAATAACGATCGCCAATAAACTCCGGCACCGTAAATTTACCGTGTTTGCGTAAGTAGGGAGCAAGCAACATGGCTAATAATACATATCCGCCCGTCCAGCCCATAAGAAATACGCTACCGCCATAACCATAAAACGCGATTAAACCCGCCATGGAAATAAATGATGCGGCTGACATCCAGTCTGCCGCGGTAGCCATACCATTTGCAATCGGGTGAATACCCCCCCCGGCTACATAAAACTCACTGGTTGAGCCAGCCCGCGCCCAGAATGCAATACCAATATAAACAGCGAACGTCATGCCCACTACAATATACGTTAATGTTTGTAGTTCCATGATATCCCCTAGTCGTTTACTTCGAATTTACGATCAAGTGCAGCCATTTTTCGAGCATAGACAAACACGATAATGACAAAACCATACATAGATCCCTGCTGAGCAAACCAGAATCCCAGTTTGTATCCACCCAGACGAATCGTATTTAATTCCTCGACAAACAAAATGCCGCAGAGATATGAAATAACAAACCAGATGCTTAATAACACCAGCATTAACCTGAGATTCGCCCGCCAATATTCTTTTCTTGATGTTTGATTATTATCAGCCATTATGTTCTCCGAAAATTATTCACTGAGAGTAACAGGAGTAGAAACTTCACGTCTCTCGACTTTAGTCTATAGGTAGACTAATGTCTTAAGTCAAACACTGGTATTAATCCTTAAACAGAGCGATTGTCAGTTTAATTTTATTTGCAGCATATTTAAAAGGCATTAAGACTTGTCACCCGTAACACTTATTATTGCAATTACCGCATATCTGGCCCTGCTCTTCTGGATAGCAGGCCTTGGAGACCGCAGCCGCTACAGCACTTCAAACTGGTCTCGCCACCCACTGGTCTATACCCTGGCGCTTGGTGTGTACTGCACATCATGGACATTCTATGGGCTGGTAGGAACGGCCGCTTCCAGTGGCTGGTATTATCTACCCATACTACTAGGCCCAATATTGCTCTTTACCCTGGGTTATCCAATACTACAACGCATAGCGAGTATTTGCCGACAACAAAATATTCATTCTATTGCAGACTTTATATCCTCACGTTATGGAAAACGCCAGTCAGTTGCTGCATTAGTAACCTTAATTATGCTAGCCACCTCCGTACCCTATATCGCACTACAGCTAAAAGCCGTTACCGATACATTATTACTAATTAGCGCCGATGCAAATGCATTTGCTAATCAGGACATGACTTTATTTGTGACGCTTGCGATGATTTTATTTACACTTATTTTTGGTGCCAACCGCTTAGATGTTTCCAGTTATCACTCAGGGATTATGACGGTAATCGCATTTGAATCACTGGTGAAAATTATTGCTCTGGTGGCGGTCGCATTATTCGCGCTCTCACTTTCCAGTGGTTTTGATCCGAGCACTATTAGTAATAGTAGCAATGTGGTATTTCAGGAATCCACATTTACACCTTCATTCTGGATATTAACACTGGTCTCAGCAGCAACTATTTTCAGCTTACCGCGTATGTTTCAGATTACCTTTGTAGAGTGTTTGAGTGATAAACATTTAAAGTATGCGCGGCGTGGTTTCACATTATACCTGGGCATTATTGCTAGCACTATTTTTGTTATTGCATGGGTTGGTAACCAGTTACTCGGCGGCACGAGTGTCGCCAGTGACACATATGTATTAGCACTTCCCCTTGGGCAGGATAATAAATTTTTAGGTTTACTTGCGTTTCTTGGTGGCTTCTCAGCAGCCACCGCATTGATAATCGTCGCATCTTTAACCTTAAGCCAGATGTTAAGTAACGACGTTATCTTACCCTTATTAATCAAAACCAGAAAAACAAAAAATTTGCCAGCTGATTATTCACGCTCGCTATTTTACGCACGCAGAATCACAGTTGTAGCCATTATTTTTATGTCCTGGTTTTATCAGCACAGTTTTGCAGAAAATGCCGCATTAACTGAAATTGGTTTAATTTCTTTTGCACTTGCAGTACAACTGGCGCCTGCCATTATTTTTGGAATTTACTGGCAAAAAGGTAATGCCTATGGTCTGTATGCAGGTTTAGCCTGTGGTGTTTTAATCTGGTTTATCACATTAATGTTACCCTTATTAAGTAATGCCGGTTTTATAAACCCGGCGTTAATTAATGAAGGCCTTTTTGGTAGTGATTTTTTGAAACCAGATCAACTCTTTGGTTTTAATTTCAGTGATAGTTACACTCGTGGCGTGGTGCTTAGCAGTGTCATTAATATTTTTGCTTTTTACCTGGTCTCACAGTTTGATAAAACACGCCTTGCAGACCGCATACAGGCAATTTCATTTGTTAATAAAGAAAGAAGCCGACAAACACACAATGAAAGCAGTTTACAGATTAATAAATCAGATCTGAGCACCATGTTAAGCCAGTTTCTCGGTGAATCAGCAACCCGTCGCCTGCTTGAAAGTGAGCCTCACCCGGAAATGGTAATGGCCAGTGCTGCAATGCTGGAAGATGCAGAACAAACGCTGTCCGGTGTTGTTGGCGTAGCCTCTGCTCGTGCAATGCTCAGCAGTTTAAGTCGTGGCGACAGTCTTGGCGTAGAAGACGTGGTTAATATTTTTGAAGAAACCACGCGTACGTTACAGTTTAATCAGGACATGTTATTCGCCTCATTTGAAAGCATGTCGTCCGGCATAAGTGTTGTAGATGCTGATTTAAAAATAGTTGCCTGGAACAAACGTTATGAACAGATGTTTAATTACCCGGAAGGTATGTTACGCGTCGGTTGTCCGGCTGAAGTCCTGGTCAGGTATAATGCAGAACGAGGTATGTTAGGTGCTGGCGCTATAGAGAAACAGGTACAAACCCGACTCGGGCATTTATTAGCCGGTAAAGCCTATCGAGTTGTGCGCAACCATAACCAGGGGGTGATAGAAATTAAAGGTCGACCACTTCCAAAAGGCGGTTATGTAACAACTTATCATGACATCAGTGATTTCATTAATACCCAAAATGAGTTAGAAAAAGCCAACTTAAATCTCGAACAACGGGTAAGCCAACGCACAGAAGAAATCGAAAAAATAAATGAATCATTGCGCAATGAAGTAAAAAAACGCAGTGAAACTGAAATTGAGCTTATTAAGGCAAAGTCAATCGCCGAAAAATCCAATGCCAGTAAAACTCAGTTTATTCGCACAGCCAGCCACGATATTCTTCAACCATTAAACGCAGCCAACCTGTATGCCAGCGCCCTGCTCGAAAAAACAGACATTGACACCGAGCTTAGTGATAGCCTGCATCACCTGCACAATGCAATTGGTTCAGCTGAATTAATTATTTCGAACCTGCTGGAAATTTCACGATTAGATACCGGTACATTAACACCTAAAATCAGTGTTTTTTCCCTTAGTGAAACTATTGATCAACTTGCCAATGAATTTCGCGTGCAGACAAATGAAAATGTGAGTTTTCACTGGCAACCAACGACATTATGCACTGAATCCGATGCTAGATATTTACGTCGAATTTTACAAAACTTTCTCTCAAATGCGGTGAAATATACCCGCAAGGGAAAAGTACTTCTGGGCTGTCGGCGTCGTGGGGATCAAATAGAAATATGCATTTATGATAGCGGCCCGGGTATTAGTGAGGCTCATCAACAAAGAATATTTGACGACTTTTATCGTATTAAAGGCAATGTTGATGGTGCAGGTCTGGGCCTGGGTATCGCATTAAGATTCTCTCGTTTACTAAACCATGAAATCAAACTCTGTTCAGAGGATGGTCACGGCAGTTTATTTTCGCTGCTGGTTCCAAAACGCGAAAAAGAAAATAACCCTGTCAACAAACCCGCGGTTTATGAAAACAGATCAGGGCTGGAAAACATGAGTTTATTTTATGTGGATGACGATGAAAAAAATATTCACGCTATGGGCACCTTAATGGATAACTGGGGCTGTAATTTGCAGAGTGCAACCAGTGTCTCTAGTGCAAAGGATTATTTACATAATCATGCTGCACCGAATGTTATTCTAATGGACTTTCAACTAGGCAATAAACTCAATGGTCTGCAACTAGCTGACGAAATGCGTTTAGTCTGGGGAGACATTCCGGTATGCATTGTTTCTGCTGCTGCGGATGAAGACCTGCCGACTCGAGTCACATCTCACGGTTTTGACTTTTTACGTAAACCCATCAAACCCGGAAAACTAAGAGCCTTACTTGAACGCTACTCGCAAAGATAACCATTTAACTGGAAGCATTGTCATTTAAAGACATTTTACCCAGCATGATGACAGCCTGCGTGCGGTTACTTATTCCCAGCTTTCTAAAAATACCCGAGATATGCGCCTTGATAGTGGCTTCAGTCACTCCCATTTCAAAACCGATCTGCTTATTTAACCAGCCCTCTCGTAAATAACATAATACTTTATATTGCTGCGGTGTAAGCGTAGCTATTTTTGCCGCAAGATCTTTTTCTTCAGTATCAACGGGTGTTATTGAACCGCGAAATTCTTCTGGTATCCAGCGTCCACCATGCAACATTTCATCGATTGCCGAATAGATAGTTTGTGGCGAACAGGATTTAGGAATATAACCACACGCACCGTGACCTATCGCCCTATTTATGGTATCTAACTCTTCAATGGCAGAAATAATTGCAACGGGAATACTTGGAAACTTTTCCCTAACCATAATTAAACCAAAAAGATCCTGACTACCGGGCATACGTAAATCGAGCAAAAGAAGATCGGTTTCATCATTAAGCTCCAGATCACGGATTGTACTATCCAGATCTACAGACTCTTTAACAGATGAATCTGGATAATTCTGTTTTATCACCCCCAGCATAGCATTACGAAACAATGGATGATCGTCTGCCACGTGAAAATGAAACATGATTTATTCTCTCAACACTTTAAATAATTGTAATTAAATAATAACTAACAGTTAATAAATTATAGATTATATATCACTATCGGTTATCGATTTAAACGCCCTTCTATTAAATCTTCAACAACACCGGGTTCTGCTAAAGTAGAAATATCCCCCAGATTTGCGAAATCATTATGTGCAATTTTACGTAAAATTCGTCGCATAATTTTTCCAGATCGTGTCTTCGGCAAACCGCTTACCCACTGTATCATGTCAGGTGTGGCTACGGGCCCTAATACTTTACGCACATGCGCACGTAACTCCGCGGTTGTTTCCTCTGTTGCATTAAAACCAACGATCGCACCCACATAAACATAAATGGCCTCACCTTTAATATCATGAGGAAAGCCAACCACTGCAGCTTCGGCAACAACAGCATGGGAAATCAGCGCGCTCTCAATTTCAGCTGTACCCAACCTATGGCCAGACACATTCAAGACATCATCAACACGCCCTGTTATCCAGTAATAACCATCCTCATCACGCCTTGCTCCATCGCCGGAAAAATACATGCCTTCATGGGTACTAAAATAGGTATCGATAAAACGCTGATGGTCACCCCAGATAGTTCGCGCCTGTCCCGGCCAACTATCTAATACAACCAGATGCCCACTACTTTCACCATCCAGTAGATCACTGTTTTTATCAACCAGGGCTGGCTGCACACCAAAAAAAGGCAAACTCGCTGAGCCTGGCTTTAAATCTGTTGCACCAGGTATTGCACTGATCATATGACCACCGGTTTCAGTCTGCCACCAGGTATCAACGACTGGGCATTGAGTTAGGCCAAAGTCATTGTAATACCAGCGCCACACATCCGGGCTTATCGGTTCACCCACCGTCCCAAGAATACGCAAAGAAGTTCGTTGGCTCGATTTCAAAGCGCTATCACTATCTGACATTAATAAACGCACCGCTGTTGGTGCGGTGTAAAACTGTGTAACTTTATGCTTATCTATAACTTCACCAAAACGCCCAAGATCTGGATAGTTCGGCACACCTTCAAACATCAGCGTGGTTGCACCACTGGCTAATGGTCCATAAATAATATAACTATGCCCGGTTATCCAGCCAACATCTGCTGTACACCAGTAAACATCACCTGGCTGATAATCAAATACAGTTGAAAATGTCGATGCGGCATAAATTAAATATCCCGCACTGGTATGTTGTAAGCCTTTAGGTTTGCCGGTTGAACCTGAAGTATATAAAATAAACAACGGGTGTTCGGCTGAAAAAGATAAAGCCTTATGCTCGCCGCTCGCCTTTGCAGTTAACTCACCATACCAGTGATCACGACCCTCAACCCAGTTAACCTCATCGCCTGTATTTTTTACCACCAGCACTGAGTGAACACTCTCAGTTCCGTCAAAATCAAGCGCTTCATCTACATTAACCTTTAAAGGAATTGCTTTAGTGCCACGTTTACCCATATCTGCTGTAATGACCAGGCTTGCATCACAATCGGCAATTCGATCTGCCAGCGCATTCGCAGAAAACCCGCCAAATACAACTGAATGAATAGCGCCAATACGTGCACAGGCCAACATAGCGTAAGCGGCTTCTGGAATCATAGGCATATAAAGCATCACACGATCACCCGCTTTTACACCCTGACTTTCAAGCACATTCGCCAGTTTACAAACTTCACTGTGCAATTCTTTATAGCTGATATGTCGACTGTCGTCAGGGTGGTCACCCTCAAAAATAATTGCCGTTTGCTCTGCTTTATCCGTTAGATGTCGATCAACACAGTTAACACATATATTTAATTCACCATCTTCAAACCAGCGAATATGTAAGTCGGGTTTATCAAATGAGACGTCTTTAACTTTTGAGAATTCTTTCGTCCACTCAAGGTCACGTGCCTGATCAGCCCAGAAAGCTTCATTGTCCTCGACAGACTTTTTATATAAACGCCTGTACTGATTTTTATTAATCTTAAATTCTCTATCGAGACTTTTTTTAACCGGAAAAATAGATTGATCAGATGACATATCACTACTCATATTACTTCGCTCATGTTGTTTCAGGCATAAAGATATTCCCATTATAATCAGCCCCAGGGCGAACATGATCAATTAGACCATCGTCTAGTACGAGCAGATAGTACGCATGAATCTATAACACGATCAATTAAGACTTTAGTAGAACATAGACCAAAATCTAATAGCTTATTAATGCATTAACAGTAACTCTATGTAGATAAATTATATGAGGAGTAATGTTAATGACATTCATAAAAAAAACGGCCATCAGTGGTGCCATAAGCGCAAGCCTGTTATTTGTTACATCTGCACATTCCGTAAACATCGGTACATTTGACAATACCAGCGTTACTATCGGTGGTTATGTGAAAATGGATGCCATAGCCAGTAGTTATAGCGATGGCGCACTTGGCGCAGGCAATCTGGGCAGAGATTTCTACATACCCTCACTGACCCCAGTGGGTGGCACAGAAGAGAACACGACATTTGATATGCATGCTCGCCAGTCACGCTTTAACATAGGCACTGAAAGCATAATTGATGACCACACCTTAAAAACATTTTTAGAATTTGACTTTCTCGCCACACCCAACGGTAACGAACGTGTAACCAATTCTTATAGCCCTAGAATGCGTCATGCTTATATTAGTTATGACAACTGGTTATTTGGTCAGACATGGTCAACCTTCCAGAATACCGGTGCCTTACCTGAAACGGCTGATTTCATCGGTAATACTGACTTCGGTATATTTATTCGGCAGACACAAATTCGTTACACACTGGGCAATTTCCAGTTCTCAATGGAAAACCCCGAGTCAACCATTACACCAAATGGCGGTGGCACCCGCATAGTCACTGATGACAATGAACTGCCTGACTTTGTTGCACGTTACAATTTAAAAAGTGGTGACCTGAACCTGGTCACAGCATTACTGGCACGCCAACTTACATATAATGATGGTGCAGCCATAGATAGCTCAACCTCATCTTACGGTTTAAGTATTTCCGGAAAATTAATGTTAGGTGCAGATGATATTCGTTTTGGTATTAATACTGGTAGCGGCATGGGGCGATATATTGGAATCAATGTTGCCAATGGTGCAGTCATAGATGCTAATGGAGAACTGGAAGCCATTGACTCGACAGCCTACTATCTGGCTTATCGTCATATCTGGAATAACAAATGGCGCAGCAATCTGACTTACTCAAGCATAAGTATCGATAATGACACCGCTTTAACCGGCACCGCAGTCACAGAAAATACATACAGTGTAAGAGCCAACCTTTTCTATGCGGTTAGCAAAAGTTTCATTGTGGGCGGCGAATATGCACACGCAACACGTGAACTAGAAAGCGGCTCAGACGGTGATATGGACAGGCTTCAGTTTACGGCAAAATTAGCTTTCTAAAGACTATAAGCATTGATGTTTTAAGGGGGAAGCGGATGTTCGCTTCCCTTAAAGCACACTACATTCCTATATTGGTTTAAGTTAATTAGTACCAAGCATTTACCTACTCCTAATTGTTAATTATTTTGCCTCTCCTTTTATTTTTCAATTCAACATCCCTATTAACAAAGTCGATTTTTTTTACAAAAACCCTGTTTAAAGAAACATCAAAATAATCTATTCATTCTAAATCAACAGCTTATAAAGTTGGCTTAGATTATGCTGCAACTATTAGAAACTAATAAAAATGAATAACATTAAATAAATGGAGCTTAATAATGTATAAACCATTAAAAAATATCCCTGGTATTTTAGCCGGGCTTTTAATTGCTCAAAATACATATGCGGCTCTTTTTAGCACGAGCTTTGACAACTTTAACGACCCCTATCTCAATGTCGTTGATTTCTACAGCGAAGTAAGACCCTTGACATCAGTGATTACTGATGGGATTTTAAGGTATGAAGACACAGATAATACTGGAAGCCTAAGTTTAAACTCTAGTTCATCTTTATTTGGCGATATACAGATTAGCAACGCCGCATTAACCACCAACAGTGATGGTAGTTTGCATGTTATAGGGGTAATAGACTTTTTAACTCATGGATCCTCTGCATCTTTTTTTGGCGATATGTCAATCACAGCAAGCTGGGATGAGTTTAATAATGTCACGACATTTGACTTCGACACACTCGCTTTTGACGGATCCAACCATAGTGGTTTTTTAATGACCGATGGCCTATTCACAGGTGACTTACTTGAGTTTCATGCAAGTAGTTCACTTCTCGCTATTATAGATAACCCCTTTCCTGTTTATTCACCTGTTCCTGTTCCAGCAGCCATATGGTTATTTGGATCTGGTTTTTTAAGTTTGATTGGCCTCGCTATAAAAAAGAAATCATAAGCAGAGAATTGTTGCACTAACCGTTACATTTGAGGCCACAATCGGGGACGCTGGCAAGTAACAAGCATTAACAAGTACAGACGATTATCATTTGTCAGCGCCCTCTTTATTCTCCGTATTTCCTGTCAATGTTCTTAACGATCAACACTCCAACCTCATAAAACATGTCTTACTACTCACTTTTACCGCCAGTTACGTGGCTTTTTTTACTTTAGTTCATTCACTTATATTTTTTTGATGCCTTTCAAATTCTGTTTCTGTGTCTATAATTTATAGAGACAGATAACTACGCACTTATTGAGGGACTATATGAAGGATGAAAAAACATCTAATGAGATGTCATCAAACGTGGATATCAGCAAACGCGAAAGCCTGACAAAAATAGCCACAATAGGCCTGGCTACCTGTGCCACAGTTAAAGCCCCTTATGTCTTTTCACGCAATAAAACTAAACTCCGTATACTCGGCACACATGTGACTCTGCAGGAAGAACTGCGTCAGCAAGCAATGGCAGACCTCGGCATTGAGCTGCAATTTGAGCCCCGGGGCAGCGCGGCGGTTTTACAGAAAGCATCTGTTTCACCCCAGTCATTTGACTTATATGAACAATGGTCAAACAGCATCAATGTACTCTGGAGCTCGGGCTCAATTCAAGCCATAGACAAAAACCGCATTAAATACTGGGATGAAATTAATAACCTGACAAAAACAGGAAAATTAACAGCCGAGGCCAAACTGGGCGCGGGTGATGCACCCTATAAAATATTACATGTACAGGAGGATGATGAATTAGGCACTGCTCATACAGATCGTCTTAGCTTTTTACCCTATGTACATAATGTCGACTCTTTCGGTTACAACTCAAATGTCATCGAAAAAGGCACTCCTTATAAGACAGAAAGCTGGGGCTGGCTGCTTGATGAAAAACATGCGGGAAAAGTGGCTATCGTAAACGCCCCCACAATCGGTTTATTCGATTTGGCACTGGCGGCTCAAGCTCGTGGCTTAATGACATTTAAAGATATTGGCGCCATGAGCAAAGCCGAATTAGATACCTTATTCGACATATTAATCAAAAAGAAGAAAGCCGGACACTTTAGTGGTTTCTGGAATTCAGTGCCCGAATCCATAGATTTTATGTCTTCAAATAGAGTTGTCATTGAAAGCATGTTTTCACCAGCCGTTTCTGCACTGAATGGCAAGAACATCCCCGCTGTTTATGCCGCTCCAAAAGAAGGTTATCGGGGCTGGCACGGCGTAATGTGTTTATCATCTAATGCCACAGGAGCCGTCAAAGATGCTGCTTATGACTATATGAACTGGTGGTTATCTGGTTGGCCAGGCGCATTTATTGCGCGACAGGGTTATTACATTTCCAACCCTCAGCGTTCTAAACAACATCTGAATCAGGCAGAGTGGGACTACTGGTACCAGGGAAAAGCTGCCGCAAAAGACCTTAAAGGCACCGATGGAAAAATTTCTGTACGCAAAGGTGATATACGTAGAGGTGGTAGTTATGAAAAACGCCTCAGTAATGTAGCGGTGTGGAATACAGTTATGCCCACATATGAATACAGTTTACAAAAATGGTATGAGTTCATAAGCACCTGAAGCCAATATAGATGATTAGATCACTTAAAAACCAGATATTTTTTGTATTAGTCATACTTGTCTCAGTATTGCTCATACAAATACTGCTTTCACGCTCAATACAATCTAGCCTACTTAAAAACCAACACATCATTAATCAGTCTTACGAGCACGTAGGGCTTGCTTACGAGCTTGAACGTGACGTAATGGATCTGCAGCGAAACTTACTCATCTATAAGGAGACCGCAAGTGAAGTATCTAGCTCTCGATTTTATGATTTAATGAAACGATTAAAACAGCGTTTAGATATTTTTGAAAACGCAATACAAAATTCAACATCCAGCGAAACTCAAACTGATATGATTTCACGGATGCGTGCGCACCTTAACGACTATAATGATAATTTCTCCAGTGTTATTGACGGGCGAAGTAAACGAAATTCGATTATTAAAAACAATATACAACCTGCATACATAAACATTGATAAAATAATTAACAATTTAAGCATTAATAAAAAAAACATATCTAACGAAAATATTAATAACATAAAATATCACGTAGCATCATCTGAAAAACTAATATATCAATATCTAAATTCACCTGACCAGGAACATGTCAATCAGTTCAAAAAAGAAATATCTCTGATTTATTCTTCATCAGACTCAATTTTATCAAATTCTGAAACCACAAAGGCTTTACTAAAAACTCTAAAAAAAGATTTCCTTAAATTAACCCAGATAACACGTGGTTACGTTTTTCTGGTTAATGTAGTTATGGCCGGTTCAGCCAATGAGTTTTTATACCTGACAAAAGCATTAAGAGAAAGCGTTAGCGAAGCTCAAAAAGAAATGACCACACAAGCCAAATCACAATCAACAACAGCACAGACCAACGCCAACATAACCTCTATTATTTCAATTCTTATCACTTTATTAACCGGCTGGTTCTTATCAAATAGAATAATCACTCCCATACGTAATATTACAGACGTATTTAGAATGCTCACAAAGGATGAGAGTGTAAAAAATATCCCCGGCATACAGCGCAAAGACGAAATCGGTGCTCTGGCCAAAGCAGCGAGCATTTTTCATTCCAAAAATAAACAAACATCAGAACTGCTTATATCAACACAGAAAATGCATGATGAGCAGGAAAAATTAAACATTGAGCTAGCTATAGAGAAAGACAATGCCGAACAGGCGGCAAAAAGTAAAAGCATGTTTCTGGCCAATATGAGTCACGAAATACGCACCCCCATGAACGGCATTATTGGCTTAATTGATCTCACACTTAAAACAGACCTCACAAAAGAACAGAAAAAATATCTTGAAAAAGCTGGTTTTTCAGGGCAGATTTTAATGAATGTAATTAACGACATTCTTGATTTTTCTAAAATTGAAGCGGGTAAAATGGACATCGAAACCATAGAGTTCCCGGTAGATAGCATTGTTGATAATATCGTTTCTGCGATGTCGCTTACGCCGATAGAGAAAGGCCTTAACTTTCGCATCACTTACTCCCCCAGCTTACCCGAAAAAATTTATGGTGATCCGTTACGCATTAGCCAGATATTATTAAATATTTGTAACAATGCATTTAAATTTACAGACAAGGGTCAGGTACACGTTCATTTTGACTGTAAAAAAGACAATAACGAGCATTTTCTCCATATTGAAGTTAAAGACACCGGTATAGGCCTTAACGAACAGGAAATTGATGATATTTTTCAATCCTTTACTCAGGCGGATGGGACTACCAGCAGAAAATATGGTGGCACTGGTTTAGGTCTAAGCATCGTAAAACAATTAACCGAACTCATGGGCGGGCACATTTCTGTTACTTCTGAAAAATCTCATGGCAGCTGTTTTAAAGTAAGTATAAAGATAAAACCTGTTACCGATGAAATGGCTATTAAACCATTAGATAAAGATAATTTAGTTTTATCTTACCTTGCATTAGAAAGTTCACCATTAATTAATGAAGATATATTAAATGCTCTAAAAATACAGATCCATAAAATACAATGGAAAGACATTGAAGATAACTTAATTAATGCCGGTAATTTTGACAGAGAGAAAAATGCTGTAATTATTGATATGCCTGACATGGAAACTCTTCACAGAAAAAAACACCTTATCGAAACATTACAGGCTAATAATATAAGCTTCGAATTTATAACTGATATACAACCTCAGGGCTTCTCAGAAGAATTAAACACCAAATGGAATACCGCCGTTTTAAGGCATCCTTTTTCGCCCGATACTTTTAATAACTTTTTTACTGAATTATTTAAAATCAAACAGCAAGCCCCAACTAGCGAACTCATAACTACTGAAAACAATCCACAATACACAGGACATATACTGCTCGTAGAAGACAATCACGTTAACCAGATAGTCGCAGAGCAATTACTCAAAAATTTTGGCCTTACTTGTGATATTGTCGAAAATGGTCAACAGGCAGTGGATAATATCTTAAACAATGAGCTTTATGATTTAGTACTTATGGATATACAAATGCCCATAATGGATGGCTATGAAGCAACTCGACTTATTCGTGAAAAGGGTTATACCGATTTAATCATCTGCGGACTTTCTGCAAACGCCATGAAAAAAGACCTGCAGCTCGCCGAAGCGGCAGGCATGAATGATTATCTCACTAAACCTATTGAAGCAGATGATATGTCGGCTATTTTCAATAAATACCTGAAACAATAAGCGCTTAACCTTAATATTTAACAATATCAACATACAACAAGCAATAGCGCAGATAAAAGTCACACATATGGACGAATTTCATACAAAAACCGGAACCATTATTCTAAAATTTAATTGATACCAGAAAAACACTCTAAGTTCAGATTATATGTGCAGCCTGTGAATATAATGTTTTAAAATATTTATATGCCTAATAAGGGCTTATTTTTAATGGAATGATAAGTCAGCGAAAGCGCTATACAATGTTTTAGTTCGTCAACGGGAATAGTCTCATGCATATTAAATATTATTGCCCTGTTAGCTTCAAATTTAAATGTGTTTTTGTAACGCTCTTTGAATGTATCAACCAGTTTAGTTTTACAATTAAAATACATAAAATATTGTTCTGGGTTATTTTCTTTCCAGTCAATTCTTATAGTGCTGCCTGTCTTGCTTATGAAACTCGGCTCACCCCATTTTAGTGCTTCTTCAATTTTGTTAATACTTTCTATCTCTGACGCTGTTTCGATAATTAGACTACGTAAAAACTCTAATTTAATTTGAGCGTCTTTAGGGTATTTTTCTATTTTTTTGGTAACCTCATTACTAGTAATAACTTCCATATCTTCCTTTTACACATAATGGTTAAAATAACGCATCGTGTTGCTCACGTACACACCGCTGATTGCATTGTTATGTACGCTGCTTACATAGTAGTAGTTCTTTAGCTAAATCTATGGAATATCCCCAGCCGATATTTTTTTGAGGGGTCCTGTTTATTCGGTGAATAATTTCAGTTAAATCACAATGTTTTAGACCGCCATCACTATATATAAAATGTTTATACAGTGACATTAAATCATTCATATTACCAAGAACCTGCTTGCTGCCTGTTTTTGTATATTGTAAATTCAGGTACTCATTATTGAGTTTATCAATAACTGAATAATCAATACCTTCCAGCATCAGCAATTGATTTAATGCTTTTAAAAACGCTTCATGTATATTTGAAATATTAGATTTTTTAATACCATACAATATAAATGATAATAACGTTCTTTCATTTACAAATAAAAATGTTTTCCTTCTATCTATAGTTGATATATTTACATACCAGTTACCTAACATTGATTTGCCATCTGTTATTTCATTGAGATCTTTAGCTTTTAAGCCTATCTCTTTCTGTACTTTTGCAGTGCATCTAAATTGCAGCATATTTTTTATCTTTCAAAAATAAGGTGTTCACTAAAAAAGCCTGCGAACCAAAAATAATTATAATCTAACCGACAAAACAGGCGCGTTTTTTGAGTAGCGTTATTACTTAACGAGCTGGCCAAATAGATATAACACGCGAGTCGGGCCATCGGCCGTTTGACGTTCAATCCAGGCCAGGTGCAAGTTGCCTTCAGAGTCCAGGCTGATGGTGGGGTGGTTCTGCTCCCCTGCCCCATCTGCACCGGGCACACTAAAGTCATCACTCCATTCGTCGTCTTCACGCCAGCTCAGCATGATGTCAGCATTACCATTACGATTATCATCCCAGCCAACGACCAGCCTGCCAGACTGATCGCCTGCTACCGTCGCATGCCACTGCTGAGCGACACCGCCGAAGCTGTCCTGCACCCTGAAATTGGGGCCAAACAAGTCTTTGCTAGCGCCCTCGTAGTCCGCAGAATAGATATCATAACCCTCGCGAAAGTCACGTTTATCAGCCCACACGGCGAGTAGTTGCTCGGCGCCATACTGAGCAAGCGCAACCCGCGACACACCATGCCCTTTGCCATACGGCATTCCGCCAGATGACAAAGGTTCTTCGCTGATGCGCTGAGGCGGTTGAAAAGTGCAGGACGTCAGATTTTCATTTTGTGCCGCCATGATGATGGTATGACCCGGACGACGATCTTCCCAGGCGACGATAATACGCTCTGCAAGTTTAACGACGGAGGGATAGAGCTGTTCATCTTTCGCTGCTTCGGCATCCACAGCGCAGGCCTGTTTTACCTTTAATACCTGTCCATCAATCTCCATGCGCTGCATCCAGATGCGAGGATAACGGCCATCGCGTTGAGAATACACAAGTAACAATTGTTGGTCATCACTGACGAGACTGGGCTGCATCGCCTCGCCTTTACCCAGAGTGATAACCGGCCCCAGTTCGGTCGGCGTAACGATGCGCAAATGGATGCGCGATTCTTCTTCCCAGGCCAGCGCAAAACGATTCTTGCTCAGTGCAACAAGAGACGGCTCGTAAGCTTCCCCTGGACCACTGATTTTTAGCTGATTCGAAAAATTCTGCTTAGTGTGCGCCTTTCGTGCAAGGTATATTCGCGGCGTGCCATCACGATCATCTTCCCAGGCGATAGCAACCGTGTTTGCAGAGATAGCGATATTATGTCGGCCCGCCGACTCAAGATGATGAAAGATGTTTTTACCATTAGTCGATGTAACCGCAATGGGTTTATCAAATTCCCAGGGCTCGGCCTGTAAACTCAATGAAGCAATAGTAAAAATTAAAACAATACCGGCTATTTGCAATCTCATGGTTTGGCCTTTTTCTTCAGAAATTGCTGAACTTTGCTGTCTGCCTCACGCAAATCCTCGATGCGTTGTACGCCTACAAGTCGTAAAAGCGGCTTGCCTTCAGCCGTCATAAAGGTAAACACCGGTGTAACAAACGCATTGTAACGTGTACCCACCTCACGTTCTGTCACGCGTTCGCCACTGGGCAAGCGTAAACGTTTACCACTTTCAGAATCCACATAGGCTAACACGTAGTTTTTACTATAAGCTTCGCGCACCTGTTTATCAGAAAAGGCTTCCTTGTTGGTTTTTTCACAATAACCGCATCCGTAACGCCCGAAATAAACGAAGAGTAGTTTATTTTCTGCTCGAGCCTGTTGCATCGCTTTATCAAAAGCCAGAAATGGATAACCTTGCGGTGGCTCAGCCATAACCGGCAAGGCGAAGAGAGTAACGACTAGCAATAAAACAGCACGCATATTGATGACTCCTGAAAAATAGAAATAATTAATCAATTCTATTTATTTTTATTTGTGCGAAATTCTTTTACAGATTTTTCCCAGGCCTCATTGAGCGACTCATATGATTTTGCAAAGCCATTTTTCATATGCTCCCAGGCATCAACAGTACTGTTTTTCAAGCTACCATACCATTCTGCTAACTGAGTCCGCTCCATGCGCAGTGCTTTGAGATTAGAGCGCGCCTTAGCTCGGGCTGCCTTATCCATTTGATCCCAGTTTTTATCGATACGTGTTTGTAATGAATCGATGCGTTTATCCAGATTATCTAAAGCCGTTTTTGTTTTACGAATGGCTTCATCCTTCTGCTCAACGGTATAACTATTAAGCGTCTTCAACAAATCTTGTGTTTCTTTCTTAACTTCGTCTATTGAAGTTTTGTCAGCTGCTGTTTCGGCATAACATACAGGCGTTATTCCCAGCATGACAATTATCGTAAATGCGCAGAGTGTTTTTAGTTTAAATGACATTAAGTACTTCCTTTCTGGTTATGAGCATAGACATAATAATTTCCCCTTAAGTTACCTATATTAACCTATGTAGACAACCATAATACAGTTGCCAATAAACTAAAAAAAATTAATAACTTAAGCTTTATAGTAACTTTTCTCAGGTTAAAGAGCGACGGTGACAAACCGTAATGCTTCATGCTTATCACCGAGTCCTTAAATTCTAAATGAGACAGATAAATGCGGGGTTACGGTGATGCAACTTTCACCGGACCGTCGCAGGTCTTTGATGAGTGGCTGACTAAAACCATTAAAGTAGAAACAAGCAAAGGGTTGCTGGCCTTAATGACTGGTACCATGTTCTCCTTGCATTTCAGTGTCATCCATCAGACGATGAAGAACACCTTAAACCACTAACAATCATGGCGGGTGCGGCAGGTGAAGACTTTGGTAGCAAAATCTATTCGCAGCAGGCACTCAAGACTCAAATATCGAGATTTTGATTTGCTTGAGCCTGAGCAAAACACTTGTAATCCATTAAGGATAAAGGGATAGCCCTTGCACTCTCAGTAATAACTGAATCCCTGGCGCCTTTTGGGTACAAGCGAGATTGTTAAGATTACACTCGAGCTGAGTCTTCATGTTCACAATGATTTAATGTCTAAGGCAAGAGCATGTTTGCGTTATTGAAGACGACTCTATCCCCCGGATGTTTATTCCTGAGTTGGTCGCCTATTACAAAGCGAGCCAGTTTCCGTTCGACAATCTTATCAAGTTCGATAAAATTGATCAGATAAAACAGGTATTTGAGGTCACAGCAAGCGGTGTTATTATCAAATCTGTCCTGAAAGTGAATTAGTGGTTTCGAGGAGGAGGCAGATACTCACCCTCCGATGCTTAATTCACAGGCGCGAGTGCTACTAACATGTTAACCCTCAGGCCACGTTAATAGAAGCGAATCTACCTGGGCAGCTAACCGAAGGAGTTTCTGAGCATGATGAAATGTGATCCCGTTACAGGCGCCTGCCTGATACCCGAGCTGGACAAACCCGTCGATACCGCTGCGCCTGCTGCGCACCACGGCTGGGCCGTCCACTATATTGGTGATCCGATGTGCTCCTGGTGCTGGGGCATCTCGCCTACCGTCGGTGCAGTAGAGAATTTCTGCGAAGCCCAGGGCATCGAATTCTCAATCACCATGGGCGGCCTGCGTGCCGGCGGTGGCGACCCGTGGAACGAGGCTTTCAAGGACTTTTTGCGTAACGAATGGCAGCACATCGCTCAGGCCACCGGGCAACCCTTCGGTTTCTCCTTACTGGAGGCAGCAGATTTTGACTATGACACCGAACCCGCCTGCCGCGCCGTGGCCACCGTCAAACTGCTGCAGGCGCGCAACCACCTGCCGAACACAATCGTGTTGAAATTCTTCTCGGCAGTCCAGTTTAAGTTCTATGCAGAGGGACAGGACCCCAAAGTAGCCGATTTCTATACCAGCATCTGCGCCAGTCTGGCACTGGATTTTGATGAATTTCGCAATGCATTCAATTCGCCAGAAGCCCAGCAGGCGGTTCAGCAGGAATTCGTTCGTTGTCGGCAATGGGGCGTGCGCTCTTTTCCAACGCTGCTACTGGAACACGATGGCAAAACAGCACCACTGGCAGAGGGCTTTGTCACGACAGAGCAAGTACTCTCTCGACTGCGTAAAGAGATCGCCGCTTGAGTCAAACCTCTACACACCCGAATGCAGCAGGTGCGAAATAGGCGTTGCATACATTTTATTTTTTACTAAAGGAGTTACTTTATGAGTTACATACTTCAGGTTGATTTCCCCTACGCAGGCCCCTGGGGACAGGCCATGACCGAAGCCATGGAGGGCCTTGCACATTCGATTGCCGAAGAACCGGGGCTTCTCTGGAAGATATGGACGGAAAACGAAGCGGCTGGCGAAGCTGGCGGTATTTATTTATTCAAGGATATTCCCAGTGCCGAAGCCTACCTGACAATGCACACGGCACGCCTCAATAGCTTTGGAGTTCCCCACGTGAATGGAAAGATCTTTGCCGTAAACGAAGCGCTGTCACAACTGGATCGTGGTCCCGTTTGATAAATAAAAGCGCGCAGTTTTAACTGCGCGTTCTTCCTTCACACGTAGCAAACTCAATCTATTCCACGCAGGCGCAGCAAACGCTGCTCCAGACGATCGTAGAGACTTTGCTGATGCAACAACCAGCCGCCTAAATAACCTACTGTACTACCCAACAGCACATCAATCATGCGCAGCTGAATTAGCCAGTCGATATCCAGTGACGCGCTTTCTGCTTCGGCTAAAATAATCGTCAGAGGGGTTATAAAAATAACCGCGAAGCCATAGTTGCGGGTAACCAGTATTTCGACCACAAAGCTGAGTGCGATAAGTAACAACGCCAATGTCCATGGGCCCGGGTTAAACGAAAAAATCACCCAGGTCAGCCCCATGCCGATAGCTGTACCCACAACTCGATGTACTTTACGATGCCAGACAGCGCGGAAACTGGCACCCTGTAAAATGGCAGCACAGGAGATAGGCGCCCAGTAGGGTTTATCGATGCCCAGCCACAGAGCCAATAGATAACTGGCCGCAATAAACACCGCAATGGTGGCCGACTCTAGCAAAATAGCAACCACCCTTGGCTCGATGGGCTCAGCCGGGTGGACACCTTTTGTGTGCCCGCTCAGAAGTTGTACCAGGCTATACACCAGAGCTAACGCACTAGCGCCCATACAACCAAATAACAGCAGACCTGCCCGCGGTGCTAATAAAGAAAGATCAAACGGCATCGCACTGGCAACACAGGCAACCATAATAAAAAACAAACTAGCCGGTGGCGGCACCGAAAAATATCGACAGATAAAGGTTGCCCAGAAGGCCACGAAGCCAAGTGCAGCTACCATCACCCAGGGATTGAAACCCGCTAGAAGGCTCAGCGTAAAGCTGGCGCAGAAACCAAATGTCACCAGCGCCATGGTTACCATGCGGTGAGAGAGTGGTGTTTGACGAAGATAAAGGCTGACCAGACCACCTAAACTTGCCACCACACCCAGGGAAAAATTATCAAACCAGACGCCAATGACTACCGGCCCTCCTACCGACAGCGCTACTGTTACATGAGCTCCCAGAGGTCGCTTATGCTCACTTAGTTGTAATAGCAGGCAAACCTGTTCCCAGATTCCGGATTTGTTGGCAGATGAAGGTTTGGATGACGACATTGAACAACCATATAGTTAAGAGTAATCTGCTAACCCAGCTTAATAACGCTCTCGGTTAGTCTTTTATTAACGCCGTTAACGGGCGACCCAACGAGTGCAGCGAATGCTTAAGCACTTTGTTTGCTGCTTACATTCCATTTGTGCTGGCCATGGCCAATTTCAGCGCCAACAGCGTAAAAACACTGCCCGCGATTCGGTTTAAGTACACCTGGGCTTTTGGCGAGCGCTGCAACCAGGTACCCAATACTCCCGCCAATAACGCAATTGTACTGAAAATCACTAATGCAACGCAGATAAATACTGCGCCCAGAAGAAAAATCTGTGGTGCCAGAGAACCGTTCTCAGGTGATGTAAACAGGGGCAAAAAGGCCAGAAAGAAAATAGAAACCTTCGGATTAGTGATATTCATGATAATACCCCGACGGTACAAAGCACCGTTCGAGCGCAAATTCGACTCAGTTACCTGCAAATTTTTCGCTGAAGCACGAAAGGCCTGCCACGCCAGATAAGCCAGATACATGGCACCTGCCACCTTTAAAGCCGTAAATGCGACAACCGACGTCTGGAAGATTACCGCCACGCCAAGAGCCACTGCTGTTGTATGAACAATAAGCCCTGTACACAAACCAAACGTAACCAGGATACCAGATTTTTTGCCATACAAGGCTGATTGGGTAAGCACAAAAATATTGTCCGGGCCCGGCGCAATGCTCAGCAGAGCTGACGTTATAACAAATGCAAAAATAGATTCAATGGGTATCATTATTCTCAGAGCTTTTGTATAGCTAAAGTCCAGCAGTGCGAAAAGTTACGTGTGTTTGCGTCATTATAACGAAGCGCTACAAAATGTAGTGTAATTTTACGGGCCTGTGCGCACTGTTTTGTTATGCCTTAATTAAAGCACTTGTCTTGTTCGCCAGACATACTGCTTTTTAAACAGTTAATTAGTGACGAATTCTTTTACATTTTTATTATTAATTTTTCCATACCCATAACTTGACTCTGTAACATACCAGGAAAGAGACTTTGTTATTTTTCTGCGTCTTTTACATTGAGGTAATTTTGAATTTCAGAGATATTGATAAGGCTACTGTCAGGGTTATCAAGTATTTCAGAAATAGCATTCTGTTTTCCTCTGAAACAAAACAGTATTGCCTCTTTTCCTGTAATTACGACAGAGTCTGTGTGGTCTTATCGATAAGACTGTAAAGTTTTTAACGAGCCTCTATGGTATTAAGTATTTTCATTATGATAACCTCTACCTAAGAACGTACCCGACACATGCCTAAATCAAGTTTTTAAAATATCAACGAAAAAATCACCTGCTTTGCGTTAGCGAAGTCAGGTGATTTTTTGTTAGGCCGTTTTTTTAGCTACAGTAAACCCGGAAAAAGATCGAGATAAAAAAGCGCAGAAATAACCAGAACGAACCCTCATCTGTCATCCAGGTTTTAATTCGTACTGGTTTTCTAGCAACTCAGTTTGTTACTTTTTCGGGGCTTTTGTAAACCGCAAATAAGGCAGTTTAATATCGATATCCCCGAACTTTTCTTTTGCCTGCTCATCGTTCAGGTTCATTCCCACGATCACGTCCTCACCAGGAACCCAGTCAGCAGGCGTTGCGAGAGATGCGCCGTCAGTGATCTGGATAGCATCAAGAGCACGCAAAATCTCCGCAAAGTTGCGACCGACAGACATCGGATATGACATGGTTAGGCGAACCTTTTTGTCTGGACCGATAATAAACACCGTTCGCACAGTAGCGCTGTCGGCAGGCGTACGGTTTTCTTCCAGATAGGCACCGGCTGGCAGCATGTCGTACAGTTTAGATACATGCAAAGACGTGTCGTCGATAATCGGGAAGTCAGCAGGTGCACCGGAAAAAGCTTCGATATCACGTTTCCATTTTACGTGTTCTTCAACGCTGTCCACAGATACACCCATGACTTTGGTATTACGTTTAGCAAACTCAGGTACAAGCCGCGCAACTGCGCCGAATTCGGTAGTACATACCGGTGTAAAATCCTTTGGATGCGAAAACAGGATGGCATAACCGTCACCGATCCAGTCGTGAAGTGTGATCTTGCCGGCTGTAGAATCAACCGTAAAGTCTGGTGCGATATCATCGATGCGAATAGACATGAATATACTCCTACTTGTTGTTGTTCATTTAACTTTTCAAACTAAGCATTAGTTTGTCAAAGTGAGTTCATTGTAACATAACAAGAACATTATTGTGTTTTGCTTAATGAATCAGCTTAGGGAATTTTACGCAGCGTAGAGTAACGCCTGGATTCAAATAAATTATTTTTTTACGAAGCAAGAAATATATTCTGGACTAACTTTCCTGATTTAATCAGGGATATTAATTATTTTCCTTTATGGCCCTAAAGCCTGCAATCAGGGAAAAACCTAAGCGGCATTTTAAAGTGTACTAGCGTAGCCATAAGTATACTTTAAATACCACGGAAATTTATCCCTCTCAATTGTTATTATTAACTGCGATGTTATTGAAAATAAAATACAGGAAAAGTTGAATAACCCAAACGTAAAACATAATATTTCTATTTAGGCCTGATTGCCCCTGATCCTGAACTTTATCTAGTATTTACTAAATTATTCTTTTCAAGAATTTTATATATTTTCCGGCTGGTTTTAGATAGATTTTTAATATCATTAAGATTGGGAGCTTCACCATTTTCGAGGCGCTTCTCCCATTCTGTGATTTCCATATGAAGATATTCCAGAAGTTTCTTTGGACACCCATAACTACAAGATTCAGCACATAACGCCTCTTCACTTAACTCAAATGGAAAAGTCGCTCTAATTTGCTGAATAATATCAACCATTACAATATCGGCTTTGGGTTTCATATCAACTTCTAATACACATTATCTGGCCGTTTGAACGATTCGTCAGGCCTTTATATACATCAAATCAATTAGCCTTAACAAACCTTATTGGATGTATACCATCAAAAGAACTTGTTCCACTAATTGTCACATTACCAGTAATGGTATTGTTATCAGCGTTTAGAGAACCCGTCATATTCCATGAAAAGGAATATACAACATTGATGTTAATAACATGATCATTAATTGTGCCTGTAGCATTATAATAAACATTGTCTTCTGCATCATACCAACGACCTACAATATTACCGGACTCGCTGTTTTCATCAATGATCAGGTAATCCTCCGTTGTAAGCTCATTATACCAATAGGCATTCCATGTGCCCGCTATATTGATTTGTGTGCTGCTGCTATCACTGCCGCAACCCGCTAATAAAGTAGAGAGTAGAATGCTTAATAAAATTCTATAATTAATACGGCATATTGCATTTTTAATCATGTTTTTCCTTTTTAAGATTTGTAATTTTTATTATTAATAACTTATTTAGCTGTTTTGTTCAATCTAACATTTACGCTACTGACGCGACGCAAGAAGTTTCATAGTTTACCTGTTTATTGAATGTCTGATCAGCTGGGGTGTTCAGTCTCTCGCAAACGATGATCTCGATACATCTTTCTTACCCAATCAGAAACCGGGTGATCTTGAAACGTTTCAAAAAATGTTTTTGTCTGTTGATCTGGAATTTCTTGCCACGGGAATGGATGCTCCGGCGGCATAACTAACAATGAAAGCATTGATGCAACTGATAAATCAGCACGTGTAAACTGTTCACCAAGCAGATATTGTCTCTGTTTAAGCCGGTTCTCTAGTTCACATACAGCAACATCAAACTCGTGTTTTGCCTGTTCTACCTGAGCACTGGAAACCACATATGTTTTATATATTTTATTTCTCAAAATTGGGTAAAACAGACTAAAAACTATTTGTCGTGATCGGTTCATAGGGTGGGTGAAGCAATGTCGGATAAAATCAGGATAAGCCAGAAGCCTGGAATATAAAACTTGACGAATATTTTCTCCAAGTCTTTTATCCATAGAGCGCTCTAGTTCTAAACATTCTCGAAGCTCATCAGCACCTGCAGGGTTCAATGGAAATAAAACTTGCTTCTGCTCGACGTAATTTATGATTTCGCTAGAACCTTGCACGACTTCATTATTGTCTAATAACACTGGAACATATGTATGCGGCGCATACTTGCGCACTGTTCTCATATGCAAGCCTGGCATAATTGCCACAGCCTCAAATGTTATACCTTTGTAGTCAAGCGCCCAACGTGCTTTTTCGCAATAGTGAGAATGTGGAAATTCGAGTAGTTTCATAATTAATCAGGAAAGTTTCATTATATTGGCATGTAATACAAAAGCTGCACGGCGTAAACGAAGCGCAGTTTCCAGCCTAACCCACGTTTTGTCAGGTGTCACCCTCTTCCTCACGTAAAACAATGCTAACTAGCTTATGAACAACTGGAGATACAATCATAATAGTTGGAAATGCTACCATAAAAGCAAAACCCCAGGCCTTTAACCAGATAGTAATTATATCTGCAACCATACCTACGTTAAAAACACTTATGACAAAAGACATAATGCATGACATAAGTAACGCCATAAAAAAAGAAAATACCGTTTTGTGATGCTTACGTGAAATCATTTCAAATACTCATAAATTGCTGTAACACATAAAGTTTGAGTTGAGTGGATTTTTCAAAGTGCAGTAAAAATTTCCACACGAACGACTTTTTTAACTTATAACTCCGATACCAGTGTAACGAACAATTCCTCAACCTTCTTCAGGACCGGGTGGTTTTCAACTTGATAGTTACTGCTATAGTCTTCGGATGTCTGGTGAACTATCAATGTTTCACCACCGTTATCGACAATAGCCACACGCAAAGGCAGATCAAAGCTCATAGTTATATCCTTTTGCATGAGTTTTGTACCCGCTACTGGATTTCCAAAGATTAGAACACGTGACGCAGGCATTTCCAGGTCTACGTCTTTTGCATTCGCCTGATGGTCAATATCACAAAAAATCTTAAAACCTTTTTCCTTTAAAGACTTAATCAAACATTCTGCTGAATCTGACACTGATTGACTTACTTTTATTCTTTTCATATTGTGTTTCTCCGAAAAACATATCTGTATTTAATTTAAAGCAAAAGTTAAATTAAGTGCTAGTGATCTATCTCGAAAAAACTTACCCTCAGCACTGAAGAGATACTTTTATACAATTTATTTTCTTGACCACGATATTTCTTATTTACTACTTTAACTCATAATACATTCTTCTAAACAAAAACACTAAAGAATATTATTAATAACAATGAACATCCTGTTATATATCTGTTTTTATACTAGCAAATGTTCTGGTTCGGTAACATTTAACCAGAAACAAAAGATAACACTCATTATTTAATTAAAGTTAGCTGGTGCAGAAAAAATTATGTTTAATCCAAATTCAAGGCAAGCATTAGAAACAATGATGATAGCCAGAACAATGAATGTACTCTTATAACTAGATGATGACATTAGATCGACAATTACTTCTAGTAATTCTGCCATTTTATCTGTTTCTTTTATTTTTTAACGTACACCCAATAACCGGACAGAAACTCGGTAGTGAGCTTGATTATTGTTTTGCCTGGTAGCGCACATAAAACTGAGTAGTTCAAGCAATAGGCTTTTAAACGGCTCGATTTACCTGCATGAATAAATCCCTTGAAGAAAGCATTAAAATTAATGCTTGTTAGGGTTAACATTAAAATTCAGTAATCATAAATTATTTATTTGATAGCTATACTGAATATGGTTTTAATTTTTATGATCTTTTTTCTTGTTGGCTTTAATTATTGAAGCCAATGCAATTCCTTCAAAAACCAGACCTAATATGCCAAATACTGTTCCTAATGCGGCACTGGTAGCATACAAACCAAATGCAATTATGACACATAGACCAGCTATTAAATGTAAGTTCATTTTAATTTTATATCCCTAACGTGGCCGTAGAAAAAATTGATAAAAGTACTGATGTAATAATAATGTAATGACACCCACTATATATTTGACAAGTAAAATCATCAAGCGTGTTTGTAATAATCAGCAGGAACACTGTATATTCAAGGAGCTGAAAATGCCAGAACCTCGCTACGCACAAGTATCACTCTAAGCCACGCCTTACTATCACTGCGACTCTGAAATTAACCGGGATCAGAGGTCAATATACTCTAATATCAGAAACAATTATTCTCAGGCCTGATTTATTTTGCGGTTTATTTTTAATGATTTTGTAGCGCATATCGGTCTAGACTGGGCAGATCAAAAATACGATGTTTTGTTAGGCGCGCAGCTCCCAATTATTGGGCTGCAACCATACGAAGGCGCAAAAAACGTGGACTCGCCAGTAAAAACAGCCAAACAATTAATACAAATGGAGATGTCAGTGCTGGCATTCCAAAAGGCTCCAGCACGGCTGACATAGCAGCGAACACGACAGCTGTCGAAACCACAGCAAGTAATCCATACGCTACGGAGGCGACATTTAGCACGAAGAATCCGCGACTAAACACAATTGCCGTAAGGACACAATTAAAGCCAAAAGCGCCAGAACTAATCGCCGCTTCGTCGGCCCCCATAGCCCACGCAACCAGCGCGCCCATAAGTGAGCCCAGGAGAGCAGCGCCACATGCTGCCCGCGAACTGATTAGTAGTCCAACGACAAATATTATGCCGGTTATGGCACTGCCCTGAAAAAACACCTGCGCAACCCCTGTAAATAAACCTTCTGTGAGCGTCGATGCGGTCACAATACCCTCAACAGTTGCTGCCTTTGGAAGCCCTGCTGTTGGCAGAATGCCTGTCGAATGCAGTCGGCCAAAACGCGCACTTGCCAGAACAAACATTAATGTAGTGAAAACAAACGGCGCGGTAAGTGCAGGAATACCCCACTTCTCCAGAAAAGTCATAAGCGCCGCCATCATTATCGTTGTGCATGCCGCAGCAAGCACAACGTAGCCGAAAACCAAAATACCTGGCTCAAGAAAATAAAGTAACGCGATGGCAACAAGCGCACCGTTGAAGCCGAATAATCCAGCGCGAACATCAGCCCGATCAGTACCAAGCAGTATGGCTGTTGCGGTGCTAGCAAGTGTTCCAATCAGAACTGCAATGCCTAAAATAACTGAATTGTAGAAAACGCCTACCAGGAAAATAAAACCCGTATAACTATTGTTCTGCAGCATTACCTGCCCAATACCGCGCAACACTGAGTCCAGAAAACTTAGCGGTGACTGCGGTGCCAACTCATTTGAGGTATCGAGTCCAGTGGAAGACATCCTGGCAAAGAGCGCCGAAAACGTAGCGTAAATATTTACAAATTTCATAAGCACGCTCCAGGAGTAGTAGGCTTATAATGTCGCATTCAGCGTTTTATCAGCATCAATGCTTTGTCAGAGTTTGATTATTATTGTTTCGCGATGGTCATTTTCTCTAGCGTTCTGTCTTTTTTTACAAAGTGATGGTACAAGGCAGCTGAAACATGTCCCAGTATTAAAATCCAAACTAACCATGCACCAAATATATTTTTATGAATAAAGTCTATCGGTTTTTCAAACTCTTTGCTCGTAAGCCCCATTCCATCACCAACTAAAGTTTCGAATAACTGTGTACTTTCAAATTTCATAATATCGAACATGAAGAAATATTCTGTATTTACCCCAGTACCTAAATACCCGGTGAGGGGCATGATTATCATGATGGCATATAATGCATAATGGCCTGCATGGGCCGCGAGGTGCTCCAACTTTGTGCCAGGTTCAAATTCTGGTACGCGGGAATATACGCGCCAGATAATTCGCAGCGCCACAACAACGGCTATTGTGACACCAATTGATAAGTGTAACTGAAGTGCTGTCCAATTTTCAGGTGTCTTATCTTCGGTAAACCAGTGTCGATAATAAACACTAATATAAGAACCTAAGAATAAAATAGCCGTACCCCAATGTAACCACTTTGCTATTGAGCCGTAGTTATCGCTAGTATTTCTAATTTTCATTAAACTCTCCGAAATTGGTAGGAACACTCTATCGACCAGTTAAACGGCCAAGCTGGTTGTTTAACCTGGTCCGGGTGTGAGCTGCTTTATGCACACACGATTTAAGCGCCTTGTTATGCATTTGACGGTAGCGAGATGCTATTTTTCTTTTAACCATGTACTATATTTTTGCATAAACCCATTTAGCTCTCCTACAGTATTGCCTTTTGTTAACATTAAGTCTGCTTGAATAAAGATATTGTTTTTACGCATATATGCAACGGCTGAATTATAGGCACCATTGATAAGTATATAATCGTTATTGCTTTTGTTCACATTACTTTGTTTCGTCGTCATTTTCCATGCAACATCAAGTGACTCAGGAGAGTTATATTCTCGTAGCATGATTTCAAAAAGACTCACCTCACTGGATATTTTGTTATCAAACACCTCATGAACTGGTTTTCCTTTTATAATATAAGACACACTGTCATTTATTTTATTTTCTTTTGCTTTCACGCATTGAGAACTCATCATGTTAACCATCATCTCATACTGTGGCCCAGTTGAAGGTATTCCGCTAGTAATGATTTTTTTCTTAACTTTATCTGGATCACAGATATCAGCTAGCCTCATTTTGACAATAGTATCGTTTTTAAAAGGGTATTTATAAGATGTAATCGATGAATTTTCAGCAAAAGCTATTTGTTGATAAATGATGCTTACTAAAGCAAAAAGTAAAGTTTTCGTATTCATATTATTCCATTGATTTGTATAACGTCTAATTAAATGACCGGCTACTGCCTGGTCCAGGTGGTCTTGACTGACTTGTTGTGTGCTATCATAATACCGCCATACCTATTGCTATTATTATTGCAAAGAAAATAAATAACACACCTAGTTGTGCATTACCTTTACGCTCTGCCCCGTACGTTTCTTTTAATTTTTTTACTTCGTGATCAGTTAATTCGCTACAATGAGTACATTGCTTTTCTTTCCAACGGTATCGTAGTTGGCACCTAGGGCATTTTTTTGTTATTACAATTCTAGGAGGTATGAACAAATCTTGTTTTCTCTTTTATACCGGATGTAATGACACCCACTATATATTTGACAAGCAAAATCATCAAGCGTAGTTTGTAATCACCAGCAGGAGCACCGTATATTCAAGGAATTGAAATGCCAAAACCTCGTTACGCCCAAGTATCACTCGAAGCCACGTCTTATTATCACTGCGTCTCTCGCTCTGTTCGCAGAGCCTTTCAGTGTGGAATCGATAATCAAACCCATAAAATACACCCCCCACACACACTCTACCCTTTTACAGGTAACCCCGGAAAAAACATGCTAGGAGGCTTGCCCTTAAAATTAACTGACTACATCGAACTCGTAGAACAGACAGGCCGAATCATGCCAGAAGACAAACGAGGTTATATAATAAAAAGCACTCCACCCATACTGCATCAACTCAATATAGAACCCGAACGCTAGCAATACCTTACACACAACTTCGAAAGCAAATTTAAAGGTCTGATGGGTTCAGTGCATAAAATAAAACAGACCTGTAAAACACCAGGTTATCAAAGAGACTATTGCTCTAGTTGCTGTAAAAGTTATTTTCCATAGTTATATCGATAAAAGCATTAAAGACTTGTAACACCCAAAACCATCAATCATAGATTGATGGTTTCTTTCGTTTTGAATCTAATAAATTGATAAATAGTTTGCTTGAAACTTAGCATGCTTATGAATTAGTGCGAGTGCGACCTATTTTTTATAGTTTAAATGCTGTGTTTTATTTGTGATTTTAGGGTGGGTGTATTTATCTGTGGTTAATGGTTAATATTTGACTTGCTGTCCACCTCAGGGCGTGTTGTTAGGCATTTTCAATTATAAACCTGTTGTCATAATTCTGTTTAGTTAATAAGCTTAGAATATCTTCTTTGCCTTTTTTATCTATCTTAGTTATATCAATCATGTATTTACTATACTTTGATATTATATTTATTTCATTGTTATTAATTTTAATTATTGAAAGAGTATTTGTGTTTTCATTTTCTAGGTTTTCACCTTCAAGAGAAACAATTACTCCTTTTTCATTTTCATCTAACATTTCTTCAAGAAATAACATTCTATGTAATATTAGGCTTCTTACATCAATTTCGTTATCTTGAATTGCAAAAGACACAATAATGTCTTTATCATCCTCTTCAAGATTTACGAATTTAGCTAAGTATTTCATTTACATTACTGCCTTTGCCTAACGAGGCTGTAGAAAAACCTCCAGCCTAAATTTTGGTTAAAAAATAACCTACAAAATAAGCCATTTTTAAAATTCTGTATCTACCTTTAGACTGCTAAAATTGTTTTATACAACTTTGAGAGCTGTCTTTTGAGTAAAATATAATAACCGAAGTTTTTCTACAGCCTCAACGCCTAATCGGCACTTAATGTGGCTTGGCTTTTGTGGCAATATGTAGCGAAGCGGAAGCCACAAAAGGCGAGACACATTAAGTGTCCGTTTGAACGATTTGTTAGTGTTTTTTATTTCGGAATTTTTTTCTTCTTTTCTTTCTGCTGCTCGGCTAAAAGCTTAGATAAATTAGATTTCCCTTTAGTCTTTTTTGCTTCTTCGAGTGTTATGTGTGTTTTATTTTGTTGCTTAGTCATGTTTACTGCTCCTAGCTAGTTCGAATTGAGACAATTCTTCATCAGTTAGTTGATATAAGTCAGGATCATTTGCTATCTGCTTGTCAATCTCTTCTTCTGTTATTTCATTGAATTTCTTAGCATTTGACAAACTTTTAAGCTTACGTGCTTGTTCTAATGTTATACGTGTTATGTTTTCGCTCATGATGCTAGGCCTTTCTTAAAGGTTCTTGATTCATATTGCTTTATGTCTTTAGCTGGCCTTACAGAAATAATTCTGTTTACTAATTTACCAGCCTCATATTATCTAATAGTATAAACTACAAATAATATACCAAGTGGGCCTTTGCCTATAGATTGGTAGCGTATTTCACCATAATTTCTTCTTGTATCTGCACGCTCTTGTCGGAACGGGTCATCCCAGATTAAAACCGCATCAATGAAGTCGATGCCTCGTTGCAACAATGTTTCTTGTCGTTTATTTTCATCCCACTCGAATTCCATCAGTTATCCTTTTTGTTTTAACGCAAAGGTAAGTGGTGGAGCGTAAGCGGAGTCCAGGCATGGGCGTTTTTTGCACATGCGAACTTGTCCGTTATGTGTTTTATTGCTTATTAAGTGCTGATTGCTTCTTAAATAATGGCATAAGTTTCGTAAACTGCCAGATCTCAATAGCGGAGCCAACAACTAACAGCATTAAAACGAATTTTGCATTATTTAAGATTGGGTGAAATGGTTCGCCTTCAGCGCCGAATAATGCATATAAGCCTAGACCAAGAAATATAGCCCCAGGCGTTCCTATAATATTAATTTTTGTTATTTCTTTTTTAATTATATTTAGTTCTTCTTCTTTGTTCATGATTTTTTTCTTTATTACACATAACGAGGCTGTAGAAAAACTGGATAAAAGCACAACTTTTTCACATCTCGGTTTAGTTTTGTTATTTTCATTAGTTTTCAATAATTCCGTTTAAGAGTTGCATTGTTTTTTTATATTTAATATCGAGCTTTTTTATTGTTTTCTTATCTTTAGGCTCATTTATGCTCTGTGTGTGAGGCTATGCAGCCATTGTACCGTAATTCATTAACTTCTCAATGTTATGTACCATACAGAAGAGCTTCCACTGGCTTTGTACTTTCTGTTTGCCTCGCAAACTAAATCGATTAAGGCCTTTGTTCGTGCCTATATTTCCAAATACGGGTTCGACGACTGACATTCTATGGCTGTAAATAAGTTTACCTTTATCACTGTCTACTCGATGCTTCATCCAGTCTGTGTAATTGGGTGCTCTTTTGTTATCTAATATAAACGACACTTGTCGACCATGTCCTTTACGGGTGTTAGTAGAATCAGGGTTGCTCATACATTGTGTTTTAAGTGTACAGCGCCGACACTTGCTGAGTCGGCCTTCAAAAAAGAGTTTGTAATTCCCGCGCTTATCCAGGCCTTCGTTTTTTAACCACATGCTTTCACCTGCGGGGCAGGTGCAGCTTTTATTTTTTGGATCAAGATTAAATTCACTGGCTGAGATTACGCTGACAGTTTTTGTTTTTTTGTCATAATTAAAGGGGTCGGTGACAATTGAGAACTGTTTACAAGTGTAATTGATTGTCATTTGTCACCGACCCCTTTAATTTTAGAGGGGCGTCCATATATGTCTTATTAAGCTTTATAAACTCCTTTAATAAGTTTGGGTGTCTTACTAAGCTGTCTTACTAAGCTGTCCCCATAATCCATAATTATATTAGTGCGATTAGCAATTATTTTTGTAATATTTTTGAACAAGTTTAAAATCAACACTATCTCTCAACTCTGCTCGTATCTTTAAAGTATTTCTAATAAACCCTTCCGCTATTTCGGCTTTATTTGCATGACATAGCGCTACTACAGAAAATTAAAGGGGTCGGTGACAATTGAGAACTGTTTACAAGTGTAATTGATTGTCATTTGTCACCGACCCCTTTAATTATTTATCAAATTTAATAACCGCAACGCTTAAGAATTATTTCCCCCAAGTTCTTGATTGGTTTAAAGAAAAAGATACGATCATTTTTTGTGACTTTATAT
>JAPHSS010000047.1 GCA_026195255.1 Gammaproteobacteria bacterium | reverse complement strand
TCACGCCGGAGGTCGCGGGTTCAAATCCCGTCCGGTCCGCCATATAAAACAAAAAGGCCCCGCAGCGAAAGCAGCGGGGCCTTTTTGTTTTATAGGGTGGCCCGGAGGGACATGATTTGAACCAGTTTCAAAAAAAACGCCGGGAGCGTTTTTTAACATGGTGATGCTGTTTATCACCATGGCCGCGAAGCGGTGAGGGCAGGACAGCCCGAATAATCCCGCATTCTGTTACCCATAAACTTTATTAAGTAATAAAAAGCAGCGAAAGCAGCGGGGCCTTTTTGTTTTATAGGGTGGACCGGGAGACTCGCTAAGGCATATCTCCATCGGGGAAAGACCGCCGATTTTTGGCGCTCTGTCCCCTTAACCCAACCCACTAGAAGATGTTCGGTGTAATAACCCAGTCCATTAGCTCCAGCAAGTAGCGACTTATCCAGACACCCAATCAACAAAAGGCCTGAATGTAACTGTAAGACTTTGTCTATAACTCACCCACATGAATAGAGCTATAGAAACTTTCTCTATGGCTGATTGGTATTTATTATTCGTTTTGAAATAAACGAAATACGGTCAGTTTTTTATGCATTCCCACGCAGGAGCATGGGAACGAGATAAATTTAGTTGGTTTTTTAGGGTAGGTTTTCAGTTAAACAGCTTTACCCCGCTAAGGCACATCTGCATCGGGGAAAGACCGCCGCCCACTTTCAATGGACATGGACGCTCTGTCCCCTTAACCCAACCCACTAGAAGATGTTCGGAGTAGTAAATGAACGCAAACAGTAACGAATAAGTTTAACTTAAAAGCCCTGCTTACTTCTGTAACCCACACGAAAAATAACACCACCTATTATCTAAATTATAATAAACTGGTTAAGAAATATAGTTATGCGAAAATACATACCATGAAATCCCCAGTAGACAAGTTATTAAAAAAACACCAAAAGTTGAATCAAAGTGACATGATGAAAGTTCAGTCACATGTGCAGCGTGAGTCGGGTGATTGGGTATTAAACACACTAATGGTTGAAGGCTATCAGGTTCCTTTTAAGTATAAACGGAAAAAATTGTATAAAAACTTGAAAGGACAAAGAGTTAATATCACTTATTACGCAGATATAGAAAATGTAGCAGGGATAGAAGTTGAAGTTATGAATGTGGTTAGAATAAAAGTGTCTTAAGTGTTGTTGTGATTTTAGCGCATTAGATTATTGCGATTTTTCAAGACTTTGAATTTTTTTGCTGACTTTTTCAGCGCGACTGATGAGCTGGATTAACTCTTCATTGTCTGGTTCTAATAGAAGTGCCTGTTGCCAGATTAGTAACGCATCATTGATTTTCTTTTCACTGTAAAGTTCCTTGCCTCGTGTTATTTTGGTTGAGGCTTGTTGCCTGAGTTTATCATTCAGTGAGGTTAGAAGGCTTTTTGCTTTTTTATTAGACGGGTCTATGGCAAGCATGGTGTTTAGATGTAATTTCGCTTTCTTATAGTCTTCTTTCTGGAGCGCTGATTTATATGAAGAAAGCAAATCATCGTAGCGTTTTTTGTTCGATTTGTTTTTAAGTTGTGAATCAATTTTTTCCACCCGCATGGCTTTTTGTTTGCTGGGCGCTAGTTTGTTTGAAAGTGTATAACAGTTAAGAGCCACAGTATGCTGTTTTTTATTTAGAGCCTGGTCGCCGCACATCATAAGATAGCCGGCAACTTCTAAGCGGTCTTTCTCATAACGATTTATATCAAATTGAGCACTATAGTCGTGTGGAACAAGCGCATGTAGTTTACTGTAAATTTCTTTATAAGAAATAAGCGCATTGGCGCGTTTCATTAACATGTCTATTCTTAGCTCGGTTACTTTTGCCTCACGATCTTTAAGTAATTTTTGTCTTTCTTTGCTTAGTCGAGGGTCGTCTTTAATTTTTTCAAGCGCATTATTGTAAGTATCAAGTGCAAGTTGCCATTTGTTTTCGTTTTTATAGGCTTGAGCTGATGCTGAGGTGTCTTCAATAAACTTATTTTTCTGTTTTGTAATATGGGGTTTTTTATTTAAAATTGAAGTATATTTTTTATTCTTTTTATTGATGTTTTTAAGTGCGTTATCAATTTCATCGAACTCATTTTGTGAAAGCCAGAGATCGATGTCGTTATTCAGAGTTTCGGGTGTGGCTTGTAGCAAGGCGCAAGCATACATATTTGCACACATGATAAAGATAAAACTCGCGCGAATAATCTTAAAAAATGCTTTCAAGAAAGGGTCTCTTCAGTACTGTTTAAAATGTTTTTGATGCGTTGGGTCATAAGCTCTTGATTTTCAGGTGATGCGCCTTCTACTAACCACGTTGAAACAGGATCCTGTTTTCCTCGAACTCTTATCACTTTATGTTTTGAGGCGATTACTTGCTGCGAAATGACGCGTTTTTTATAAATTTCTTCAAGTATAATTATCTGGTCACTCTCAGCTATGCCGGCTAAACGAGAAGCTATATTTACAGGATCCCCTATCACAGTATATTCCATACGCTCGTCAGAACCAAGGTTGCCGGCTATCATCATGCCACTATTAACGCCTATTTTGAAATGGATAGGGATTTTATTTTGTTTTATACGTTTTTCATTGAGTATAGCAACCGTTTCCTGAATCATTATGGCGCAATTAATTGCGTTTAGGCTGTGTTCTTCAGAGTATTCGGGCACGCCGAAAACTACCATTGCGCAGTCACCCATGAATTTATCAATATGACCGTTATACAACTGAGCAATACTGGAAATATGTGTAAAGTATTCGTTTAATAAGTTTGTTATATCCTGAGGATGCATTTTTTCTGAAATACTTGTAAAGCCTACAATATCCGCAAACAAAACAGATGCATTAATATGTTTTCCTCCTAGTTCGACATCATCCAGATTTTGTAAAACTTCTTGTGCTACATTGCTTGAAACATATCGTGAAAAAACATCTTCAACCTGTGATTTTTGTAGTAGACCGTGAGCCATTTGATTAAACGCACAGGCAAGTTCGCCGATTTCATCATTACGTCTTTCATTTATTCGATATTTAAAATCACCAGCGCCTATTGCTTTACTGGCATCAACCAGGCTGTGTATAGGTTTTGATAAGTGACGGCTCATTACAAAGGCTAGTAAAATAGCAATGAGGCTCATTAATATGGTCGCGAATATTATAACGTAGCGAGAATTTTCTAATGATTCGATCATTTGCAGTTTACTAAAGGTAATAATGATATGCCCGGCTATTAGTTGTTTAAACTTAATCGGGCTATTAAAGCAAATTAGTTGATCTTGTGAGCTTTTTTCTGAGATCCATTCAAAACTGTGAGCTGTTTTATCGTTTCCAAGCTGGTGCTGAATATATTCTATAGAAGGCGTCATGCCATTTTTAACAAGCACTTCGTTCTGGTCAGATATAACAACAGCGCCTTTAATTTGATAATTTTCAACCAGGTTGTTAACCAGTGTTTTTAACCCCAGATTGTCATCTGATAGAACCATTTCTGAGGCGCTTCCAGCTACCTGCCGAGCGATGGTTGAGCCCATATTATTAATTTGCTGACTTAACACGTTTTTTTGATTTTCTAGAATAATAAATCCAAGCGTAGACATTCCGCTGACTATTAATAAAGTAATAGCAAGGGCAAGTTTTATGGCGATAGGGACCCTTAGCTTGAAATGATCAATATCGCTAGTTACTACTGGTTGTTTAGTGGTTTGTTCCAAATTTCGCTCATAGGCTAATTTATAATTACAGCCTGAAATCATAGCATGCCCGCGATAAACAGGGGTTATTATAAATAATAGCAATATATTTGAACTATTAAAGAAGTAATACGTCTTAATATTGCAAGCCAGCAAAGTTGGGCAGGGAAGTTTTTTTCTCCCTGCCTTTTTTTGTGCAAAAAAACATTCATCTTCATGTACGGTCTTGCTTTAGAATACTATTTTTAGTCTTTTAAGCAAACTCGGTTCTATGTCTTCAATACTTCAGGTAAAACAATTACATAAGCAATTTGATCAGTTAAAAGCGGTTAATGGGGTTAGTTTTGAGGTGGATGAAGGAATGTGTCTTGGCCTGTTAGGCCCTAATGGAGCAGGTAAAACGACAACTGTCGAAATGCTTGAGGCAATAAAAACGCCTGATAAGGGCTCAATACAATACCGCGGGGCCCCACTGAATGAAGAGTTTAGAAATAATGCCGGTATTATGTTTCAATCTACCGCATTACAGGACTTTATTACAGTTCGTGAGTCTTTAGAATTATTCCAGCAGTTATATCCAAAAGTATCTGATCTAGAGCAGTTAATACAAGACTGTGCACTTGGTGATTTTCTTTATCAGGAAACGGCGAAACTGAGCGGTGGTCAGCGTCAGCGGGTTTTATTGGCGATAGCACTGGTGAATGACCCGGATATTATCTTTCTCGATGAGCCAACAACAGGTCTTGATCCGCAGGCAAGGCACAATTTCTGGCAGTTAATACACAAAATAAAGCAGAAGAATAAAACCATCGTTCTTACAACGCATTATATGGATGAAGCTTACGAGCTTTGTGACAAGATTATTATTATGGATCATGGTGAAATCATATCGCAAGGTTCACCACGAGACCTGCTGTCTGAGCACTTTAATGATGTGGTGATAAAGCTACAGAAGTCAGATGATCTTGAGTCTAAACTGATGTCTCTGGAAAAGCAGCGTTGCTCTATGAGCATTACTCGGCACGAGTCCTGGGTTGAAATGCAAACATCAGATGTTAATCAGGCTGTAAAGCAGTTACTGGCAGCCGAAATATCATTGAGTTCCATGCAAATTAGAGAGCGAACACTGGATGATCTGTTCCTTGAATTAACAGGCAAGGAGCTGAGAACATGAGATGGCAGCGCTTTATCAGTATTTTGAAGGCGAGAGATCGGGAGTTTGTACGTGATAGAAGCGCTCTGGCATGGAATATTCTTTTCCCGTTATTGATTATTTTGGGCTTCGCATACGCCTTTACCGGGGATCAGCTGGATCAGTATAAAGTCGGTGTCATTCATCAACCTGAAAACGATGAAATTAGCTTTTATTCTACCCAGTATATACATTTTATTGATATAAACGAGCTGGAAAGAACAACGGCCATTGATAAAGTGAAGCGCCATCAACTGGATATGCTGCTGGATGTTGATGAAAAGCGTTACTGGATAAATGATAGCTCTCCCTCGGGTTATATGCTCGAAAAAGTGCTTGCGGGTAGTGGTGGTGAAGGTTATCAGAAGCAAAGGGTGCAAGGAGAGCAGGTTAGATATGTGGATTGGCTGATACCGGGAATACTGGGCATGAATATGATGTTTAGTGCACTATTTGGGGTCGGTTATGTGGTGGTGCGATACCGAAAAAATGGAGTCTTAAAACGTCTGAAAGCAACGCCTCTCAGTGCTCTGGAGTTTTTGTCGGCACAGGTAGTCTCTCGCTTATGGCTTATTATGGCTATAACATCCGTGGTATTTATTGGTTGTGATCTGCTGATTGGCTTTTCTATGGCCGGTAGTTATCTAAATTTGTTCCTTGTTTATGCCCTGGGTGCCTTTTCAATGATTAGTATGGGGCTCATAGTTGCTGCCAGAGTAAAGTCTGAAGAAATGGCTGGAGGGCTGTTAAATATGATGTCATGGCCTATGATGTTTTTATCTGGTGTATGGTTCTCATTAGAGGGTCTTCATCCCTGGGTGCAAAAACTGGCTTTGTTATTTCCACTTACGCACATCACACAGGCTGCTCGTGTTATAATGTTAGACGGAGCTGGGTTCCTGGTTATCTTACCTAACTTAGCGGCTCTACTTGTTATGAGTGTTATTTTCTTACTGCTAGGTGTGCTGTTATTCCGTTGGGAATAGCTAATAATCATCTTCTCCCCCGGAGTTGCAGGTATTGTATTGAGGTTACAAAAATGTTTCATTTGAGTGAAGAACGACAGATATTAATAACGCAGAAAATTATGGCTACCCTGGATGAATGGGGCCTGTGCGCTGCAGATCAGGTAACAGTTCTTAATTTGCCCGAAGGCACTCGTACGCGTAAGTTACGTGCCTACCATGTTGATACACCTTTACCAAAAGATGATAATGTTGAATTTAGAGTGTTACGCATTCTGGGCATTATTGATGCGTTACGTACAACCTACCCAAAAAATGAAAGAATGGGTGCGCACTGGATGAAAAAACCACATCGTCGTTTTAAAAACTGCCCTCCGTTGCAAATTCTTGTAGAAGGAGGTAACACAGGTGTAGATAGCGTGTTAGCTGAGTTAGATTGTTCATATGCCTGGGAGCTCAGCGCGGTTACACCCAAAAGCTCAACAAAAAAAGAATAAGCCTGCTTTCACAAAATAAACAGTTCAGCGACTATACTTTAATTGCATACAACAGTCAGGGTTATGCAAACAGAGTAAAGATATGGGCCTTGAAATTACGTGAGTTTTGCTCTTTTTATTTTTGCTATGGCATTAACAATGGGAACTGTCGTTAATATGACAAATTTTTGCACCATGGGTGTGGTTTTCACCAGGTAAGGGTAAACATGGGCGATATTGGCCGCATGGGCTGGATGGAGTCCATTGATATCGCGATATTGCGGGTGTTTTGCTTCTCCGGCTTATATACATCACTCCACTCATCACGATTCTACGTTGCCCCCTGTTTAACATCTAACTTTGGTTGCTTAAGATATATTCCTGGCGGTTTTATGTTCGGTATTTTGCATGACGCTAGTTAGTGGTTGTGGAAAGAGAGCCATGATTAAAAATAGGTGGTGGAGGCATGAAATCAATGTGGGTGAGTTGGCAACAGGTTACATGATAGGACAGAGAATGCAGGTGTGTTCAGCTGTTAGCTGGTTCACTAATAGTTTCAGGTTTAATCATTTCTGGAAGAAGGTTAAACATGAAGCTTGCGTATTACAGAATAGTCTACGAAAAAGTAAAGTTTATAGATTCGTTAATAAGCTCAGCAGTTGAGTTAAAGTTGTTAACTGAAAAACCTGGAAGATTAGAAAAAGTATAATTTTTAGAAAATATCATTAATGTTTTACGGAGTAATTTATGATTGAATTTCAAACTGAAATTGATGCAAGAGGCCTTAACTGTCCAATGCCCGTGATGAAAGTCAAAAAGGAGCTAAAACACCTGTCTAAAGGCGATGTATTACATGTTATTGCAACAGACCCTGCATCCGTTCAGGATATGGCGATTTTATTAGCGTCATTAGTCGATGAAATGTTAGAAACCTCAGAAGGTGGTGGTGAATATCATTTTTATATTAAGAAGTCATAAAAAGAAAAACCAGGCCCAATGTCTTAAAAAGACGGCATTGTCTGCTAACAGCTATTTTTACAAGCCAACTCGATGTGAAAGTTAACTGAAAGTATAATATCGGTTATTAAATTAGCTCCCTGTACGTTTTATCACATCGTGCTGCCATAATAAAATCATTAATGAATAACCCGCCAGGGCTGTGTGTCCACCAGCCTATATTGACTTTACCCCATTCAATACAAATACGGGGATGGTGATTCTCTATTTCAGCAAGGGCTGCTATTTTGTTTGCAAAATGAGTGGCCGAGATGAAATCTTTAAAATGATAAGATTTCATTATTTTTGGTAATTTTTGTTCTACTACTAACTGCCAGTCGTTTAACTCTTTCAGGAGACAGTCAATCTCGATATCAGTAAGTGAGACACTCTTTTTATTACATGTCTGTAAAGATTGTTCAGATAAAGCAGGCATAGCTGTTCCCCGTTATACTGATAGTATATTAGTAGAAAAATTGATAATTATGAATGAATAAAATGGTTGCCAGTGAAAATACAGTTGAGGTGAGCGAGTTTCGCCATAAATTAAAGGCCAACGGGCAGGCTTTTATATTAGAAAGTGCTGTTCCTGACGATAAGGTATATCTGAAGTTTGAAGGTGTTTTAAACGGGGAGGTCGTTATCTGGCATGCCTGTGTACAAACAATTAAAGCGTACTCGGTAAATAATCCAGTTGATGACGACCCAAAACAGTTTATTAATGTGGCGATCGTAGATGGCTTGCATAAACTGGACGTTGCCCTAAATATTAAACAAATAGACTTGCCTGCACTAGAGCGAACTATAATTATGGTGAGGAAGTATAAACGATTAACTTTGGGTTATCATGAATACGGTGCTCGAAGTAAAACAGAGTAAGTGATAGTGATCTTGTAAAGGGCGGTATGAAAGGTATAAAGCGAATAGTAGTGATTAATACCAAGGGCGGTTGTGGTAAAACTACGATATCGACGAATCTTGCCAGTTATTATGCTTCAAAAGGCATTAATACAGCATTGTTCGATTATGACCCACAAGGTTCTAGTATGCGCTGGTTGAAATTAAGGTCAGACCAGATGTCTGATATTTATGGCGTAGTTGCTCATAGAAATGCAGCTAAATCGGTAACCATGAGCTGGCAGTTAAGACTGCCGGTTGAGACGCAGCGGGTAATTATAGATACCCCGCCAGGGCTAAAAGGCCCAGAGTTAAGGGAGCAACTGAAAGGGGTAGATAAAATAATAATACCTGTGCTGCCGTCACCACTGGATATCTTTGCAACAGCAGATTTTATCCGGGACCTGTTGCTTGATGTTAAAGTCAGATTAAATCAAACCAGTATTGGCATTGTTGCGAATCGCGTAAAAAAAAATACCATCGCTTTTCAGTCGCTTGAGCGTTTTTTAAGTTCATTAAATATACCAGTGGTTGCTCGATTGAGAGATTCACAAAATTACCTCAGAGCGACAGAGGAAGGTATGGGGGTGCATGAGTTAAAAGGTAAAAATGCGTATATAGATAGACTGCACTGGAAGCAGGTTGTGGAGTGGCTGGATAAAAATTGATAAACCGATATGTGTCTTCATGTAATAAAAAAGCCTGCTATAAGCAGGCTTTTTTATTTTAATATATAAATACTATTTTTTACGACGATAGACCAGGCCTAACCCAGCTAAACCAGATAAAAACAGGAAGAAAGCAGGGGGTAGGGGTATTGGGCTTGGACTGTTAATGCTATCAATACTTGCCAGCCTGTTATAGCCGCCTGCGAGTAGATCTATAGAAAAATTATTTAGTGATTGGTTGTTAGCAAAACCGAAAGTTGACAGGTCGATTGAAATTACAGATAGCGCATAATTGACGCCGCCAAAAGATACAGCAAGGTTATCGATAAAGCTTGCGTTGAATATCTGGGTTGGATTGCAGTTGTCGGTAAAGCATATAGCCATAGAATTTATTTCCTGACTGCCACCCATGAAATAAAATGAAATATCGTCGCCAGCTTGATTGCTGACTGCATTTTGGAAGCTGAGAGTCAAATTTGCAGTCGTTGTGCCATTATTGCTGCTGCCAAAAAGATAAGTTGCTGCATCATTGTCGCTTAGATTACTTGCGATTTGTGAATTTGTTAGTAAAGAAACGGCGCTGTAATTAGACGCGGAGTTGCCTGCAAACAGTCCATCAGATGATAGAACATTTACTGTACTTGCATTGACAGTTGTTGAGCATGTGGCAATTAATGCTAGCCCGATTATAATTAATTTATTCATATTTTATTTTACACTCAGTAAATTCCGTTTAAAGGCCTTAAAAACCACCGGTGGATGGTCCTGTTGGGCTAATTGGTGAAGATGGAGTAATTGGTATAACATTTACCTGGTTTGTGATGGCGCTTGAAACTGGAACTGAAATAGGTGCCGTAGCAAAGCGGGCTTGTGTGCTAGCTTCACGTAAAAAAGCAGAGTTTTCATTTGGTCTAAAATTGATATTAGGTGTTTGAGCCGGTGGTGGTGTAACCCTGGCAACGGGACCAGCAGCTGGTTGAATGCCTTCAGCCCATGCACCCCATGTGTATACAGAATCTTCTTCAGCAGCCATTGCCTGAGTTGATAGTAATACTGCGAATGTTAGTAAATATGCTTTTTTCATTGTCTTGTTAACCTAATTTTATATAGAAACAAAGCAAATAAAGTGCCAGAAAAAATTAATGGCATTTTAAACAGTTGCTTAGCCGGTTTATGATTTGGATTCTCATATACCTGTTTCAGGGCGTTTCTTTGCACAACACTTTAATTATAATAACTATAATTAAGGTGTCCATCCCTCGTTTGAGGGGTTATATAATAAGAGGGTTTTAACTAATTGATTTTATTGATTTAAATCATTAGCTAAAGAATCTTAAATGTTGAGTTTAAATTGTAGTTAAAGGCGTCAATACAACGGCTGTAAATACTACCGACAGCAGAAATAGAGTATTGTCGGTAGTATTTACAAAAAAAGTTAATTTTAGAAGAAGTAACGGCGCATATTAATTTCGAACACATTACGATCATAGGTGAATGCGTCCAGATTAGAGTCGTTATCTGTAAATGTATATTGTGCATTTAATGTCCATGACTTTAACATGCCAGATCGAAAATCATGGCTCACGCCTAATACCGCAAGCAGCTCTGTTTCATCGCGGTTTATTGTTGTACTAATAACACCATCCGGTGCCTTATAACGATAATCGCGTGAGCTAATTGTTAAATAGGCGAGTGCATTTGTCCATGCGGGCATTTGGCCACCGAGATAGATCTCGCTGCCAGTTGAGTGAAGGTTACCGTTTTTTGCGCCATTGTCATGGTATTTAATACCGGCTTGAACACCGATTAACTGGTCAGCATAAAACTGTGCTATATCTATGCCCCACATAGTCATGGTGCCGGTCAAGCCCTGGTCTTCTGCCTGGTCATATTCGCGGGCTGTTGTCGTGTTTTCGATGGTGATCTCAAGATCTTGCATAATGCTGTATGTGTAAAATGGATTAATCCCGACATATTCTGCATAGTCATCATTTCCAAATACAAGCTTGTCCAGTTTAAAATTAAATGCAGCACGCCATCTTTCTTCGGCTATTAGTGCCGGGCCTGTGTTAAGGCTTAATACAGACAGGTTGAAGTCTGTGTCGCCTGACCCATAGGCCTTGCTGTAGGCAGATGCCTGAGTTTGCCATTCAAAATCTACAATGGCGTTATTTATATGTAAGGCCTGAGTAGCCCGTGAACGGTGAGAGTAAGTGAACATAAACTGACCGCCACTTCCACTATTTTCGGTAGACTCAGGGGTCACGCCAGTGATGTCTTTACCTGGCCCGAGGTTTATATTTGAGTCAGTAAACAGGCCCGCAGAGATATACATTGAAGATGAAGACCGCTGAGCAGCTGTTTTTATATCACCAGATAACTGAGCCATATAAGCGGTTATTGATAATTTAACTTCATCTGGTGTTTCAGGATCATTTAAAACCTGAGTTAGCTGTTCTTTTGCATCTTCATAACGTCGTGTCAGGTGGTAAGAGATAGCTAGTTCAAGGCGTGCACGATTTAACTCAGGTTGATTGCTTAATATAGTTTCAAAAATTTCTATGGATTTAAATAAATTCCCATCCTGGCGAAGTCGCATAGCTTCATTGAATAAAGTTTCTGGATTAACTGCATCTTCAGCGTAAGCCATAGGTGTTATTAGGGTCGCGCATAAGCCGATTGATAGCAATATACTCCTGGTCATTTAAGTATCCTCAAAACAAAGTGAATTTTGCGTGATATTGACGTTTTTTGTGATGTTTTACAAGGAAAACAGTGAGCTTGAGTGATTTTTTAGCCAGATCTTTATAATTTACTCATTGCTTATCTATACAATCAGAGAAAAAGCTGAATGTTCTAATCGGTGATCTAAGCTATTATATTTACTGGCAGATTTTAGTTGGATTAGTTGGAATTTAAAATAAATTGAGTGTTTCTGAATGAAGGCAGATTATATATTAAATATTAAAAATACATATTTAAAGCATCTCTGTGTTGTGTTTTTTTGTATGTTTAGTGAAGTCTCTATGGCCGGGTTATTTGGTTATCAGGAAAATGAGCGAAAAAATTTACAAATGTTTCCTCAATGGTTGTCTGTGTTAGAGAGGCATATCAAACATGGTGCGCCAAAAGGTAATTGTGAAACAAATAAACTGGATCAATGCCATGTAAAACACTGGATGAGATTTTTAGAAAGTATTCGTCACTTATCTGAGGCCAGACAAATAAATGAAGTCAATCTTTACGCTAATCAACATGATTATATTTTAGATATAGAAAATTATGGGCTTAAAGATTACTGGGCGACTCCTCGCGAGTTCTTATATAACAATGGTGATTGTGAGGATTATGCAATTACGAAAATGCTTTCATTGAAAATATTAGGCTTTAATATGAGCGCAATAAGGCTGGTTGTTTTGCAGGATACCAACTTAAGGATTCCGCATGCGGTGTTAGCACTGAATACTAAAAATGACATATTAATAATGGATAATCAGGTTGATGAGGTGATATCACATAAACATGTTTTACACTATGTTCCGATCTATGCGCTCAATGATAAAAAATGGTGGATGTTTTTACCGCAATAGATTTAGTTGTTTGAGTTTGTAGCAACAGGTAAATATAAAATTGTTAAGGTATATAAATGGTTAAAATAAGAAACATAATATGAAATCTAATAATATTGCTTATAAGTTAAGTCTTTCGGCAAAGATAGCGAGTTTTTTACTGTTAATATTTATCATAATAAGTTTATGGCTTATATTTGAGTATGCAGAAAAAGAACGCAATCGAGATTTGCTTGGTTGGCAATCCCGTTTGGCATTACTGGCAGAAATTAGAGTGTCTGCTATTGAAGATTTTCTAAGTGAAACGAAAAACAAATTAAGTGAATTTGCTGATAACTCCAGTTTAAAGTTGTTCCTAACAGAGTACAAAAATCGTAATGAGATTGATGAAGTTGTATTAAATGGGTTACAGGCACATGTAAGAAATCTGTTGAGAGCGAACGCTGATCGATTTGGATTTACTCAGAATACTGGTTCGATTAATAAGCCAAACACAAGCAGGGTGAATGAGTATGGTCTTGCTATATTAGATTCAGAGCACCAGTTGATTATGTCTACTCGCGGTTTCTCTGAAACGATTGAAGAGCATAATGACATACTTAAAAAAGCTTTTGATACAGCAAGGCCACAGATTATAGATCTCTATTCAGGTAGCGGGCAGCAACCAGTATATGGCTATGTTATACCTGTATTTGAAATACAGGGTATGCAATCAAGGCCACCCGTTGGCTCTATAATTTTATTATTAAATCCACAGGAAGGCCTTTATCCCATATTAAGAAATAAGCAAAGCGTAACCAGATCAGATGAAAGTTTATTGGTCAAACGAGACGGGCCTAGTCTGGTATACATTAGCCCAGTTAAAGGTGATTTTAAATTATTTCATCGTCGTCCTGATAATAATAATCTGCTCGCATCATCTTACGCTTACCATCATCCTGGTGGCTTTAAGGAAATGAGTGATTACCAGGGTGAAAATGTGCTAGTGACAGGGAGGAAAATAAAAAATAGTCCATGGAGACTAGTGCAAAAAATATCTTCATCTGAAGCGTTAGCAGAATCAAATGAACATCAGGCTTTTTTGTTAACAACTTTTAGTCTGTTTGTACTTGTGATAGCCACTGCTTTTATCGCAATTTGGCGGCATAGTACTAGCCTCAGATTGAAGTTATTAAGTGATGCACTTGAGGCGAGAACTGATTTGCTCGATTCGGTAACGGATAACATAAAAGATAATATTATGTTAGTTGATGAGTCATCAAGAATTGTTTTTATAAATACAGCCTTTTCTAAGGCATTGAATATGGACGTTGCTGAAATTAAAACAAAACACTTAACGAGTGTTCTGGGAAAAGATACAACCAAGGCATTACAGGCTAGTGGTTGTGAAAATAATGATTCTAGTGTTATGTCATTACAGATTAATGAGTGTGAACGCATTTATCATGTTTCAACAGTGCGCTTAACGGCAGGTGAGTATAAAAAATCTATTTTATATGTGCTGCATGACATAACAGAATTGAAAAAAGAAGAAGAAAAACGTCAGCAGCTAGGGCGTGGAATTATCGGCACTCTTGTTAAGGCCGTCGATATGCATGACCCTTATTGTGTTAACCACTCATCACGTACCAGAGAAGTTGCAATAGAGATTGCTCATGAGCTTGGCTTAGATGACTTGCAGCTAGAAACATTAGAAATGGCTTCGTTATTAGCAAATATAGGTAAATTATTTGTGCCTAAGGAAATATTGACTAAATTGGAGGGTTTGACAGATATTGAGTCAGAGCAATTGAAAAAGCATATTGATTTTGCCGTAGATATTTTATCTGAACTTTCTTTTAATGGGCCTGTTGTGGAAATTATTTCACAAAAAAATGAGCGCCTGGATGGAAGCGGCTATCCAAACGGTCTACTGTCGAATGAGATTAGGCTGGAATCAAAGATTTTGGCTGTAGCTAATGCTTTTGTAGCAATGGCTAGCTCAAGGGCATATAGAGAAGGCAGGCCTGTAAAGGAAGTATTAGATATCTTGTTGGAACAGTCTGAAGCCAAGTATGACAGGCATGTGGTCGCGGCTTTGTTTCACATATCAGAGAATAAGTCTGACTGGAAAACATGGCAGAGTATATAATGAGACCGAGAGAAATTAGTATATTAGCATTAACTGTTTGTTTTTTATGCCAATGACAGACATTATTCGTCTGTTAACGCAATTAGAAGTATACAAGTCAGGAGCTTGTGATAACCATGTATGAATCTTTTTACGGGCTTACGGAAAAGCCATTTACCTTATTGCCCGATCCGGACTATTTATATTTGAGCCCCAAACATCAACGGGCGTTAACGCTATTAGAATATGGCATGATGAACCAGGCTGGATTCAGCGTTATCTGCGGTGATACCGGTGCAGGAAAAACAACACTGATACGCCGTTTATTGTCTGAATTGGGTGATGATACTAAAGTGGGTCTAATAACAAATACCCATCAGTCATTCGGTGAATTGCTAAACTGGGTGTTAATGGCTTTTGGTCTTGATTCCGATGGTAAAAGCAAAGCTCAAATGCATCAGATATTTATTGATTTTTTAATTGAGCAGTATTCAGAGAACAAACATACAGTGCTTATAGTTGATGAAGCACAGAACATGACGGCAGACACACTAGAAGAGCTGCGCATGTTATCAAATATTAATGCTGACAAAGATCAGGTTTTACAGGTGATTCTGGCTGGACAGCCGGCTTTACGAGAAACCTTACGCAAACCAGAACTAATGCAGTTTGCACAACGTATTGCAGTGGACTATTATCTTGAGTCATTAAGTCTTGAAGAAACAAAGTCATATATACATCACCGGTTAAGTGTTGCGGGTTCTAGTGAACCAATATTTACAGAGTCAGCCTGTGAGGCCATTTTCAAATATAGTCGTGGTACGCCTCGCTTAATCAATTTGTTGTGCGACACAGCATTAGTTTATGGTTTTGCCGAACAGAATAAAGTAATTAATGAGCAACTTGTTCATGATGTGGTGAGGGAGCAACACAGTAACAGCATAATTCCAACATTTAATGCACAACATGCATCTACTGATATAAAGCCATCTGATGAAATCAGAGCAAATGAAGCGGTCTCAGATACTATTCAGGAAGAGCCCCAACAAAAAGTCAGTGAGCAAGTTGTAAAATATGATAATGCGTCAATTAGTAAACAAACAATAAAAGAAACCAGTGATATATCGGTTGACCAGAAAAACGCAGTTGAAAAAGAAGAAGAGTTAGTCACACAGGCTAGTTTGCAAGCATCCACTGTTATAAATAGTGCAGATCAGGCTGTGATGGCAAGGCGAGATGAATCTCAGACATTAAGTTCTATGGCTGGGAATCAAAAAGAAACGGATGACTCAAATGTAACGCCAATTAAAATAAAACAGCCTGAAGCGAGTAAAGTTACAACTCATCACGAGGATGAGCAGCAGGTGGAGGCAGAAGTTACAGAGGCAGTTAGCACAAATAAAGAAGAAGATTCGGTTGTGGATGAAAGTGCCACTGAAGAAATACAGGTTAATGATTCTAATGTTAATAAATCTGATGAGAATGTAGCACCTTATCAGTCACGTAGGAAAAATGACGATGATGTATACCCGATTGTGCATATAGAAGATAATCCAAAAAAAGGGCTAAATATGGTCCTTATAGGGGTTGTTGTAGGTATGTTTTTTGCCTCTGTCATCATGATGGCATTTGCATGGATGATGCTCGGCACTAAAAACAACCAGCAGATGATGCAGCAGAACGTTAGTCAACAGTCACAATTAGAGGTTGAAAACCGTGAACTGAAGGCATTACAAAAGGAACGTGATGCAGCAATTGCAGTAACTAAAGCGCTTGAAAGAGAGCGTGACGCCGCTATAACGGCAGCTAAAGTACAGCAAGATATACGTGCAGCAGAGTTAAGAGCCGCTGAAATTCTGGCGGAACAGGAGCAGCGCGCAGAAAAAAAATTACAGCAAGCCAGAGTGAGAATTAAAGAAGCGGAGAGAGCTGAGTCAAACGCCCGTGCACGAGAGCGTAAATTACAACTAAACGCAGAAAAAAATGAGGCTAAACTCGAGGCTCAACGCCTTATCCTGTTACGTGAAGAACGTATAAGACTAGACGCATTAGCGGCCGAAAAAGCGCGACTAAAAGCGCTCGAGAAGGCTAATGAAAAAGAAGTAGTAGATCCAGCTCCTGTGGTTGAGAAAGTGAAACCCAGGGTTGTGCCCGAAGTTAAGAGTGAAGCCAAAAAAACTAAAAGCTTCTCTGCTAATCCTTGCAACAGCCCTTCTGCAAAATTTTTATCAACCTGTAAAAAATAAGTTTAATTCGCCCGTTAACGTTAGTGGTGTGAATGTGTATGTCACGTAACAATAAAAGCAGTTATTTAGACTAGAAAAAATATTTCTGTGTTTTGTACAATGAATAAGTAAAAAGTTTAAACATTATTAAAGGATTAAATAATGAGCGTTAAATATAGTCTTATGGTGGTAATTGTTGTGGCCATACTCTTAATGATAAGTAGCACATGGTACTCAGACCCTAAAGTTCAGCTTTGCTCTGATTGTGAGCAAACGCCTCAAAATATTAAATAATACATTCTAATATTAATTTAGTTAATATTAAAGAAAGCAACAAAACCGCAATTCAATTTATGAGCTACACTTAATGCTCAAAGCATATTAAAGAACGATGAGAAAAATTATGTCGCCAAATGAAAATACAAAAAAAACACACTTGCACTGGCGAAGAACGAAAATTATAGCAACGCTAGGACCTGCAACAAAGAGTGATAAAAAAATATCTGAGTTGATAGATGAGGGAGCTAATATATTCAGATTAAATATGTCTCATGGTACGCATGATGAACATAGGTTATTGGCCGAGAAAATAAGAAGAATTTCAAAACGGAAAAAAATCTACGTAGGGATTCTTATGGATTTATGCGGTCCTAAAATTCGTGTAGGAGAATTTGAGCAGGGTGAAATTGAAATTAAGTCAGGTGATGAAGTTATTGTAAGTTGTTCTGCATCTGTTGGCAGAGAGGGTCTAATACCATCTCAATATAAAAGCTTATATAAAGATGTAAAAAAAGGTGAAAGAATTCTACTTGATGATGGGAAACTAGAGTTAATAGTGATATCTGTAAAAGACAAGGACGTTAAATGTGAGGTGAAATACGGAGGTATTTTAAAAAATAAAAAAGGACTTAATCTGCCAGATTCTAATATTTCCACAAATAGTTTTACAGCTAAAGATAAAAGAGATTCTGAGCTGGCGATTGAGCTGGAGGCAGATTTTTTAGCTCTGAGTTTTGTGCGTGATGAAAAATGTATTAATACATTAAAACGTTTCGTTACTAAAGCGGGCGGAAATATTCCAGTAATTGCAAAAATAGAAAAGCCAGAAGCAGTAAAGTGTATAGAAAAAATACTCTCTGCAGCTGATGGGATAATGGTCGCAAGGGGTGATCTGGGTATAGAAATGCCTGCGCAACAGGTTCCATTAATACAAAAGGAACTAATTAATAAAGCAAGATTGCATGCTAAGCCTGTTATAGTCGCCACGCAAATGCTCGAGTCAATGATAGTCAGCTCAAAACCAACCAGAGCTGAAGTGGGTGACGTGGCTACTGCAGCTTTGTCTAGCGCCGATGCGGTTATGTTATCTGCCGAAACTGCTAGTGGTGAATTTCCGGTCTTAGCCGTTAATATGATGGATAAAATATTGCGTGAAATGGAAGCTTACCAATGGGAGCACGGTAAATTCGGTGAAAGTGACTATGAACAAATTGCGGAGATGATTGAACCGGATAGAAAAGCAATAGCGCGAGCAGTGAAGTCTTTAGCTCATGAGTTAAAGTTGCAAGGCATAATTGTACCCACTCGAAGCGGCGCAACAGCTCGCGTTTTATCCGCCGATAGACCTAGCGCGCCACTTATAGGCGTTAGTTCTAATGAGGTTGTGTGTAGACGCCTATCTTTAAGCTGGGGAGTTGTTCCAATCTATATTAAAGAAGAAACAACACATGACTGGCAGGGATTGTGTAATGAGGTTGCAAAAATGTGTGACTTAGCAAGTACAGGCAATCGAGTCTTGCTCGTCTCTGGTTTTAATGATGATATAGAGCTAAATGAGCCAGTTTTGAAACTAATGAAAGTAAAGAATTAACGACTTTCTGATTAATCTATAGAAGTAAATATGTACATCATGCACAAGATCTCGGCGTAGAGTTTTCTCTTTAGTACAATAACCAACCGTGAACTATTGCATAGAGTTTTTGCCAGCAGATTTATGCCAGTGCCGCTAATTCAGAATTATTAACCTGCGGCTATAATTGCATGAAATTTGAATCTACACTGGGAGTAAGTCTTGAAGGGTTTTGAATGCAGGCGTTAATAATAATGCCTGCCTGTGTTTTCGAGTCAATTTAGAAGTCTTCGAGCTTAAGAATTGTCTGATTAACGGTTATTCAAGAAATACCAGGCCAATTCCATCCGGTTCATGCCTGACGACCTTTGCTCTGTTAACAGGAGGCTCTTCTCCATCTCCTAGTTGATTTTTCAAGCGAACTTTAACTTCAGTATCTACACCAGGCAGTTCTATATTATCAAGAATGAGATAAAGCCCCCCATCACTGATGTTTCTGGTGCGAACATCCACCGGTTCCTGACCAGGTAAAGTTAACTCGATATCTACGATTAGTCCGATACGTAAGTGTTTTCTATTTTCTGCTGACATAGTTGTTATTTTTTTGTAAAAGATTAAATACTAATAATAGCTGTCAATTTTGAATTTGCACAGATTTCATTATTTTAGTGATATCAACGAACCATTTATCAAAAGTAGGTTTTAATTCAGGTATATTGAAAAGGTCATTATAGGTTGATGGGTTAGCACTGATAAGGATCGTATTATCATCTTCAGCAAAGATGGCGATTTTTAAGGGCAGATAGGGTATTAATTGGGGGTATTTAGCAGAAATTTGTTGAATTTCTTTGCCTTTGCCAAAAAATACAACCCTGTACTTATCAGTTGCGTAACCTTTTGCGCTTAAACCCACGTCAACCCGTTGTACTCGACTGAGTTGATACCCCTGATGTCGAATAGCTTCCTGTAGAAGAGACATGGTTTCCGGGAACGCTTCTGAAGAGCGTACCATTATCATTTCTCCGGTGACTACTGAGTAGCTATTTGAGCTTACTATTGTGCCAAGAAGGCAAAAGAGCAGGGCGGTTTTTTTTAATATAAGCTTCACAGGCTGGCATCCTCCAGTATGCCGCTATATAACTCATACATCTGATCACATGACTCATCAAGTGCATCATTGTTAAATAACTGGCTTAAATGTTTAGGATTTATACTCATCATTAGTACTTTATCCTGCTGCTCGGTGACGGTAATGCGGCAGGGTAAAAACATACCTGCTCGTGGGTCAATTTTTAAAGCATCATATAAAAAGCTAAAGTTACAAAAATAAATAATAGTCTGCCGTGGTGAGTCTTTTGTTTCAATATCAAAACCACTTGTTAAGGCCTGATCTCGTATATGCACAAAATTAGATCCGGTTATAGCGCGTTTAACATTTTCTACGGTTTCATCAAAAGAGTATGGAGATTCCTGTATCAAACTGGCAGGCTCTTCACTATAGAGGGGTTTGTGAATAATTGATTTTAAATGAAAACTCCGTATATAACTGACCAGATCATTAATATCAGTTTTAGATAGTCCAAGTGTACTGGCCGAGGGCATCGGCGTATCTTTACGTCCATTATTTATAATATAGTGGAGCATGGCATCAGGAGCAGAATTTAAGAGGCCCTGATTATTTAAGGCAGGCGGTGTAATAATCATGCCAATTGAGCGCGAAAAATGTAAACCTGAGCCTTTGCCGCCTCGCCCATCTTCACCATGACAGCTTGCGCATTTGTTTTTATAGACAAGTTTTCCAGCTAGCGGATCACCTTTAACCGTTTTTGAGTCCCATTTCGGAGCAGGAGATTTTCGCCAGCTATCCAGATACGATACGATTTCATTTATATCGGATTCAGACATCCAGTAAAAAGAAGGCATAATGCGGTTTGGACGGCCGAGACGAATGGTTTTTTTAATATAGTCTTCTGAAGCGGATTTAAGGAAGTCATCTAACGATAATGGTATACCCATACCACCCTGACCATCTGTGCCATGACAAATAGCACAGTTTTCAAGGTATAAACTCTCACCTTTAGACTCTGCAAAGCCGGGCTGAGAGAAACTAACAAGGACAGAGTATATAAACAGAGTCAGTTGCAAATAAAATTTGAATGTGATTTTAAAAGTCTTCATGTAATGGCCAGCATATCACGTATTAATAAGCGTATTTTGAAGTATATCAAATCTGAGTATAGAAGCTGTGCAAAGAAATGATAGACGGTATTATAAAATATAATGTAGAGATTATGCGTCAGAAATTTCATTCCATGCTTTTTTAAGTCGTTTAGCAGAAATTGGACATAAGGTTTTAATTTCCTGTGCGAAAAGAGAGATGCGATATTCCTCTAGTAACCAACGATAACTATTCAGTTGCTCAGAATATTGATTGTTTTTGAGCAAAGAGTCAGAGCGTTTTTTGTATTCTTGCCAAAAAGAAGAAATTTCAATTCGCGCCTTTCTATCTCGCTCTGGATTGGTCTGTATTTTATCCAGACGTTTATCAATAGCACTAAGGTAACGCGTAAAATTGTTCAGGTTTTCCTGAGGCGTCTGTAGAACAAAATCACTATGTAATAAGTTACTCAGCTGTCCCTGGATGTCAGTTAGCGCATCGAGCCAGTTAATAGGTGGGTTTTTGAGTCTTTTCCTTAGTTGATGATAGATGTCCAGGATAGCCACTAGTTGTTGAATTGTCTTATTTAATAAATCATCTATGTCTTTTCTATTATCTAAAATTTGATTAAAGTCTTTTTCTGTTTTTGGAAGGTGGCGAGTAAAAAGCTCATCAATAATTCGATAGGTTATCTGTAATTTTAACTGCTCGCAATTGCCTATTGGTAGATACCTGGCGCATAAGTTTTGTTGTTTAGACAGGCTGGCTTTAATGTGTTTAACGGCTTGAGGCAGTGCGTTAATAAATAATTGCCTTAAACCTTCAAAATGTTTTTTCTGCGCTTCTTTCTCCGAGTTGATAATGCGAATATCTATCTGTTTTTTATTACTTACCAAAACAGGGTAAGCCTTAATAATGATGCCATTATTATTGATTTCAATATCATCTGTTAGTTTATCAAGATCACTGCTGTTTACATTTTCTTTTTCAACATTATTATCTTGAAGTTTTGACTGGCTTGTATCTGTATACGATGAGAATTCCTGCTGCAATTGACTGAGATTTCTGCTCTGTTTTAACGTCTTTCCATCAGATGAAATAACGCGATAGTTAAAGCGAAGGTAATCGGCTAGCTTATTTTCCTGCCATGCATCATAGGGAATTTCGGTGCCAGTTATTTTTTTTAAATGTAATGACATAGACGATGTTAGAGATGTACCGCCGGGACTTAAAGCATCAAAACAAATTTCTGCAAAATTAGGTGCGGGTACAAAGTTTTTTCTAAGTTGTTTGGGCAGTGATCTAATGAGCTCGGTCATTTTCTCTAGCAGCAGGCCAGGTACTATCCAGTCACATACTGTTGGGTCTAATGATGCAAGGCCAGCAACAGGTGTTATGAGTGTAATGCCATCACAGTGATCGCTTGGGTCAAAGTGATATTCAAGCGGAAACTGAATGTTATTAATCAAGATTGAATCCGGAAACAAATCATCAGAAACGTGATCTGCACTTTTTTTCATTAAATCATCAATTTTTAATATTAATTTATCGGCGTTATTTTTCTTAACCCATTTGTTGAGCTGAGGACCACTGTAGATGTAATCGGATAATAATCGGTCATAAAACTCATATAAATCATTGTCATCAACCAGTATGTCCTGGCGCCTTGACTTGGCTTCGAGATTTTCAATTTCGTTAATAAGACTTCGGTTTTTTAAATAAAACTCATGTTTACAATCAAAGTCGCCCTGTATTAGCGCACTACGAATAAAGATCTCACGTGATTCTTGAGGATTAACAGGGCCATAATTAATTTTTGTTCCAGGATTTATAAGTAAACCAAAGAGAGTGGATTTTCGTGTTGCTGATACCTGTGCCGATTTTTTCTCCCAATGTGCTTCTACATAACTATGTTTGATTAAATGACTCGCTTTATCGGTCACCCATTGAGGTTCAATTTTAGCAAGATGACGAGCATAAACTTTCTGTGTTTCTACAATATCTGAAGCAACAACCCATTTTGGGCCGCGATTGAAAAGACCCGAGCCCGGGAATATATGAAATTTTCGCTGTCGACAGCCCTGATACTCATGGCCCTCTTCTTTAAAACCAAGCTGACTGAGAAAACCCGTTATTAAGGCTCTGTGAATTTGAGTGTAATCGGCAGTATTTGAGTTGAACTTTAATTTAAGTTCTACTAACATTTTTTTTATTTGGCGGTGAGTGTCAATCCATTCACGCATACGCAACCAGGAAATGAAATTATCTTTGCACCATTTACGCAATTTGTTACCACTTAATTCTTCTTTTGCAGAATGGTACTGAGTCCATATATTCAACCAGCTAATAAAATCCGATTGTTTGTCAATAAACTTTTTATGCGCTTCATCGGCCGCCTGTTGTTTGTTTAGAGGGCGTTCACGAGGATCTTGTACCGCGAGTGCAGAGACAATAATTAAGGTTTCGTTTAAGCAATTTTCATTTATTGATTCAATTAAAATACGACCCAGTTTAGGATCAATTGGCAAACGCGCAAGTTGTTTTCCAATGTCACTTATCCTGTGGTGTTTATTTATGGCACCGAGCTCATGTAATAGTTTATAACCATCTGTAATTAATCGACTGTCAGGTGGTTCAACAAAGGGAAAGTCTTCTACATGGCCTAATTGCATATGTTCCAGTTGAAGAATAACGGCGGCCAGATTAGTTCGTTGAATCTCGGGCTCGGTGAATTCTTTGCGTAGATTGAAATCGTCTTCTGAGTAAAGTCGATAACACACACCTGCGCTTACTCGTCCACAACGACCTTTTCGTTGGTTGGCTGAAGCCTGTGATATTTTTTCAATAGGTAAGCGCTGAATTTTACTGCGCCAGGAATAACGTGAGATACGAGCAAGGCCGGTATCGATTACATATTTTATACCCGGCACGGTGAGCGACGTTTCTGCCACATTAGTTGATAATATAATTCGTCGTTTAGATGAGCCTTTAAATATTTTACTCTGTTCAGTAGCAGATAAGCGGGCGAGTAAAGGCAGAATTTCTGTATTCTGCAAATTCTGTTTAGATAAATAATCTGCAGTTTCTCGAATATCTCTTTCGCCGCTTAGAAATACAAGAATATCACCGCGATCACGATGTGATATTTCATCTATACAATCGGCAATTGAGCTTTGTAGATCTCTTGATTCTCCGCCTTCAGATTCTGTGTCACGATATTCAATTTCAACAGGGTAAGTTCTGCCAGAAACTTCAATAATTGGGGCGTCATTAAAATGAGTTGAAAATCGCTTAGGGTCAATAGTTGCTGAAGTGATTATAATTTTTAAATCATGGCGTTTAATAATAAGGCGTTTCAAATAACCGAGTAAGAAATCTATATTCAAACTACGTTCATGAGCTTCGTCAACGATAATACAGTCATAATTATTAAGAAAAGCGTCGTGGTGAATTTCAGATAATAAAATTCCATCCGTCATTAGCTTAATCAGGCTTTTATCGCTCAGTACATCATTAAAACGAACTTTATAACCTACAGCATTACCAGTTTCAGTTTTAAGCTCTTCAGCAATACGATTAGCAACAGAGCGAGCGGCTAAACGTCGTGGTTGGGTATGCCCTATCATACCGCGTATGCCTAAACCCGCGTCGAGGCACATTTTGGGCAATTGTGTGGTTTTTCCTGAACCGGTTTCTCCACAAATAACAATAACCTGATTTTGTTTAATAGCCTGAATGATTTCATCTCGCTTCTGGCTGACAGGCAGCTCTTCAGGGTAGCTGGTAGTCGGTTTATTCTGTAATCGAAGCTGATATTGCCTGGTCGATTGATCAATAAGTGATTGCAAATTGACAAGTGCCTGCTCAACAGGTTTACTTGCTTTTATTCTTGATTGAATGCTTTGAACTTTGCGTTTAGCTGAAAATTGATCTTTCAGCATAATGTGCTGAATAGATCTTTTTATCGTATCAATCTGGGTTCTGGGGGACTTGCTCATATAAACGGGTGACTAAATAAAGTGAATGTGTATTAAATTATGTTCAAATATCAGGATAATCATGATTTTAAGGCGTATTTGTAAATAATGGGCTATAAACAAGTATGAATCAATTTTGGCCTGAGCTGTGCATAGCCTTAGTGGATGTCATTTTTCCGGCTCATTATATTTGGTGATTTAGCAGCAATATGAAAGTAGCGATTATACAGTTTTTAAAGAGTTTTCCAGAGATAGTTTTAGTCTCTGCATTATTATTTCCATTTTTAGCTCATGGCGAAGTAGATCGCGCCTGGCCAATAGTCACCTTTACCTGTGATAAGGCTAAAAACGAGGTCAAGTTGAAAAATGAGGTTAAGTGGGGAAAGGCAGGTAAAGATTTTCCGTTTAAGGCAGAGCAAGGCACATATGACCCATGGTCACTGGTTTCAATTGAAGAGCGGGGTAAGAGAAGCCTTATTTCTGAAAAAAAACAATTAACGCTTAAGTGCGTGTTAGGCAAAATCGAATATACATTCATTGTTAAACCAAAAATATTTAACACTAATTTTAACGGCAAGTGTGGTGACAGGTTGTCAGTTAAAGTGAGTGTGTATAAAGGTGCATCCATTTTAATAGAGGACAAACCAATGGAGACCTTTTGCCATGGTAATGCACCGGTATTGCGAGGCATTAAAATTAAAGCTGGAAACAATAAAGTAAAGTTTTATGAAGTGCCCAGAAGTCGATTCTATTAGCTTGAAGTTTAAAATATCTGTTTGAATCCCGGTTTAAAGTCTACAAAGGCATAAGTTGGTCATTCAGAAAATATCACAATAAAGTTTATTACCTAAAACTGACAAAGTGTAATTACCACAGAATATGAATTAACAATACGCCTGAAGATAAAGCAGTGATACTGAAGCGTTAGAAAAACATGAGTAGTTGAATTCAATTGGCTATTGTTTGGTCGGCCTTCTTCTTCAATTTTCAATATATATGTCACCATCGGGTGGTATTTTTCTTCAAATACCGTAAACGCCCCATACTTACATCATAACTCACACGACCGTCGCTGGCGCGAGTTAGGTCTGCTAGTTTCACTTCTGAACGAGGTACAACCCTGGTTCTCAGGTCGGCGACGCCTTCTTTGCACCGGGCCTGATCATGATTTACCTCGCGGAGTCCAGGTATTCTGAGAAAAGTGTTATTCGGTTTAATTACGTGTTTTTCTGTACATTTATAATGTTCGTACATTAATAATGAACAGTCTGGTAAATGTACATGTGGTCTAATAAGTTGATTTAAGGCCAATTGTTCACTATATTAAATAGTACATTATTAGTGGACAAGTTGATTTATTGAACAAATGAACGAAAATAATCAAATAATAGAAGCCGATTTGCCAGGTATGGCAACAGATGTTTTATATAAAGAGACCGGATTAAGGCTCATAAATGTTAATGAATCAGGCGTAGTAGACCCACATTATGATGTTAAATTTCGTATCGATGGATATGAATATATCCGATTTACAGCCAAAGTTAAGCGTTGGGCACAACAAACAAATTTTGGAGTATTAGTAAATGAGGTAAACCAGAGACCAGGAAAGGGAATGTTAGTTGCCGATTACGTAAACCCTAAAATGGCAGATAAGTTACGTGAATTAGATGTGCCTTTTATAGATACAGCAGGTAATGCATATATAAATGAAAAACCACTATATATCTTTATTAAGGGAAATAAGAACAGGGCTCAGGCAAATGTTATTAAAGCACAGGATGCACCAGCAGCTGGTCGTGCCTTCCAGCCTACAGGTATTAAGGTCGTTTATGCATTAATACGCCATCCTCAGTTGGTAACCGCAACTTATAGAGATATAGCAAATATAACGGGTGTGGCTTTAGGTACAGTGGGCTGGGTTATAAACGATCTTAAACAGGCTGGATATTTAATTGAGTATGCTAAAAAGCAACGCAGGTTAAAAAACAAAAAACAGTTATTGCATAAATGGGTCGCGGCCTATTTGGAAAAGTTAAGACCGAAATTGTTCTTAGGCGCGTTTACCGCAGAGAGTGAATATTGGTGGATGGACCTTGATGAAGATATTGTGGACTATAAAGCCAGATGGGGGGGAGAGGTGGCAGCCGCAAAAATGACAGGGCAAGTCAAACCTGAGAAAATCATAATATATATGCATCAGGAAGGTGGAAATAAATTACTGGCAGAGAATCGCCTGCATAAACACCCAAAAGGCAATATACAGATATATCGCACATTCTGGAAAGAAAAGCTGGAGAATGAAACTCTAAGGATGAAAGATCAAATAATGGGTTGTGTCGACCCCATGATTGTATATGCAGATTTATTGGCTACAGTTGACGCAAGAAACCTGGCAACAGCTAAAAGTATCTATGATGAAAGGTTAGATGAGTTTGCTTATGAGTAATTTATCTCATATAGACCTGGCTGTGGATCTTTCAGTAGTGATAGATAATGTAATGGTCGAGTTATATGTGATGACTAATCAGAAAAAACCCTCCTGAAAAACAAATATATGGATAAGTAAAAATCACACATAACCTGAATATTTATAAAATTATAAGAAAAAAGATGATCTTTTGGGCGGAACTGCCCATGTTTTTGACATAAGAGACAAAGCAGTTAAGTTCCCGACATAAGAATTACACTATATCGAAAACTGTATAAGAAATGGATATATCGAATCAGGGCTTTTTATGTAGCTCGTTTTAAGGCTAGTCGTTGAACTGAATAAACTTCTTTGTCTTTCAGCGGGCGTTAATGGAATTGCGGTGTTAGAGGATTGCTCGTCTCATCCCTGAGACTCGGCCTTCGGCCCAGGTTATGAGGAAAGCATTCATA
>JAPHSS010000061.1 GCA_026195255.1 Gammaproteobacteria bacterium | reverse complement strand
TATGCGGGTGTATGGCAATAAACATAAAAACATCATTGCGATTAATGCGCGGTGAGGGGAAGTCTTTGTTGACATTAGAGGGGCGTCCATATATGTCTTAATATAAGTGCTTAGTTCCGAAAAAGTGCTATTCAATATTAAAGAAAGCAGCTGAAATTACCTTGAATAAAACTTGGGACTGCCCTGCAGTTAAATCACTGATGAGATAAAAATTAATTAGTGCCAGAGCAGAATGGCACTAATTAACCCTTATTTTACAAGGCCATTAGTTACTAATAGCCCAGTTGCACAGGATAGATATTTTTTATAGTTACTGGTGCTTTGAGCTTCTGTAGCCGTCGGGTCATTAAGCAGTACTTCTGCCATGGTTTCAATTATATTACGATTGGCGTTTGCTTCAGGGTACTTGCTCCACTCCTGGTTAATGCGTTGTTCTGCCTGGTCACCTACAAGGGCTCCACATACAGATACAACCTGACTAACTAGAACGCTATTCTGGCTATCATTTGATACTTTAGCCATATCGAGACAACCTGCTAATGAAATTGAAAGCAGAGATGCAAATAATATGTGGATAGATGTTTTCATAATTGACCTTTAATTTTAGAATATGATGCACTTTAGTGACGCGTAGTATAAAGGCGCATTTGGCTTTTATCTATAAAGTTAATATAATTTACGTGTTAGTTAACACTTCTTAACAATTCAATCTGCAATTACTCTAAATTTCACTCTATAATGACGGGCATCATAGTCGTATGTTGTAAGGTTCGTTTTGTATTGAACTAATTTTATGGATGCATACATTTATCTGAATATATTTACCTTGTTAGGAAACAACAATGAATAATTACCTACTAGCTTTATCTCTTACTGGTGTCATTGCGCTAAGCGGATGCACGACTTTTGACCCTTACACGGGTGAAGAAAAAACCACTAATACTGGGAAAGGTGCTGGAATAGGCGCTGGTGCGGCAATGGTTTTGTCATATCTGGCGAATAAGGATAAATCGAGCAGTGAGCGTAAAAAACGTCTGTTAAGAGATGCGGGAATTGGAGCAATAGTTGGTGGCGGTACTGGTTACTATATGGATACTCAGGAAGCAAAGTTACGTAAACAATTACGCAGCACAGGTGTCAGTGTTCAGCGTGATGGAGATAATATTAACCTGATAATGCCCGGAAATATAACATTTCCAACTAATGCTGATGCATTAAAAGCTGATTTTTATGAGGTTCTCGACTCTGTTGCTTTAATTCTTGAAGAGTTTGATAAAACCATTATTGTTGTTGCGGGATATACAGATAGTAAGGGTTCAGATGCATATAATCAGTCTCTCTCAGAAAAACGTGCTAATTCAGTTGCCAGTTACCTGAAAAGTAAAAAGCTTAAATCTGCACGCTTTGAAGTAGTTGGTTTTGGCGAGAAAAACCCAATCGCTGATAACACAACAGCTGAAGGCCGAGCTTTAAACCGTCGTGTTGAGCTTTCACTTTTGCCGATTACCGAGTAGTTAAACTCCAGCTAGGCCGTTAAGTTTTTGGTTTTGATTTATCGGTTGAGCTAGTTTGATTGATTTGTTAGAAATCGACATTTATTAATATAACACGCCTAATTATAGTTTTCATAAATACTAAACCTGATCGATTTTTATAACATTTTAAATATGCCATAAAAAATTCGATCAGGTTTATATTCTTTAGCTGATTTAAAAGTTAAACCTCTTCAACTTCTTTAACCTCTCGCAAACTAAAATACGTACTCACCTCCTTATCATCTTTCTGATAAAAATAACAGGTGCCCACGTTTACCTTTAACTGAGTTCCATTGGCCTGTTTAATACTTAATTCATAATCATTAATTTGTTGTTCTGACTCCATATTATGATTTATTGCACATTCAGTGCAGCAGGTGCTCGCACATTTATCATCGCCACCACATAACAGGTCTGAACAATGCTGCCCTGCGATAGAGCCATTTTCAGGAAAGCCAAATAACTCTCTGCAATTTTTATTTAGATAACCTATATTACCTCCGGCATCAACACCAAAAACGGCATCTTTACTGTTATCAAAAATTGAATTTATAATATTTGTTAGTGGTTCGTCTTCTGCATTTCTGGTTTTATTAGTTTCTATTTCTAACTGATATTCGCTACATTTTGTAGTCATATTTATAAAGCCCTTTAAAAGTATACTCCCTGTTAAAACAGCTCCATTCGGGAAACTTAACCGAATCAGTAATGAATTTTAAGTGACATATGTCACTTAAAAGAAGATTTCATTGGTTTTTTCTGAATTTAATGAATAACATAACCCGAACGAGGCAACCTGTTTGGTACATCTATAACCAAACTCTTATTAAACTTATTATCAGGCTTACAACTTTTACAATTCTTTTATTCGTTCTAATTCAGCTGTCAATCTAATGGTAAAAATATCGAGCGATTGACAATTACGATAATATTATTGCCTGTTTAACATTCACTTTAATTAAAGTTTATTCATGTTTTGATCATTTACTGACTAAATAATAAAAACAAAAAAGCTTAATTTGTTACATGCACGAGAGTGATATTTTTTGATGTTATATAGACAAACAGATGATTAAAAATCTTATTTTTATTTTAAGATAGTTATAGAGTCAATTTTAAATTGACTGTTTTATTCTAGCTCTTACTTTATTAACTATATCTATTAAATTATTTTTATTTAATTCAGGTAAGGTTTTTAAATTCGAGACTCTTTCTGTAAAGCTTTCTGTTACCTGCAAACTGAAATGTATTACTTCTGTTGCTTCACTCGGTGTCAGGCCTAAATGTTTTGCCAGGTTTTGTATCGATTCTGTTAAACCTACCGGTTCATCACGGTTGTTTATCATTTCTCCATAATCACCAAATGGCATTACCGATATCATATTATGTATTGCATAAGCGCGCATGGGTGTCGGATCATACACAGGCGTGAACTCTGCTTCACCCTGGTTAAGTTTTACAGACAAATTTTCCAGGTGTAAATCACCGTTACCCGTTAACAACGATAAAACCAGTCGTTTCATTAACTGAATTTTTCCCTGTTTACGCTGACTAATAATATCCATTGGGCTTTTATCTATTGCGGTGCCTATGGCGTCATAACTGTAACTATAATGATGAGTGATATCGGCATCACCGGTGGCGAGTATGGAGTAAAGCGTTTCAGTAAAAACAGGGGTATTGGCTGTATTACGATCAAAACGCTCTACAGCTAATACGGGTATGCCACGCATATCTGATAACCAGTAATTAGGCACTTCAAAACCGGCCTCTTTATGAATATCAAGCGCCAGTGCTTCAAGTTCATTAATGCCAGGGTACGCTGTGTTCTGCTCAAACTTAACAACCACATCGGTCATTTGTGGTGCTGGCCCTCTACTGGGTAAACCGATTCTGTTATCCCAGCCCGTATCGGGGATGCTCAATAATATTTTAGGAATGGCACCGCCCACACTCGGGGTCGGGCCTATGATATTGATTAATTCACTGGCATCCTGATCTAACCAGCTTAAGGTTTCTTTTAAAGAGAAACCCAGATCTTCTGTTACCTGAAATAATTCAGCGGCGGGTGGTGTTGCATACCACTGCAGGGCTTTGTCATCATTTTCAAATACATCTAAATGACCTATGGCCCCGTGGCCTGCTATTTTGAGTATTTCCCAATCGGCTTCTAAACCATTATTAGGCTGGATACCCTTTTTAGCCAGATAAGCTAAAACCAGCTTACGCTGAAAATTATGCTCACCTTTGGGTGGCACTAATGATTGTATTGGGGGTAAAAAATCGAAGAACTCTGTTCGTGGACGAATAATGGTGCTTTCCTGAACGATCTCAGGGGCATATAACAAACCTAAACCCGGCTGTTGTAATGACAGGTAATCGAGCTCATAGGTGAAACGACAGTCTGACTCGGTCAGATATAAACGCCCCATTTTCACGGGTTTACCGCTTTGACGTGTCCAGACGACGGCCTGTCTATCACGTTGATTGCCGATACTTTGCATAATGATGTCTGGCGCTTAACTATTTAAACAATGAAGCGTTATTTATCTTTTGCATAAGTGGCTCATCAGGCCCCAGACAGAGCTTAAGACCCACTATATTGGCCAGGTTTTGCAGGCTGGAAAGATGCATGTCACCAGCCTTTTTAGCTCTTGAAAGAGACTCGGCAGAGAGACCAGCACGTTCTGCCAGATCTTTCTGTTTAAGGCCTTTACGTTTAGCCAACTCTAAAATCTGTGCAAGTAATTGAGAGGTAATGCTCATAATCTTGACCTTTTCATCAATAGATAGCTTAATATTAGCGTATATTGATATATATGTCAATTACATGAATTGATGTATAAATCAATAAACTAAATATATATAGCATTATTGATCTTAATGTCAATAGATATTGATTTATGGTAGTGAGAAAGCTCGTAACTGTAAAAGACACTTAAAATAAAGATAAGTACACATAAGCTGTAAAGCAGATCGGTAAGTTAGACTGGTATTATTTACGCCTGAAACTTAAGAACCTGACTAAAAGAAACTCGTATTTATAGTATGTGATGTGAGTAAGCTAATTTATAAACTAAATCGTAATAAGAAATCACTGTTGATGTTAATTTTTTCACCAAAACTAATCACCCCTTCTCCCTGTAATATAACTTCTTCGCGGCGCAGGAAGATAGGTGAGTTATTATGCACTTGCAGGTAAGTACCATTAGTGCTTTCGTCTACCAGCACAAACTTACCTCGCCGGTACTCAATTTTAGCGTGTATTCTTGATGCTAAAGTAGAGACAATCATCTGATCACAGCTTATATCTCTGCCGAAAGTATAGGCTTCTGAGCCAGAGATTAACTCCAGCTTTTTTTGCTGGTAATAAAGACATAAAGGTTTGCTGTCATTAGTAAATGCGACATTATTACTAATAATGGTCGACATGTGGGTAACATTATTTGGCTCCCACATAACCTCAATTACAGATATGGCGTCTACCTTGCCTTTAACATGAGTGCAATCTATCTCGCGACATTTAGGCAGTAGCTCTATTGAGGTTAAGCGTTGCTTTACAGTTTCGGTGGTGATGATTTGACGTGCTTTAGCAAGCCCGGCCATTCGTGCGGCCAGATTGACTGCGTCACCGAATATATCACCATCTTCACGTAAAATAGCCGGGCCCCAGTTAATACCAATTCGAAACACCAGACCTATACCGTGTTGAACTGGCTGAAGCTCCATCATCTCATGTATTTCACAGGCGCATTTTACGGCATGGTCAGCACTGGAAAATCGGCACATCACTTCATCACCGATATGTTTAACTACAACCCCTTTATTATTTTTGATTAAAGCAGCAACCAGTTTCATGGCACCACTAATCATTTGATTTGCAATATGATCACCAAGGCGCTCATACAAACGAGTGCTACCGGCTATATCTGCAAACATAACAGCGTAATTTTGCTGTGTTTTATCCATGCACTAAAAGCCTGCTTTTAAGAAAAGTTTTTAAACGATTTGAAATAATATGCATTCCTGTAAAGGTCTTATATAGTATAGAAAAACAAAATAAAATAATCAGGTAATTACATATGAATACAGTCAGCTCACTGCCATTAATCCCTGAAAGCTGGCAAAGCAGTCTCGCGATGCAGCTGGAGTTAGACTATATGCAGGACCTTGAAGCCTTTTTAACAGCTGAAATTAATAACGGAAAGGTCATTTTACCTGAGAAGGAAAACTGGTTTAATGCCTTAAATAGCACGTCTCCAGATGAGGTTAAGGTTGTTATTCTGGGGCAGGACCCCTATCCAACACCAGGACACGCTCATGGTTTGTGCTTTTCAGTTAAAACGGATGTAAAACCCATACCGAAATCTTTAATCAACATTTTTAAAGAACTTGAGACTGACACGGGTTTAACCAACCCCCATGGTAACTTACAAAACTGGGCCAGGCAGGGCGTATTATTACTCAATAGTGTTTTAACAGTTGAGAGCGGTCAGGCAAATTCTCATCAAGGCAAAGGCTGGGAGAAATTTACAGATAAAATTATCTCAACACTTAATAACAGTGAGCATGCAATCGCTTTTGTGCTTTGGGGTGCTTATGCGCAAAAGAAAGGCAGCATAATAGATGAGCACAAACACCTGGTTATCCGCTCACCTCACCCGTCACCACTATCCGCTTATCGCGGTTTCTTTGGTAGCAGGCCTTTTTCTCAGATCAACGCTTTTTTATCAAAACATGGCCACGCAGAGATCAACTGGTCTGTGAATGAGACCTGAAATAGCACGTAATTATTACTGCATTACCCTGGTATTTTTGCTCTAGCTGACACAAAAATATTATTAGCATTTTTATAATCTAAAGCTAACTCCGTGAATAGTTTAAACTTTCTCTAATATACTCCTATGTTTTAGGCCCTATTTTTAGTATAATCCGCGCCTTCGTTTAAAACAGATTTAGTGTTGCTTGAAAAAGGCCCTGGCTTTTAATCTTAAATAACTTTAGATTTATTCTATAAGTCTTTGTTTAAAATGTCTTTTCAAGAGCGCCCGATTGGTCGAAATGGATCGATCAATAACTAATAATTTAACTTTTTAAGAGTAAGAACATGACAGATCTATCTCATTATAGAAATATCGGCATATTCGCACACGTAGATGCGGGTAAAACGACTACCACTGAGCGTATTTTGAAGCTCACTGGTAAAATTCACAAAGCCGGTGACACGCATGACGGCACTACGACTACTGACTTCATGGAACAGGAAGCAGAGCGCGGTATTACTATCCAGTCTGCGGCGACTACCTGTTTTTGGGACGATCATCAGTTTAATATCATAGACACACCGGGCCACGTTGATTTCACAATCGAAGTTTACCGTTCACTTAAAGTACTAGATGGCGGCGTAGGTGTTTTCTGTGCATCTGGCGGTGTTGAGCCTCAGTCTGAAACTAACTGGCGTTATGCAAACGAATCTAAAGTTGCACGTGTTATTTTCATCAACAAGATGGACCGTATCGGTGCTGACTTCTACCGCGTTGTTAAACAGATTGAAGACGTTCTTGCTGCTCGCCCACTTGTTATGGTTCTACCTATTGGTACAGAAGACAGCCTTCAGGGCGTAGTTGATCTGTTAACTCGTAAGGCATGGATATGGGACGATTCTGGCGACCCATTAAACTACACATTAGAAGATGTGCCTGCTGACATGGTAGATGACGTTGAAGAATGGCGTGAAAAACTAATCGAAACTGCAGTTGAGCAAGACGATGAACTAATGGAAAAATACCTGGAAGGTGAAGAGCCTTCTATTGAAGACCTTCAGCGTTGTATCCGTAAAGGCACAATCGCATTAGATTTCTTCCCTACATACGCCGGTTCTGCGTTCAAGAACAAGGGTGTTCAACCCGTGCTGAATGCAGTTGTTGATTACCTGCCTTGCCCGACAGACGTACCACCTCAGCCAGAAGTGGATGAAGAAGGTGTAGAAACAGGTAAGTTTGCAATTGTTGATCCGACACTGCCTGTTCGTGCATTAGCATTCAAAATTATGGATGACCGCTTCGGCGCCCTGACTTTCGTTCGTATCTACTCAGGTACAATTAACAAAGGTGATACCTTAGTAAATACTTTCACAGGTAAAAAAGAACGTATCGGCCGTATGGTTATGATGCACGCTGATAAAGCGGAAGAAATTTCAAGCTGTCGAGCTGGTGACATAGTTGCATTCGTTGGTTTGAAGAACGTTCAAACAGGTCACACTTTAGCTGATGAAAAAGATCCAGCGACATTAGAGCCAATGGTATTTCCTGATCCGGTTATTTCTATCGCGATCTCACCTAATGATAAAGGTGGTTCTGAGAAGATGGGTCTGGCTTTATCCAAGATGGTTGCAGAAGACCCTTCTTTCTACGTAAACACAGACGAAGAGTCTGGTGAAACAATTTTACGTGGTATGGGCGAGCTTCATCTGGACATAAAAATTGATATTCTTAAACGTACTCATGGTGTTGACGTTACTGTTGGTAAACCACAGGTAGCATATCGCGAAACCATCACGCAGAGAGTTGAAGACAGTTACACACATAAGAAACAGTCTGGTGGTTCTGGTCAGTTTGGTAAGATTGATTACATCGTTGAACCAGGTGAAGCTAACTCAGGTTTTGAGTTTGAGTCAAAAGTAACCGGTGGTAATGTACCTCGTGAATTCTGGCCTGCAGTTGAAAAAGGTTTCGCTAGCATGATGGACAAAGGCGTTTTAGCTGAATACCCATTATTAGACGTGAAATTTACGCTAGTAGACGGTGCTTTCCATGCTGTTGACTCATCTGCTGTTGCTTTTGAAATTGCAGCCAGAGGCGCTTACCGTCAGACTATTCCTAAAGCCGCTCCACAGATCATTGAGCCAATTATGAAAGTTGACGTTTTCACTCCTGAAGATCACGTTGGTGATGTTATTGGTGACTTAAACCGTCGTCGTGCAATGATTCAGGGCCAGGAAGCTGGTCCAACGGGTGTGCGTATTAAAGCTGATGCTCCACTAAGCGAAATGTTTGGTTACATTGGTGACTTACGTACAATGACTTCAGGTCGTGGTCAGTTCTCTATGGAGTTCTCACACTACAACCCTTGTCCGAAAAATGTTTCGGAAGAAGTTATTAAAGAAGCTCAAGAACGTAAAGCAAACAAGTAATTTAATTACTTTAAAAACCGCCTCCTATAACCAGGCATTAACTTAATCTGTTAATGTTATGGTTCAAGAAGTCTAAAACCCCATTCCTGTATAGGTTGGGGTTTTTTTATGCCTTAAAAAATATCTTATCTCGTTCCCATGCTCCTGCGTGGGAACGAGTTATGTATATCTGGATAAGGCTCGATGGATTAGCTTTTATACACCGAACATCTTCTGGTGGTATAGGTTTAAGGGTCAGAGCGCCAAACAGCGACGGTCTTTCCCCCGATGTAGATGTGCCTCAACCTGTTAACATGGGTGTCTGGATTAACCAGAAAAGATACTTATCAATTTAATATTTGCGTTCATTCGCGTTTTCCTCTTCTCTTGATTTTCAGTTTTGCTGCGGCTAATTTTTTTGTAAGGTATATACCCCATGTCATCCTGATGAGTTTAAAGAAGCCTTACATCTCAATGAATCGATAATGATGATTGATGTAGCCGATGAAAAAGCAGGTGTTATAGAAAACACTAATCACCATCACTAGCCGGCTGCTATTGAATATGCCAGTTTATGGACATTAAAGAGTGCAGGTATTTAATTAACAAAAACAGTTTTTTTATGACTGGTTTTTTAAAAAAAGCGCTGCTAGTTGTAGATCAAATGCACGGGTGATTTTTATATTATCTTCGTGTGCTTCAACTAACGTGGGCTGATAACCCATTAGTTCCATTGCTGATGCATCGTCGGTAATGCTTGATTTATTTTTTTGCGCTTCGGTTAAAGCGTTTAACAATAGATCCAGTTTAAACATTTGCGGCGTTAACGCATGCCATAAACCATCACGGTCTACGGTTTCATTAACGTTGTTTGGCTGATCATGTTTTGCATGTTGTGCTCGCTTCATGGTGTCTCTGACGGGTAAGGCAAGTAAACCGCCATCATCCTTTTGACTAGCCAGCCTGATTAGATTTTGTATGTCTTCACCGCGCACACAAGGACGAGCCGCATCATGCACTAATACCCAGGTGTTTTCTGTTTCAGAATTCTGATGATTTAATAATGTGAGTGCGTTTAACACAGAATCACTTCTTTCTTGACCACCGCTGGCTACTAATAATGGCTTTTTACTTTGATAGTTTAAATCTGGCCAATACTCATCCGTATCACTAATAGATAACACAACACCGGTAACTTCCTGCATGTTTAATAATTTATCTAAAGTGTGCTCAATAACGGTTTTATCTTGAAGTTTTAAATATTGCTTTGGTCTGTCAGCTAACATACGTTTGCCAACGCCTGCCGCGGGAATAATGGCCCAGAATTGTTTATTTTGCATTAGGAAACCAGCTCATTTGGATGACTGAATTATCTGGTAGAAGGTTTCGTCTTTACCTATCATACCCATCTCACTACGAGCTCGTTCTTCTATAGCGTCTTTTCCCTGTTTTAAGTCTTTAACTTCTGCAGCCAGAGAAGCATTACGCTCTTCGAGTTTATTTTTTTCTAACTGCTTTTTTTCTATTTCCTGCTCCAGATGCATAACTTCAGGAACAGCTCCATCACCCACCCATAGTTTGTACTGCAGTAGCAGAAACAGAACCATGAGTAATGACAGTAACCATTTCAAAAATTTTAACCCGGGTTATTATTTAAGGTGTTTAAAAGCTGACTTGCCAGCGTAAACGGCCTTATCACCTAGTGTTTCTTCAATGCGTAATAACTGATTATATTTAGCAACACGATCAGAACGAGATAATGAACCTGTTTTGATCTGACCTGTGCTGGTTGCTACACATAAATCAGCAATCGTTACATCTTCAGTTTCACCTGATCGATGAGATATTACAGCAGTGTAACCTGCGTCATGCGCCATATTAATCGCATCAAGTGTTTCACTTAATGTGCCAATCTGGTTGAATTTAATCAGAATTGAGTTAGCGATGCCTTTATCAATACCTTCTTTAAAGATTTTAGTATTAGTAACGTAAAGATCATCACCTACTAACTGAACTTTATCACCAAGGCGTTCAGTTAATTTTGCCCAACCTTCCCAGTCCGCTTCATCAAGACCATCTTCAATTGAAATAATTGGGTATCTCTCAACCCAGTCGGCCAGGTAATCAACCATTTCTTCTGCGCTTAATATGCGGTTTTCAGAAGCCAGATTGTAATTACCGTTTTCGTAGAATTCAGAACTTGCAACATCAAGCCCAAGATAAACATCTTTTCCTGGTTCAAAACCTGCATTTTTAATTGCTTCTAAAATAACTTCAATGGCTTCTTCATTTGAAGAAAGATTAGGTGCAAATCCACCTTCATCACCAACCGTTGTTGCCAGACCACGATCAGATAATACTTTTTTCAAAGAATGAAATACTTCTGTGCCGTAACGTAAAGCTTCTTTAAATGAAGGTGCGCCTACTGGCAAAATCATAAATTCCTGCAGATCAACACTGTTATCTGCATGTGAGCCACCATTAATGATATTCATCATTGGTACCGGCAGAGTATATGAACCGTTACCCAGATAATCATAAAGGTCTTTGTTTTCAAAATTGGCTGCTGCATGAGCTGAAGCAAGTGAAGCCGCTAAAAGTGCATTAGCCCCTAAACGCTCTTTATTTTCAGTGCCATCGAGTTTTAACATGATGTCATCAATGGTGCGCTGCTCACGACAGTCTGTACCGATTAATGCCTGTTGAATTTCGCCATTTACGTTGGCTACCGCTTTCAATACACCCTTACCCATGTAACGGCTCTTGTCATCATCTCGTAACTCTATAGCTTCGCGAGCACCTGTTGATGCGCCTGATGGAACTGCAGCACGGCCGCGTACACCACTTTCTAGAATAACATCTGCTTCCAGTGTTGGGTTGCCTCTTGAATCGAGAATTTCGCGAGCGATTATTTGCTTAATTTTAGACATGTTTTCCTCAATACTTTCATGTATTTATGTTTATTTTCTTACTTGGTTTCTAGTTTGTTTTTGCTTGTTTTCTTATAACCATTAACTTAATAATATGTTGTTACATAGTTATGCTTTTTTCTGTTTAAGCCAATTAGATAACATAGCGTGACAGTTTATCCAGCTTTTTATATAACTGGAATCCCGATAAAAGCATTCGGGAATAATGAGTTATTTTGTTAACCACCGGGTCGTTTAAAGTTCAGTCTCTTCAAATGCTGAAGATTTAACTAACTCGTCAATACCTTTTAAGCGACTTAATAAAGCCGCCATTTTACCTAAAGGCCAGGCATTTGGGCCATCACTTAACGCATTTGCTGGATCAGGGTGGGTTTCCATAAACACACCTGAAACACCAGCGGCTACTGCCGCACGAGCCAGAACCGGCACATGCTCTCGCTGCCCCCCCGATGTTGCACCCTGGCCGCCTGGCAACTGCACCGAATGAGTAGCATCAAATACCACCGGACAATTGGTTTCACGCATAACCGCCAGGGCACGCATATCAGATACCAGGTTGTTATAACCAAAGGAAACACCCCGATCACAAACCATGATCTGTTCATTTCCAGTAGTTCTGGCTTTATCTACGACGTTTTTCATATCCCAGGGTGCCATAAACTGGCCTTTTTTAATGTTAACCGGGATACCCGCTGCTGCAGCTTTCAGGATGAAGTTAGTTTGTCGACATAGAAATGCCGGGGTTTGGATAACATCGACCACCTCAGCGACTTCGTCCATTGGTGTGTCTTCATGAACATCGGTTATTACCGGCACACCCACTTCGTCTTTAATTTTTTGCAGAATTCTCAGGCCCTCGGCCATGCCCAAACCCCGAAAACTATCAATTGATGAACGATTTGCTTTATCAAATGATGATTTATAGATAAACGGAATACCCAGTTTATCAGTAATTTGTTTCAATTCTGTTGCAGTGCTAAGCGCCATGGCTTCTGACTCAATAACACATGGGCCTGCAAGGAGAAATAAGGGTTGATCCAGACCAACTTTGAATCCGCATAAATCCATTACGACTGACCTCTTGTATTACGGTGATTACAGGCTGCTTTGATATAATCTGTAAATAATGGATGCCCCTTGCGAGGTGTAGATGTAAATTCAGGATGGAACTGACAGGCCACAAACCAGGGATGATCAGCAACTTCAATAACCTCAACCAAACCACCATCTACTGAACGGCCCGAGAACTTAAGACCTTTATCCTCAAGCTCCTTTAAAAAGGTGTTATTAAATTCATAACGATGGCGATGGCGCTCTGATATTTGAGTCGCGTTATAAATTTCAGCGATTTTGCTGCCTACTTCCAGCTTACATGCCTGTGCACCTAAACGCATTGTGCCACCTAAATCAGAATGCTCATCACGGGTTTCTGTTTCACCAGATTGTGATTTCCATTCAGTGATAAGACCAATAACCGGGTGTGTTGTGGTTTTATTAAATTCTGTACTGTGCGCATCCTGCATGTTTGCTTTATGGCGAGCGAACTCTATAACTGCGACTTGCATACCCAGACAAATACCCAGATAAGGAATCTGCTTTTCACGAGCATATTTTACCGCAGCAATCTTGCCTTCAACACCGCGTTTGCCAAAACCACCGGGGACTAAAATAGCATCCAGATCATTTAACTGACTGATCTCACCCTGCTCAAGGTCTTCTGAGTCTATATAACGGATATTTACTTTTACCTTGTTCTGTATACCGGCGTGACTTAAAGATTCATTTAATGATTTATATGATTCAGTAAGATCGACATACTTGCCCACCATGCCGATAGTCACTTCAGACTCCGGGTTTTCCAGTGCATCAACAACCGCCTGCCAATCAGACATGTCAGCTTCTGGAAGCTCCAGACGTAACTTGTCAGCAACGATTTTATCCAGCCCCTGAGCCTGTAACCATTGTGGAATTTTGTAGATATGATCCAGGTCTTTTGCAGAGATAACGGCTTTTTCTTCTACATTTGTAAAGAGTGAAATTTTTCGGCGATTTTCTACTGCTAAATAGGTTTCAGAACGACATAATAAAATATCTGGCTGAATACCAATTGAACGTAATTCTTTTACCGAGTGCTGAGTCGGCTTTGTTTTCACTTCACCCGCTGAACGAATATACGGCACCAGTGTGAGGTGCATAAATAACGCGCGCTCGTGTCCAAGCTCAACACCCATCTGACGTATCGCTTCAAGGAATGGCAATGACTCAATGTCACCCACCGTGCCACCGATTTCAACCATCGCAACATCAGCGCCTTCTGAACCTTTAATTATGCTACGTTTAATTTCATCAGTGATATGAGGAATAACCTGAACAGTCCCCCCCAGATACTCTCCACGACGCTCTTTACGGATAACGGTTTCGTAAATACGACCGGATGTAAAGTTACTGGCCTGCGAAGTTCGGGAGTTCACAAATCGTTCGTAATGCCCTAAATCAAGGTCGGTTTCAGCCCCGTCATCGGTTACGTAAACTTCACCATGTTGAAAGGGGCTCATAGTGCCGGGATCAACATTTATGTACGGGTCGAGCTTGAGCATTTTAACGGTAAGGCCACGAGCCTCAAGAATGGCACCAAGGGAGGCGGCAGCGATTCCTTTACCCAAGGAAGAAACTACACCACCGGTGATAAATATATAGCGTGTCATCAGCTTAATTTTAGCCTTAATAGGAGGGTTTAGGAGCATAGAAATCGCTGTGTATATTAGCAAAAAATTATTGGTTTCTCAATGACTTGTGGGGCAATAAGGCGAATGAGTTTTGGCTGTATGAAACATTTCGACAGTTTCAGCTTCATTTTGTAAGTCAGGATTCAACTACTTTACTGTCATAAATTATTATGGTTTATTTCTTTAGTTATGAAATTATCTCTTTGATAGGTCATAATCAATAAAAACAGACTACAAAGAATCAGTTACAGGCCGTGAAACTCATTACAATTGACATGAACAATACAATCTATCCTTTTGATTTTAAACGAACTTAAGTCATAAATTTAATTTATGGGCATAATTAACGAATACAACAGGCAATTAGAAAATAAGAGCTACCAAACTGATGCAGAACAAGTTTCTGCTGTGCAGAAACTTGCCCAATTACAACAGGATATCAGTCATCTTTTACAGCAGAAGCAAACATTTGTTTATAAAGCGAAGGCATTATTAAAACTCCCCCTACCCGGTGTATCTGGTTGTTATATCTGGGGAGATGTGGGTCGGGGTAAAACCTGGTTAATGGATATGTTTTTTGACAGCTTCGACAGCGATTCTTTAATTAAAGAACGCAAAATAAGACTGCATTTTCAGCATTTTATGCAAGCCATACATGATCAGCTAAGTTTAATAGACGACCAAAAAAAACCTCTGGATTTTATAGCCCGATCATTTGCCAGTCGTTATCAATTAATTTGCCTTGATGAGTTTCATGTTTCAGATATTACAGACGCGATGCTTTTATATGGATTACTTGAAACTTTATTAAAAGAAGGGGTTATTCTGGTTGTCACCTCAAATCAGATACCCGACAATCTGTATAAAAACGGCTTACAAAGAGAACGATTTTTACCCGCAATAAAGCTACTTAAACAACATTGCCACATTGTTGAACTTAATGGAGCAGTTGATCACCGTTTACGTTTACTTGAAAAGGCCGATACCTGGCATTTAATATCAGATAACAGCAATAAACTACTGGAATCCCGATTTATTGAACTTATAACCTGCCCGGCCCAACGTAATTATAAAATCCATATCAACTACCGAATTATTCAAAGCATTCTCTATACTGACGACATTATATGGTTAGATTTTTATATAATTTGTGGCGATAATCGTGGTTCAGCAGATTATATTGAAATTGCCAGACAGTTTCATACTGTATTTATTAGCAATATCCCCGTTATGGATGACGCACAGAATGATAAAACCAGACGTTTTATAAATATGATTGACGAGTTTTATGATCGCAACGTTAATTTACTAAGTAGCGCGGAATCTCAGCCCGAATTATTATATACCGGTAAGCAATATGCTTTTGAGTTTAAACGCACGATTAGTCGCTTACAGGAAATGCGCAGTCACGAATATATGCAAAGACCTCACAAAATAAGTTAGAATAGACGTTAAGTACTATTTTAACCCGTTAAACTTTAGTCAGTTGGCATGTAGGTACTAGACATTTTAAATATTATGCGTTTTTTAATTACATCTATTTTACTGTTAGTTGGTGCTTCGTCATTAGCTAATACGCAGGATATTGAAGATAGCCTCATATTCGATGATACCCCCCTAAAGGAAGACCTTCATTTACCTGACTGGTTTAGCCTCAGTTTTTTAGACTTACAAGATAGTTTAGATGAAGCAATAAAAGATGGCAAAAAGGGCATTATTCTTTATTTTGGACGTAAAGATTGCGCCTACTGCAAATCGCTACTTGAAGTAAACTGGGGTGACCCTGTAATTATAAAGTTTACTCAGCAGCATTTTAACGTGATAGCAATTGATGTTCGTGGTGATCGTGTAGTCACTGACTTCAGTGGTAAAACATGGTCTGAAAAGAGCTTTTCGGCACATAGAAAAACAAACTTCACCCCCTCTTTATTATTTTATAACTCAAAAAGTCAGCTCGCATTAAAACTGCCTGGCTATCGTCCAAAGTATCAATTTAGAGCCGCTTTAGAATATGTTGCTGATGCACATTATCAGCGCGAATCATTTCGCGATTATCTAACGCGAGCGGAAGCAGCATTAAGTTTCGGTTTAGAAGAGCTTAATGAACATGAAGTTTTCATGTCACCACCTTACGACCTTCGACGAAAAGATAAAAAACGCAAAAAATCTCAAGTTAACCCGCTTGTTGTTTTTTTTGAACACCCACGCTGTCATGCCTGCGATATTTTACACGGTGACACTTTAAGTAACCCTGAGGTAACTACCCAACTTTTTGAACTTGATGTTGTGCAATTAAACACTATGGATAACACCCCTGTAATTACGCCCGATGGTAAACAGACAACAGCAAAACAGTGGGCCGAAGATTTAAATTTAACTTTTGCTCCCAGTATGGTGTTTTTTGATGAATCAGGAAAAGAAATATTACGGGTAGAATCTGTTATAAGATTTTATCGGTTAAATAATGTCTTACGTTATGTCATTGGTAAGGAATATAATAATTACCCGACGTTTCAGGCATGGCTACATGAAATACGCAAGAATAATACGAGTGTAAAGTAACAATGAATCAAAAAAGAGTTATTCAGGCGATCGAAAATATATGCAGTATGGGGTGTACAACTGTAAAGGCTATTATTATAACCTTAGAAATGGGCAATAAAGTTGAAGGAACTGAGGATTTTTCAGAGGATGAGATAAAAGAATTAGAAAAGGAACTTAAATCTATAATGGCGGTTTATGAAGATAAAGCTTAAAACTCTATCTAATTACGTTTATTTTATGCCTTTAGTTATGTTTTTTAGGATACTCAAAAGCCAGTAAATCACCATGCTCGCGTTTAATATCACTCCAGTTATTTGCCTCAAACTGAACAATAGCAACACTACAACTTGGCATATCACTTACACCGTCTCTAGTGTAATAATTTACCACTTCAGTCATAGTCGGATTATGCCCGACTATCATTACGGTCGATTGTTTATCTGGTAGCTGTTTTATAATATCAACAATATCAAGATGCGACGCCATGTAGATTATATGGTTTTGTATTACTGGTTTGTCCGGAGTTAAATATTTTTTATATTCTTCAGCAGTAGCAAGTGCACGTGCTGCATCACTACTAATTATTTGATGAATAATATAACCACACTGTTGCAGGTATGTAGCCATTAACGGGGCATCATTTTTACCCTTTTCATTAAGCGGTCTATTAAAATCACTTACACCGGGTTCATTCCAGTTAGATTTAGCATGTCTGGCAAAAAGCACTGTTTTCATATTTACACCGTGATATTAAATCATTAATTATTGTGAAGCGCTATAAATTGAGGAATACAGAATCCATAATATGAACCTATTGTAATCCTTTTCCAGTTTCTGTTATATCATTTAAAATTGTCTTTCGAGTTACAGCAAAACAATCATAACCTTTACCAGCGTTCATCACAAAAAACATTGCCGAAGTGGCACAGAGTAATAGTTACAACTTGTTTTTGTTAGTTCAGGTAATTCACTATAGTTTATGGAATTTTATTTTCTCAGATACCGTTCGTCTAAATAATTAAATACTAATATAGCAGTTTTACATAATATTAGCTAATAACAATGCAGTAATATAACAATTGGCTCAGACAAATTTCAGATATGAATCAGATACTTAAATTAACAAGATATCACTTTCACAATAACACTTGGTTAATTTATTAAGAAAAGCATTACCTATAAAATTTGATAATAGTCTTTATAAGTATATTCAATTATCTAAGTGTGGGCTGACGACTTATACATGGTTTGTGTATTACTACAAATAGAGGAAATAAGACAATCTTACATCCGCCTTACTTGCTGTAGTTATTCATTCTTCTATAGAGGTATTGCGGTCATAGTCAATCTTAACGGAGTTAATCTATGTCTAAAACCTGGATTGTGGTTGCAGAAAGCAGCCGCGCAAAAATATATGAAGTTGATAAAAATGATTCAAAAAAAACACTTAGAGAGCTGACGGGTTTCACTCACTCTGTAAGCAGAAGCCATAAACAGCAACTTTCGGGTAACCTTCAAAAAGAAAGCCGACACTCGCTTTTAACCACCTCACTTGATACACACAAAGATCATGAAAGAGTTGAGTTTGCCCGAACTATTGGTGAGCATTTAAATAGTGCAAGAAACAAGGGAAAATTCAATAAACTGATACTCATGTCAGCCCCCAGGTTTTTAGGTGATTTAAGAAAAAATCTAAGTAATGAAACTAATAAATTTGTAATATCTGAAGTTGATAAGAACCTGGTAAGGCATAATATAAAAGATATTAAGGCCCATTTACCCGTCTTATATTAACAGTTGCCAGACGTTTTAAGTTTAAAAAGCGGTATCCCGAGGGATGCCGCTTTTATTTTGACCTATAACTTAAGACTATGTTTTAAGCCAGTTTATCATCAGCAACGTGATAACTTGGATCTTCAAGTCTATTAACCTCAACCATATCCCCTGCTTTATCGAGCAACTGTTTACATTCTGCTGATAAATGACGCAAATGTATTTTCTTACCTGCTTTAATATAACGCTCTGCCAGGTTATCAATCGCTTCTATTGCAGAGTGATCTGAGACACGTGAGTTTTTAAATTCAATTATTACGTCTTCCGGATCATTTTCTGGTGTAAATAATTCGCCGAAGTTTTTAACCGATCCAAAAAATAATGGACCATTTAATTCATAAACTTTTGAACCCTTATCATCAAGGTAATCGATTACATGAATATGTTTTGCATGCTCCCATGCAAATACCAGGGCAGAAACAATAACGCCCACAACGACGGCGACTGCTAAATCACTTGCGACCGTTACACCTGAAACCAGAACAATCACAAATGCATCATGACGAGGTATTTTTCCAAATATACGAAAACTTGACCATTCAAAAGTACCTATTACAACAATAAACATAACGCCTACTAATGCAGCCATAGGAATCCGCTCTATAAGATTTGACGCAAACAGAATAAACGCTAACAGGAATAAGGCCGCTGATATACCTGATAATCGTTGATGACCGCCGGAGTTTACATTAATCATGCTTTGCCCAATCATTGCACAGCCGCCCATACCACCAAAAAAACCGGTTGCGGTGTTTGCAATGCCCTGTCCAATACATTCACGATTACCACGTCCGCGTGTATTCGTTATTTCATCAATCAGAGTCAGTGTGAGTAATGATTCAATTAAGCCGATGGCCGCTAAAACAATTGCATAAGGAAATATAATTCTTAAGGTTTCCAGGTTAAATGGCACAAGAGGTATATGAAACTGAGGAAGTTCACCTTTGATTGATGCTAAATCCCCTACTGTGTTGGTATCAATATTAAGACCAATTACCAGTAGAGAAACAACCACTATCGCGGCAAGCGATGATGGTATTACTGTCGTTAGTTTAGGTAAGAAGTGAATAATGACCATTGTTAATACAATTAAGCTGCCAAAAATCATTAATGGCCCACCCGTCATCCACTGGCTTACACCGTCCACATCAACTTGAAAACTCTTCATTTGGGCAAGGAAAATAACGATCGCCAGCCCGTTTACAAAACCCAGCATAACCGGATGCGGCACGATACGAATAAATTTACCTAATTTAAGCACTCCTGCCAGTATTTGTAACAAACCGGTTAGCACAACAGTAGCAAATAGATACTCGACCCCGTTATCCGCAACCAGAGCCACCATAACAACAGCCATAGCACCTGTGGCGCCGGAGATCATGCCTGGTCGTCCCCCAAAGATAGCCGCTAATAATCCCACCATAAAGGCAGCATATAAACCAACAAGCGGTTCTACGCCCGCAATAAAAGCAAACGCGATAGCTTCCGGGACAAGCGCTAAAGCAACTGTTAAGCCTGAGAGGACTTCATTTTGCACACATACACGATTTTCACATCCCAAGCTGAACATAGATTTGACTCTTTAATTTATTGATTTACCGGTTTTGAAGGGCGCGGATTATATCAGCATTACAGGGTTGTTGATATGCCTCAAGTAGATGGCCTGGTCAGGCATCGGGGCATAGTTGATCGTTAGGGCTGGACTGCGCAGTAGCCCGTTTCTTTGACAATTTAAACGATACAAATTAAAAAGGCCTGATCTCAGAGTGTGAGATCAGGCCTTTTCCGCTTTCTATTAATTTAACAGATCGCTATTCTTTACTTACTTGCTCTTTAAACGTGCTGTGATTGCATCAATTACAGACTGGCTGGTTGTTGCATCAACAGAAACCAGATTACCTTCTTTTTCATAGAAGCCAACTAATGGTGCAGTTTGTTCGTTAAATACATCTAAACGGTTACTAATTGCTTCTTCTGTTTCATCATCACGCTGCACAACAGGGCCACCACACTTGTCACACTTACCTTCTTCTTTAGGCGGGTTAGACTTAACATTGTAGATTTCACCACAATCAGTACATGTACGACGAGTTGTTAAACGATCTAGAATAACTTCGCGGGGAACCTGAATATCAACAACCATATCAAGCTCTTCACCGATATCAGCCATTAATACTTTAAGTGCTTCAGCCTGAGGAATAGTACGTGGGAAGCCGTCTAGTAAATAACCTGCTTTACAATCGTCTTCTTTAAGGCGTTCACCCATAATTCCCATAATTAGATCATCAGATACAAGATCACCAGCTTTCATTGCAGCTTCAGCTTTTTTGCCTAATTCCGTACCCGCAGCAACTGCGGCTCTTAGAATATCACCCGTTGAAATTTGTACAGAACCATCCATTTTTGTTAATAATTTAGCTACTGTGCCCTTGCCTGCGCCTGGTGCGCCTAATAGAATCAATTTCATATTTATTCCTCTGTTTATAAAAGTGTTTTCAGACCTGATGGGCACGAGCCATCAGATACCTAAATTTCTGCAAGCATAATACACCAATTTACTATCAAGCTCGGTTTGAATACTTTATCGCGCCATAAGTATAATTTTGTATAAATCGAGGCATAATTTAACCGTTACTTACCTGTCGAATAGATTATACCGGCCTGGATAAGCATTTCGTATTTAAGCTTTAGTTATCATTTCTGGTATATCAGATAACATCGAGTTAGCCAGCTCATTCTTTTTCTTTCTATTTAGCTTGCGAATTTCATATTCTCTTATACCTGCATCTGATCGCGATTGACACAACTCAAAGTAGACTATATTTAACGGCCTCCTGGCCCGTGTGTATTTCGCGGCTTTTTTATTATCGTTATTATGCTCATAAAGCCTGCGTTTAAGGTCTGTAGTGATACCTGTGTAATAAGAATCATCATCACACCTTAATAAATAGACATACCAGCTCATGCTTTAGATACATATTCCAGTGTTTCAGTATTAATCTTTATGGCATTACCCTGAGTCAGGTACTCCGGTATCTGAACTACCAGCCCAGTAGTTAACGTTGCTGGTTTAGTACGTGCAGATGAGGATGCACCTTTAATTGCCGGGGTCGTTTCCTCTATTGTCATAACTATATTTGCGGGCAGCTCAATACCCATAATTTGATCCTCAACTATCAGGGCATCTATACCTTGCATGCCTTCCATCAGAAAAGGCAGTTCATCTCTTATGTCTTCGTCTGACAATGTGTATTGCTCATAACTCTCATTATCCATAAATACCCAGGCATCGCCTTCTCGATATAGAGGTTGAACAGCGCACTTTGTAACATCAATTACATCAACATTTTCATCACCAAGAAAGCCATGTTCAAATTTTTTCTTTGTTACCAGCACCTGACCTTTAACTTTGTAAATGGTATTACCACTACGAGATGAGGCTGTTTGGCAAAAAACACTCTTTATTACAATATTTTGACCTTCAAAATGAATAAAGGAACCCCGTTTTATTTCGTTTGCTTTCATAGTTTTTGTCTAATTTTCTTTTAATTGTCACGTATAATAACGCTTTTTGAACGGGAAGTATGTGTGTGTCTGAATTTGTAATTGGTCAACGCTGGATTAGTGACGCTGAATTGATGATGGGCCTGGGTACTGTTCTAGCGGTTGAACACCGAACAGTTAGTATGTTATTTCATGCAACCGGTGAAAGCCGTACTTACGCTAAAGAGTCAGCACCGCTTACCCGTATTCGGTTTAATATCGGTGATCAGATTAGCGACATTCATAAACGCAGTCTCATCGTTGAAGATGTGATTGAAGAAGACTCCCTTATTATTTATCAGGTTAAAACAACTGATAATAATTTAGAATTACTAGAAGAGCGTGACCTGGATACCTCTATCCAGCTAAATAAACCATTAGATCGGTTAATTAGTGGCCAGGTAGATAAAAACAAATGGTTCGACTTACGATATCAGACCTGGCAAAACCTGTTAAAAAATTATAATAGCGATGTTAGTGGCCTGACCGGGGCAAGAACAAGCTTAATACCACACCAGCTGTATATAGCTAATGAAGTTGCCAGTCGTTATGCTCCCCGTGTATTACTCGCTGATGAAGTCGGACTCGGCAAAACAATAGAAGCCTGTTTAATATTACATCAACAAATAACCAGAGGCCGTGCGAACCGGGTTTTAATTATTGTACCTGATGCACTAATTCACCAATGGTTAGTCGAATTATTACGTCGTTTTAATTTATATTTTAGTATTTTTGATGAGGAACGCTGCCTTGCTATCACTGAAAGCAGTAATTTTTCTAACCCTTTCAATGCGGAACAACAAATTTTATGTAGCCTCAATTTATTTTTAGAAAATCCTCAACGGTTTGAACAGGTCATTAACACTGAGTGGGATTTATTAATTATAGATGAAGCGCACCATCTGTTATGGAGCACTGATCACGTAAGTGAAGAGTATAAACTGGTAGAGAAAATGTCTACTACTACCAAAGGTTTGTTATTACTAACAGCAACACCTGAACAATTTGGTAAACAAAGTCATTTTGCAAGATTACGATTACTAGACCCTGATCGTTTTAGTGATTACGACAGTTTTGTACAACAGGAAAACCAGTATCAGATTATTGCAGACCTTATTGAAAAAATTAGTGCTAATGAGAGCTTATCCGATAGTTATATAACTCATCTGTTATCTTTAGAAAGTAATATAAATGTAGACTCAGCTAAAAGCGGCAATTTATCAGATAAAGAAAAAAACAGTATCATTCATCATTTACTTGATTGCCATGGAACAGGACGTGTTTTATTTAGAAATACTCGCGCAGCTATAAAAGGCTTCCCTCAAAGGAAAGTTACCTCTTATTCACTAGACACTCCTGAACAATATAAGTCACTGTCTGATTCATCTGTTATTGATAGTTTGCACCCGGAAAGGCTTGTATCTAAAACAGTAAAATGGACAATATTTGACCCAAGAGTTAAATGGCTGGTAGATTTATTAAATCAATTTAAAAATGAAAAGATACTGCTAATAACACATTATGCAGAAACCGCTATTGAACTATCCAGTGCCTTAAAAACTCAATTTGGTATTGCTTCTTCTGTTTTCCATGAGCAATTAAGTATCGTAGATCGAGATAAACGAGCAGCTGATTTTGCTGATTATGAAAGCGGTGTGCAAGTATTAATGTGTTCAGAAATTGGTAGTGAAGGTCGCAATTTTCAATTCTCTCATCATCTGGTGTTATTTGATTTACCACTAAACCCGGATTTACTTGAACAACGTATAGGTAGACTAGATCGAATAGGTCAAACTCAAACAATAAACATACATGTTCCCTGCTTTAAGTCATCAGCGCAGGAGCGTTTATATCATTGGTATGATATTGCGTTAAATGCATTTAATAACACCTGCCCTGCTGGCGCAGAAATCTTTAGTAAATATAAAGATGAATTGATAAATATATTAGATGTGTCTAATTGTGATAATGATACATTTGAAGCTTTCATCGAGCGCTGCAAAGAAGATTATAATGAATTAAATCAGGCAATGCATGATGGACGGGATCGATTACTCGAATACAGCTCCTGTCGTACAGACATAGCTCGAAAGTTACAATCTAAAATTGAGAACTTTGAGCAGAGCTCACAATTAAAACCCTATATGAATGATTTATTCGATTGTTATGGGGTTAATATAGAAGAACATAAATTAGGTAGTTACATCATAAGCCCCGCTGAACATATGGTTGGTCAATTCCCGGGGTTAAGTGAGGACGCTATGACTATTACATTTGATAGAAACGTTGCCTTAAGCAACGATGACATGCACTTTTTAAGCTGGGATCATCCTATGGTATTAAATGGCATAGATATGTTACTAAGCCATGAAATGGGAAATACATCTGTAAGCAGTATAAAGTCGAATGATTACGAGCCCGGACAACTATTAATTCAAACAGTACATATCTTAAATATAGAGATCCCGGCAGAGCATCAGCTAGATCTTACTGCTGATCAGTTACAGGCATTACCAATACTTAGCACGCTTACAGAAAGCGGAGAAGATATAAGTTTAGAATTCAAGTCATATAAATTTAAATCAGTGGCTAAAAATATTGCCAGGCAAATTGTTCAGTTAAAAGAAACTGTAATTAAAGACTCACTATCAAAAATATCTAAAGATATTTCTGAACACGCTACTGAATACCTGCAGTCACACTATTCAACTAATATTTTGATTCTTGAGAATGAAATTGATAGATTAATAACATTAAAGACAGTTAATCCTCAGGTAAGAGATGAAGAGATCGCTTTTTTTGAATCACAACTAGAAGTGTTTAAAATTGCTATGCAGAATCCAGTCAGTCACCTGGATTCAATTAGGTTAATAATTACAACATAAAAAATATCTAATAACATAGTGTTTACTTAAGCAATACTTAAGGACTTAAAACACTTTCGACACTTATAAATTACTTTTTTCTTTTGAACTTTATTATGTCGAGTAGTAGATAATTGATGAATCATGCAATCACAGGTATATTTAAATTGCTTTTGACGACGCAGCGGCAAATCTGTTACATCGTAGTTGCTGGTTACATCAGGTTTGACGCCAAATAAAGCCATTACCTGCTGCCACTCTTTACCATGTGGTTTAACCTTTTTAATCCCCCAGATTGAATGCACTACGTAATGCGCTACTTCATGAGCAACTGTATTAATTAAAGTATCTTCAAAATATTTTGAGAAAATCATTTGATTGTAGCGAATACGAATTAACTCTCGGCTAACCACAAACATTCCTGAGGTGCGTCCCTTGAGGTCAAAATCTATCTGTATATTACTTAAATTTAGCTGAAGCTGTTGATTTGCCAGCTCGATATAATGAGATGTCTTCTCTTCAACCTGCTTAATCTGACTTTGATTTAATAAAAACTGCTTCATTTATTGCGTTTTAGCATATCGTTAGGGCTTGAGATGGTATATATTTGATAAATATAATAGCAGGATAATTATGGATCACCTATTTATTGCTCGTCAACCCATATATGACCGAAATAAAGCTGTAATGGGTTATGAATTACTATACCGCAATAGCTCACAAAATCATGCGGCTATAACGGATGGTGATACTGCATCATGTGAAACCATTTTAAATACCTTTATGCACATAGGTATAGATAATATTGCTGGTAGCGCCCTTGCCTTCATTAATCTTCCCAGAGAATTCATTGTTAATGATCAGCTCACCCCCATGTTCAATGAACAGGCTGTATTAGAGATATTAGAAGACATTAAACCTGATGAAGCTGTTATAAACGGAATTAAGCGCCTTAAAAATGAAGGTTATCAAATTGCCCTGGATGATTTTTTATTTAAAGATGAATATAAACCTTTTGTAGAACTAGCCGATTATATAAAATTCGACATACACGCCCTTTCGAGATGTGAACTTATTCAGCAATTTGAAAAATGTAAAAAATATAATGTTAAATTAATTGCTGAAAAAATTGAAAGTCATGAGTTATACCAGGTTTGTTACGAGTTAGGTTTTGATTTTTTTCAAGGTTATTTCTTTTGTTACCCGGAAATGTTAAAAAAGAAATCCTTACCCAGCAATAAACTGGTAGTCTTAAATTTAATCCAGAAACTACAGAATCCTCAAATTGAGTCAAATGAATTAGAAGAAATATTAGCACAGGATATTACACTTACATATAAGTTATTAAGATATATTAATAGTGCCTCGTTTGGTTTGAGGCGTGAAGTTGACTCTATAAAAGATGCTATTGTTTTAGTAGGCATAAATAATCTAAAAAACTGGGTATCATTAATTATGATGTCTAAAATAATAGAGAGCAAACCAACTGAGCTCATTATTACTGGCATGATAAGAGGTAAAATGTGTGAGATACTGGCTCAAAAAAATCATCCTGAAATATCGCACCAAATGTTCATTATTGGCCTGTTTTCAGTTTTAGACGCTTTAATGGATCAACCTTTAATCGATTTACTTGATAGCGTAATATTAAGCACTGATATTAAATTAGCTCTTCTGGATTTTGCAGGCAATCAAGGCAAGATATATAAATATGTATTACAGTATGAAAAGAGCAACTGGCAAGAATTGAATGAATCAGATATTAATGCGGATGAGTTTATTCAGGCTTATTTAACATCTGTAAACTGGGCAGACCAGAGCATGCAGGCATTACTTGATTAATACAAAAACTAACCCTGGCCATTTTTGAACAACAGGGTTAGTTTATCTAGAAGATGTTAACTAATAGTTAATATACAAAAAAACGTCCTCCACTTGCGATAATAATTACCAGCATTCCTAGTATCGTATTAATAGCCACAAGCATACGAATCTGAGCGAGTGCATTCCCGCCATCAGGCCATCTTTGTTCCGTAACTGCTGATTTAAGGCGTTTAAAGGGCACAAAAAACACATGCATATATATTAGTATCATAAGAACACCTAAACCGTTCATTATGTGAACATATAATGGTGCATTGGCAATACTATCCCAACGACTAAATATCATTAGATAACCGGTTAGTGGCAGCAAAATAACTGAAGCCCATACATAGGGGAAGAATTTAGAGAAAACGCCTGCCCAGAGCGTAAGTCTTGCTGGAGGCTCAAGAGTTTCTGCAGCAGCTGGACGTAAAAAACTATATGCGAAAAACATGCCTCCTACCCAGACAACAACAGCGATAACATGTAGTAAACTATAAATACTTAACATAATTCTGATCTTTTAAATTTATTTATATTAACGCCAATAATACACCTAATTAAAATAACAGTAACAATACTTTTCAATATATATTGTTATCTGCATCGCTCAAACGATAGACATCCATATGCGAGTCTTGTAAAGAATGACCTGCTAATGTTAAATTACCACTATAGCGATGATATTCACTATTTGTAAATTCAAATTTATATTTACGTAGTAATTTTATCTGACCATGATGATTTTTACCAAAACGCATAGACGCCATATGTACAGTTTCATCCAGAAATTGCACATTGTTTTTCTGGCATAATTTAGCGCCTATTTTTCTGGCTGTTTCATTAATTTTCATTGAGTCAAGCCAGAACCAGATAAGCAGTGACAGGGTCATGATAATCAATAAATCAGTTATGTTCATTGTAAATAAACCTATATGATAAACTTCGACATAAATAATTACCTATACACTCCTCTATTCTGTGAGGAAAACATATGGAAGCTGAGTAAAGCATTATATCTGAATAAGAGAGCAAACCCCATGCATGTTTTATTCATCATCAACAGATCAGGTAGTATTGCATTATTTAATCAAAAACGCTCAATAAACCAACAAGCCGTCGTTTGGGACTATCATGTAATTTTAACCGCACAGCTAGAGAGTTCAATCGTTGTATATGATTTTGATAGTAAATGTGATTTTCCGGTAAATATTAATAAGTACTTTAATAACACCTTCCCTGCTAATGTCAATTTAGCTGATTCATATAAGCCAATGATTAAAGTAATAAAAGCGAAAAACTATCTACGGCACTTTTATTCTGATCGACATCATATGAAAGGCTTAATTAAAAGCCATGAATACCCTGATTATGAAATAATAACACCCGAGCGTAATATTGAAAAATTATCACTGCTCGACTGCATTGATATCGACGATCTAAAGTATGACGCTATTATGCTAAAACCCGAGGATTATCTTACTTTAATAGATTAATAATATTTATTAATCTAATTAGTCAGTTATATTTTTTACCTTATTGAAAAAATTACTGAGCTGTAAATTGATTAATTATATCTTTAACTGGAAGTATTGAGTTTATGGTTTCAACACTTTTACCAGCCTGCCAGTAATCCACATCACCTGTCTGGTCTAATAGTGCATGTTTTAGTGACCTTAAAGATTTTAAGGCCATAATAGTACGCATAAAGTGCTTGAACTTTTCATTATTTAACATCCAGCTTTCCAGCAAGTTTGGTTTTAAGCCCTGCCTCTGGATGTATGGTGTATTAATAACAGAAACTGGTACACCGGTAATTCTTTCACTTAAAACAATATCCGATGCTTGAGAGTTAATTATTGCCTGCTTGTAACTTATATGGGCACTGCACTCCTCTGATGCAATGAATCGAGTTCCCATTTGAACAGCCTGATAACCGAGCTTAAGCGCATGACGATAGGCTTCTGCATCACCTATACCACCAGCACAGACAACAGGTAGTTCAAATGATTGCAGCTGTAATAATAAATCATTATCTAAATAAGTACCTGCATGTCCACCTGCTTTATTATTTACAGCTATCAGTCCGTCTACACCAACATCGGTTGCCTTATGCGCCCATTTAGCCTCTGTAACGTCGTGATATACATAAGCACCTGCTTTATGTGCAGCTTCTACCACCCAGTCCGGTTTACCTAAGGAAGTAATAAAAAATTTAATATCCATCTCAAGTGCTTTATCTAACCAGACCTGCATACGTTGATGATATTTTTTTGAGCCTTTTTCAATTAATAAATTCATACCAACAGGTTTATCTGTTAGCGATTTAATATATTTAATACCGGATTCGAAATCATAACCATGAACATAAGTTAAAGATATGGGTTGTATAATACCGATACCACCCGCATTAGAAACAGCAGCGACCAGCTCCGGATTACTGCAGGGATACATGGGACCACAGATTATCGGGTGCTCTATGCCGGTGTGTTTTAGAAATAAATTACTATCTGACATCTCTCAATCCTTTTTAAAGCCGAGTTTCCATACTACCTTTATCCTCGCGACTTCATCATTATCAATATCTTTAATAATTGCCACCACGGTATGTTCCAGTTGATCATCAAAATCTGGTAATTGGGTTGTACATTCTGCAGTTAAGGTACCACGGGCTTTTTTAATAAAATTAATTTTGATTTCTATGGGAATACCACGCATATTCTCCTTGAATACAGATATTAATGCGAGACCACTGGTAAACTCTCCCAGATTGGTTAATGCGATGGCATGTATGGAGTTCAGATGATTACGAATAGCCCTGCGATCCTTAAGTTCAATTCGCGCATAACCCCTGTTCAAATCAATTACATTCGCCTTTAATGAACCTGTATATGGATTCACAACAGGAATTAGAAGGTTAAAGAGCCAGCGACCAATTACATTATGCTCTAATTTTTGCCAATATCCGTATATGTCAGTAATTTGCATGAATTTCACTTAGTGTTGTCGTTTTCAGAGAAAGCTATAGATATTATAGTGTTATAATGGATACACATTTGAATTTATAATATATATATGACGAACAACGAAACAAGCTCACTCGATAAAACCTTAGCTCACGCAGACATCCTTCTATTGGCAAATTATAGAATGCCATTTGGCAAACATGCAGGGCAATTGCTTATCGATTTACCTGAGCCATATGTAGTGTGGTTTCATAATAAAGGTTTTCCTAATGGCGAGCTAGGTCGTATGTTAGGAATCACTTATGAAATAAAGGTTAATGGCCTGGAAGACCTTTTTAAACCATTAATGAAAATGAAACCTGCTAGCAATATAAACAAATAATAACATGTTACAGCCCGTTGATTACACTCCACCAGTACATACTAAACTTGATATTCTTTATCAGGATAATAATTTAATTGCATTAAACAAACCTGCTGGACTTTTATCTGTACCCGGTAGAGGAGAAGACAAACAGGACTGCATGTTATCACGTCTACAAATTGAGTTTCCTGAGGCACTTGTAATACACCGTTTAGATATGCCAACTTCAGGTATTATTGTGTTTGCTAGAAACAAAAACACCCAAAAGCTCATGGGAAAACTATTTGAAAATAAATTAATTTCTAAAGAGTATTTTGCTAAAGTTCATGGCGTTTTGAAGGAAACCAGTGGCATTATAAACCAACCTTTAATTACTGACTGGATTAATAGACCCAGGCAAAAGATTGATTATAAACAAGGCAAACCATCACAAACCCGATATACACTGTTGTCTATAATTGAAGGTAAAAACAGTTTAGTAAAATTGCAACCAATTACCGGCAGAAGTCATCAGTTACGTGTGCATATGTCATCACTTGGTCATGCAATATTAGGAGATGAATTATATGGTACTTATCAAACTAGAAATGAAAGTTCTCGTTTGCTCTTACATGCAGAAAACGTTTCATTTATTGATCCACTAACTAAAAAAAACATTAATATACACTGCCCTGTCGATTTTTTATGATAATGAATAATAAACTTTTATATATTCACGATCCTATGTGTAGTTGGTGTTATGGATTCAAACCCGTTTTAGAAACTTTACATAAAGAGCTAACTGGTGTTATTGAAATACACTATCTATTAGGAGGGCTGGCTAGCGACAACAACCAGCCTATGCCAGTAGACATGCAAAATCAGATTAAACAAAACTGGCGTACAATTGAAAAAACAATTCCAGGTATAAAATTTAATTATGAGTTCTGGACAAGTTGTGTAGCAAGAAGATCAACCTATCCTGCTTGCAGGGCAATACTAGCAGCAGCTAAACAGGACATTAATCTTCAAATGGACATGCTTAATCTAATACAGCAAGCTTACTACCTGGAAGCTAGAAACCCCTCAGATTATGAAGTACTTTATGAGCTATCAAAACAATTAAATTTAGACCATAATCAGTTTATAATTGATATTCACTCTGACGTTATTAATAATGAATTAATGTCTCAAATTCAACAGTGTAGATCCATAGGCGCTGATAGTTTTCCCTCTTTATATCTACAGAAAGAAGATACATATCAGCCTGTAGTTCTTGATTACAATAATGCCGATATTATTCTTGATCACATTAAAAGCCTTATATAATTATGGCAAGTAATGATAAATGGGACGTTTCACTGTTTAATGACTCACAGATCATTAAACAGTTACGGACCTATACAGATTTATTTAAGCATTTATCTGATTGGCCAGATATTTCGGTATATGCCGACATCTTTAAAAAATGTCAAAATAAAATTATCCCGGTTGCTCAATCTACTGTTATTGATAAATTTGAAGATCAATACGAGCCTCGCGTTTACTTAAAGGGCGAATTACAAACCAGAACTCAAAATTGGCATGATTTCTTTAATGCTATTATCTGGTTAAAATTCCCTAAGACTAAAAAAATGCTAAACACTTTACACTTCACACAAGCTAAACAGCGTAAAAAGGGTAGCAACCGATCTACACTTGAAAACAGAATCACACAATTCGACGAATGTGGTGCAATTATTATAACTAATAATAAGAAACTATTAGACCTTATAAAAAATCACCAGTGGAAAGAGTTATTTATAAAGAATAAAAAGGAATTTGAAGAAAATATAAAATGTGTAATATTTGGTCATGCGATATTTGAAAAATCATTAAACCCTTATATTGGTATGACCTGCCATTGCCTGTTATTAGAAAGTCACGAATTACTGGAAGATATAAAAAATGAAGATTTTTCGAATATAGACGAGAAGATTATGGATATATGGAAAAATAAGATATCAAAATCTCCTCTTAAATTAAATGCACTTCCAGTTTTAGGTATACCTGGCTACTGGCCTGAACAAAATGCCTCATTTTACGAAAATACTGAATATTTCAGATAAACCAATAAAATCAGTCAGTTACAGAAAAACAGGATTTAAACCCAAGGATGAACTGGTAATAGTTATCTAAAAAGACACTAATAACTACTGTAAAAACTGAATATAAATTGATTTATCCTCTAATTAACCTATAGTTAATGTAATTGTATAATCTCAGTTCGTGAACCAGATCACAATATTACCCTCTTTAGGGGATTAATATTACATACGTGGTTGTACATAGATTTACCTACAATGCAGTCCACCAAATGTTAAAAGCACCGGCAAGAGTCAATCTTGCTTAGAAGAATGTGCACTAACGAATAAACTCTTCGGTTATGCTGGATTAAACTCCTCATCTCAATGTTATGTGTACTTTTGTGTATTTATACAGAATTATTATGTAAACAGGAAGTGCAGATGAGCGCCTTTGACAGTACAGTTAAAATAGCTTCAAACAATCTTAACGATAAAGAGTATCTCTCTAAAGTTATTAATGATTATGTAAAAGAATCATCTGGTGGCGGCGCTGCACTGCGTAGTAGCGCATCAGGTAAAAACTTCTTCAACCGTGAAGACGTATTAAAAGCACTTACAAATATCCAGCTGACCTATAAAACCAAATATATTTCTGGTCAACAGGTAAATATAAACACTGAAAAATTTAAAACATCTTTACTAAACAGCATGGCAAAGATGAATAACGTTTCAATCCCAAAATCAATGAATCAAATAGATGGTAGAACCATTGATTTTGTAGAGATGATTTTTGGCGCCTTTTTACGTGACGCTAACATTTCTGATGCTATTAAAGGCTTATTACTCAGATTACAAATACCTGTTATTAAAACCTCTCTTATTGATCACAATTTTTTCTACGACAACAAACACCCTGCAAGAAACCTGTTAGACACTGTTGCTCAACTTGGCATAGGTATTGAGGAAGAAAACAATACCGTCTATCAAACGATTAATTTAATTCTAGATCAACTTCTACGAAGTTTTGATAAAAACACGGTTAGTTTCCGCACCGCTCTAACTTCTTTACAACGTTTAAAAACAATTGAAACAAAAAAACTTAAACAGAATGAAGATGTAACTCGAGTGCAGATTGTAAAAGAGCACGCCAGACAACTCGTTTTATCTGAGTTGCAGTATCACACAATGAACATAAAACTGGCTAAACCTATACAGCCTGTTCTTTTAAATAACTGGTCTACATATATGTTTTCATGTTATTTAAAATTTGGTAAGAGTAGTTATGAGTGGCAGGAATCGATTGATATTCTTAAAATCATTACTAAATCACTAACACCTGTTAAAAATCGTAATGAGTGGGTAGCCTTAAAGAATAATTATGAAGAAATTATCACCACTATTACAACTAAACTAGCTACAACCAAACAAAACAAAGAAAAGTCTTTTATGGCGACTGCTAACCTTAAAAGGCATTATGAAAGAACAATTAACAGTTCTGAATTCTTCGAAGAAAAAGCTTTAGTACAGGCTGAAGAAATATCGTTAAAGGACTCTATATATGCAGATAAGAGTAAGGATAAGCCTAGCCCTATAGAAGTAAAAGCAAAAACATCTGAAGAAATTATTGCTGAGCTTCCCGTATTTGTAAAACCAGATGTCTGGTTCAAAATCTACACTGGTGATGACACGCCACCTCGCAGACTTAAACTTTCGTTAATTACACCTGAAAATGCTAGGTTAGTCTTTGTTGATAGAAAAGGCACGATGGTAATTGAAAAAGATGCGCTTAAATTCACTAACGAATTACTCAACAATAAGTCACAGCTTCTAGAAGATCATTCAGTTTTTGATCACGCTTTGAGCCAGGTAATTTCAAGTATCTCAAAGAATGCTACATAATTAAAACTAATATAAAAAAGGATGAGTATCAGCGCTTATTAAGCACCCACATTGTGGGTGCTTTTTTCTTTATACTATGCACCCCAATGGGCTGTTGCAATTCCCTGCCCTAAATCAGCCTTAATTAAACGACTTCTTACATCCAGTAACTTCTCTAGTAACTCAGGTTCAGATTTTTCGTAAGCTTCAGCATCTGGCGCACGTTTTACAACCACGCCCAATAACTCTGTAATTGCATTACCTATTGAGTTTTGACTTATAGTTACTATAAGATCATTCTGGTCATTTCTGTAAATTAGCTGCTTAAATGCCGGTTGCCAACGTATTGAATTTGAATATTTGGGATCCAGAATACATTGTTCTCTGACTTTTTTAGCCGCACCTAAAAAATCGTTATTAAACAATAATACAGATTCAATTTGATCAGGAAAATATGCATCTTTTGGTACAGGGGAATTACGTGATGAGACCTGCGAAAAGAACGCACGATAGAAATCAATAAAGCCTTTTAGAACCTCATCGTACTCTTTCCAGAAACGAATATCTTTAAGCGCCTCTACCCCACCCTGTATTTTCCAGCTTGGCAGACCCTGTGGATAGCCGGTTAATTTCAATGTAGACTCGCTGCTACTTACAGGTTTTAAAATTTCCAGATCAAGTTGTGACAGAAAATCACGGTATACATCTTTCATATATGATTGAAAGAGGCTATGTTGACCCCCATCAGTTAAATTTGGATTTGCAGGATCTGCAGGGGCTGCTTTTTGTAATTGTAGCTGATCAAAAACAATAAAATGATTATGTAACATGCGAATACTGGGCACACCGGGAGAGGTTAATGGCCAGGTTGCATCTAAACTGGCCTCACCCGCTAACACAAGATGTTCAGATGGATCAGGGAATTTTTCAATCATATACTCAATGATGATTTGATTCATTCTGTTCCAGTCACGTTTAACATGACTGGGAACCTGAGTGCGTCTTACTGGTCTTCCAAGAGGGTTTAAAACTGATTTAGATGTATTGTAAATAATAGATGTGTCAAATATATTTGAATGCCCCAGAGCCTTTCTATAAAGCAAAAGACCTTCCGGATTCTCTAACAGACCGTTATTATTTATCAGATCATTAAGGTTTTCAGTGCTGTTAAAGAATTCATTAGCAGCCATGCCTTCTGGCACATCAAGTGGAATTGGCCTGAAGGGTGTAATAATTTGACGCGGACCAGATGACATAAGAATTCCTGAGTTTATTATTAACTGTTAATATAACATGATGAAAAACTGGCTCGTATTCAGTTTTTTTAATATACGTATAAAACAATATCACTTTAGTGCTCAAAACACTAAAAGCATCCATTGATAAACATATTCTATAGAAGAAAAGGATTGTGTAGTCGTTCTTCACCGATTGTAGACTCAGGCCCATGGCCTGGTATAAACCGATAGTCATCATCTAGTGTTAATAGCTTATGCTTGATCGAAGTCAATAACTGCTGATGATCTCCACGGGGGAAATCAGTGCGTCCAATTGAATGCCTGAATAAGACATCACCAACCCATAGTAACTTTTGCCCTGCATGTTTCAATACAATATGGCCAGGTGTATGGCCAGGCGAGTAAATGACAGTTAAAACTTCATTACCTACTTTCAGACTCTCCCCTTCATTCAACCAGCGATCAGGCGTAAAACCTTCAACCGGTGAAAAGCCGAACATTTCACATTGCATGGGTAAGGCATTAATTAAAAACTCATCCTCTATATGTGGCCCAATTATTGGTAAATTTAACTGTTTTTTTAATTCGGCACTTGCACCAACATGATCAAGATGACCATGTGTTAACCATATCTCTTTAAGATTAACACCTGTGCTTTCAACCGTCTTAAGTAATAACTCAACATCACCACCAGGATCGACAAGTACCGCATCATTAGTCTGATCACACCAGAGTAACGAACAATTTTGCTGAAAACTGGTAACAGGTATAGTTGTATAGCGGAGCATTAGTTACATTCCGTTACCAAATTTATCTGTCTCAGTTACACCACTTTCACGAACCTGCTTTAAAGCTATGACATATTGTTTAAGAATATTTAATGACCATATAATTCTTTCTTTAAAATAACCATCAGCTGATTCATCATTATCATCTGCATTATCATTCAAAACATTTTCTACATTCCGAATAATTATCTGCTCTGGTATATAACATAAACGACTATTTTTATAACTACTCATGCGTAACTCTGCAACCGGATAAGCACCACCATCAGCTGAAGAAATTGAAACAATTTTTGCAGGTTTATTGCCTAATTCATTTTTACCAAATATGAGAAAGAAGTTTTTTAACCCGGCAGGTACCTGACCATGCCATTCAGGTGTAACTACAACAAAACCATCGCTGCTAGATAACAACTCACGATAAGGTGTTAATAATGTGGTCCATTTTTCGTCGCCATCCCAGATACCCTCATCCCAAAGAGGTAGTGGATTATTGGCCAGGTCTATAATAGGCGCCTCATCACAAATACCGTCTAACATTACTTTTTGATAATGTCTGGCTACCTTACTACTTTGAGAGTTTTCTCGATGGCTTCCACTAATAATAGCTATTTTCATATTTTTACTCATATTAACTTAAGGTTTATTAAATCATCAATTTCAGTGATTAAAATATTTTTTAGATCAGGACTTCGGCTCATTAAATAAGCTGATAATAGTTCTATTAAATTATTATCTTTTCTTTCTATTGCATCAAATAATTTTAATGAAACATATTGTAACTTTTGCATTAACGAAGGTTGCTTCTCGTAGTGCTCACCTAGCTGAATACCATCAGACATTTTATTATCAATTTCATCAAAATATCGACGCAGGCGTGCTGGTGCAGGTTTAGCCGCATAAGAATAAATTATCTTTTCATTTAGAGTAATATTAAAGCTATTTTTCATAGGGATATCAATATTAATTGAGCAAAAAGAAGAAGAGCCAGTGTATTCACCGGCTCTTCTACTTTCAAGATATTGATATTATATCTTATACTTATAATGTGTGTTTATTAATCGACAGAATTTGTTTCATGCGCCCAATCTCTGATGCCACCTTCGAGACTAACAACATCAAACTGGTTCTGTGCTAACACCAGTGTTGCCACTGAACTTCGACTTCCCGCATGACAATACACGACATATCTTTTACTTTTATCCAGCTCATCTATACGATTTCTCAATTCGAATAATGGCATTAAAATAGCGTCAGGAATATGAGAATCATCATACTCCTCTGCATATCGAACATCTATTGGTACGTAATCCGTATCTAACATTGATTTTGCAATGGTTTGATTGACTGTTTTAATCAATGGATTTTTAATAATCTCTTCAAAATCTTCTTTATCCAGCACCGATAAAACACTATCTTCTTTCATAACTACTGTTTCAGAGCGGGTACCACCAGATATTAGCGCCTCGCAGCCAAAGGCATCACCTTCAACCAGCTCGGCTATCTTTTGAGGCTCATCATCATATAACGTTATTGAATATACCTCTGCTGAACCTTCTGTGATGATGTAATAAGAATCACCATCTCCACCCTGCTCTACAGCGGCTTCTCCTTTAGCAACCTTAATTGTGCGCATTTTAGAAAAGGCGAGTTCAACCATTTCAGAAGGAAGACGCCTGAAAACAAGGGAGTTTCTAATTCTATCTAACTGACTTGCAAGCTCTTCATTAGTTTCTTCCATCATATGAACTATCTCATCCCACGAGATTAGCTCATCTAACATTTCCCTGTCTGCATGACAGATAATGCAATTAGATCTCGCTACAATGGTACTTGTAGATGGCTTAGTGTTCAAAACAATAGGTGATTTACGAGTTTCTTCCGGGCCATCAACACAACGGACTTCACCGTCGGTAATCACATTTAAAGCACCCTCAATGACAAACAGATAATCTTTACCTTCTCCGCCTGTCATCTGGAATATTTCGCCCTCTCTCATTTCAATAAAACGGACAGTATTGACAACTTCTGGCATACGCTCTTGAGAGAGCAAGGTAAAAGGCATGTAGTGAGTTGTAAGGGTATCTAAAACCCTTTCCATTTTAACGCTTATCATAATTAACACCTGTGTCAGTACATTTTATTTATACTACTGTATGTAGCCTAAATTTGACTAAACGCAAGTTCAAGCAAGCGAACTCATCTTATGCTGAAGGGTTGAAAAAACGCTAAATTTTTAAGCTTAATTTATACACTCTCTCAACCAGGCTTCCAAGCCCTCTTTGTTTAAACGTTTTATACCCTTCTATTACATCATCTTCATGGAGTATATCGATATTATATTTGTCCTCGTATAAGGCTTTAACTTCATTATTAGATACAGAAAATGGTGGGCCTGACATAATATTTTGATCATATTCCAGCGTAATTAATAATATCTGAGAATCACTGGGTAATATATTACTTAACAGGTTCACGTATTGTTTGCGTTTATCAAATGGCAACGCTATTAAAGATGCTCGATCATATAAAAGTGAAATATCTTTTAGTAATTTTTGATCTAGATCGAAAAAATCACCTTGCAACAATTGTATATTCTTAGCTTGATGAGATATAAATTTAGAAACATCTTTTGTTTCAGATTCAATACCTTGTTCCTGAAAAAAATCAACTATGGCTTTATTACTACACTCAATACCAATGACTGAATAATTATGAGATGCAAGCCAGGTAATATCTAAACTTTTACCACACAGAGGTATAAATATCTGAGATGATGGACTGATATTAAATTTTTCTAGAAATGATACTAAATGAGGATTAACTGTCGGCAAGTGGAAGGCAATTTGATCCAGGTCCCAGCGCTGTTGCCAAAATTCAATCTCCATTAATGCTCCAATGATTCAATCAATTATAAGGTAAATGAACAAAAAAATACCCCACGATATTCTCATGGAGTATTTTTATAGAAAATATAAAGTTTAATTTTAAACTTAAATCATAAATTTAAATTATCTTTATTTTTTTCTATCGTTTTAGCACTAATCCCTTTAACTTTCTGTAGATCTTCAATTAAAGCAAACGGGCCATTTTGTTCACGATAAGCGACAATCGCCAGTGCTTTTTTTTCACCTATACCTTGTAACTCCGCTGCCAGGGTGGGTGCATCAGCACTATTAATATTTACCTCACCAGCCATAGCCGCACCGGTAAAGAACGGAACTACACAAAACATCATCACGCTTAAAACAACCGCTTTCATTATTTTCATTACGTTGACTCCTTGTTTTAATCCATTATTGGATAGGAGCGCATACACTAATATATGAAAGTGTTAAAAGGCAACTAGGAAATTTCTGAGTTTATTGTACGTAAAGTATCTATTGGCTTGTCAGATTTAGTAATGGGACGGCCGATTACAAGATAGTTAGATCCCGCATTTATTGCATCCAGTGGCGTCATGATACGCCTCTGGTCGTCTGCCTTGCTACCCGCAGGTCTTATACCAGGGGAAACAAGAAGAAAATCTTTTGTCAGGTTATTTCTCATTAACGGAGCTTCCTGAGCAGAGCAGACAACACCGTGAAGGCCTGACTCTTGAGCAAGTGTTGCTAAATTTAATGCCTGCTCTGCCGGTGTATTAGTGACACCTAATTCATTAAGGTCCTGTTGCGACATACTGGTTAAAACGGTAACCCCAATTAACAAAGGTCTGTTTTGATGATTTGCTACAACATTAGCGGCAGCCTCCATCATTCTGCGACCACCACTAGCATGTACATTAAGCATCCATACGCCTAAGTCTGCAGCCGCTCCACAAGCTTTTGCCACGGTATTAGGTATATCGTGGTATTTTAGATCCAGGAAAACATCAAAACCCTTATTTTGTATTTTTTCAACAAATGAAGGTCCTAGATGAGTAAACATTTCTTTACCGACCTTTAAACGACATAGTTTAGAATCCAGCTGGTCGACTAAATTGAGTGCTTCAGATTCAGTAGGGTAATCCAGTGCTACTATAATTTTGGGGCCTGACATACTGCGTATTCTCTTTTGTTTTTCTATTTTTAGTGGACTTTAGGAATCATACTACTCCAGCCATGACATGATGGACACAACCACACATGTGTATTAGCTGAGTATCCACAACGTTCACATTGGAAATCATAGTTTTTTGAGGTTATTGCTTCAACGACTGTGGATATTAAGTTATCAAATTGATCAATTTCTGTCGTTTGTAATTTTAATAGCGTACTCAGTGATTTCAGTGATGGCTTTCTTAAAACAGCTTCGGATAAATACTGTAAAGCATCTTCTTCACCAAACATTTCACTTGTTAAAGATGTAATGACAGGAACAAGTGATACTTCCTGATATTTCTGGTCGAGGTTTCTTAAGTAACTCAAGGCTTTATTTAAATTTGAAGTGTTACGATAACTCAATACCAGCTTTTCAACCACTAATGGGAACAACTGAATATTCTGTATTTCAACCTGATGTAAAAAACGGATCGCCTTTTGATAACGACCACGCGTTATCGCAATATCTGCAAGTAACATAGAGGCACGCACACAGTCTTTATTAACTGTTAAAGCCTGTGTTGCTAGCACTTCGGCTTCTTTTAAATCGTTTTGATTAAATACCTGCAAACTTAACTCACAGTAATATTGTGCAGTTGTTGCCGATAATGATTTAGCCCCCCTGCTTTGAAAACGACGGGCTATATTGATTGCATTTTCCCACTCCTGCTCTTGCTCATAAATACTCATTAAGCATTTTTGCGCTTCACTTGTAAATTCAGCGTCACCCACAACATCTTTAAATAAAGACTCTGCTCTATCTAACCAGCCAGCCTGTAAATAATCTTTAGCTAGTGCGATTAAAACTGTGGCTTTATATTCTGCAGGTAGTGATGGTCTGGCAAGTAAATTTTGATGAAGTTTTATGGCTTTATCTATTTCACCATTACGTCGAAAAATTGTACCTAGCGCTAAACTGGTATCAATTGTTTCCCAGTCAGTTTCAACTAACTTGATAAATATATCGAGCGCCTTGTCCTGCTCGTCATTTAATAAGTAGTTTAAGCCCTGAAAATAATCATTGGAAAAACGCAGTTGTTTTTTCTGTTTCTTAAAACGGCGACGAGCTAAAAAAATACCCAGTAAAAACCCTAATACAGGTAATAGATAGATGGTCCATTGGGATGAAATGCTTATATCCAGATATTCAGTCATTTATACATTTATTCATTTATCATTTTTAGCTTTATCTAAAACCTCAGATAATCCATTTAAGGTTTCTTTTTTATGCTTAAGCCTTAAGTACTTTTTCTTTTGTGTATATAAGCTAAGCAAATTAAATACAAAGCCAATAACCACACCTATCAGCAACGATATTAATAATGCGACAGCTAATGGTAGCTCTATAGTAGACGTAAATAGATCAATTAAAACTAATTGTGGATTATTAAATGCAAATGCACTAATCAGTATAATTATGGGCAGGGATACTAGCAGACTTATAAATCGAATCATTTGTTAAATCAGCTATTGTTAATTGCTTTATTAAAAGCGTTATCAGTCACTTAAATGCTAACATTAACTATTTTTTAGTGTTTCGTTAACACGTTCGCGAAGCTCTTTACCTGGTTTGAAGTGAGGCACGTATTTTCCTGGTAATGAAACCGCATCACCGGTTTTAGGGTTACGCCCTGCTCTTGGGGGTCTGAAATGCAAACTAAAGCTACCAAATCCACGAATTTCAATTCGATCACCCGTAGCGAGAGCCTCAGACATTTGTTCTAATAAACTTTTTACGGCTAACTCTACATCTTTATAAGCCAGATGATTTTGCTTGCGCGCCATCAGCTCAATTAGCTCAGATTTCATCATTGATCTTGATACTACTTCGCCCGACATACGATGTTCCCCAGTTAATACAGTTTTGGGTCATCCATGACCCAACTGCAATTTATTGTTATTATCTCGAAAAATTACCTGAAATAGCCTACATCCATCTGATATATCAGGCGTTTTTCGAAATATTACTACATATTAACTATTTTTAGCATCCATTTGCTCTTTTAGCAAGTCGCCAAGTGTAGTTGATGCAGGTTCCACGTCTGAAGAGTACTCTTTAATCGCTGCTGCTTCTTCATCCGCATCCATCGCTTTAATAGATAAAGTGATAGTGCGAGTCTTACGATCTACACCAAGGAACTTGGCTTCAATCTCTTCACCCGCTTTTAATATTGTGCGTGCATCTTCAACACGGTCACGAGAAAGCTCGGAAGCACGTAATGTACCTTCAATACCATCACCCAGATCTACGATAGCTGCTTTAGCGTCTACTTCCTTGATTGTGCCTTTAACTAAAGCACCCTTGCTGTTTGCTGCTACAAAGTTTGAGAACGGGTCCTGTTCCATCTGCTTAACGCCAAGAGAGATACGCTCACGCTCAGGATCAATAGACAATACAACCGCTTCCAGCTCGTCACCTTTGCTGTAGTTTTGCACAAGATCTTCACCTGTAGAGTCCCATGAAAGGTCAGAAAGGTGAACAAGACCATCAATACCGCCGTCAAGGCCAACGAATATACCGAAATCAGTAATAGATTTGATCTTACCGCTAACTTTGTCGCCTTTGTTACGTGTTGCACCGAACTCATCCCATGGATTAGCAATACATTGCTTCATACCAAGAGAAATACGACGACGCTCTTCGTCGATGTCCAGAATCATAACTTCAACTTCATCACCCAGTGCTACAACTTTAGCAGGGTTAACGTTCTTGTTAGTCCAGTCCATTTCAGATACGTGTACAAGACCTTCAACACCATCTTCAACTTCAACGAAACAGCCGTAATCAGTAATGTTGCTGATTTTACCTTGCAGGCGTGAACCTTCAGGGTAACGGTTTGCGATAGCTGCCCATGGATCTTCGCCAAGCTGCTTAAGGCCAAGAGAAACACGGTTACGCTCTTTATCAAACTTAAGCACAACAACTTCAATTTCTGAACCCACTTCAACCACTTCAGATGGGTGCTTAACACGTTTCCATGCCATATCAGTGATATGTAGAAGACCGTCAATACCGCCAAGATCAAGGAATGCGCCGTAATCAGTAAGGTTTTTAACGATACCTTTAACAGATTTACCTTCTTCCAGGCTACCCAGTAACTCTTCACGCTCGGCAGAGTACTCAGACTCAACAACAGCACGACGAGAAACAACAACGTTGTTACGCTTCTGATCTAGCTTTATTACCTTAAATTCTAATTCTTTACCTTCCAGATACGATGTATCACGTACTGGACGTACATCTACTAATGAACCCGGTAGGAATGCACGGATATCACCAAGCTCAACAGTGAAACCACCCTTAACCTTACCAGTGATAATGCCTGTGATGATTTCTTCTGCTTCGTGTGCAGCTTCAAGAACAATCCATGCTTTAGCACGTTTCGCTTTATCGCGAGATAAACGTGTTTCGCCCCAGCCGTCTTCGACCGCTTCAAGGACAACTTCAACTTCGTCGCCGATTTTAACTTCAACTTCGCCGTTGCTTAAAAATTGTGATTCAGGGATAACGCCTTCAGATTTAAGGCCCGCTGCTACTGTTACATAACCGTTAGAAATATCAACAATAGTACCCATGACAATGGTACCGGCATTCATTTCGGTTTCTTGCAAGCTTTGTTCAAATAGTTCTGCAAATGATTCAGACATAATACTTTCCAATATAACTGTAAACTGGTGGATTACCCTATCAACATTACTTACGTAAAACACGTAGTAGCGAGGGCGCAGATTACAGGGTTAGAGTTAAATTAAGCTTAAGGACCATTGTGGCCTTAAACACGTTTTGTGTGGGTGCGAATAAATTCGCACCTACCGAACATTACGCTAATCGTTGTTTCGCCAGCTCCAGCACCTTTTGCGTTACTTCCTCAATAGTCATTGTAGTGGTATCAAGTAAGATAGCGTCTTCTGCTGGTTTAAGCGGAGATTCAGCTCGATTTGCGTCCTGCTTATCTCGTAATTTTAAGTCTTTTACGAGGGCGGCGATATTAACATTAACTCCTTTAGCTTTCAACTGCTTATAACGCCGTTCGGCGCGTTCTTCCAGGGAGGCCGTCATAAATATTTTCAACAAGGCATGCGGAAACACAGCAGTACCCATATCACGTCCATCTGCAACCAGCCCGGGCTGATCTGAAAAGCTGCGCTGGCGCTCTAATAGCGCTTTACGCACTTTGGGTAATGCGGCCACTTTTGAAGCATCCATGCCTACCTCTTCTTTACGAATCGCCTCGGTGACATCTTCATCTCTTAATAGAACCTGTAAACCTGTATCTGTTGGAATGAACTCAACATGTAAATTAAGTGCTAAATCCGCAATTCTTGATTCATCAGACAGGTCAATACCATCATCCCGTGCTGCCAGCGCCGTTAAGCGGTATAACGAGCCACTATCAAGTATGTGAAATTCCAGAGCAGTTGCCAGGTTCTGGGCTATGGTGCCCTTACCCGCGCCGCTTGGTCCGTCTATAGTGATTACTGGAGTAACTTTCGAAGTCATATCAGTTTCCATCAGCAAATTTTACTCGGGTTCAGATCGGTGTTTTTCCGCTCTGAAGCCAGTTGTGAAACAGTTAAGGACGTTACAGAGTCGACTATCTACTCTATTAACTCCGGGTGGTATCAATTAAGGGGATAGAGCGCCAAAAGGCGGCGCTCAGTCCCCGAGCATTAAGCATCATAGCAGTGTCTGCTATTTTACTACTGAAACCGTAATTCCCGCTCGGTTAGCAAGACCAATAAAATCAGGGAATGAGGTATTCACATTCTCGCAGTCTTCAATGATTATATCTGAATCAGATCTCAATGCAGCCATTGTAAATGCCATTGCAATGCGATGATCATCACGGCTGTGAACCTTGCCACCTTTAACAGGCCCACCATTAATAACCATACCGTCAGGTGTTGGTTCTGCATCAACACCAATTGCCTGAAGACCATCCGCCATAACCTGTATACGGTCAGACTCTTTTACACGTAGCTCCTCAGCACCGCTAACAACTGTTTTACCTTCAGCGCACGCTGCTGCTACAAACAATACGGGAAATTCATCTATAGCGAGTGGCACAAGGTGTTCAGGTACGTTTATTCCTTTGAGACCTGCACTTCTAATACGAATATCAGCGACGGGCTCACCACCCACTATACGTTCATTTAGTAACTCGATATTCCCCCCCATTAACTTAAGAATATCGATGATTCCAGTGCGCGTCGGGTTTACACCAACATGTTGTAATGTGATGTCAGAATTTTCAGCAATGCTGGCACCCACCATATAAAATGCAGCGGATGAAATATCTGCTGGAACGTCTATATCACAGGCGGTGAGTCGCCCACCACCCTCAATACACATCTTATTACCATTAGTTTCAACCGGGTAGCCAAATGCATTTAACATACGCTCCGTATGATCACGTGTAGTGGCCGGTTCTGTCACACAGGTCTTACCCTGCGCATACATACCCGCCAGTAATATACAGCTTTTAACCTGTGCGCTTGCCATAGGCATAATGTAATCGATACCTTTTAATGTGGACCCACCATTAATTTTTAAAGGTGGACGACCACCCTCATCAGTATCAACTTTAGCACCCATTAGCGCTAAAGGCTCTGTAACACGCTTCATAGGTCTTTTAGATAAAGACCGGTCACCACTCAATACCACATCAAATGTCTGGCCTGATAGCAAACCTGACATCAAACGAATTGAGGTGCCTGAATTTCCAAGCTCTATAGGCTGCGCAGGCGCAGTTAAACCATCTATACCCACACCCTGTATTGTAACTTCACCCTGGTCATTTGGGCCTTCAATTTCTACACCCATTGCACGAAAAGCACGAAGTGTATTTAAACTATCTTCACCCTGCAAAAACCCCGTAACATGAGTAGTACCATCGGCGATTGCACCGAACATAATTGACCTGTGTGATATAGACTTATCACCCGGCACACGGAACTCGCCATTAAGCTGTCCGCCTGGTTTAACGATGTAATCTGTTTGAGACATATCTTCCACTTTGAGCTAGTAACCCATAATTCTATGTTGAAATTTGAGAGATAGGGATATTAGCTTCCCATCAGGGGAACTTCCAGACTTTTTTATAGCTGTTAAACAATATAAAGGATATTCATAACTGAAATTAATGAAATTGGCTTCTATAATAGTTATGAGTCAGTTACGAATTAACCCTTAAACATATAGAAATTTTCTTTAAATATAACAATTATTAATTCAGAATTTAAATTATAACAGGTGATATACCAGTGTTAATTAAGGCTAGCCCGGTGCTCATTATCGGTTTATTAAATATAACAAACGTATTTGCTGATGATCTGGACTTTTTTTCGATGTCCTTAACTGAGCTAATGCAGGTAGAAGTTTATACCGCCTCGCAGGAAAATGAACAAGTCGCAAGATCACCCGCCGCTATCTCTATCATTACAGCACAACAGATTCAGGAATGGGGCATTACTAATATCCACGATGCTATTAGTTTATTACCAGGCATTGTTAAAAGCGAAACATATATTGGCCAAACCACGCAAACATTCAGGGGCGTCACACCTGGCTTATTCAATAACAAATCCCTGTATCTGATTAACGGCCACCCCTCATACGAAAGCCTGTTTGGTTCAACCCTGCTTGATTATGTGCCAATAGAAATAGTTGAACGCATAGAAGTTGTTCGTAGCCCTGCCTCTGTTCTTTACGGCACAAACTCTATAAGCGGTGTTATAAACATCATAACCAGGCAGGGCAAAGAGAACAATGACCAGCTAACATTCAGGGCCGGTAGCAATTCACATATTTACGGTAGCCTTGTACACCATAGTGAAAACTTTAGCATGGCCGCCAGTGTACAACGTGATGATGGATATGATTACAGCGCAACAAACGATGAATTTGGCAATGCCGTAGATCTCGATTATCGCTATGATATTGAAAATGTATTTGTTGATAGCTTTGGAGATGACTGGCGTATACATGGCGCAATCTTTGATCGTGAAAAAGCGATGTATGGCATCAACCCCTGGACATGGCAAAACGGAACTTTTGAAAACTTTGTTGGTTATCTTGATGCCAATAAAAAATATAATATTAAAACTGGAGAATTAAATTTCTGGCTAAGATACGATCTTAGCGATAAAGACATACATGTTAATCAATTTCCGTTCCCTGCAAGCTCAGCCGATTGTTCTGCATTCAACATATCAATACCAACACCCGCTGGCTCATGTGATGATTCTTTAAGTAATGCATCTACAGTTATAAATAAAGTAGAAAGATATAGCCTGGAAGCTCAGTTCAAAGATAAGATTACTGAAAGTTTAAACTATATAGTTGGTGGAACCATAGAACAACAGAAATCAACTCCATTATTATTTACATCAGATTTAGATGGCAGCACGACATCAGATGCCTTCGCTGAAAACCATGAAACAAATACAGCTGCAATTTATACTCAAATAAAATATCAGATGAATGACAACACACTATTTATTGCGGGTGTACGAGCTGAAAACAATTCAGAAAATGCAGGTAGCGGTATTATGCCAAAACTCGGCTTAACCTATCAGTTAATGCCTGAGACTTATATTAAAGTTCTTTATAGTGAAGCCTTTAGATCACCTATGTTCATAGAAAGGTATGTCAATCTCAATAATGTATTAATGGGAGACCCGGACCTCGAAAGAGAAACCATAAAAACATTTGAAATTGGTATAGATTCGCAAATAAACGAGCAAAACAAACTTCAATTAGCTGTATACACACTAAATCTGGAAAATGAAATACTGAGAGTTCCATTACCCGCTCCAAGCCAGGCCACCTTTTATGAAAATGGTGAAGGTAAAAAAATGAACGGTCTTGAAATTGAATGGAAATCAATTTTAAATAAACAACTAGAGCTGATTATTAATGCAGCATATGTAGATGGGGAAGATAAATCAATTAATGAAAAGGATGCACCACTAATTGCCAACAAAACACTTAACACCATACTAAGCTATCACATCACTAAAAATTTAAACACCACACTCACCGCGCAATATGTTGGCGAAAAAGATGTCATCTCATCAATTACCAGTGAACGCAGCACACTCGACAGCTATCAATTAATTAATTTCATAACCAATTATAAAATCGATCAACACAGTGTAAAACTTATTTTTAATAATATTACAGATGAAAGATATACCTACCCTGAACCTGTTAGAAGAAGAGTAAATGATGTTCCAGGTGGTATAGGCTTTTCTACATATGCTCAATACCAATATAGTTTTTAAATATATACATCTAGAAACTCAATTGATCGATTAAGATAAAAATTGCTTTTAAATAATATAAAGAAAAAAGCCACCTCACTGTCCAGAGGTATAGAAACCGCGAATAAATGCAAACACTAAACTGATAAACTTCAAATTAAAAAAGACTTACCTACTTCGTAATTATTACGAGCACTACTCTACGTTCTATTAGAAAAATTAATTTTTAACAATAAATCATCAATTAAGCTGGGTCTTAATACGGGTATTGAGTTAAGCAGCCTGAAAAAGCTAAAACAGAAGAAAACGAAACCTGGTATTTATTATATTTCTAGCAGATATTTTCTAATGCATAAAAAAGCCCCAACCTATACAGGAATGGGACTTTAGACTTCTAAAAACATGACATCAACAGATTAAGTTAACGCCTGACATCACTGCGGCTTTAAGTTATGGAATCTTAAATAATCTCTATAAATTAGACAGATACCTTTCAACCACATTAGCTGGTAGTGGAATATAACCATCTTTTATTACAACTTCCTGACCCTGCCTGGATAAAATAAGTTTAACGAACTCTTTTTCTAAAGGCGCAAGCTCTTTATTAGGATGCTTGTTCACATAAACATATAAAAAACGAGATAAAGGATATTTA
>JAPHSS010000021.1 GCA_026195255.1 Gammaproteobacteria bacterium | reverse complement strand
CTTAGTGCATATGATTTAAGTAATGCGGATGAGCTTATCATGGGAGATGAGTAAAATTTTAATCGATTAGTCTGAAAAAAAAGGAAAACGCAAATGAACGCAAATAAAAACAAACTTTAGTCTTTATTAATTATATCGTTGAAGCCAGTGATTATAGAATATCATTTAACAATTTAAACCCCAGACCTGTATATCCTGTGGTTTTTTATTTGCGTTTATTAGCGTTCATTTGCGTTTTCTTTTACGCCTGATAAAAGTGCTATTTATTCAGCAAAGTTCACATGCGCAACCACTGATTCAAACTCATGTAACTGTTCTGATATGGTTTCTTCATCATCAACCAGAACAGGTTCGGCAAGTATCCAGACATAAAACTCGGCACCCTCTCCCAGCTCAGATTCTACGCTAATATTACCGCCATAATGTCGCATCAGAGAATAACTGAGGGACAATCCCAGGCCGGTTCCTTCGCCCGATTTTTTAGTGCTGTAAAATGGATTGAAGATGCGACTGATCTGTTCCTGTGTCATACCCGAACCATTATCTTTTATCTTTATCACTACGCCTTTATTTACCCCGTTTTTATCATCCCAGTCACGGGTTGCCACGTTTATTATTCCGGGTTCTTTGTCTAATGCATGAATCGCATTTGTCACCAGGTTTACCAGCACCTGCTCCAGTTCCTGTTCATTCATGCGCACTACTTTCTCTGCTTGCAAATCCAGCTCAAGCTGAAAAGGATATGTTCTTTGCATGTGTGTCAATAATTTCTGTGTGTTGTTAACCACGGTGTTAACATTTATCTCTTTTAGATAACCTGCATATTCGCCAGGGCGGGCATATTGCAAAAGATTATTTATAATGTCCTGTATGCGATACACCTGATGTATAACCAGTTCTAGCTCTTCATTTACGGGTTCTATATGTGAACCCATAGCTTCAATAACTAAATCCAGATTACCCAGTATGACCTGTGTCGGGTTATTAATTTCATGTGCTACACCCGCTGTTAACTCGCCGAGGGCAGCCATTTTCTCAGACAGAACTAATTGCTCTCGCGTCTGGCGTAACACAGCTATTGTTTTATACAGATCTGCATTTTTTAATTCGAGTTCAGTGGTTCGCTCGGTGACTTTTATTTCTAATAACGCAGCGGATTGCTGTATTAACTGGTTACGCTCCTGCAACTGATCAAGCATGATATCCAGTTCACGTGACAGCTCACCAATTTCGTCGGTAGATTTCTGTTCGCCTATGCGTAACTGTTTGCCATCCCGTGTTGCTCTAACAACAGCACTCATAGCTTCAAGTGGTTTGAATATTGATTTTGCACCGCGTATTGATAACCAGGCAGATAAAAGCATTAACACAATAAAAAGTAATATCAGTACGCCGAGTGCTTTCCAGAAGGCAACACGAAATGGTGCCTCAAGATAACCGGCATAGAGCATGCCTACGCGCTCACCATTAATGTCAACGATAGGTTTGTAGGCAGCTATATACCAGTCATTAACCAGAAATGCACTGTCGATGAGGACTTCACCCTGCTCCAGTACCTTAGTTCTCACTGCATTAGAAACACGTGTTCCCAGCGCTCTCTCACCAGGTTTCAAAACCACATTTGTCGAGATGCGTACATCATCTAAAAACACCGTCACGGTACCTATACTATCCTCTGGCAAACTTCCGGGGCCGTATACAAGGTCGCGTATGGTGTCGACAAAAGTAAAATTCAAATTGAGAAAAACCCCACCATCAAGCAGCGCAATAACTTTACCCTTTGAGTTTTTTGCGGGATAAATAGCCCTGATGACCATGCCACGATCTTCTATACGTCGACTGGTTGGCCTGGCATGTTCTGTTTCGATTAACGGTAATATTATTTGTTGTGCTAAGTCTTTGTTCTCGGCGAGCATTCTTTTGTGATCGAATATTTCTATACCTACACTGGGCTCTCCATGTGCAGCGGACAGTAATAATTTTGAAACTCGATTATAATCAACTGAATAATTTTCAACCAACAGATTCCCCTCAGTATCCAGCAGATGCAGATAATCAAAACCCGAGGTGTTTTTTAAAATAGTTAATTGCTGTTTTATAGATTCTGTATCGTGTTTTTCTAACGCCACATAAAAAGAATGTGACTCGGCTACTAAACCCAGGCGACTTAAATAATCTTCACGTATACGCTTAAATACATCATGGGCAACGGTTAAATCGGTATTTACTTTTATAAACAACTGTTCGTAGGCAAAACCTTTACCCCAGTAGATTGCCAGAACCAGTGCAATTGGCATAACCAGTAAGATGGGAAATAAAACCAGGGCTAATAACTTATAGCGAACTGCACTACGTATCGTTTCAATAATGGGGGTTAATGAAATCATCTGTAATATAAGAATGTTAACTACACTGCCATACCTTGGTTTTTCGGTCGAGTGTTTTGCGAGAAATACCTAACACTTTAGCCGCAGAAGATTTATTGCCGTGGTTTTCAGCAAGCACTTTCAAGATATGTTTTTTTTCAATTTCGTCAAGTTGCTGTGATGCTTCATCTGTTTCTAACAAAGAATGCTGAATAGAAGAAGGCGCAGCCACACATTCACTTGGTGGCCTGTTTAACAGCAGGCTTCTCTCGATAACATTTTTAAGTTCTCGAATATTGCCTGGCCATGGGTAAGATTTAAGTAAAGATAATTCATGACCATCTATTTCTAGAACAGGCAAACCCATTTCACTGCTTAAAAGATTTGAAAAATATATCACCAATGAAGGTAAGTCTTCTAAACGTTCCTTCAATGAGGGCATTCTTAAACTTAATACATCAAGCCGATAATAAAGGTCTTCTCTAAAATTACCTTTTTTTACTTCTTCAAGTAAATCTCTGTTAGTTGCCGCAACCACGCGAACATCAACCGGAATTTCTTTATTACTGCCGACTGGACGAATACTGTGTTGCTCCATAACGCGCAGTAAGTTGGTTTGCATACCCATTGGCATTTCACCAATTTCATCAAGAAAAAGGGTGCCGCCATTAGCGTAGGTAAATAAACCATCACGTGACTGATGCGCACCGGTAAATGCCCCTCGACTGTGACCAAATAGTTCGCTTTCCAGTAATTCAGCTGACATGGCTCCGCAATTAATTGGCACAAAACTTCCAGAGCGTCCACTCCAGTCATGTATAGCACGACCTGCAAGTTCTTTACCCGTACCGGTTTCGCCGGTAATCAACACAGTCGAAGGCATAGGCGCTACCCGTTTGATAACCTGACAGAGACTTTGCATTAAATCACAGTCACCCACCATGCCCGCATTATCGTGATAACTTTTAACCTCTCGACGTAATATATAATTTTCTCGTTGAATTTTTTGTTTGTCGATACTGCGTTCGACAGAAGCGATCATTTGAGCGAGGCGAAAGGGTTTAATGATAAAGTCAGTCGCCCCCGCTCGCAAAGCAGAAATAGCTGTTTCAATATCCGCATATGCGGTAATAAATATAACGGCGGTGTTACTACCCTGCTCGCGTAATTGTGTAATCCAGTCAACACCCGAACGCCCAGGTAATCGTATATCTGTAATGATGAGATCAAAATGGCAGCGTGCTCTGAGTTCATCCGCCGCTTCAACATTCTCTGCAACTTCGATTAAACCAAAGCGGCTGGCAAGGCCTTTTTTTAAAGAGCTGCGTATTCCCACCTCATCATCAACAATGAGCACAGAGTGCATGGATTTTTTGCTAGTCGTATTATCATCAAGCTGATTAAAAGCTTTTGATTCCTGGGTTGAGCTGTCATACATACGCTGTTCGCTGGTATTCATATTTCGCCCCATTTCTGACTTATTGATATTGATCATACCCTATCAGGGCACTAATCACGAAATGCTAATATTGAGACAATTTGTCCCAGACCTGAAAGTTATGAATAGCCAAAATTACCCAAATTAATGCTTATATAAGACAAACTCAAAGCTTCAGACCTGTTTCTCTCAGCTAAGTCACTATTTAAAAAGCCTTTTAACTATTGCAGCTTCAGCGTTTTTAAAAATCAGCCTGTTTAAAAATTTCAACTGGCACAGCAATTGCTCTCATGAATATTGTTCATAAATATTCTTCAAGCTTTCAATAAATAAAGCCAGACCACTTAACAGGTGAACTAAATGAAACTTGTGAAATCAACAATAAAAACAATTCTAATACTGCTGCCTTTTTATATTCAGCAACCAGTGTTCGCTGATGACGGGGTGACGAATAACTCAAATAAAATCATTCGTTTAGCCACTACTACGAGCACCGACAACTCGGGATTGCTCGCTTATCTGTTACCGACCTTTGAACAAACAAGCGGCTATCGTGTGCATATTATTGCCGTTGGAACAGGTAAAGCTCTACGCATGGGACGTGATGGTGATGCGGACGTTTTACTAGTGCATGCGCCTGCGGCTGAAATGAAATTTGTTAATGCGGGTTTCGGTGAAAAACGTTACCCGGTTATGGTTAACGACTTCGTTCTGGTGGGGCCGTTATCTAACCCGGCAAATATAAAAATTGACAGTGAGATAAGTTATGCGCTGCAGCAGATAGCCGACCACAAATCAATATTCATTTCACGTGGTGATAATTCTGGTACACATAAAAAAGAGTTAAGTTTGTGGAAAACAAAAAATAATTATCATAAATCTAAAGCTTATCGAGAAGTTGGTCAGGGTATGGGAAAAGTTTTACAGATGGCGGCAGAACTCGATGCTTATACCTTAACTGATCGTGGCACATGGTTAGCCTTTCAGGCTAAAACCCCTTTAAAAATACTTAACGAAGGTGACCCAAAACTGTTTAACCCCTACCACATCATCGCAGTAAATCCTGAACGTTATTCCAATATTAACTACCCCGGTGCAAAGGCTTTAATAAGCTGGATTACCTCAAATGACGCTCAAACATTAATTGGCCAGTTCACGGTTAATAATAATTTGCTGTTTAAACCTTCTGCCAATGAAACGCAGTTAACCAGTCAGCTGGTTAAAGAAACAGGCGGGCAATAATAAAAAACCAGTAAATAATGAATAAGGAAAATCAAGCAAGGGCAATGAACAATGGACGATTCTACTTCAATAACACTAGAGGCAATCCACCTGCTTTTTAGCGGAGATACAGAACTGTGGGCGATCATTGGTGTTTCATTTCAGGTTTCAACCACTGCCATTCTTATTAGTGTTCCCCCCGCACTGATTATTGCTTTTATTCTTGCTTATGCTGATTTTCCTGGTCGACGTTTACTCATATCAATCTTTAATACATTACTAGCCGTACCCGCTGTGGTGATAGGCCTGACTTTTTATTTATTACTTTCACGTCAGGGTATTTTGGGTGACTGGCGATTACTGTTTACACAGTCGGCGATGGTTATGGGTCAGGCTGCACTAAGTTTTCCGATACTGGTCGCCATGGGACATGCTGCTTTTCAGGCCATAGATAAACGTGCCTGGGAAACCGCACGAACCTTAGGTGCCAATCGAATACGCGCTTTTTACACGGTAATGAAAGAAGCACGTTTTGGCCTGCTCGCCGCATTGTTTAGTGCATACGGGCGCATCATTGCCGAAGTCGGCGCATCGATGATGTTAGGCGGCAACATTTTAAACTATACACGTAACATACCCACGGCAATTGCCCTGGAGACAAGCAAGGGCGAATTCTCACAAGGTATTGCACTGGGGCTGGTACTCATTATTCTAGCCTTCACACTAAACACCTTCTTACAGTACTTTCAGGGTAAAGGGCATTTAAGCAATTGAAAACAGATATCTATAACACGCATATAAATTTTTCTGATATCAGAAAACGTTTCGGTCAAAAACAGATTCTGGATAACTCCGAAATCGAAATTACGAGTGGTAAATGTATTCTGTTGTGTGGCAAAAATGGTTCAGGAAAAACCACATTTTTACGAATTATTGCCGGCCTGGAAACACCTGACTCAGGTTTTGTTAATACTGGCCTCGGTAAATACCACTGGAAAAAATGTCGACAACAATTAAGAAACAGCGTGGTTTATTTGCATCAACAACCCTATATGTTTGAAGGTGATGTAATCAGCAATTTAAACTTTTCATTAGACAATAAACTTAAGCAGAAACAACGTCTACAACGCATCAGATCTGCTCTCGAATGGGCCGGACTGGAAAGCATTGCAGAAAATTCCGCCAAAACGCTGTCTGGTGGTGAACTTCAGCGTGTCGCGATTACCCGTGCCTGGCTTAGAAACCCTAAAATATTATTACTGGATGAACCTGTTACTAACATGGATTATGAATCACGTTTGCGAACAATCGATTTACTGCTCAACCTGAAACAACAGGGCGTGGCATTAGTTGTTTCGAGTCATGATCCGGTTCACTTTGAAGCACTCACCGATAACTGGTTACAGTTAAGTGAAGGGCGACTTAGCGATTATACAAGCAGCGAAAACATCACACCTATACATTACAAAAAATATATTTATGAACACACTTACTAAACAAGATATAACAGCCGTGATACTTGCCGGTGGCAAAGGCAGACGTATGCAGGGCGAAGATAAAGGCCTGGTCGAACTAGCTGATCGACCACTCATCGAATATGTGATCGAGGCGATCAAACCTCAGGTTAAAAGTATTATCATTAATGCCAACCGAAACCAGTCACTTTACTCTCACTATGGTTTCCCGGTTATCTCTGATACCTTGGATAATTACCAGGGCCCTTTAGCCGGTTTTTTTAGTGCCATGAAAGAAACCTCAACCAGCCATATAGTCACCCTGCCCTGTGACGGCCCATTGTTAGCCAGCAACTATGTAGAACGCCTTATCTCAACATTAAATAAAGAGAATGCAGAAATAGCTGTCGCACATGATGGAAATCGTTTGCAACCTGTGCACTCACTAATTCCTGTTTCATTAAGTGTAAGCCTTGAAGGTTTTCTCGACTCGGGTGAGAGAAAGATCGACCTCTGGTATAAACAGCATAATGTAACACATGCAGATTTTTCAGATTGCCCGGAAACCTTTAGAAATATAAACACCACTAACGAACGAGATAATTTACAGAACGAAGGTTTGATGTAATGAAGCGGTTACCACTAAGAGATCAACCTGATCAAAATATTATAAATATCTTCTGAATATTTTATTACTCTTGTTAGAAATATGAAAAGTAAAAATTCTACATACAGACTCAAGAAAAGTGATGAATAACCATGTTAAACCCGAAAGCAAAAAAACAGGCCAGTTGTGCTGATGATTACGATAGTGAAACTATTACGGTTGAAACTGCTCGCCAGAAAATACTCGAAAAAATCCACCCCATAGACGGTACCGAGAAACTCACTTTATATCAGAGTTTAAACCGCATACTGGCAGAAGATATTGTTTCAAAATTAAATGTTCCCGGACACACTAATTCAGCTATGGACGGTTATACCTTATCAGGTGACCAACTACCGAATAACGAAACACGCGAATACAGAGTAATTGGCACTGCTTATGCCGGGCGGCCCTTTAAGAATGAAAACAATAATGACCAGTGCCAGGCCGGTGAATGTGTACGAATTATGACAGGCGCAGCGATGCCGTCTAATACCGATACAGTTATTATGCAGGAGCATAGTGAAAAAATAAGTGACACGACTGTGCGCTTTACAACAGGTCACAGAAAAGGTCAGAACGTTCGCCAGGCAGGCGAAGACATCGCTAAAGGTAACATTGTTCTAAAACAGGGACACCACCTACAGCCTGCTGATCTGGGTGTGATTGCATCCATTGGTATTGGCGAAATCAGTGTTTACCGACAACCACGAATCGCCTTTTTTTCTACTGGTGATGAATTACGCCAAATAGGAGAACCCCTTGAAAAGGGTGATATCTATGACAGCAATCGATACAGCCTGTATGGAATGTTAAGCCAGCTAAATGTAGAAATTATTGATCTTGGTGTTGTTGGAGATAAGCTGGAAGATTTACGTGAAGCTTTTGCAACCGCATCGAGTAAAGCTGACCTGGTAATTACCACAGGTGGCGTCTCTGTAGGTGAGGCTGATTTCGTAAAAAATATTATTGAAGAGATGGGAAAAATACATATCTGGAAAATTGCTATGAAACCCGGGCGGCCAATTACATTTGGCGAACTTGATGAGGCGGTTTTCTTTGGTTTACCCGGTAACCCGGTTGCCGTGATGACGACATTTTATCACTTTGTATTACCTGCAATACAAAAATTATCTGGTGAAGGTGCACGCTCGCCCCTTACATTCGAGGTGAAATGTAATTCAGCGCTAAAAAAACGACCGGGACGATTCGAGTGCCTGCGTGGTATTTTATCGCGAAATGAATCAGGCCAGTTAACGGTATCTGTTACGGGTAAACAGGGATCAGGTATTTTAACTTCAATGTCTCGCGCGAATTGCTTAATTTTGTTAGATGAGGATTGTGACGGCGTGAAGATAGGCGATAATGTAACGGTACAACCGTTTAATACATACCTCTAATAATTTCTGAAGCAGGATCTTTGACGTTTACAAAAAAACTATAAAATAGCAATTAGCCTGTTAATAGCAAACCTGATATTTATAAACACCTAACGATCTGAATAAATAGCGCCTGTCGGACAAACAGCAACACAATCACCACAACTTGAACAGGCTGTGTCGTCAAGTAACGAGTCGTCTTCACCAAAGGTCAGTAAACTTGCCGAACCTCGATGAGAACGATTAATTATATGGCTATCTCTACAGGCTCTGATACAGCGATCACAATGTATGCATTTTTCCTGAGCTAATTGAATATAATCTGAACTATAACGATTACAATCTTTGAGTTTTTGATCATGTAAATAAAAACGTGCGTTATTAACACCCAGCTGACTGGCATAATCACGAACTTGTGTGTTTAATGTTTCTAATCCCCCATGTTCAGCAATAATAAATTCCATTAAGACTTTTCTAGCATTTACTGTTTTTGTACTGTGGGTTTGTATTTGCATATTTTCTTCAACCACAGTTGAACAGGCGGGCAATAATTTATTATGACCTTCAACTTCAACTGAACAAATACGACAAACCGAGCGCGACTCAAGACCTGGTAAGTGACAAATAGTTGGAATGGACAAACCTGCTTTTTTTGCCACCTGCAATATGCTTTTACCTGCCTTAACCTCAACTGCCTGGTTATTTATGCTGATTTTAATCATTTCACAGATTCCTGAAATGTTTTAAATAAGTGACAACAGGCACTGAAGCTGCCTTGCCTAAACCACAGGTCGATGTTTGCTGCATAGTTTCACTAACACTATGTAACCAGTTAATACTCTCATCTGTTTCGTTTGAATTAAGTAATTGCTGGGAAAATTTAAGCAGTTCCTGCGTGCCTACCCTGCAGGGTGTACAGCGCCCACATGACTCTTCTTTAAAAAACTCAGTTGATTTAGACATTTCAAGTAACGGGTCACGCGTATTATTAAATAAACGTATTGTACCAGACCCCACATGCAGACCTAATTTACTCAATCCACTTACATCATAATTAATATTGATTAACTTTTTAGGGATTAAACCGCCTGAGATACCACCAACTTCAATAAAGCTTAAATCTTCAGCCTCAGCTTTATCAATGATCTTTTCTAATGAATCACCCATATCAACTTCATAAATACCCGGTAGTTTTACATCACCTGATAAAGTAACTAATTTGGGATGTTTATTTTTAAAGCGCTCAGGTGACTTTAAAAGAAGCGGAATCCAGCTAAGGGTTTCAACATTATTAATAATTGTCGATTTGTTCCATAAACCTTTTTCATGGGGGTATGGTGGTTTTAAACGTGGCTCCGCACGTTTTCCTTCAATATAGTTAAGTAATGCAGTTTCTTCACCTACAATATATAAGTCCGGATTAGGACCGTACATCACATGTATGTTTATATCTTTTAATAAGGATGTATTTTCTGATACGACTTTAGTTAAATTTTCATACGCCAGTTTATAGGCCGAATTAACAAGCAGATATACCTCATTAATTTCCAGCAATCTACAGCTTATAGTTATGCCTTCAATCAACAACTGCGGATAATGAAGCATAATAAAGTAATCTTTATAGGTATAAGGTTCCCCTTCCAGACCATTAACAACCAGAAATTCTGGCTTATATGGTACAGCTGCCTGCCATTTTTTAAACAACGGAATATGTGAGCCACCACAACCACATAAACCACTGTTAAAAATTAATTTTAAACCCTCTGCATTACTTATTTTATTGTTAATAATATTTCTAAGTTGATTAAATGGTTCTTCTTTTGAATAGTTCTCAAAACTCGAAACATTTCTAGCTTCAATTACAATAATCTCTTTTTCTTTTACATAACTGCTTTCCGCTGAATCATAAAATGAAGTCACACTAAAGCTCTGTTTTTTAATTTCAACCTGCATATCTAAACCTTTTACTATTCAACAGGGGAATCATCAGATTCATTATTAAAATGGCGTACATTTCGACACCTGCAATACTGGTATACATTTTCCCCAATACAGACAATACAGCCACACCCATACCAAATACAATTCCACCTTTTATAGTATTTGGAGAGGTTTCTGGTGCGGTCACAAAAAAGAACGCCATCAATAAGGTTGGGCCTCCCATTAAGTACACCAGGGGTTCAGACATCCAGGGCGCATGGCCAACTATTTCAGGAGTTTCTGGCAGTATAAAAACCATAACAGGTACTGTTAATAACATTGTGATAGCAGCTTCTCTCTTAATCACCACATAACGCAACATTAAAAAACCAACAATCAATAATAATAAAGTACTGGTTTCACCTATAGAGCCTTTAGTAAAGCCTAAAAAGGCATCCCAGTAATAGGGTTGCAACATACCACCTGCTTCTTTAAATAATAAACTGGCGCCGCTGGCTAAATCTGCATAAGGAACTGGATCGAAGTTTTCTAAAACTGCGATAACAGCACGCCCTAAAACAGCAGGGTTAAAAATATTACCTATTTTACCCTTACTCAATGCAGGTAAAGCCTGCTTGCCAATATACTCAGCAACAAACCCACCGATTATAATCATATAAAATGGCGTTAAGGGACTGAGTGTTAAACCCATTAACAAGCCTGTTATCATGCTACCCGGGTTAAATATTTTTACTACACCACCATTTGACCATTGTATTATCGCACCGGCTAACATTGTGCTTAACGTTGACACAAGCAAAACAAAAAAGGCATTAATACCAAAATAAATACTGCCAAAAATAGCCAAAGGCAAGAGCAGAATAAAGGTACTCCATTTAGCACCTACAGTCTGACGAAATTCTTTGATATTCATCATCACTCCGGCGACTCCATTTTACCTTGCAGCCTGTTTTCTGCAGCTTCCTGCCATGGTTTTACTTCTGAAGCTGTGTGGCACTCTACACACGCCACTACAAATGATTTATGGCAGGTTAAGCATGATGATGGATTAATGCTAGCTAACATAATATGCCGTTCCAGGCCATCACCTGACGGATTAACAAAATCACTCGTGTGGCTTTCTGGAAGTGTATTATGACAAGATTCACACTCGTACTTTATATGACATGAAACGCAACGCTGGTAAGAAAAGTTTTCTGTTCTACCATGAGTATATCGACGAAACTGCTCATTATGTGTTTTAGGCGGTGGAATAAGCAAAGCCGGCTTTATATCTTTAATTTCATTTTTTATATGTTCATGCTGAGAATGGCATTGTTTACATTTACCGTCATAACGCCACTCATGTACATTATTTTTAAAAAATGAATTACTAATTGCCATTATTACAATAATGAAAAACAACAGCAAAAACACAATATATCGCGGCTTCACAAAATTAAATTTTGTTATCAGGCGTGTCATTATTTTATACACCTGAAGCCAATATCAAAACTTCTATATTCCGCATCACGTTCAATATAAGCCTTAATACTGACACCTGATGGACTACTATTTGAACTACCACCTACAACACGTTTTTCTTCTACCCACTCGGCAACGTTACCTGCCATATTTAATACATTATAAGGTGACATACCTTTTTCAAATGATTTAGAAGGTGCAGAATAAGTATAACCATCATTTTCTGCCCATTTCTCACCACCCGTATTGGCTTTTTTGTAATCCCATTGATTACCCCAGGGCCAGATTCGTCCATCTGAATCACCTGCATATTTCATCCACTGGGCATGTGTCGGTAACTTCTTACCACGCCATTTACAATACGCCTTTGCAGAATACCAGTTCACCCCAACAACCGGGTGATCTGGTTTTTTGAATGTATTTTCATTAAAAGGTGATAATTTTGAAGCTACTGAGTTTATAAAAAAAGCCGAACGATACTCTTTCCAGTATTTCGGTAGTTTATGTTCTGGATGTGCAGTTATAAATTCTGTATAAGCCTTATTAGTGACTTCAATAGTATCTATCTTTTGTAATGTATCAGCCTTAGCAATAAGTGAACAGCACAAGGCCATTAAAACCACACAGAAACGTAACATTATTGTAACCCCTTAGTTAAGGTTTCCCAGCCTGTAGAACGAGTCACGCTACTGTTGTCATCAATAATTAAAGCTTCAATATTTTCTTTGTTATTCACCCAACGCATACCCTCGATTGCGCCTTTAACAGATACTGCTGTTGCATAGACATCGGCAAGTGCCGCATCTTTCGTTAAAATGGTGACACTTTGAGTGCCGTTGGCTGGTTTACCCGTTTTCGGGTTTATAATATGACTATAACGTTTGCCCTTGTGTTTAATATAACGCTGATTATCACCCGAAGTTGCCACAGCATAGTCAGCTATTGAGAACTGCTCTATTACCTGGCCTTTCCAACGGGGATTTTCAATACTGATATTCCAGGGCCCGTTTGATTTTTTTCCCATTAGATAAACATCACCACCGGCACTAACTGCGGCATTTTTTATACCCATCTCGCGTAATAGGCTGATCGCAAACTCGGCGGCATAACCTTTTCCAATACCGCCTAAATTTATTTTCATGCCCCTGGGGATTCTGACTTTCATTTCAGATTGATTTAATTCAATTTTATCTGTACCCACAAACTGTAATTGCTGCTGTATTTCCGTATCATCGGGTAAATCCCGCGTTTGATCCCGAAATGGATACAAATCCCAGACAGAGCCTATCGTCACATCAAAATCACCATCGGTATCTTCAAAAGCCCGCTTCGATAACAGCAATAAACTCATCGTTTGCTGACTTACCTTAATCCATTTACCTGCTTGTTGATTTAAAAGAAAAACATCACTACCGGGTTTCCAGGAACTTATTTTCGACTCAAGTGTTAATAAATTCTCTGTTATTTTTGTTATAATCTGAAGCGCAAGTTTCTCTGGAGCTTCAACAACAAAAATAAACTGTGAGCCCATTAAAACAACTTCACGCTTAACCAGCTCAGATAATTTATATTGTGAAGTTTCATAAACAGGTCTTTTAATCACACTTTCATCTACGTGATTTGTATCGTGCTCTGTTTGATGCTGAGTTTCGTCTACTATTTTATCTTTATACATAAGACCATATACTAAAGACAAACCAACAACGATAATGAATATCATCCACTTTTTCATTATTCTATTACCTTCATAAAATTAAGCAGGTCCTCTATCTGGCCAGGTCTTAAATGTGATGTACCACCATGTGAATCAATGACTCTATTTTGTTTATCTAAATCACCTTTTAAAGTTCTTTCTGTTAATTCATTAAAACCAATTTCTTTTTTATCTTTTCTTACAACTTCATCACCTGTCATAACTGGCATTAAGAATTTTCTCGCTGCTGGGTGCTCAGGTGTTAGTAAAACTTCACGCAAAGACCTTGCGCGTGCATGATGTAAGAAAACCGGCGGTCTATCAAAAATTCCGCGCAGTGTCATGGTTGTAAATGTACCTTCCTTTTCTTCAAAGCGCCCCTTATCTTCATGTTTTAACCCTAAAGGATCACCATTTACTGTTTCCATTGCGAAAACACTCGCCAGCGAATATGATGCATCTCGTCTTGTCATGGTGGTTAATTGTGGCAATGCACGCCGATCATTATTTGCAAGTAGTTGGGTTTTATTAGTGAACTCGGGAGACGTATGACATACCCCGCACATAACCTGCGCAGAGTTAAATAACTGCTTACCCCGTTTTACGGAAGGGTGCTGTTTATCAAAAGGTGTTGGCAATAAACGATTTTCCTGTCCCATCCAGGCAGCGACAAAGGGATAAAACTCGGCCAGAGAATAGGCTTTATTAAAATATTTTTTTGACTGGGTTTTGAAAAACTCATTACGCCTATGTTCAAGGTCATACCATTTTTTACCCAACTTATTCACTTCGACACGTTCTTTTAGTTCTTCATGCATTAAACGCCGTTTATCATCAGCGACAGGTGAAACCAGATTACTGAAATCACCTGTCCATACAGGCCTGTCGAAATCAATAGAACTCGCTGGTTCATTGATATCGGCACCCTGACCCTCTTCTAGAGTATGCGTGCCTTCAAAATAAAACGGTTGAATGGCAAACATATTTTTTATTTGTGGAATACCCAGTGTTCCACCCGGTGTTAAATGCCCCCATCTATTCTGCCCCACTACCTCTGCTGCACCCCAGGCACGGCCATCACCTGTATCACGATAATGACAATGTGCACAGGATGTGTCGCCATCAGAGCTAAAAACGCTTGAATGAACAAGCATATCACCACGCTCTACATCGGTAGTTACGGCGGGTTCAGTTAAGTCACCTACAATAATTTCAGTAATATTTTGAGGATTATGCAGATCAATAATGGTAATGGTTTCACTCATCTGATTTGCAACAAATAATTTATCGTTCGCAGCGGTAATGCCCACTGGCCTGAAACCTACATCAAATTTTCGTAATGGAATAAGTCGATCTGCAGGTTCATCAGGATTGTGGTTTATCTGCCATTCAATAATTTCAAATGTACCGGACATACTCACATAAAGTTTATCGTCAAGTGTTACAGACCATTCTGGAAAAGACCCGGGGACGCGCTGCAACTCTGGCGGTATATCACCTTTAACATCACCCGTAGTAGCTTCAGCTGTATCAGATGTGTACCTCACCCAGTTTTTATGTGCTTCATATTTATTAGTTTTAAGAAAATAATCAGGTGAACTATTTTTTGAAAGTGTGTTGAAATCAATCGAAGTTAAATCAATAACAATGATATCATTTTGAATATCACGCATTTTAAAATTCCATGTTCCATCAACTGCGTCAAAATCACCCATGACAAACTGCTTATCAACAGGATAGGCGTCATAACCCCGGGTGGGATCTCTTAATACAGTATACTGAGCTGCCGGGTTATTTTTATCCCAGCTTTCTGCACCATATGGATCACGTTCTTTGGTCGCACCAAAACCCGCACCCATGGTAAACACCATTAAGGTATTGTCTTTTATTATTAAATGACTGGCGACATTGCCTGTATAAATGCTACCGATGAGTTTGTTTGTCTGGGTATCTATTACCGCTACATCCATCGTACCGGTATTACCAACAAACAAATATCGACCGTATAGAGCCAAATCTTTTGGATGAGCCTGCTCATTACCTACCGGTATTCCCGGACCACCATAACCCTGATTTATCCATTCAACTATTATTTCTAAATCATTTTCACCTTTTTCAAACAACACACCACCGGGATGAAATTCTGGCGTGATTTTTTCATCACCAAATCCACCCATAGTTTTTGGCAAAACGGCTCTTAATAAGGGGCTATTATAGGCATCACCACCAATTGAATTTGCAACTGCTGATAAAAAGTTTAACTTAACATCAGGGCCAGAAACAAAGCCACCCGCTGCTTCATTATGACAGCTTGCACACCTGGACCTTAAAATAGCATTAATACCCTGTGAGCTATGTTGATTAGCTTTATCTATTTGTTTATCTGTAAAACCTCGAATATATAAGTCATTAAGTGTTTGTTTAGAAATAGAATAACCACCGTAAAACTCTTCATCATTGAAACCACCCTGTACTTTAATTTTTCCATTAAGATGTTTATCTGTTTCAACTATATCAATAAGCAGAACCTGGTCTAAATAACGACTGGCAACCCATGCCCTCTTACCATCTTTAGAAAAAGTAATATCTTGTGCATAATAATCAAGCTCAATAATATTGACGACTTCATCGATTCGCGTATCAATTACTGAGGCATAATTTGAGAACTCATTTGTTACCACGAGAAATTTACCACCCGGGTGTAACACTGAGGTATAAGGCCTGCTACCTACTTCGATTCGCTTAATGACTTTATTCGTTGCAACATCCACCACCGCGAGTTTATTTTGTGGGTTATTTTCAGTGCCCTGCAATGTCACATATAACCTGGTGGCCTCTTTATTAAGCGTAACCCTTGTGGGTTTATCTCGATGCGGCTGTTTTGCCTGAACTGGTACATTATTTAGCACCGGGGTTAAATCATGTTTTTTAAATTCACTATTATAACGCCACACCGATGAAGTCAGTTTGTCGAATGCTGAAGCATAATAAACTTCTTGCGCATTAGTTAAACCACTAAAGCTAATTAAAAAGAGGACAATAAATGTTTTTACATTTTTAAACATTATCAAAACACGCCTTTATAAGTCGCGCCTATATCTATCCAGCGAATTAACATTAAAAGCTCATTTTCATTAAGATAGTTGTGATCTTTAGTCATTAACTTATCAATTAATAAACTTTGTGATGACAGCGCTTCACGTTCATTAATGTATTTTTTATCCGCAAAATCACGGCTCTGAGGATCTCGTAATTGATGCAAGCTTTCATATGCCTGATTATAATGACGTGTTTTTAAGTCACTTAAATTCAGCTCACCATCAGTATGACACTTGACACAATGTTTATTTAAAACAGGCTGAATATCTTTAACAAAGTCAATCGAAGTATAATCAGTTAATTTTAAACCCATGGCTGAGGGTGATCTTCTTTTTTGTTCCTGCTGATTCCAGTTTGCTACCACCCTGGATGCCTCAGTAACAATATCAGCCGGACCTATTCCCTGCATGGGTTCACTGGTTAAAGAGCCATGACAACCTCCACAGGTGTTAACAAACTTACTCCTTGGTATAGAAAGGGTAAATCGTTCTCCTGGTTGTGTATAAAACATACGCTGCAGGGTAAATATTGCCCGTTTATCTTTATCTAATGCCTGCACTATCCAGGCAATATTTGCCGGTACCTGCACATACATTGAACTGTCCGATGCTAAAGACACCTCATCAATAATCAGCTTTTTAGTATGCACACCCTTACTTACCGCAGTGGCAAACGGATCGTCATCACTGATATTTTGAGTATCCAGCTTTGTTAGTGGTAAGACACCAATAACCCGAACAGACTTGACTACACCTTCAGGTAAAATATTTCTTGTGCCGGTTTGCGTGAAATTTGTTAAAAATGAAGCCAGTAAATCAAAATCATAAACCTCAACTTCTGCTGGTATATCAGCTGGCATACGTTTTACACCGTCTACTACATTGGGTTTATGCCCACTTACAAATTTTTGATGTTTCAGAGGATGATGACGATTTTCGTGCAAACGAATAACCACGGGTCTTGGATTGTATTCAGCGGCATCAGTAGAAATTTTATCTAAACGTATTTTTTTATAAGCTCCAATTTGATGACGATCTTCTGCCTGCAGTGAACCTTCAAATTCTATTCGATAAATATCCCAGTCCGGGTCTGCATTTTTATCTAGATGATCGATCTTATTAGTTACATGAGAAACCAGGATTGAGCCATCCACTACAGGATAAGGGTCACGAAAGGCACCCGCTTCTGATACACCGGTATGATTGATATTTTTATCAAATACCACCATCTCAGATATGTAACGTGGTAACGATGAAAAATCAACCTCATTATAATTTTCTGTTAGTGGAATATCATCCATGGGGTTATTGGCTTCAGTGGATGAACCAAAACCATGATCGACTAATGCCAACTGACCGCCACCCCAGTAATTTCGTGGGTCATGTAAAGTTTTAACTTCAAGACCCTGGGGCATTTCCCGTGCATCACTGTGCAGTGCATATTGAGAACGCTCACCACCATGAGGGTGAAAATCAAAACCGCCCGCCTGCATGCGAAATATGGCGCCATTAAAAACCGGTTTATCATCCTGATAACCCAGATTACGCACTGATGTCGCCATCACTTCGCCACTGGTTCTTAGCGTAGGCCTGCGCTCCTGATTAAAACCCCATGTCATTCGACGATTTGTCTCTTTAAATGAACCCGGTTTAAAACGCCAGATATCGTAAGCCGATGAATAATTTCTCTGTGGCTGTTCTATGACATAAATGCTATTAATATCCACAGCATGGGGTAAAGCTTTGTCGAGTATTAACTTGTTTTTAGTGTGTTTAATAATCTTTCGCCAAAGTCCTTTATTGGGGCCTTTTACAAAACTCAAATTTAAATTTGTAAATGTACCGGCTTTTTCATGTCGTTGTTTATCCGTAATAATTGTACTCGACGGTTTATCTGTATTATCCGCCTCGCCAATAATTCCCCATGGCTCAGACGCAACATAGTCACCTGCGACATTACTAGCATAACTAATAACAACATCACTTAGATCGTAACCCTCATTATGCTCTAATGAATAATTAGGACTATAAACAGGATCAATATGATGAACAATTTCACCTTTTGTATCTGTAGCAGTACTCAGTTGTTTTATTTCTTTTGATTCTAAATCTACTTCAAAAACCCTGAAGCCCGTATCTTTATTATCTTTCTTAGAGAAAACAACTTTTCTTGCATCATAACTGACATCAAGTGACTGAATCTCTGAATTTTTAAAGAACGTAATTTGACTTTCGCTGACACCATCAAAGAAGTAAATATTAGAACCGGGATAAAACTCATCAAATGAGAAGTATTTACGTGGCATATGCCGTGGTCCACGAATAAATACAATACCTTTTTCATCACCAGGCAATTCATTAAGCAAGGGCTTGCCTCGAATAGATAAAGACTTAAATAAATCATCTCTTTCCATTGCCATCCATGACAAGATCTTTTCCACGTCTACATCATCATAGTTTTCAAAAAACTGGTTATTACCACCCCGTTGATGTACACCACCCATCTCTATTGGTATATTTTTAACTAACACACGACTGAGTTTTAAATCACCCCCTAAATTAACCAGTCGCGTTAAACCACCTAAAACAGATGTTCTGTTTTTACTTGTCATTTCATTAGAGAATTCACCATTAGGCAATGGCGGTAACAATTTAAAGTCAGTAAACGAGGCAGGCCCATGACAGGAAGACAGGAAGCAACTATTTCTAACCAGTGCAGGTTGAACTTCATCTTTAAAAAATTGAGTTGAAGCAGATAAACTCTGTTTTTTTTCTGGATGAGCTGCAATTTCCTTATTCAGCCATTCCAGCATAAGTTTATAACCGGCATCATCGGTTGAATAGAAAATATCCAGACCTTTATGTGCTATACCACCATATTCCTCTGTTAATGGTGATCTTACAATATGACTAAATTCTGCTGCTTCGCCATACTCTACCCGGTGATGACTAACTGTCACCTTATAAGCAATTTCACTATCTGAAATTTTATTCTGAGATGTTATAGGAAAATAAAAAAAACTCTTATTGTCACCTGACATGAATTCACTATAAGCATCTTCATTTACACCATGACAGGCAAGGCACCTATTTTCAAGAACAGGTATAACCTTTTCTTCAAAAAAGGCCTTGCTGGCTTTTTTATTACTTGTTAATTTATGATCACTTTCACATGCGTTTAATAAAAAAAAACTGCATACAACTAATACATAATTAATGGTGGTATATAATTTCATAAACAATACTTTTCTAATCTCTAAATATTAAATAAGAGACCATTATTTATACATCAGAATCTATAGCTAGTTGTGACACGTTATTAAACACTAAACAGAGGTTTAGACTGTTATTGAGCTGCTATTAACAATAAATCTTACCGTTATTGTATAAATCCAGAATAAGTGACATTTCAGTTTTACTTGCTACTTTATCGATTTCATTAAAATCAAGCTGTCTTTGTTTGCATAACAATCGTGCAAACTCGAGACTAACTTCATAATCTTCACCATCAACAAATAACAGGGCACTGTTTGCATTTTCAGAAAAGGCAAACCGACTTGCGGGATGCCGACTTAAAGAAATTGATTTTGCCAGTTCTTTTAATTCGTCAACTGAGTTTAACTTCTTCTCAGGCTCTGTTAATACATCTGCTTTGGTATCACTCACAAAACGCCCAAACCAGCGTTTCAACTCAGGATGCTCTGGTTGTAAATATTCTTTGAATATTTCAGTTACACGCTGAAGTGCATCCGGTTTTATTTCATTAGAATATTCCTGAATTTTCTGATCAGGGTCCTGATAGGTTAAATCTGTCGACAGGTTTTGTGTTATATAAGCAATAAACTCATTTACAATATCCGCATGGCTGGTAGCACGAAAACCAATGGAATAACTTAAACTCTCACCCAGTGACACACCATAATGTTGAACCCCTGGTGGCAAATAAAGCATATCACCTGGCTCCATTACCCACTCTTCTTCAGATTCAAAATCTTTTTGAATTCTTAATGGTGTTTCTTTTACCTGATTATCCTCAGACACGGGCTGACCACTTATTTGCCAACGGCGTTTACCCTCGCCCTGCAAAATAAACACATCGTATAAATCGATATGCGGACCAACAGAACCCTGGTCTGCGGCGTAACTAATCATTAAATCATCTAGTCGCCACTCTGGAATAAAACGAAAACTATCAATAATCCATGAAAGTTCTGGTATGTATTTTTCTAAATCATTAACAATCAATGACCAGTTTGTTTTTGGCATAGATGAATATATTTCATCACTCATTGGGCCAAACATGGGGAACCAGGGATAGTCACCGTCTTTTTCCATAACGATGCGTGAGTTAACCTCTTCTTCACAGGCAAGGCCAGCTAATTCATCTGCGCTAACAGGGGTTTTAAAATCGGCAAAAGCCTGACGTATCAATATGGGTTTTTTCTGCCAGTACTCATCCATAAAGGTTTTTGTCGACATATCACCCAATGGATTAACGAGTGGATTTTTTATTTCTTTCATAACACATGTCTCATTGCATATTTACAAAACTGCCGTATACACAAATGCCAGCGTTAAAAATGCCATGATTTAAATACAAAACAGAGGAGAAGGTTTTTTACAGCTAGAACTCGCCAGGCGCTTAAATATAACAATGTCTGCAGACGTATTACATTTAAGCGCTAGCAAATTCACTTTACATAATGCTTAGTCTGAGAAACCAGTACCCACTAAACGATCGAAATAACGTGCACGGTAATAATGACGTTTGTGCTCATCATCATCAGCAAATGCAGCTCGGTCATGTAATACATTATTACTTACCAGCCCCATACCCGATTCAAGACGACCACGGTAAATATAAGGTGAGTCACCATTTAAAATATCTGTTAAATAAGCCAGTGCTTCCTGCGCGACCGGGTTTTCTGTCCAGATCACATTATTAACCCGTATCGTATGGCGCATATGCAAATCACCGCCTGGCATGATGCTAAATACCGGACCCGGCTCTTCTTTACGTGCAACGGTTCCACCTTCATCAATGCGTGCAGGAATGGTCATTGTGTCATTTTCCATTAAGGCACGAATATATTCCGGGTTTTTGTCACGTAATAAAATATAGGCAATTTCATGATCCATCACTGCATTTTCACCACCGCTTGCTGCCTGCTGAACAACATGTAAATTCAGCGCATGAATCTGTTTACTTGCCACATTATAATAACCATCTGTATGCCAGTTAATAGCACGGTTGGTATAAGGGATATATTGTTGACGTATGCCATTATCAACAACCCTTAAAGACGTTAGACCGGTTTCATCTGCCAACCAGTTTTTATTGATGCTTTCCAGGCCAAATCGTCGCCCCATAGAAAGTGGGATTTCAGGGTCTGGATCATCACCTGTTTTACTCGCATACAGCGCCATATTCGCTTTACGACAACGTGACTGCAATGCATCGAACTCGCTATCGGTTAATTTACGCGGGTCGTTAATTTCTACTAACAAATCACCCAGGCTAGCGGGGTAACCCTCAAGTTTTTGATCACGCCATCTGTTATAAAGATCATCATTCTCAAGCGCAAACGGACTATTTACAGCCTCTACTTTCTGATTAGGATTAGCCATACAAAAAACCTCATGCAGCAATATTTTAGACAAAAATCGAACTCGACACTTTAAGAACGCAGATGGATTCTGTCGTTGATCAAGCACAAGTAAAAGTCGAAATCAGCACTTAATAACACTATGTAAAGCTTGTTATCACTCCTCAAAACACCTAACTTGATTTACATCAACACTAAAAACTAATTTTTATCAGGTAACGACAAGTTGTCTTATATATTCCTATAACCTTCAATCACGACGTTTACTCTCTAACATCATGCTACTGGTTGTTATTAAAAACTCGGCATTAGTCAAAATAAACCTGTGACTTAATTGACACAAGACTCAGAAACAGAAACAGAAACAGAAACAGAAACAGAAATACCCTATAACCGTTTTTGAGAACTTGTAACCTTTACTTACACCGTTAATCAGAAGCAGTCTTACGCAGCTGGGGTATAATAATATCTATGATATATGATTTCATAATTATTGGAGCCGGTGTTGCCGGGTGTAACTGCGCTTATGTTTTGAATAAAGCCGGTAAAAAAGTTGCCATTGTAGATAAAGAAGGTGTGGCTAAAGGCGCAAGTGGCGCAGCTGGTGCATTTCTCTCACCCCTACCGGGTAAAAAGAACTCATATAACTCACTTGTAAATAAAGCACTACATTATTCGCTAGATTTTTATGAAAAGTTAATTCCGCAAGCCACGACTAAAAAAGGTGTTTTAAGAGTAGCCGATAGAAATTTTAATGAAACAAAATTAAAAGACGAAACACTAGGCTACGAATATAAAGATGCAAAACACCTGCAAGATGTCTCGAATAATTTTAGAAATATTGAAGGTTATTTTTACAAAGATGCCGCTGTCGTAAACCCATCTGAAGTATGTAATAAATTAATAGAAGGATGTAATTTTTATACTCAAGATGTAGAAGCGTTAATTTTTAAAGATGGTTTATACAATATTGGAAATCTAAAAGCTAAAAACATTATACTCACCCAGGGTGTTAATAACTCTCTTCTTAACATCCCTTATATAAATATATCTCCTGTTTTCGGGCTTAAAATAGACGTTAAGTCTTCAACAAAAATTCCTTTTAACATCCATAAATCCATCTCAATATCAGCAAATAAACAGGATGGCACTATCTCCATTGGAGCAACCAGACAAAATCACTTTGATGAAAAGTTAACATGCACTACCACATGTGATAAGTGTCAGTTTCATATCAACAATGATGAAGTAGATGTTAAATCACTACTAAATCAGGCAAATGAATTAATAGATTTACATGATTTAGAAGTTGTAGAAATAAAAAAAGGTGCCAGGGCCACTATTAAAAGTTATTTCCCTGTTGTTGGTAAAATAATAGATTATGAAACCTCAATAAAAAAATACCCCTCAATTAAAAATGGAACAAAAATAGCAGCTGATTTACTGGCGTATTATCCAAACCTTTATACAGTAAATGCTTTAGGTTCAAGGGGTTTCGTTTTTGGACCCTATTTGGCAAGTATTCTGAAAGAACATATTTTAAATGAAGTAGCTATACCTGATGATATTTCACTGGAAAAACATTTTTATAAAACGGCAAGAAAAAATCGCACTTAGTAGATGCTAATTCAGAATAGTTTATTTTTAACAAAACACCGTATACAAACAATCGGAACCAGTACGATGTCTTATCGTAACTTATTGAATAATGATTTATTTTATAGTTTAAGGGCGCACTCGATTTTCATAATTGGCACTATTCTTCAATCGAGTATGGGTTTAAAAACTGCCTTCCCAATAATAACTTTCTATCAATCTCGCTAAGTTTTGCTTCATCACATACTGCATGCCAGTTTGTTGCAATGACTTCTTTTTGCTTTTCAAAAATTAAACGTGCATCTTCTTCTGAAAGAAGAAAATTGTGAGCCGTTGCAAGGCAGGTTTTTAACTGACTAAGATTATCATTACCATTAATTAACATAGCTTGCGAAGCTTCGTTACCTGCTCGGTTTTGTGGGCATATATCATAGGCAGGTGTCAGCTTTAGCGCTTCACCATTCCAGAAGGCAGCATGGTTGCGCGCATGGTCATCGGTATTACCACAAAGAATATTAAAGACAAGGCGAGAGAATAACTCTTTTAATGTATCTTTGGGGTCAGTGAAACGATAGCGGATTATTTCAGCCAAAGTTTCATAACTGGCATAACGCGCCATCATATCGTCAAGCGCAAATAGCGTTAGTGCAGACACCATAGATTTGCGTGACCACCCCTGTTTTACTTTTTCTCGATCAAATCGCTCGATCAGTAACACATCTTTATTAGCCGCTGTTTCCAACTTAACAGGTGCAACATTAATCCCAACAAGATCAGCCAGTCGCATGGCAATAAATTCGGCTTTTACTACGCTGTATAAATCTGTGCTGGAAGAAAATTTAGCTACATATTTTTTATCATTAGCCTCTACCAGTGCTTTTGGTCTTGCACCACCAATAGCGGTGCCATGATATAAGGCACTATCTAGTTCAGGCGTTAGTGGCACACCTTTTTCAACACGCAACGCAGAATCCAGTAGTTCTTCAAGAGAAACATTACTTGCACTACGTGGTTCATATTTAGTAGGTGATTTCTGAAAATCCAGCGCGCCTATACGATCAGAGCCGGATTCCAATAGATAGGTCAGCTCATCAAGAACGGTGGTATCCGTGTTAGCACCTTTCAATCCTAATTTTTTATTGATAATAACCCGCCGCCCCCAGACATCGGGCGCGCCGTCACGAATACATCCGGGCATGCACAGCCCTTCAAGCAGGGGCAAAATCCCTGCTTTTAATGGTAACTCTGGCTCATAAATAGAAATAGCAGGTTTTTTGTCATTAACCCGCTCAAGATAACTTTTACCGTAATTGAATAAAAGATTACCGTTGTCGACTTCCAGTCGGCCCGCTACAACAGGTTCGGTTTCTTCAGGCAACCATAACCAGATGAAGGCTTCTTTATAATGTTTTTCAGAAATCATCATTAACCACCTTAGTTGTTACCTTAATACGTTTGGGCAACAGGGCTATTTTGTCTCTTGTTTGTTCGATATGTCTTGAAAGGGAGAGTTTCTCCTGTTCAAACAAATTCACACCCACAAGCGTGGCAACCTCAAAAACAAGACCTATGGCACTACCCATTTCACCGCTTTCGATTTTTTGTAAGGTCGCTCTGGATATACCAGCCCGCTCAGCCAGGTTTGTTTCGCTCCACTTGCGCTGCTTGCGCCCAAGTTTAATCTGCTCACCAAGCAAGGTAACCGCTTGCTGAGCGTATTTTGAATATGTACGATGCTTTGCCATGGTTACAACCCGTCATAATGACTCGTAAAATGGTCATTAAGCTATTTAATGATCAATATTATAGTCAAATTAACAGTGATTGAATACCGGGTCAAGTCAAATGGCTCTTCAGTGGTCTTTACCATGTTAAAAAAGTATATGAATACTATGGAGAATTTAAAAAATTAATAGATGGCAAAGTATCTGCAAAACTACCCTAATAATTTAAATAACGCATTATCCGGACATCCATAATAATAAAGAACCAAACCGCGCTAACTCATTGTTTTTAAACACTTCTTAACATGGGTGTCCTGTTAAGTTATGATAACCACAGCTCATCAAAAAATAGGGACTCCTTCCATCACTACACTCTCTGAGACAATAGACAATGAAACTTCACGCAGTCGCATACCCGGCAATACGGGGATATGGGTAGGCATATTCTGTGTACTGGTTGAGTTTCTCATGTTGTTTAGCGTTTATTTCATTGCAAGGATTCATAACCCGGAAGCTTTCCTAAATAGCCCTGATAAACTACTCACTATAGCGGGAACCACAATCACCCTGTTTTTACTTAGCAGTGGTTATTGTATGGTGAAGGCTATTAATGCTATTCGCAGTGACCAAAGCAAAACTGCATTTCGCTGGGTTAACCTGGCCATCATTCTGGGTTTTGCTTACCCTATTGTTAAATATTTTGAGCTTAGCTGGTATGCCCAGCATGGTATTAACGTCAAAGGCGGTATTTTTTTTGGCACCTACTACTATCTAACACTTAATCATCTGGTGCATGTCACCTGGGGTTTAATGGGTTTGATCTTCGTTTCATACCGTACTGTAAAGGGAGGTTACACATCAGAAAGTTACAGTGGTCTGGAAGCCGCCGCACTTTACTGGCATACCACCGATATTCTCTGGATTGTGCTTTTCACCTTTTTTTACATTCTAAGATAGGGCCTGAACAATGATTGGAAGTGCAGAAAAAACCTGGTTTATATTAATGGGCCTTACCATTTTAGGTGCTGTTGTAGGTGAAGCAGGTAATGTGGGATGGCCACTCACATTAAGCGTAGTTGCCCTTATATATATTAAGAGCAGCATAGTGATTGATCACTATATGGAAATGCGTTCAGCCAATCAACGCATACGCAATGTATTACGTTTGTTTATCATCCTGGTACCCATGTTAGTAATTTTAAGTTTTGCCTGGGGTGAGGAAATTCGTCGATTCACGACGCTTAGTTAAAGCTAATCTAAACGGCCGTTATAACAAAACATCTGGATACAGTTTAAGCCTTTGTTTATGGACTTCTTTTGATGGGTGTTCTGATTAGTTTATGCTGGAATCGATTGAATCGCCCCCTGCCTTCGACTGAATTTGAAGACTTGTCAAGCTAATCAGCAGCCTTCTCGGTGATCTCCGACTGGATGACGATTACGCCTATGAGTGCCATCTCAGCGAGTGGCTTTAACTTTTTGTTGTCAGTCATCTACCCTCACCTTAGCCTAAAGATAGTGACAGATTTATTTTGTATTATTAAACATCCAAAACAAATAGATCTGCGGCCTTTTATTCTTATTATTCTAAACATTCAGAGAGATGACATATTAAATTATCATTTAATTGGAGGCGACCTCTATTATTATCATAAGATGATAGGTATTATTAATTTCATTACTCCTCTGAAATATACCTATAAAAATAATTTAACACACACATCAAACATTAAATGAAAGTTTATGAAGAATCTCGCACTATTATTTATATCAATGCTATTTGTCTCAATCTGCCATGCCAATACAGAGATGACCCGACAAATTGATAAAGACATTGAAAATTATCAACAACTGGTTGAACAGGCATTTAGTTATCGAGAACAAACTATTCAGGTATACCGCCAAATACAGTTAAAATTTTCTGAAGGCCGCCCATTAACGGGTGAAGATATTGAAACATTAAATTCAGGCATGCAACTACATCTTGAATTAAGAAAAGACTTTTATGAAGTTGCTTACTACTATGAATATCTACTCGACTCTAAAGAGACAATCACATCACCTGAAAATAGTTTAAAAGGAATCATGCTTTCGCTTTCAGCTGCATTAACCTTATACGACAACTATTTACTGGCAATAAGTATATTTGAAGAAGACACCAGGTTACGACGATACTTAAACTCTAGAAAAAAAGGCTATAATCTTTCAAGCTCAAAATTAACTGCAATCACCCTTGCTTACAATTCTGTCTCTAATCGCCAGCGAGTGCGGCAGGCCATTAATTATTTTGAAGACAACTGGATAAAACAATCGAATACTTATAAACAAAATGAATTGAACCAGTATTTGTATACCTTAATTACGCAGAGTGAATCTTATAAAAGTACCCTGAAGGTTTCTCCCTTATATGTACTTCATCAAAAAACCATATTTTTCAGCGGCATTACTGGCGACACACTAGCAAGCTTGACCAATAATGGAATTAATCTGTTTAGTTTATTATTTGGTAATTCAGTTGGATTTATTAAAACCCGCAATGGTCACTTATTTAAAGACACAGACTCTCATGATCATTTATCTCTGCAATTAAAAGCAGGTGATATTCTGCTCGAAAAAACACCTTTTCGCTTAACCGACAAACTTATCCCTGGCTACTGGGGTCATGTTGCTATTTGGGTAGGCACTGAATCTGAGCTTAAAAAACTCGGCATATGGAATCACCCCATTGTTAAACAGCATCATGATGAGATAAAAAATGCGCATCTAGTTGTTGAGGCATTACGCACAGGTGTTGAATTAAACCCATTACGAAAATTTATGAATGTCGATGATTTAGCCGTACTTAGGCATTCTAAAATAACAACACAGCAAAGAGCCGATACAATAATTCGTTCATTACGTCAGGTAGACAAGGCTTATGACTTTAATTTTGACATTGAATCTAATGATAAAATTATTTGCTCCGAATTAATATATGTAGCTTATTCGGATGTTAACTGGCCAACACAGGCAACCTTAGGCAGACACACAATCAGCCCAACTCATGTTGCCAATTTAGCGGGTGATGAAAAACTTTTTGATGTGATTTCTTTATATATAGATGGGAAATCGGTTGATAGAAATATTAACTCTCGATTTAGAACGTTGAATTAGGTTGTGGGTAATTGGTGCCGGTAACTGAGGCTAATGGACAATACTCTGCAAAACCGAAAACCGCAAAACCGGGGTCAGGTCTTTCCACAAAACCGGGGTCAGGTCTTTCCATGCCACATTCATAGTTTTTAATTATTCGACTTACTGTGGAATAATGCTTCCCAAAATGATCTCCAATTTCTTTTGAAGGTAATTGGTGCCAGAGAATAATACTCTCCAATATTAGAAATTTGTGTACCCTGACATCTGTTCTACCCCTATTCCAGACTAATTTGGGTTAGACCAAATGGGTAATAGATATATTAGGTAGAAATAAAGGATAATAGGGAACTGGCTAATAAATGATACAACTTATAATAGCAAGCCGGTAAGAACATATTTTGGTTTGTTTATGGTTGAACAAAAGCGTGAATCTTTTAGAGTGGAATTTCCACGGTCTTATTACCCCACTATCACATTGCAAGACAAAAGCTTTGATGTCTTCGACGCATCTGAATTCGGCATTAAGTTTTACAATGCAAGTGATAGTCACTTTATACAAGATAAAGTAATCAATACAACTATTATTTTTCCAGACAATGAACAATTTAACGTAAAAGCAAAAATTGTGCGGATAGAAAAAAAGTTCATCAGTATTGAGCTTTTAGAAGCACTACCACTAAGTAAGATTCGTGAACAGCATTTACTCTTAATACAAAAGTTTTCTGAGAAAAAATCAGCATTATAAGACTCTTGTCTTATACCGAAAAACCGGGGTCAGGTCTTTCCATGCCACATTCTTAGTTTTAAATTATTCGACTTACTGTGGAATAATGCTTCCCAAAATGATCTCCAATTTCTTTTGAAGTTAATTGGTGCCAAAAAATAATACCCTCTAGTTTTCTCTACCTAATGGCTTAAAAAGCCTTAACAACACCGGCAATAGCGTCAGGTCTGCCAACAGTGCTACCAGAATGGCAAAACCGGTGAGTAAGCCAAAATAAATAATGGGCACAAAGTTAGAGAAGACAAGAATAGAGAAACCCAGTGTCAGCGTTACGGTTGTGAAATACATGGCACGACCAATGCTTGAATGACAACGCTTTGTGGCCTCCAGGTAATTAGAGTCTTTAACAAACTCCTCTTTGAAGCGGTGCACATAATGGATGGTATCATCCACTGCAATACCAATACAGATGGCGGCAATAGTAATTGTCATAATGTCCAGGGGAATACCCGCCAGCCCCATTAGGCCCAGCATCATGACTGCAGGTAGCATATTTGGAATAATCGCAACACAGGCAAGGGGTATGGAACGAAACAAGAAGGCAAACATAATCATAATGGCAATAAAGATAACGCCAATGGTCTTTATTTGGGAAGCAAAAAGGCTTTGCAGCATATTGTTATATAACACTGCCATGCCGGTTAACTGGATCTGTTCTGCTTGAATATTAAATTTATTCATTAAATCTAATCTGATTTTTTCTATTAATTTATTTCGTTGCAGGTTTTTGTCAGATTCAAATAAACGAAGGCTAAAACGCAACTGGTTACCATCCAGCAGCATATAGGGCGTAAATAGCGCCTGTTGCATTTCATGGGGTACACGCTTATAAATTAGCGACAGGAAGAAGTCATCAAGGTCCTGGTTATTTTTAAGTTGTTCGAGCATTGATACCGAAGTATATATAGACAGAACCTTACCGGTTTCAGGTAACTGATCAAGGTAATTATGTATGCCTTTAATTGTTTCCATCCGGTTGTAATTAAACCAGTAACTGCTGGCGGTTATCCCTCCAGAATCTTTATCTTCTAATTCAAATTCGAGCTCTTCTTCCAGAGAAGAAAATTCTGAAAAATCTGCATTACTATCAACCTCATCCGCTTTCTTAAAGAAAGATGCCGGTGCCGAGATAACAATATCCATGGGTGTGGTGCCGCCCAGTTTCTGGTCAATCAGTTCCATGCCCTGGTAAATTTCAGTTTGTTTCTTGTAATAATCAATAAACCTGTTTTCAACCGTTAATAATGAAATACCCAGAACACTAAAAACACTGAACAATACAAACAATACAACAATGGTTTTATTATATCGATTTATAACAGTGGCAATCTGGCTGATAATGTAACCGGTAAGATCATCCAGCTTATCCACAGGCCCTGGTTTAAAAAACATTAACAGCGCAGGAAAGAAAACAAAGCTGATGATAAATGCAATAGTCACCCCCATTACCATCATCCAGCCAAAATCAATCACCGGTCGTATATCACTCACCAGTAGAGAAGCAAAAGCAACCATGGTTGTAATTGCTGTATAAAAAGACGGAGCGAACTTTGATCTAACGGTTTCTAAAATGAGTGTCTGTTGATCACTGCTGAATGCCTTAACACGCAATTCGCGATATCGCACAATTAGATGGATCGTCAGTGACAGGTTAATTATTAACAACAGGGAGATAAAATTAGATGATACAACCGTCACTCGCCAGTCGAGCAGGCCTAGCAGGCCGGTCATAATAACACCTGAGATAAAACAGGTCAGCATAGGCAGAATAATCCAGCGAACTTTACGAAAGGCTACAGCCAGGATCACAACAATAAAAATAACCACGCCTATACCAAAGGTTTTCATATCATTCTGGATAAAATCAATTGAATCGGAGGCTATCATCGGCACCCCGCCAAGGTGCAGACGAGCCTGACTACCGTGTTGAATCATGAGTTTGCGAATATCACTGATTAAGCGTGTTTCCTGATCCTGTAGCGCGTAATTATAATCCTTGAAAGCTTTACTGATTAACTCAAGCTGGTGCTGCTCATCCGGTTTAAGCTTTACGGCAAGTTGTTTTTCTCTTAATGAATTTCGTTTAATTAGCAGCTTGTGGTAAGTTTCATCACGTTTAAAATTCACCTGGATAGCGGTAGTTCCGGCATCCAGGCTAATTAACATATTGCTGTACAGGGGGCTGGTCAGTAGTTCACTGCGGGCGAGTTGAATATCAATGCCTGGCGTTTCCAGGGTACGGATTTCTTTGCTAAGTTCTGCCAGACTCACGGGAGGGCTCTGGGTCAGTGGTACATCAAGAATACTGACCACAGAATCAATGCGCGGCAGTTTTTTAATATCATCCCGCAATTTTCTAATATCATTTAATACAGGTTCTGAGAACAGATCCTTTTCAGGCGTATAAGTGATAATCAAAAAATCATCCGAGCCATACCTGGCTTTAATCGAACGGTAAAATTTCAGTGCTTTGTCATTTTCCAGAACCAGGGAATCAGCGGAGGCATCGAGTTTAAAATCAGGAATGTAAGAGGCAAACAGGAGCGTTATCAAAACACAGACAAGAACAGGATAAACGGGACGTTTAAGTATCAAATGATCGTATAGTTGCGTTAAAGCAGACAACATATAAGAGACTCTTATTTCGTTGATTATTTGAGTTCTGGTGAACATGCCTTATTGAAATTTATAATATAATTGCAAAGGCACCAATAAAAACACCCACAATATCTTTGATAACTACAATACCACATGCGTAGCCTTACACAAGAGAAGGATCTAACATAAGCCTAATGAATAGATTGTGCCATAAAACCGTGTCAGGTCTTTCAATGCCACATTCATAATTCATAGTTTTTAATTATTCGACTTACTGTGGAATAATGCTTCCAAAATGATCTGCAATTTCTTTTAGAGTATAGTCACCCGTCAAATATGCTTTGAGATGGCAACTTTAGCGTCTTTGTATTTCTTTTCATAAAACGCCAATGGCTTTGCTATTTTTCTTCTCTGTAGTTTCGGCACATCATTTAATGATTCTTTTTTATTGATCATTTTCTATTTTTTATTTATGTATCCATCAGAGGCTAAAAACCTGATTTTTTAATTCTTTCCAGATAGTTGGTAAACCAACGCCAGTTAAATCGATAACAGACTCGCCCCAGAAACGATAACCACTCTTCCCGGTCTTCATCACCCACGTAGATATCCTCACGCCTAACGCCCCGTGAAGTAACATGATATAAGCCACCTGCAAATGCTAGCCTGAGTGGTCTTGCCATAAATCAAGTTTGACTTATTCTGGACAATGTTGCATGGAAAGACCTGACCCCAATCTTTCTGTTATGTGAACTATCCTGCTTTTTGGTAATTTTAAGTCACAAAATCAATATATTATGATATTATTTGCAAAAAAAAAACGCATAAAAAATAGTGACTACATTGTTACACTGTTTTTTATAATGCCTTAACATCTGTATGTTATTACTAATATATAGAGATAAATATTTTAAATGGATTAACAAATTGACTAACTACTCACACACTATTTTACTAGCAACAGCATTACTGTTACAGCCTTTATCAAGCTCTGCAGAGTCAAAAGACTGCACACAATCAAAATTTCTGGCTCAACAGGCATTTACTATGCTAAAAGCAGGTGCAAGTTTAGATGTAACACTCAAATCTTTTGAGCCCACCCCACTTAATAAATATATGATAAAAAAGCTATTTGATAATAAAAATATTATCAGGAATATTTCAAATGCTGAAAAATCGGGTTTAAAATCTTGTAAATTTTTTAGTTAAAGAGATATCAGGCCAGGTAGCAAAGGAAAGAATGAAGAAGCAAAAGTAGGGATACTCCAGTCTGCCCCAGATTCTTTATTAAATTTATCTAAATCGATTTCTGAGCAATAATTTTTTCATTACTTGAAATAATTGACCTGGCCATATCTTCAATTAATTTGGCAACCGTATCAGGCCGGCTGATTAAGAGTTCTTTAAAACTTGTACTGGGCACAACTAATACAGAGCATTTAGATTCTGCTTTAACTGTCGCGGTTCTAGCTGTATTGGTGAGTGCCGCTATCGCACCGAATAACTCATCTCGCAATATCTCACCGACCAATGCATCTTTAACATAAACATTTGCTTTACCTGATATGAGAGTAAAGACATCATTATCATTAGAATCCTCCTCAATAATAATATCGCCTTCATCATAATGACGTATCTCAGGATGAAACTGAACCTCCTGCTCCATGTGATGGCACATTAGAATCTGGTAACTTTGCATAAAACTTAATAGATAGGTATTCCAGGCTTCAAAACGAGAAATGTCTGAACAAATAAACGCCATGAGTTCTTTTATATTATATTCATCTACAACAACAGAAAAATCGGTTGATACAGTCGTTTTACAATTATTTAATAAAGATGTAACGCCCACTAAATCACCAGGTTCATAGTTAATAACAACATTATTCATATAGGTTTCTTTAAGCGCGCCCTGCTTTAATATGTATATAGATTTAGACGCACTGAAATCAATTGTACTCTCCGTAGGTAACATGTGATTTTCGGTTTTAACGGGTGCGCCGTTCATAAAAGATGGCGTTGAACTTATACAGTTTGCCCAAAGTTCAGAGACATCATGAAGAGCAGAATCATCTAAATACATAAAATTTAACCATTGTTTTATTTAACTATAATCGGTAATTAACCAATTATAGTTAAAGATAATGTATTGGTTGGTAAAAATGGAAAAATGGCTCTTATTACGTTTTCTAATTCCATAGTTCGCATTAAACGTGGGCTGTCTCTTATTACGTCATAAAAAATGCCCGGCTTATAAAACCGGGCATTTAAAACATCTACATCATCGTTTAGTGAATGGCGATATCTTCATAAGCACAGTCTGTCATCAGTTTATGAAAAGCATTACCACTCATGTGCACAACATCTTCATGGTTACCCGCTTCAATATAAATTTCATTACAGCATTCCAGTTCACAATCGATGACCGTTTGCATGCCATAAGCCTGACCTATCGGTGGAATTGCGCCGGTCTCACAATCGTTAAATAAACCAACCAGTTCATCCTCAGTGGCCAGCACCAGGTTGCGATGCATCAGATCATTAAGCTTGCTGATATACACATAACGAGTAGAGGGCACCAGTGCCATGACGTAACCCTGTGCATCATGTAACACAACCGGCTTCACCAGTTGGCTGGCAGGTATCTGCGCACGGTGAGCCGTATTCAGGCTGGAAATGGACGAGTCATGATGAATGGTTTCGAAACGAACATGCTGTTTTTCAAGCTGTGTCATAAGGGTAGGAGTTATATCCATAACGCACCTCCTCGGGTGATACTCATTTAATGAACGACTGTTACCATTAGAACAGATTATGGGCTTTTTTGATAATCATCTTATTTTATGAAGAGGCAAAGAACTGATAAGTATTTATAATGGTGCTGGTTACAACTGAGAATCATGAGTGTTATGATTTATACCGCCTATTATTTCATTTATAACATTTAAGCAGGAGTTCACTCACAGCAGAATACATAATAAATACAATGCCTATTATATTACTCATTATTATCATCCTGACTATCCTTTTAGTTGTAATTGCAATGCGATTTCAGCGTAAGCGTTTTCGCCAAAAGTTAAAAACTAAAGCCTTTAATCCGCAGTGGGTTTTAATATTGCAGAAAAATATGACTTTGTATCAAAAATTGCCAGATGAACTCAAATGCAGACTTCATGGTTTAATTAATGTGTTTCTGCATGAAAAAACGTTTAGTGGTTATAACGGCTTGCAAATAAATGATGAGATTAGAGTAACCATTGCTGCTCAGGCCTGTATTTTGCTGCTTAATCGCGACGATGATTTTTATCCAACTCTGTATAATATATTTGTCTACCCCGGTGCTTTTAAGTCTATGCAAACAACATCAGACGGGCTAGTTAATACGCTTAAAGAAACGGTTCGCACAGGTGAGTCCTGGCATCGTGGGCAAGTTGTTTTGTCATGGAAACATTCAAAGCAAGGTGCGCAGAATGAAAAGGATGGGCAGAATGTGGTGTATCATGAATTTGCCCACCAACTTGATAATGATGATGGCCGTATCGATGGCACACCTGTACTAAATTCAGCAGAAGATTATAAGTCGTGGACAAAAGTATTCAGTGAAGAATATACCCAGCTTAGAGATAAGATTGCAGCTCATAAAAAAACTTTAATAGATGGTTATGGTGCAGAGTCTGAAGGTGAATTTTTTGCGGTAGTCACTGAACTTTTTTTTGAGCGGCCTAAATTATTTAAGAAAGAGCATCTTGAACTGTATAAAGAGCTGGAAAAATTTTATCGTTTAAATCCAGCAGAATGGTTTTAGTTGTTGTGTATTTCGATTAGATTATAAGGGGTCAGGCCCTTTTAGAAAAAGTAGCAAGAGGGTAAGACTTGTTTACCGCTTTACGTTATAATCTTTCCTAAAATCAAGCATTAAAGTTTGCGGAGAACTCATGCACGATCTGTATTATAAAGGGCGTATCCATACAAGGCTAAACCATGTAAAAACAGGTTATAACTCTAAGCGCACCGCTAAGCCTGGCACAGAAAAATACCCATTAATGCTAGTCGTTTCCAGTGATGAAAAAAAACTAGAAGTAGAGACCTTAGTTGCAGAGAATGGACTGTTTGCCGATATTACCGTAGATAGCTCCATAGATGAGAATATCAATGAACTTAATGCCTTACTAAACAAGCCAACCACCACTACGTTTGACAAAACCCCAAACCGTAATGATCCGTGTTCATGCGGCAGTGGGAAAAAATATAAAAAGTGTTGTGGCTAATAGCAAACAAAAAAAGCAAAAGGGCCAGACTTGATTGCTTTTGCTGTTTATCAACAAATCACGAGAAACAATAGTCAACTGACAGGCAATCAAGTCTGGATAAAAGGGGTCGGTGACAAACGTTAACACTAATGATTCTCAATTGTCACCGACCCCTTTAAATTTCCTTTAATTTAGTCAATCTCCTTTATTTTACAACTTAGAAGCAATTGCAAGATCTGACATGAGCATTTACTTTTCTATAAGTGTTTAGATGTTTTTGGTATACGCTTTATAACTTTCGGCCAATTATCATACTTACGCGCAAACATACCATATACAATTGCTGGCGCCACTTCGAGTGACTTTGCTAATGCCGTCATTTCATCTAATGCTGAACTATTGCTAAGCACCCATTCTTCATTTGAAATGAGAGCGGCTCTAGCCATGTCATTAGCTTCCTCTTCTCTAATATCATTTGTTTTCATTTCAAGATCATCTATAAACCATTCATAGTTTCCATCAAGATGTAGTGCTATATGTGCTAACTCATGCATTAAAGTAAACCAAAAATCATCCAGGCGATCATATCTCAGTGTCAATGCAACCACAGGGTTCCCTTTATGGTTAATGCACACTGCACCATCTAAGTATGTTTTTTCTAAATGAGGTTCTAACACTAAATGAATGCCATGCTTAAATAAATATTCGCAGGCTAATAATGGTCCTTGATCAGACCATGACATTTTAGCCAGGCGTTTCATAAAACCCAGGTCAACAGTACCTTTTTTATATTCACAAATTTGTTTCTGAAAACAAGTTTCTTTAAGCACCTTAACTTGCCATGCCTTCAACGCATACTCATTTACCGTTTTATCATTATTCACCAGATGCGCAGATGTTTTCATCATCGCTGGTTGAATATTTTCACAACCGGGTACACTTTTTAGAAAACTTCTCATTAAGTCTTCTGCATAGCTTTTTAATTTTGCTGATGTATAAGCAAGCTTGCCAAAATAACCATTCTTTTGCATTTCTTTTAAAGGGAATGCCTGCCAGTCCATATTTAGCTCTATTCCCTGCTCAATTTCCTTTGCAATTTCAGGTTCCTGAATCAGAATATCTGCGGGAATACCAAGTCCATTATGAAGCTTACGTATCATATTAATGCTCAATGGTCTTTTGCCATTGAGCACCTCTGATACTTTTGAAGCTGAGCCGAAATACTCAAGCATATCTTTTTTAGCCAGCCCCTGTTGATCCATGCGAAACTTAATGGCTTCTAAGGGTTCAGGCTTATCCATTGGAAAGTTCTCGTGTTCATACTGTTCAATCAGAACAGATAGCACTTCGAGTTCATTTTCTTCATCAGAGTCAAACGCAGGTTCCATATCCATCAACGTCATTAAACGAGCTACTGCTTGCTCATGTTCTAAATCAGATTTAATCACTTTTAGAGTTCCCATATCCATTTCCTTAAAACGACTGCCTGTTATACTCTGCATGGGTTCCTACCCATTCAATAGCAACGATTCCATTCTGGTAACGCACCTTAACGACTAGCCGATAGTGATTACCCTTTATATTAAAAATCACACGATTACCCGCCAAAAAATCAGCCGAACCATATCTATTTTTAATATCCTGCGGTGTTTTCCAAACCGCTCTCTCTGCTTCAGCATACCAACTATCCAATGCGGACTTAGCCTGGTTATGCTGCTTATAGAACTTCGATAATTTGTCACTTCCTATGACTTTCATAACACCTCTTAGTCCCTTTTTGGGAATTATAGTTCATTTTTCCCATAATGGGAACAATCTGTTGAAATAAGATATAACTATATGTACTTACTTGATAAAAGCGTAACCAATCAAGCTATTCTGCCAACTTCAACAAATCAAACACCACCCTGGCAAAGCCTTTGGCCTTCTCAGGGTCAGAAAGTAGCTGCATCATCTGATTCTGATGCGCTTCATTACTGTCCATCACGGCATCATCAACTGCTTTAGAGAAGTCACCTAATAAAGCCTGTTCTGGCGTATTGTTTTGTATCTGGCTCATCACCCGTTTGTTCTCACGCACTTTGTCTCGAATGGTATTGGCGTAGTTAACTAGGTCTTTGTCGGTTAGGTGATCGGTAATAAACAACTCATTCAAGCGACTGATAATTTGTGATAAAAACTCTTCTTTGGGGTCACGGGCTTTGGCTGTTCCCAATGCATCACCGGGTTTTAAATATTCCCCCTCCTCATCTTTTAGCTTTAAATCCTGCTGTCTTATTTTTGAAAGGCGGTATTGATGCAATACCACGTTATCAAGATCAATATCATCTTCATCCACAATGGTTTCACGCAGTAACGGACGAAGATGGCGGGCATATAAACTTAGCTTTTCTAATTCCTTATTATCGTAATCAACAATCTGCGACATAAACTCGTAAAACCGTACGAATGTGCCCAAGTCTTTTTTGAATATATCCAGCGCGTCTTTTTCTTCTTTGCATTCTTTAAAGCTGTTTTCTGCATTGGCGATCAATACCGCATCACCAGTCTTCTTGGTGCGTTCAAACATTTCTTTAGCCAACTTGTAAGCGTCTACAGACGACTTATATCGCTTCTGCCAACGTTCTACTGCTGGCTTACAAATATTCGCTATAGCCGCACTGCTTTTGCTCTTTTGTAAAAAGGCTGTACAAAACTGCTCTACTTCCTGCCATGTGAATATTACGGCCGCACGGAGCTTATCGAACAAATCAAATATCAAATCAGGGTTAGATACATCATCTAGCTCGGCTGTCTGATAATAAGGCTGGAACGAAGACAGAATATCCTCTGGCTCATTGAAGAAGTCTAAAACAAATGTGCCGGTGACGGCTTTTGTGGGATAGGTACGATTTAAACGAGATAATGTTTGTACACATTCAACACCACCCAATTTCTTATCTACATACATCGCGCAGAGTTTTGGCTGATCAAAACCGGTCTGAAATTTGTTTGCAACAATCATCACCTGATAATCATCCGAGTCAAAGGCCTTGCGCATATCGCGACCCTTAAGGTTCGGGTTCATATTCGTTTCAGTGAATTTCTCCCCAATGAGCCCGTCTGAATTTGGATCTTTATCACTAAATTCGACTTCACCAGAAAATGCCACCATTGCATGAATCTTCTGGTAGCCCTTTTCTATAATGTATTTATCAAAGCCCATCTTGTAACGCACGGCCTCTTTGCGTGAGCTGGTGACTACCATCGCTTTTGCCTGCCCACCCAATAAGCCCATAACGTTATCTTTGAAGTGCTCGATGATCACCTGTACTTTTTGTGCGATGTTGTAGTCGTGCAGGCGAACCCACTGATTGAGTTTTACTTTGGCCTTTTTACTTTCCACTTCCTGATCACTGGCTTCAATTGCCATTGCCAGGTTATATGCCACTTTATAGTTGGTATAGTTTTTTAACACATCCAGAATAAAGCCTTCTTCAATCGCCTGTCGCATGCTGTACACATGATAGGCCTCCGGCTTATTGGTTTTGGATGGTGGCTCATCGGGCTTAGGCAAACGGCCAAACAGTTCCAACGTTTTTGTTTTAGGTGTGGCGGTAAAGGCAAAGTAACTTAAGTTGGGTGATGCACGACGTGAGGCCACCGCCGCGTCTAGAATATCTTCCGTGCCTAGCTCTTCATCATCTTCTTTGCTATCAATCATCAGCACTTCTTTTAACTGACGCGCTGTAGAACCGGTTTGAGATGAATGCGCTTCATCGGCAATAATCGCGTAATGGCGCTCTTTTAAACTAACGCTATTCTCAATCGCCTTTAACACATGGGGAAAGGTTTGAATGGTCACAATAATAATGGGTTGCGAGGCTTCCAGTGCAGCAGCCAGCTTTTCCGACTTGGAACCGTCACCTTCTTTTTTATTAATACGGCCTACGGCGCCATCTACATGCTCAAACTGATTAATCGTATCTTGTAGCTGGTCATCTAATACGGTTCTGTCGGTAACAACAATCACTGAATTAAACTGTTTTTCACCCTTGTCTCCATAGAGTGACGATAATTGATGAGCGACCCATGCAATAGAGTTGGATTTACCCGAACCGGCACTGTGTTGAATTAAGTATTTATGACCGGGTCCTTCGTCGTGCGCAGCAGTGACTAACTTGTTCACCACATCCCATTGATGATAACGTGGAAAAATTAGCGTTTCTTTTTTGTACTTACGCCCTTCCCAGTCTTCCTTCTCTTCAATCTGTAAATGAACAAAGCGAGCCAGTATATTTAACAGGTTATCTGGCAGTAGCACCTCATTCCATAAATAATCTGTCGCGTACTGGTTAAGGTTCTCCGGCACATCATTGCCTGCTCCGCCTTCTTTTGTGCCTTTATTAAAGGGTAAAAAGAAGGTTTCATCACCTTCAAGTCGCGTCGCCATAAACACTTCATACTGGCTCACGGCAAAATGCACCAAGGCACCACGTTTAAAGGTTAATAGCGGTTCAGGCTTTTTAGTGACAGGGTCGGTAGAGAAGCGCGTGGTTTTATATTGCTTAATGGCATTGTGTACAGCCTGCTTAAATTCTGACTTTAACTCTAGGGTCGCAATCGGTAAGCCGTTAACAAACAGCACCAGATCAATACGCCATTTTTTAGCACGTACACCAGTTTCTGCTTCGTGTTCATCGGTTGCCCAGGGGCTATACACCAACTCAGGTACCACACGTAAACGGTTCTTCTGATAACGCGCCAAGGTATCCGGGTTTAAATCATGCTCGGGTTTAAACTGACACAAACTAAACCGTGTACCACGGTCACGTAGCTCGTGACGCAACACACCCAAGGTGCCAAAGGTACACAAATCTTTATTCGCGGCATTGGGGTCGGCTTTATTGAGCTGCGAAGCAACGCGCTCTAAAAACTTGTTCTCGGTGTCATTGGGATAAAGCGTACAGAATTTCTGCCATTGTTCATCTTGAGTGTCTTTTATAAAGCCCAGCAAGTCTTCGGAATATAAAGCCAGTTCACGATTGTAGTTATCTGGTTTACCTAACAGCCAACCGCTTGCCACTAACTGATTAATCATATCGTTTTGAAAAATAAACTCGTTGGCTTTACTGCTCATCATTTAAATCCATTATCTTAATTGTATATTTTTATTCAGTAACCGCATTGGCAATGCGCAGTTTCAATACTTCAGAATAATCGTCCTCATATATCAATGAGGTAATAATTGCATGCAACAAATCACTATCAATATCATTGCGAGCAATCCACACAGCTATATTCTCCATTTGTTGAACAAAATATTGAATGCAGTACTCATAACCATTTAATTCTAAAAAATAGGCACCCAATGCAATACTTGAGCGTTTATTGCCATCAATAAAGGCATGGTTTTTATTAATAGAAAAAACAAGATGTGTCAGTTTATCCTCCAGATCAGGATAATAGAGATCATTCTGTATATGTTCTAATGGACTATGCAATAAGTTCAAATCATTAATACCTGCTCTGCCTCCAGAGTGTTCAATAATCCAGTCATGAACATTTACGGCATGCACTACATCAAAGTAGAAAAATTTCTCTTCCATAAGCTATCGATCCTTTAGCCGCTTGAACACCTCTAGTGTTTCAGGGTCGGCCAACTGCTCTTCTAATGATCGACTAGCTTCACCTAAAAACTTTTCAACATCACCTTCAGGTACAGTCTGCAAATAGGATTCTAATTTTGTATGTAATGCATCGCGGAAGCTCATGTCTCTGCTTGCCATTTTAGTGCGTGCATCATCTACAACGGGCTTCAAATAAGGATTATTATCTAAATCATTAAGTAGTAAATCTAATTCACCAGGTTTTAATTTTCTGCCCAATGATGCAGATTTGTTTTTCATATCCTCTGCTAAACCATTTTCAATACTAGCAATAGCTTTTAGCACTTCTGCATATAATGTCTCACGTACATTGTCAGTTTTTGCCAGCTTCAAAATCTGTTTGTATTCTTTGGCATTTTCTTTGAATACCAGCTGATAAATTTTATTGGTATAAACTCCATACTTAAATTTACCCATCTCCAGATATTGATCCAGCGCATCCGTAAATACCTTCCGGTAACTGTACTCACGATAAGCAGATGGCAAATAATCGGCATCTCGCTGATTAATAAACTTGGTATGCCCTCCGGCCCTTTCAGCTACCACATCAATGACAATATCCAGAACACGAGATCGAATGGCCTTAGCCTTCTCACTTTCTGTTAGCAGCATGGCAACGTTCAACATTGCGCGAAAATTAAAGACCCCTAAAATAGTCGTTTTGGTACCGTAATCTATTACGGTACCAGCAACTAACTCTTTGAAGTCTTTGAGTTTTTTACCTTTAAGCAGCTGGTAACCATTGGCTTTTAACTCATCACCATAACTGGCTAGTGTCTTTTCAATGGTGCTGTCACTAATATCAAATAAATCAATGAGTTGCTGCTTGGTAAACAGAGTGTCGCCGTCAAATTCCAGCCCCTCAAAAGCAAGATGCTCCTCAATTTTCTCCAGTGCATACCGGTTGTTAAGTACATTTTGCCGATCAATCGACGAACTGGTCAGGTCATTAGCCATAGAGACTAAGCTCCTTCTGTGTGTATGGGCACGAATAACTGAATAACATCTTCATACAGCTACATCCTTGTTTTTGTTTTTAGAAGTGTTGAAGGTTCTGGTGTTGTGACGTGAAGGGATTCACTAATGTCGCGAGCGCATGGATGCGCAGGAGCGACCCAGTTTCTTACGTCTATTTTTCCGGTGACAGCTGCGGAGATTAGGGCTGTGCGACGCTCTTGCAAAAGTTCCACTTGAAGATTAGCTTTTCTTATTAGCGTTTTAAACTTTCCAGATACCACATGAACATAGTCTAATAACTTATTCTGTTCAGCTACAGGCGGCACTGGCACTCTCACTCTCCCAAGAGTTTCAGTATTTAAGTTATCCATAGTCGAGCCTTTAGACTCTAAAGCCAACTCAGACACAACTCCCTCTGATGTAATTAGGAGGTAAGAATATTCAGGAATAATCCGATCATTTAATTTTGCTTTTAAACTGCCGGTACCACAAAGCCAACCTTCATGTTCTTTTTTAACAATAGCACAGCGCCCTAATTCGCCTCTTCGAGCCAAAATTAAATCACCCTCGAATAGCTTGTGTCGCTGCAAACGATGCTGAGTCTCTTCATCTACACTGACTTTTGGATCTGGTATAATTTTTCCATTAATCATGTGAGCAGGATTAACTAGAGGAATGCCACCAACAATATAATCTTCCGCATGTAATTGACTACCAAATGGCCCTGTCTGCATTTCTAATGTATTAAATTTTAACTGGGCAATAACCCAATGCTCCGGCACTTCACCTAACCACTCAACACCTGAGTCGCGCATGGGGGCATTGGGGTTTAGGCCTTTGGTGACGGCATGGCTAATGACTGCCTGACGTTTTTCTTTTAGCAGTTTGATGAGCTGTTGTTGTTTTTCGATCAGGGTATCGATTTTGGCCGTTTCGTGGCCGAGGAAGTTGGCTATTTTTTTACGCTCCTCTAGAGAAGGTAGCCAAATATTGATTCCACGAAGAATTGCCTGTGTGATACTAAATACTTTCACGCCTTTAACAGCATGTCTAATTTGCGTTCTAAGTTCTAAAGAATCTAAAAGGTATGCATAAAAACGACTGCACTGTCGGTCGCTAGGCCGGGCTATGATTGTATGATAGCCTGCAAAAACTGTTTCATCGCTCGTTAATTGTGTAAAGTTCCCTGAACCCTCAATATCTTCAGAGGTATCGGCAAACACCAAATCACCCTGTTGCAATAAAGCATTTGGCGATGATTTTATGTAATCTTCACTTACACATTTAAGCTGGTGGATTTTCGGATCGACTTCAAAGCCATACTTTGAATGAACTTCCCCATAATTAACACACGGCACACCCTCATCTGATAAATTCTCTTTTGTGATGGTCAAGCCCTTACCAAATGAGAACATATAACGCAGCTTACTAAACTCCCAATGCACTGGAAATTTTTCAATCCAGTCAACATCTGAGTCTTTATATTCAGGATAAGCCTGATACCCCCCTGTCATTACGAATGCACCTCTTGCAGTAGATTCATAATCTCAGCACTCACCTTATCCAAATCCGCATCAATCTCCACTAAATCCCTTGGCGGCTGGTAAACATAAAAATGCCGGTTAAACGGAATTTCATAACCAACAATACCAATCTCACCATCTTTGCTATCAGTTTTGCTGGCGTCTATCCAGGCATCGGGCACATGGGGCTGCACCTCTTTGGCGAAGTAGGCTTCATTGATTTCGTTAACGGTTCTAGTAGGATCTAATGCGACGTTTTCGTTATCGCGCAAGTCACCATCGGTTTTGTACTCAATGACTTTGCCATCGACTGCAAACAAACCATAAACGGGATTGGCCTTGCCCTTGTGAATTTTTTTGATGACTTTTTCTGCTTCCGGATTTTTCCAGCTTACTGCACTGGTGATCTGTTTTTTCTCTTTGGTATCTAAACTCACCGCCTGTTTTTTACACGCTTCCTTTAGAGCATCCTCAAAGCCATTCATGTCATCGTACTGTTTGGTGCCGATAACCTGTTGCAGTTGTTTGGCCTTGAGCAGGGTTTGCTTTTGCGTTAACCAGACTTTACTGTCGAGGAGGTCTTTGATCTGTTTTTCTTTTAGTTCTTTAAAGTGAGTTTTAATGTGGGCACGAATTTCAATCGCATTGTCAGTTAACACGCCATACTCTTTTATATTTATGGCCGCAGGCGCTTCACAGTCGGTTTCATCTGACCAGTTCTGGCCGAACTCTTTATAGATCCACTGCATGGGTGCATTTAACGGCCTGGCTGCAAAACGAAGCTCTGCAATGCGCCCATCACTAAACTGATAGCTCTCACGTAACGGGCGCTCTATAGTGATGCGACGGTAACCAAATTCATGGGTGTTAAATATTTTGCTGGTGAAGGTTTTGGCTACTTCGGCTTTCGGGTTGGCTGCCTGCCGTCCACGATTACTTTTTTGCTCGGCGGGTTTGTCTAGCTCACGGGCATCGACCACTTCGAAGCTACCGAAGCTGCGGGTGATGGTGGCGATATCTTCATCATCCATTACATTACGCTTGGAACCTAATGACTTACGCATTTTACCGCAGAGGTTTACGCCATTAATCAGTTGTACTTTGCCTTTACGCTCATTGGCTTTTTTATTCGACAGCACCCAAACATAGGTAGCGATGCCGGTGTTGTAAAACATATCGGTAGGTAAAGCGACAATGGCCTCTAACAGATCGGCTTCTAATATATAACGACGAATTTCTGATTCACCGGAACCGGCGCCACCTGTGAACAAGGGTGAGCCATTGAGGATGATGCCGATTCTCGCACCACCTTCTGAGCCATCGCGCATTTTGCTGATTAGGTGTAGCAGGAATAACAGGGAGCCGTCTGAGACTCTTGGCAGACCGGGGCCGAAACGACCATCAAAACCTTTGAGGCTGTTTTCATCTTTAATATCCGATTCTATTTTTTTCCAGTCCACACCGAAGGGTGGGTTGGATAACATGTAATCAAATTTATCGGCATAGAGCTGATCATTGGATAAGGTATTACCCAGTTTTATGTTATTGACCTCCTGGCCTTTGATGAGCATATCGGCCTTACAGATGGCGTAGCTCTCAGGATTAAGCTCTTGCCCATAGGCCACCATTTTCGCTTTTGGGTTGAGCCTTTCAACATATTCCATACCCTCTGACAAAAAGCCACCGGTGCCTGCGGTGGGGTCGTAGATGGTGCGGATAATGCCGGGTTTGGTGAGCGCTTCATCATCTTCCATAAACACCAGCGAGGTGGTGAGGTGCACGATGTCGCGTGGGGTAAAGTGTTCACCGGCGGTTTCATTTGAGCTTTCAGCAAAGCGGCGAATCAGCTCTTCGAAGACTTTACCCATATCATGATTGGAGATGGCTTTAGGGCCTAAATCCGTTTGCCTGACCTTTTGCACAATTTTATATAAGAGGTTGGCATCGTTTAGCTGGCCGATAAACTCAGCGAACTTAAAGTGCTCGAATATTTCACGGGCATCTTTAGAGAAGCCCTGAATGTAGGATTCAAGATTGGCTTTAATGCCTGCCTCACCGAGCTTGGAAAGATCCATTTTTGATGTGTTGAAAAAAGACAGGCCACCGGTTGCACGTAGCAGAAACTTTTCCTGCGCTTCTTCTGACAAGTTATCCTTCTGAATTCTTTCATACTCAGCCAATACAGCTTCTTTGGTGTCTTCTAGCACACCTTCCAGGCGACGTAATAGAGTGAATGGCAGGATGATTCGACCGTACTGACTTTGTTTGAAATCGCCACGCAAAAGGTCAGCGATTGACCAGCAGTAGGCCGCGAGGTTGTTTGTGTTTTGAGACATTAAATGCGCCTATAAATATGCATGAATTCATTGGTATATAATAGTTTTAGAAATAGGACTGCTGGCACTAATTAAACGCCATTATGCGAGATATGGTGACATATGCTAAACCTTAAACATTTATTATTATTTTTTATACTTTCCATGCCCAATTAGCTTTTTGGTGCATCTTGCACCGCTATTCGCTCGATACTACCACAAACTGTAAGTTTTTCTAATAAGCCACTGAAAAATATAGCATTAACACATACTAATACGGACTTTGAAGGACATACAGATAGCACTACTTTATCTATGCACCATATTCCAATCAGGCATTATAAAAATCGCAAAATTATGAATTTATAATAGATGAACCTGATGATAAGGGTTTTCGGTATGACATTTGAGTCTGAGACACTCCAGAGAATAAATTGATTGGTTATTGATTCTGGTCGGGAGCCACAACGACACATAATCAACTTGCTATTAGCCTCTATCGTGAGATTCAAATCTATTTTTTAAACTCATAAAACTTTGTAGAGCCTTATACTATCTAATTTCTGCTTTCAGCCAATAGTGGAAACTCGATAAATTAATACTAAGTGCCTTCTTCCTCATGAAAGCTGATATTAAGAACGACAAGTAAGTGATCGGCTGCTGTTTGGCCGGACCAAGCACTGTTTGCACGAGCCTTATTAGTCATCATTGTTTTCGAACTCAGCTCTTAACTGACCCACATCCCATTGTTCCAACACTCTCTTTACCAATGGTCGTATTTCAGACTTGAATTCAGGGGGGGTATTTGTAGGGATTGATCCATTCATCATTGTATAAACGAGATGTTGTAGTTTTTCACAGTAAGATTTGCCTTTTGATCCCTTGCGAAAACTAGAGTCTCTAGTATTCATTTTATGTAATCTTTTTGCTCGCGTAATTTCTGCAGAAGCTTCTTCTATTATTCGTCCCGGGTCTTTTCCTATCACCTGATAGCAGAAGACTTCAAAGTTATAATCTGGTGAGATTAAAGAGTTCAAAATTAACGCCTAATATCTAGTTAAGGGGAGCATGTAGTATTGTATTGTAAATACACGCCAACATAGTAGTTCTAGGGACACAATACATAATTACTAAAACAGTTAACAGTCTGGTATGGGTCGATTTCACCCTTACAGCTTCATTTCTCAGATGTCGGCTATGTAGTCTTCAGAGACCACTACGCTTACCAACCATGGCGCAACAGATTTTTCATAAGATATGGTCGTTTTGACCAGGTAAGCAGACCTTTTGGAAACTAGCCTCTCTGAGTATTTTCGGATATCAACGGATTGTTGATATTAAAACTCTACAAGTGCACGTTGCTAAATCAGTCAATTTTAATGATGATTATTGTTTAGATAATTAAGTTCGTGCTCCCAGAACTCCAATCGAGTCTGATCATAAATAATTACTATAGGCAAAACGCAAGACCTGTCTGATCTTTTTGATTCTAGCACAGTATTTATGAGTTTATTAACTTTAAGTTATTGATATCAAACAACATTAATAACTGCTAATGTGGACGTATTGCGGACATTTGAAGCTATTGAGATGAGGTATTTGTTAACCTGACTTATATAGCTATATGTGATAAGTACACCATTCTCAGAATTTTCAGATTAATCTGATACCCAGCTGCCTTGATATCTCTTATTATGTGAAACGTACCTACTAATAGCTACCAGTAGTAGATATTACTATTTTGCTCATTATTTATATTAATTAAGACAAATCTGCTGTCAGGGCTTAATTTCAAATAAAAACCTATATAAGGACGTATAAGTGTCATCAACATCATTATTATTATCTAGTACAAAGCCTGTTATTTACCAGACTGCTAAAATAAATGCATTACAACTCATTAGCTCGTTTAGCAAAGGTTCTGTCACTAAATCACCCCACTACCCTCTGCTTACTAAAAAATCGATTGTTGATGGTATGAAAGATTCTATTAATAATCGGGGTCGATTTCTAGCTCAAGGAAAATCGAGCCTATGCGGCCCTGCATCTTTCTTTTTTACACTGCTCAAAATAAGACCTGATATATACGTACAACTCATTATCGACATATATTCAAATGGTAAAACGACCTTTAAAGACCTGAAGTTAGAATCTTCATAGTCTGCTAAAAACCTGAAACCTGCCACTCTCAGAGAAGTTGACTGGTTATTACTTTCAAGCATTAAACCAAAATATGATCACCCAGATGAGCAGTTTGATGGCATAACGTTGCCTGGAAAACTTAAGAAGTGGTTTATCGATGCTGGTTTTACCGATGTAGTAGATAACACTAATTTAATTAGCAATAAAGGTTTAGAAACACTCTTAAAAGCGCAAAATGATTATAGCAGTGGTTACACAATTTGCTTATTTGTTGATGCGGATATTTTTTACCCCTTTAAGTATAAATCAGGTAGTTCATTTTTCCCCAATCATTGGGTAGTTATGAACTCTGATGTTAAAATACGAAAATATAATAAAAAACTAAAACACATGGCCCGGCAAGCATCATAAGCCAGTCGACAATTAGCAGTATAAAAAAACAAATCAGTGATATTAAAACGGCAGCATTTTTAGACGATGAAGATGATGATGTGTCGACTGAAACATTTGATAGAGTTTTGTTAGATGCTTTTACATGGGGCAAACAAAGCGTACCTGTAACAAGTAAAATAAGTTCAACACAGGAAGCCAGGTTATCATACTTTCTAAATGGGTTTTACGGTTATATAAAAGTTAAGCGCTGATAAATTACAGCACACTAAAAAAACATAATAGAGACAAATATAACAATGAAATACGCTTTAAATATAAAGTACCTGTTATTAATTATTAGCTTAATAACTACCGGCTGCGTTTATAATGTTACGAATATCAAAACATCACCAACGTTAAAAACCACAGCTAACTATAAACTGATTTATGAAAAACAGGCATACGCTAGTCAAAAAGTTACTTTCGTCAATGCTAATAACTTATTAGCCATTGCTGACTCATCTGATATATTTATCGTTAACTTAAATAACAATAACATTGTTAAAAATCTTAAAACACCCGACTCAATGATCACCTTAAGTGCTGCAACTAAAAGCGGTAAACAATTTATTCTGGCTACAGACATGTCAGCTCAGGTATGGGATACAAAAAACTGGTCTTTACTTAATCAATTTAATGCCAAACAACTTAGTAAGTTAAGTGGCATTTCATCTAATGACAATATCTTTTATTTTGATGGCTCATTATGGTCACTTGATGACTATAAAAAAATTAGACATTCTGGTGAAGAGATTAACCCTGGCAGCTTCGACTTTTCAGAAAACAAGCAATATTTCATAAAGAGCGAACATCAGTTTGGTGCTGCTATTGTTCCAGTTAACGACAAAAACATTGATATATCAACAAACAGGATAAGTAACTTAGAAAAAGTAAAATTTCGCAACGATAACAACTACTATGCAAGTTACAATGCTAAGTTCATAGTTGAGCAAGGCGGTTACCGAGCAAAGACACTTGGCTTGTTCAGTGTTAAAAATAATGATTTGTTATACAGCTACGAACCCGATTCGCGTTTAACCTGCTGGACAGCAGTCGATAATAACGGAGTATTAGTTAATTTGTTTAATGGCGACATAGTTTTACTCGATGACAAACTAAATATCACTCATAAATGGCATATTGATAACGACCATATTCACAGCTGTGAAAAAGACAATAACAATCAAGTTTGGCTAGGCAGCACAAAATCAGGTTTATATAAAGCTGATTTAAGCAGTAAAACACTAACAAAAATATTTGATTCAGAAAACATGATTACAGATTTAGAAGTGTCATCAGACAATAAGTATCTTGGTACAGTAGAGTTTTTAACTGGTGAGAGTATTGTGAAGGTATACGAGCTGAGGTAATTATACTGCCTTCTTTTACTATAAGCGGCAACTATAGGGTTCCAGGATCAGGTCTTGTTTTTTGCTTCGGAGTTTTAAAACAAAGGCAAAAGACAAGACTTGACCCCGTATTTTTTGCGTATCTTTTGCAGCTATCTTTATTTCAAATAAAGATCAACACCCGCTTTTTTTGCAGATTTTCTAAGAGCTTTATCAAGTGTCGCCAATGGCAGCCCTTCTCGTATGGCAAGCTCAAGATAGGCTGCATCATAACTGCTGAGTTTATATATTCTAGATAATGCCATGATTCGACTGAATGCTTGATGCGAGGTTAACGAATCAACATGTAAGGGTAAGTTTTCTAACTGTGCAATAAACCCTTCAATTTCACCCGCATCAACTTCATGCCGCTTTTCAGCACCCAGCAATACATTGGTAGCTTCAAGATGCCAAAGATTAGGAACCAATGCATCTGTAACCGCCAGACTTTTTAAAACTGCTTCAGCATATCTTTGATCCGCAGCTTTCCCACTTACTAGCAACCAACGCATAGACACCGAATTATCCAGTACAAAATCTGTCATTTACGGCCACTTTCTTTTAACTCGTCCAGCTCTTCATCTGTAACAGTGTGCCTTTTAGCCTTTAAGATATTATTGATGGCAGCTTCTGTTTTTTGCTGATCACCTACTCGACTAGGGATAAGATCAGCAATAGGTTTGCCTCGATTTGTAATGGTAAAGGCTTCGCCACCTTCTACTCGCCGTAGTATTTCAGGCAATTTTGTTTTAGCGTCATATGAACCGATTTCTTCTAACATGGTAACTCTCCTACAATATATAGACTAGTATACTAGTCTATACTGCGAAAGCAATATAATAGACCAGTATACTAGTCTAGTACAGAAGACTATTCCAATTTCAGCCTCGCCTTTACCCATTCTTTATTGGTTCGATTTTCAGGGACTGCATAGTCCCTTTGTATTGCCTATTAAAACAAAGAGTTACACCAACTAATTTACATATTTTGTTTATTTGTAACAAATAGCCCAGGCACAAAAAAAGCCGCAACCAGCGCGACTTCTTAATGTAACTTATTGATTAATAAGCTATTTTAAGGTGCCCAGGGCAGGAATCGAACCGGCTCGCCCGTGAAGGCGAGGAATTTTAAGTCAGCTGGTTATTCCTTATAAATCAATAAGTTACCCGTATCATTTACGGTAAAACAGGCCTGTAAGTGATTGATTCTGCGTATATTGGAGCTTTATTTACGGAATGATTTTTACCTAAAATACTACGTAAAAATTATAAAAATAATAGGCATAGACAGCCAGAATAACAAGCATCAGCGACCAATTCCTACCTCTGTTTATATCGTACAGTACAAAAAACTGCACACAACCATATGGACCTTTTAGAATGCTAAATAGCCAGTTCTATACGTAGGTACTATCGAAAAATATAACGAACATTAAACCCATTTTTGATATCACTCTTCACGCGCAACCTGAAATTATGCCGTTTCCTGTTCTGCCAATATATCAAGGCCGTACTTCTCTACCAAACTAATTAGTTTTAGCGCTGCACCATTAGGCCGTTTACGGGTTGCACCTGTTGCTTCCCATTTTCTGACACTCTCAACACCTGTATTTAAGTACATGGCAAAAACAGCCTGACTAGCTCTATTCTGGATCCGTATTTTTTTAATCTGGGCCGGGGTGTATTCTTTTACTTTAGGAAGACACAGGGAATCAAATTCACGCATAGTCTGCTTATCCATTAGCCCTATATCGCTCATGTCCTTAGCTGATTCGTGCATTACTTCTAATATTGATTTATCCATTATTCTCTACCTCAAATAGACTCTTTTGCTTTACTGCAATATTTAACTCTTTGTCGCTATAACCTAAATAAACACTGGCCATTTTTAGGTTGTTTATAATCAAATAGTTACTAATTTCTATAGTTTTTTGTTACGCACTTTCTTAAACACTTTATAACTTCAAATTTAATTTCTAAAGATGACTGACTATATCCATACTCTGATGAGGAATACCAATGATATTAATTTTGCTTTTATGAATGGTATAGAAAATCAAATGCATGCCTTCAGGAAAACAGTAGTAACCTGTTTTAATATCATCTCGCTTCCGGCCAGAATGTGGAGAATCAGCTAACCAATCAAAGCGTGAAATCAACGATTGCAAATAACTATCGGCCTGAACTAGCCCCCACTCCTCATATGTGTATGACCATATTTTTTCCAAATCATTTTCAGCGAGTTTTCTAAGCGTATAAACAGCCACTATTTTTTAACGTGTTTTTTATGTAATTTTGATATGAATTTATCACCATCAAAATTTTCAATTGCTTCACTCTCTTCACCAGCCAGCAACTTAGCTCTAAGTACATTTAGTTTAGTTTCATCTTCTTCAAGTTTACGAAGGCCTGCCCTCACTACTTCGCTAACAGATTGAAAACGTCCTTCATTTATTTTGCTGATCACAAATTCATCAAAATGCTCGCCTAATGTAACCGATGTATTCCTGGCCATAGTCTTATCCTCTAAAATACAATTGTATTAGATATTAATACAATATTCGTTTAAAAACAAATACAGATCAAGACGATACCTGGCAGAGCCTCATAGCCTTTTAGTATCAACTAATAAAACAATAAGTTACATTTACCATATTTATAAATTGCTATGTGTAACAAAAACTCAGACACAAAAAAGCCGCAACAAGTGCGGCTTAGATGAAAAACTTACTGAAATATCAATAAGTTAAAGATGGTGTGAGTTCTGGGAGTTTTGGGGACACTGGAGTTCTGGGGACACAATACATAATTACTAAAACAGTCAACAGTCTGGTATGAGTCGATTTCACCCTTACAGCTTCATTTCTCAGATGCCCGCTATGTGGTCATCAGAGACCACTACGCAATCCAAACCACGGTGCAATTGTTTTTTCATAAGATATGGTCGATTTGAACAGGAAAGCAGACCTTTTGGAAATTACCCTCTCCGAGTATTTTCGGATATCAACGGATTGTTGATATTAAAACTCTACAACGTACACGTTGTTAAATCAGTCAATTTTAATGGTGATTATTGTTTAGATAATTAAGTATCGTGTCCCCAGAACTCCAGAACTCCACATTAACTCATTGATGAACTCATTCGATAGACTTCATAGTTTATATATTTGTCAATAGTAACACTTAAAGTGTTATTATTGACAAAATAACAAACCAATGGTTTACTAAATTCAATATTTATGCACTTTAGGTGTAACTATGTCATCAAAGCTAAACTGGCTCTTAAACAACACATCATCAGGCTCCATCATTCTTCAATCATGGCTAACAAAAAATGGTATCCAGCCGTCATTGGCTCAAAAATACACTCAAAGCAAATGGCTTATTAAATTAAGATCAGGCGTTTATGTCAGACCAGGACGAGATCCAGAGTGGCAGGATGCAATACTCTGTCTTGTGGATCAGCTTAATGTTTCCACCCATCTCGCAGGTCTAACAAGCCTGAAATATCAGGGAAAGTCTCATTACCTACAGGTCAAAAATGAAACAATCTGGCTAAGCGTTAAAAACAAAGCTTTAATTCCAAAATGGTTCAAGGCATTTCCTGAATTCATTAGCAATGAACACCAATGGAAGTTTGTGACCAACAATAAACTTGAAACCACCAAAGAAAGCGACACGATTACACTAGATATAAAAGGAGTAACACTCAAAGGAAGTAACCCTGAATTGGCTGCATATGAAGTATTAGAAGCGATCCCAAAGTTAATTTCATTTGAACATGCTGCAGAACTATTTCAGGGGCTTGTAAGCCTCAGCCCCAAAAAAGTAGAGTCTATTTTGAAACGCAGCAACTCTGTTAAAAGCAATCGCTTATATCTATTTCTTGCCCATTATTACAATCATCCGTGGGCTAAACGACTGGATGAATCAGCCATTAACCTGGGCTCTGGTAAACGCCAGATTGTTCAAGGGGGTAAACTCGATAAACGTTACCAAATAACCGTTCCAGAACATTTCATTTTGAATACCGAGCAGACAGAGTAAATAAACATGGATAGAAACTCACCCTATTACAAACAGGTTTCGCTTTTAATTCGAACACTACCCTTCGTTTCTGCAGAAGATTGCTTCGCCTTAAAAGGTGGCACAGCTATTAATCTTTTCGTACATAACTTCCCCAGGCTTTCCATTGATATTGATCTGGCTTATCTGCCCATGGAAGAACGAACAAATGCACTAGTAAATGTCAGGATAGCTTTGAAATGAGTTCTGGGGACACAATACATAATTACTAAAACAGTCAACAGTCTGGTATGGGTCGATTTCACCCTTACAGCTTCAATTTTTCGATGACCGCTAAGTAGCTAAACCTCTGGACATTGTAATTATTCAGCTGTGATAATTATTAAGGATGTTTTTCAGAAAATCACGTTACTTGCTAATGGATTGAGCATGAACCTATACAAATACACACTCCAACAACTTCAGTTAGCCGTTAAAAACTCTTACTCCTTAAGACAAGCCCTGCTCAAGCTTAATGTTGCGGCTTATGGTGGAAATTATACGGTGCTTAAAAAGGCGATAAAATTTTATACGCTAGACACTTCTCACTTTACTGGGCAGGCATGGAATAAAGGCAAAACCTTAGGGGCTAAATACTCACTGGATGATTACCTTGAAAACAAATCACCTATTCAGTCTTATAAACTTAAAAAAAGGTTGCTCAGTAATAAACTATTAAAACCCATTTGTTCGAATTGTAAAAATGAGGAATGGTTAGGTAAAAAAATACCTTTAGAGCTTGATCATATTAATGGAAATAATAAAGACAATCGGTTTAAAAACTTACGTTTACTGTGCCCTAACTGCCATGCGCTCACGCCTACATACAGGGGAAGGAATCGTAATAGAAATTGTTAAAGGATGACGATGTTTGCTGTGTGGCGATATAAAATTCATGCCTGTTAAATTATCAATCATGCATAAAAAAACCGCAAAGCTTAATAAGCTATGCGGTTTTATGATGTGTATTGCTACACATCTTTCAATATGGTGCCCAGGGCCGGAATCGAACCGGCACGCCCGTGAAGGCGAGGGATTTTCTTACCAACTATAGCTTTCGCTACTGCCATAAATGGCATTTGTGGTCTGGACTTTCTCTTCACCATGCTGCAATAAATTGCAGGTTAGGCAGGAGCCGTCAAGTCTCTACACTTTCAACAAAATGATTCGAAAATCATTTTAAAGCTTAGCTCGGGATTGCCATCAGCATTACCTGAAAGGTTTCCCCGAATTTGACTCCATTCACGCTAGAAGTTTCCTGTCTAGGTGCTCAAAAATTTAAGTCCCTTGCGTCTACCAATTTCGCCACCTGGGCAGATGGTCTTTCTTGTAACACCCTTATTTTCGTTATGTTCTGTAAGCGGTCGATTGGTATCGACTGTCTACCACAACGCCACCTGGGCAGATGGTCTTTTTTACTACACCTATTTTTCGTTATGATTAATAGAAGCTTTTGTTACCAACTTCCACATAACCCACTTAGGCAGTGGTAAAAAATGGAGGCGGGACCCGGAGTCGAACCGAGGTAGATGGATTTGCAATCCACTGCATAGCCACTTTGCTATCCCGCCTTTACTACTCATAAACAAAAAAACCTCGACTGGCGAGGTTTCAGTGTTAGTGCTCAGAAAGCCACTTCTGAACATTTACAATTTGGAGCGGGTGAAGAGGATTGAACTCTCGACATTCTCGTTGGCAACGAGATGCTCTACCGCTGAGCTACACCCGCATATTCTGTTTAGCTATTGCCTTAAACAGAGGGCGCTATTATAGAGATCGTTGGCTTTTGGTCAAGTGGTAATTAAGTTTAATTGTAATATTTTTCAGTGACATAGTGAGTTTATGGATGGATGGTTGTTTTGTGAGCATTTTTGTATGCTTTCTTGCGTGGGGACGTGGGAATGGGTTTGAGGGGGCTTTGTGTGCTTCTGGGGGTTTGTGGTGATGCTGGAGGTTTGTATGCATTCCCACGCGGGAGCATGGGAACGAGAACATATAAATGCTTTTCTCTGTGTCTCAGCGCCTTCGTGTCAAATTTTGTAGCTTCATCGCAATAGGTAAGTGTATGCATTCCCACGCGGGAGCATGGGAACGAGGGCTAACGCTGTAAAGTCACCGGCACGACACAGGCATTCTGGAAGATGATATTATTTAAAGCCTAACTTCTTACCGCTGTTAAAGCGGCTTTCAAATAATCGACCATTGAAGCGATGGTTAGTATTGAGGCCAGTATTAGTAAAACCAGGCCGGTTTCATGCACTGCCATGCCTAACCAGTCGTCTCTGTGCATTAAGAAACCCAGTGCAAACATTTGTGCGAAGGTTTTATATTTACCTAGTTGAGAGACTTCTACTGCGTCAGATTTGCCTTTTTTGGCCATCCATTCTCGCAGGGCCGAGATAATGATTTCACGGCCAATGACAATGGTGGCACCGAATAGAATAATTAAATCATCATGTGCCCACACCAGCATAATTAGCGCTACGGTAACGATTAACTTATCTGCCACCGGGTCCATAAAGGCACCAAAGTCTGATGACTGGCCGAGTTTTCTTGCAAAATAACCGTCAAACCAGTCTGTTACACACGCCAGGCCATATACCCATGCAGATGCGGGTCTGGCCCATTGGTAGGTGTCTTCTGGTAGCAAAAACAGAAACACGACTAATGGGATAAAAGCGACGCGTGTTAGTGTCAGGCTATTGGGTATATTCAGTTTCATGTTGTTTTATTCGTTTAATTTCAATTTGTGTTTCTAAAACACCTGGACTTGTAAATAGCGGAGGTTTATTCAGATCGCAGCACATCATAAATGATCTGCGCTAAATTTCTACTTATACCCGGAACTTTTGCCAAATCTTCTACTCCACCCTGCTTCACACCCTGCATTCCACCGAAGTGTTTAATCAGGTTTTGACGGCGTTTTGGCCCCAGCCCCGGTATGGCCTCTAGCGGTGATGTTCTTCTGGTTTTGTCTCGTTTTGCCCGGTGCCCACTTATAGCAAACCGATGGGCTTCATCACGTACATTTAATATTAAATGAAAGGCGATGGAGTCTTCTGGTAAATAGAGCTCTGGCCTGCCATCACTGAACACGAGTTTTTCTAAACCGGCTTTTCTGCCCTCACCTTTGGCTACACCTATTAACATAATGTCATCTATCTGAAGCTGGTCCATTACTTCAACGGCCTGGCGTAACTGACCTTTACCGCCGTCTATAAAGAGTATATCGGGCATTTTAGCGCCGTTACTTTTGGCTTTTTTCAGGCTGCTATAACGTCGTTGCAAGGCCTGTCGCATGGCGGCGTAATCATCACCTGGCTCTATACCATCTATATTAAAACGACGATAATCCTGTTTATATGCGCCTTCCAGATTAAACACCACACAGGATGCCACAGTCGCCTCGCCCATAGTGTGACTAATATCGAAACATTCTAAACGTGTGGGTAACTCATCTAACTGCAGCACTTGTTGCAGTGCTTCAAAACGTTTTAACATGCCTGAGCGGGAGTTCATTCTAACTTTTAGTGCGGTTTCAGCGTTGTTGAGGGCCATTTTTACCCATTGCGCCCGGTCAGATCTCACCTGGTTACTTAAACGAATTTTATGCCCAATATGCTCACTAATGGTTTGCTGCATAGCTGACATGTCTTCAACTTCATGGCTCAATATAATTTCACTGGTGCCCTGCTGTGCGCCCTGTTGCTGTAAATAATATTGTGAAACAAAGTTAGATAAAACTTCAGTCTCAGACAGGGCTTCTGGCAGTTTTGGAAAATAACTGCGATTACCCAGGTTGCGCCCCTCACGAATAAAAAACACCTGCACGCAGGCCTGGGCACCATTGCAGTAACAGGCCACAATATCTACATCTCTATCGTCACCAGAGATATATTGTTTCTCAACGACTTTTTGTAACATACGAATCTGGTCACGGCTTATGGCGGCTTTTTCAAAATCCAGCTGCGCAGATTCCGCTTCCATTTTTACAACCAGGTCTTCTATTAACTGGGTGCTTTTACCTTCAAGAAACATTAAAGCGTGATTAATATCTGACTGATAACGCTGCTCACTGATATAACCAACACAGGGTGCGGTGCAACGTTTTATCTGATATTGCAAACAGGGCCGTGAGCGATTATTAAAATAGGTATCATCACACTGGCGAATTTTGAATAGTTTATGAATAAATTGCAGGCTGTCTCGCACTGCTCCGGCACTGGGATAGGGGCCTAAATATTTGCCTTTTTTTCGTTTGGTTCCGCGGTGAACGACAATTTGCGGATAGGCATCATTACTGGAGACATATATATAGGGATAAGATTTATCGTCACGCAGCAAAATATTGTAAGGCGGCTGGTGTTCTTTTATCAGGTTTGATTCAAGTAAAAGCGCTTCACTTTCGGTATGTGTCAGGGTGACTTCAACCTGCTGAATTTTATTAACCAGTGCCTGGGTTTTTATCGACAAACCGGTTTTTCTAAAATAACTCGATAGTCGCTTTTTAAGGTTTTTTGCTTTACCCACATAGAGCAAATTCTGACTCAAATCATACATGCGATACACCCCCGCGCGGGATGAAACATGCTTTAAAAAGTGCTCGGCATCAAACGCCGTTTCTGTGGATAACTCTGACATGCGCGTATTAAACCACAGCCCTCACAACTTGTGTAATCTGCTTTGAAATTTAGCTTTTAAATTTTTATGAAAGGGCAAATTCTGGTGGTTCAATGTAAATTCAATAACACACATTAAGCTGCTTATGCGTAAGTTGATGGGCGTTATAAAAGATTGAAACGTCCATTTTAAAAATCCTAATGACTCGACTATTTTAAGCAGCATGTTAGTAACTGTCAGGTGTTGAATATCGTTTTATAAATGTTCCACGGCGCCTGATAAGTCACTTTTAGAGGTTGAAAACAGGCTGAATTTTAAATAATATTTTACATCAAAAAGATACTGTAACTTATTGATTAACAATACCAACAAACATGTTTTAGAGTTATTAAATAAGCCAGAAACGCAAAACGCCCGTTATAAACGGGCGTTTTACTGCATATTTTTAATATTAAGACTGCAACTCAACAATAAGCTACTTTTAATAATATAACTAAGTTATTGTTTTTATTATTATTCTGCTTCTAATAAACCGTGTTTAATTGCGAGATGCATCATTTCTACATCATTTGAAACATCAAGTTTCTCATGCAGGCGTTTTCGGTAGGTGCTGATGGTTTTTGGGCTTAAAGATAACTGCTCAGATATGGTGTTTGTACGCATACCCTGGCTAATCATTATTAAAACCTGTAACTCACGTTGTGACAAAACATCAATCAATGACTCTTCACCAGGCAACATAGAAAGCGCTAATTGCTGGGCAATAGTTGGCGCGATATATCGCTGCCCCGCATTGACTTTTTGAATGGCTTCAACCATTTCTTCTACCGGGCAACCCTTGGTTAAATAACCAACAGCACCTGCTTCAAGTAATCGTTTTGGCAGTGGCCCTTCACTGTGCACGGTAAGCACAATTACTTTAGATTCCGGGTGGGTTTTACTGAGTCTTGAGGTGGCTTCAAAACCGCCAATGCCCGGCATATTGATATCCATTAAAATGACATCTGGTTTTATCTGTCGGACTTTTTCAAGTGCCAATTCACCACTATTAGCTTCATCAACAACTTCAATTCCGGCCTGATCTTCGAGCAGGCGTCTTAAGCCATATCGAATGAGATCATGGTCATCTACCAGCATGACTTTTATTTTAGACACTGTGTTGCCTCTGTGATCATTTTTATTAGGTGGATAATAGCACAACAATGGGCCGGCATTACAAAGGCATAATTGTTAGTTGATCTGGTTCTTTGGTGGGGTGGATTTTGTCATAGAGGTTGTGAGTATTCCAGTGAGGGCTAGTACATCGAAACCTATGCATTCCCACGCGGGAGCATGGGAACGAGATAAAGTCAGAAGCAGGAGAAACCGCGAATGAACGCAAATGTTAAATTAATAACTCGTTCCCTCGTAGGTGATAGGAACGAGATCAATCACAGATTTAGATCTGGTCTTACAATACTTAAGCTTCATGGGAACTTGATTTCTGTGGTTTCGCCTTTTTGGCGACTCACTTTTTTGCCTGCAGCTGCAAAATAGTAAGCAAGAAATAGCCACCCTTTATTCGCTAGTTCTCATCAAAAAACGATGAGAATACCCAAAAAATGTACAATTATTAAACTCTATTAAATTGCTGCTTAATTCCTACTCTGTTCCCGGGTCGTTCAGATGCGCCATCCAGGCTTACAGAACTTAAAATTACATCCCTGTAATTTTACCCCTCGATGGAAACATTTTTTGGCT
>JAPHSS010000014.1 GCA_026195255.1 Gammaproteobacteria bacterium | reverse complement strand
GGAGTTATGGGGTTTTTAAACTTTAACCGGACACTAGTGATGCTCCTGCGTGGGAATGCATAGGTTTCGATGCACTAGCCCACACTCCATACGTTTTCAGGTGCCGGACTTTTTCCATCTTTTAAAATTCAACTAGTGAAACCCCACTCATGTAATAAATAAGAAGCTGCTGAGTTTTTCTCGTTCCCATACTCCTGCGTGGTAATGCAGTTCTACGAACAACTGTAAGTTTTACCTCATCTCCATCTAGTATGTGAATGATTCTAAATCCCGTGAAAATTTCACTCATTGAAAATCTTTTCTCTATTTCACCAGATTTATTCTGTATACAATTTAGCTTTACATAGGTGCGATTAATACCTTTAAACCAGAGATGTTGGGTATTTTCGACATAAAAATTATCCCTTTCAATAATCCTTTCAGCTAATATAAACTTAAAATTCACAACAAATTGACCTGCTGCTATACCTGCTGCTATAGCAGAAACAGAAGGCATTAGAAATATTACTAAAAAGAAGAGCGTATAAACATATTGTTGTATCCTGACGCATGAGCTAGCTGCGATTACCAATTGTAATTTAATATGTGTTTATTATTATTGTATCTGCGACAGGCAAATGAAGAGTATTATTTTTTATTAGCCTTGTTGACTCATAAAAGTTAAAAACGCAGTACTCACCCACACTGGATTGATTTACACACTAAACCCATTAACGATTAACTAACTATTGCGCAATGCCTGTATGCGTTTTTCAAGTGGCGGATGTGTCATCAGCATGGCTGCAATACCCTGTTTTAAACCACCACTAATACCAAAAGCCGCCAGTTCATCTGGCATCTCAGATTTTTCCTGCTGCGTTTGTGATAATCGTTGTAGAGCTGCAATCATTTTATGTTTACCTGCTAGCTGTGCACCACCGGCATCCGCTCTAAATTCGCGGTGTCGAGAAAACCAGGCGGCAATCATCGCAGCGAACACACCCAGAATTAATTCTGCAATGATACTCACAACAAAATAACCTATTCCAAAACCTCGTTCATTTTTGAAAATTACACGATCAACAAAAGTACCAATAACGCGGGAAATAAATATCACAAAGGTATTTAACACTCCTTGAATCAGTCCCATCGTTATCATGTCACCATTCGCAACATGACTAACTTCATGAGCTAACACGGCTTCTACCTCACCCTGTGTCATACTATTCAACAGACCGGTACTCACTGCAACCAGTGCGTTATTGCGATTCATACCTGTGGCAAAAGCATTAGGCTGGGGTGAATTAAAGATACCGACTTCTGGCATACCTATACCTGCCTTTGCAGCCTGTTGGCTGACCGTTTCCAGCAACCAGCGCTCGTTGCTATTAGTCGGTTGACTAATCAGTTGAACACCCATCGAGCGTTTCGCCATCCATTTCGACATGGCCAGTGAAATAAATGAGCCTGCAAAGCCAATAATGGCAGCCATTATGAGCAAGCCTGTAAGATTTATGCCAACCCCATCAGCCGCCAGCATCTGATCAATACCCAGCACTCGCATTGAGATACTCAAAACAGCCAGTACAGCAATATTTGTAATCAGGAACAAACCTATTCGAGTAAACATTATTTTACCTTCTGATTTAACAATTTATATCTATATGCAGGCTGACATGATTAGTTTTAAGTGATAAATATCAGGCCAACAGATTCATATGGGCAGATCCAGTTGTGTATTAATATTGCCACGCATCTTGTAACCGCATACATGCAGGTTGAGATGACTGGTACGATGATACGCCAGGTGATTGATTTCAGTCTGCAGATTTACCCGTAAAAAAACCGCGCCCTTCCTGTAGCGCAGTCTGTATCCTGACTAACTCCATGATATTCTCAATATTCACAATACCCACCAAACGGTTTTCCTCTGTTACCGAAAGTAACAGACACTTACAGGTTTGCAAGCGCACCAGCACCTCTTTCAGGGGCTCATGAATATCGGCACTCTGCACATTGTCTTGCATATATTCGTCAACCCGGGCCCGCTCGCCTCTGCTCTGCAAACCTTTCAACAAGTCAACCTGAGAAAGCACCCCAACCATGACACCCTCTGACAGCACGGGAAAGTCTTTCTGACTACCTGCCAGGGTCAGTTCGATGGCACGAGACAACGGGGCTTCAGGCGATAAATATTGAAAATCAGTTAACATGGCACGACCCACAGTGCTTTCAGCCAGGGTTGATTTTATCTGCTCTGAACCTGCCTCGGCAGCGGCTCCAATCCACACGAACAGCGCTATAAAAATTAGAAAGGGATTATAAAGTAAACCCAGAAAACCTAACCATAAAGCCAGTCCCTGCCCCACACTGGCTGCTGTTCTGGTCGCCTGTACATAATTCATACGCATAGCCAATACAGCCCGCAATACACGCCCGCCATCCATAGGAAACGCCGGTAACATGTTAAAAACGGTAATCATAATATTGACCACCATCAAACGTTCCAGAAACGGCCCGCTGGTAAGACTAAGTTCATCTATCGCCACCAGGGTGCCACTCAGGCTTAGCCACAACCATAAACCTAATGCGATAACCAGGTTAACTGCCGGACCTGCCAGTGCAACAATTATTTCCTGTTTCGGGTCATCTGGCATGCGCTCCAGAGAAGCCACACCCCCTATAGGCAGCAGTGTAATGTATCGAGTGCTAATACCATAACGTCTCGCGGTCAATGCATGGCCATATTCATGTAACACTACACAGGTAAACAATGCCAGGATAAAGCCAATACCACTCATAACCGCTATCAGGCTTTCTTCTGTCTGCCAGTAACTTAAGCCAATCCAGACAATGAGAATAAAAAAAGTGACATGCACGTAGATATCAATGCCCATGAGACGAAAAATTTTCCAGGACCATTTCATATTTTCAGTTTGTACTCCGTCTAGCGACATAATTTTCTTCACAACACATCCCGCACTTCCTAATACACAGATATTTCTGGATTATTTATTTTCCAGTGTCACCGGTGAAACAAAACAATCCGGCTTAACAGTAAGGAAGAAAAAAGTTCTCCTGATTGAGCACCTCTTCCGCGAGATAACTCACTGAGATAAGCCACGGAGATATTTTAATCACCGATATAATCATTGCTCATGGTACCAGGCTGGTTAAAGCGTTGTTAGTTACGCTTTGACTCACCTGCATTCAGAAGGTGTAGAATAAAATTGCCTGGTATTTGAATTTTCGTTAGAGCCCATTTCCTGAGATTGCCTGTAATGCTTCAGATAATCCATAATACTGCCAGCAGTTAATTTAAAGGTGGGAGAGATATCCATGCCTGCACTTTTTAGCCCTTTAGCAGTCCATTTATTACAGGTGTTCATGAGATAAAAATTACCTACTCCTTTATAAAACTGACTATTTCCATATATTCCACTCTCATATTTTAATATTTCACCATGCTCATCTTTATAAAAGCTTTCTGAAATAAATCGTAATAGAGAAGAATACTCTTTTCCACTAAGGCATAATGTCTCGACCATACTATTTGCAAAATACCTGTCGGGCTTCTCCGGTAAAGCCACCGCATGAATAACCGACTCTGTTGGCCAAAGCACTGCTTTTAGCGTTATGCCTGTTGTTACTTCTTCTGCCTGGTAGAAATCTTTATCACCCCATCCAAATTCAATATAAAGTATGTCTCCAAACCTTTTCCTTAACTCAGGAAGTTGGTTTTGAATTTTTTTGGCAGGAACAACAAATCCAGTATGCCAACCATGACTAACTATATATATTTTTTCGTGTCCAGCCGCAACCGGCATATCAGGGTGTTTAACGGCATATGGCTTCGACGAGCACGCTATCAACAGAGATAAAATGACGATTAAAAGTTTAGCCTTCATAGTTTGATTGATCAGTTTTATTGCATAACCGCTTCGTTTGCATTGCAATATGTTTCAGCATGGCCTGAGCGACTTTGCTCTTTGTGTCTTTCTCACTCATAGCGGGCACTGAATTTGATAAGCTTATCTGGTTTCTCCGAGTTTGCTACCACACATTGTTTTCAAATTTAATACACTTAAAATAACACACTGTACTAATAATTCCTAAGCCGCAATGTATATGCGTCTACATTTCTGTTTGGGGCCCTGAATGTCGTTTAAACAGAATTGGATTATACTGTGCTGATCCGGACCGGGATAATTCAGCTTTTGCAACTTCAGTGCTAGCTGCATTTTTCCCATTATTTTTTAAACAGTTCTGGTCAACACAAAATCAGGCAGGTCTCAATTGTCAATTTTATCCTTCAGCGTACTGTTTAGTTAGTGGTGGCATCCTGTTATATTTTGTTGATGAAAAAAAAGGCAGTACAAGTTGCAGAAGATATATATACTCAACAGCTTATGAGGCCCATACTGAATACAGAAGATAAAAAGCACCTGCTTTGTCAGAAACTAAAGGCAACGCCTTATGGTAAAAGCCGTCATAATCAACAATAAGTAACCCATAATGTAGAAACAAAAAATGACTAGTATCTGGAAAATCATAATAATCGGGGCAAGCATTTATGCTGCACTCTGCATTTATATTTATTTTATGCAGAAAAGCCTGATTTTTTACCCAAATATGCCGGGGCGAAATCTTATTTCTACGCCAGAAAATATTGGTTTAACATATCAAAATGTAGAATTGCTTACTGAAGATAATATAAAGATACACGGCTGGTTCATTCCAAATAAAAATGCAAAAGGAACCCTTCTTTTTTTTCATGGAAACGCTGGCAACATATCCCACCGTTTAGATTCAATTGCACTTTTCCATGAGCTCGAATTAAACGTTTTCATTATTGATTACCGGGGTTATGGTCGAAGTGAAGGAAAAACAACAGAAAAAGGAACTTACAAAGATGCTGAAGCAGCCTGGCATTATCTAGTCCATACCCGGGGCATTAACGCAAAACAAATAATTATCTTCGGACGATCACTTGGAGCATCCATTGCCAGCTGGCTGGCAAGCCAACACACACCCGCTGCATTAATTATTGAGTCAGGCTTTACTTCTGTACCATCCATGGGCCAGCGATTTTATCCTTTTTTACCCATACGCTGGCTCACTTACTTTAAATACGACAGCAAAAAATATGTAAAGAATATTCTCTGTCCTGTTATGGTTGCACACAGCAAGCATGATGAAATTATTCCTTACGATGAAGGCCGTGAAATTTTTGAAGCAGCTCCTGAGCCAAAATCGTTTTTAGAAATGCAGGGCGGACATAATGATGGCTTTATAGTCAGCGGTGCAGCTTATGTTAGTGGGTTTAAATCATTTGTTGATAAAAACCTCCAATAACCAGTCACTTGCCATATTGACTGAACAAGTCTTAATCGAGTCATAAAGCCTGTCTAATTTATCAGCTTTATGACTACCCCTGGTTTCAGGCACATCTGAGAGTGGAATGTCGTTGAATTTAACCAGTAATGGCTGCCTCATTAATTAAATATTCTTACCAAATATAGTCAAAAACCAAATACTACCATTTCATGTGAGTTTACAGAGCATGATCATTAGTAACGCAGACAGTAATGTTGAAAACTAGAAACTCGAACACCACCTAATATCCTTAAGTATTTAAATAAAGTCAAAAACACCTAACTTGCTGGCCTTCTTAATAACTTGAATTAATCTCTGCTCTATCAGGTAAACCGACCTTTTGGAAACTGGCCTCTCCGAGTATTTTCGGATATCAACGGATTGTTGATATTAAAACTCTACAACGTGCGCGTTGCTAAATCAGTCAAATTTAATGGTGATTATTGTTTAGATAATTAAGTATCGTGTCCCCAGAACTCCCCAGTGACAGCGGAAGCCTGAAGGATAGTCTGACAACGACTGCACCTGGCTATATAACCAGGTGCCCTGAACTATTTGATAGGGCAAGCAACTCTAAATCGACTTTTAGGGTAATGCTTCAGTAACCAGCTTGCTGAATAAATCTTCATACCTCCATTATCCATATGCTTCGCTATATTTGATATTTGCACGGCCACGTTAGCCACTATCATTGAAGCTTTCTGTGGTTGCACCTCACTATGTGCAAAATCTATTGGGTTGCTATTGAGTCGATGTGCAATATTATGCAAGCGTTCACTCGCCAGGGGGTGAGTAAGCTCCCCTATCGTATTTTGTTGATATTCCCATGTTTTTAAATCTGGAAATGGTTCAAACATATAGGAGGAGATAAAATATTGCAGCATACCTGCCGGCATCACACCAATCGATGCCATCGCATTGAGGGCGTAATTATCGGCCGCCAATTCCTGGGCCTGCGATTCATACCCCTTCAGGTTAACCTTGTGATCGAAAACAATATGCCCCGCTTCATGAGCCATCAGAAAATAAATCGCTGATTTATGAAGCTTAAGAGACAGTGAATCCACACGTTTGTTTTTGATAACTGACATATTCAGGCCAAAGGCCTGTAATGGGGCCTCCTGTATTTCTCTCTTGCCAAGTACCGATGATAGATAAGAAGTTATATAAGCCATATCACAGTTGTTTTCTTCAAACCATGCCCAGACAATGGTTAGTTCATCGAGAAACTTCACTGACGATATGGGAATTACAATCGTCTTATTCCATGGTTGCGCGCCGTACTGCAGTGGATGCTCACCCTGCAATGGCATATTCAATTTAACATTAGATAATTTTTGACGATGCTCATATGCCAGCTGTCTTACCAAATCTTCCCTGAATATACCAATGAGATTATTCTCATAAGTATTTTTGGCTTTAATCAGTTGCTGCTGATTAAATAAATTAAAACTAACTGCCTGTACGCTGAATGGAATCAGTAAAATCGTTAACACAAGAAATAAATTTTGAGTTATTTTGTACATCTCGGATCCCTCCTATTAAATATTTCTTCTACAGTTCTAACTGGCGCATCTCCCCTGGCTTCCAGCGCCCAGCTTTCGAACTGATCGAACTCACCCCAGCCGTCATCCCACATTTGGTACATTAGCGCTACACGCGCATAGTCTATTGCGGAAATTTCATGCTGTTTAAAATTATAAATATATCGAACACAGGTTAACTGTTGTAGCGCTTTAGAAAGGTGTGCTTTATTGGCACTGGTGGCCGAATCATTGTTTTCAGAAACCTCATTCATTGCCCTGTCAATTGCCTGCTGCGTGGTGTTAGATGCAACTTCGGAAACGCTTCCCATAACAGCATCTGGCGTGATTTTAATGGGATAAGTAAAACTGGCGATGATTATGCCTGCAGAACAAATTGCAAAAAAGGTTCCCGGAGCAAGACGCGATAACGATATAGTTAAACCGGGTGTTTCAATTGTTCCACCACTACTTGACTCATACGGCACGTCGAAGAACAGGCGATAACCAAAGTAGGCAAGCAACCCGCTAATAAGTAATGCAACAAGTCTTACTAAAGCAACAATTATTCCCGCTTTTATTGGATCCATACTAACACTAACTCCTGTATGTATTACGCTAACCCAGTTTATGCCATCACTACATTAATAACAGCCTGTTGAATCACAACACACACCACCCATGCAATTAGTCCCACCTGCGCCACCGCCTATCCCATTATTCATTTGCTGTAATAAAGCCTGGCATGATGGTGGTAATTGTTGAATACGTGTTGACAAATTTTGCAGCCTTTGCTTTAAAAGCTCTACATTTAATGTTTGCGCAAACTCCATACCAACCTGAAATGACATCTGCATAACTTGCATTGTGCGTTGATAGTCATCACCCTGACAACTCAATGATGCTGGACTAACCAGGCTAAGGGCGACAATCACCAGTAGATATTTTAGTTTTACACATACTAGTTTTGGTAGATATCTGGGGCGAGCATTACCTGATATTGAAAACTCATATTCACTGGTGTACATAGCCACCTCCTTGAACCTGAACTCAACGATAGAAATAATGAAACCTCAACTGAGCATTTCATTGTGCGACACATCTAACCCATCAACGCACACTTCATCTATTATACTAATACTAGTTTTATATAAATATAATGATTTATATCAAAACTTGGCACTAGTTTAATCTAATAATAAAGTATATGTAAGAGCATAGCCTTTACATACATTTATTTAAAATACTGACTTTATCATTACGTATAAAACTATATGTTTAAATGCTAATACTTTTAATCTGTAATTGTTAAATTAAGTTTTGTTTTCCACAGTTATGTCACATGGAGTGCTTATCATGAAAAACGTCCACTTAAATATCATAAATATTTCTTATTACCAGCCACGGTTAGTGTCTATAATTTTATTATCATTATTCATGTTAGCTTTTGGTACCGGCTGCGAAAAAACAAAAAATTACTCGGAATTTGCCGAGTCATATCACAAGCTGTTATTTGACTCTACTAACTATGACAACTACTTGGCCACTGTTGAGCCTCAGAAAAGTAAATTTTTTTATAAGTGTTTAAACAAGCACAGGTCAAGACATCATAATGAAGCGCAAACCAGAATTAATGCCTGCATTAACCAATGCGGCCCTGACTCTGTATGCAATTTTAATTGCAACATAAGCAGTGGAACAGAAGTTTTTGAAGGCCGACGCGATTTACTAGAGTTAGAACAAGTGACTTTACAACAAAACCTGAATACAGACGTACTAAAGCAAAATGGTTCATTTTTGGCAGAGCTTGATTGCTTGGGTATCAACTTAGTAAGGTCACTGGATGGTTTACCTGGCCTCTCCTGTTCCCAAATAGGTGTTGAATATAGAAATAATTATATGAGTGAAAACCACTGCAAGTTCAAGAAGTATTTTTATGAAAGTGACTGGAGTTTATAGATAATATTTTAATACTACATTGTAGTAATAAAATAATATCGGATAAAAATTAAACTTGAAAATATGAATTCAGAAACCCACAGGCTGGCATAAAAAGCAGGCTATTATTAAAAGCTTATTAATGGCTGCTTTCCTATGTTGTTATACAATAATGGTAAACCATTTTATTTGCCCGTTATTTCTTTAATTGTTTTTAATATCATGGTCGCACGTGCCTGGCTGATTTCATCTCTTGGCATGACACCTGAAATCGCACCCCTAAATTTTCAGTCTTTTAGTAAACTATTTATTCGCCTTAATAATTCGTTCTTAAGCGCTGGCTCGGCTTGTTTTTCTTCTTCTATTATATGTGGCCTGGGAAATTAAAGGGAAATTAAAGGGGTCGGTGACGAATGGCACTAAGTAAATTAAAGGGGTCGGTAATTAAAGGGGTCGGAATTAAAGGGGTAATTAAAGGGGTCGGTGACAAATGATTTTCATTCGCATCACCCAACATTTTCCTTAAAAGGTCTACCTCGTTTTGCTTGCCCTAGTTTTCTACACATCGCTTTTTCTATCTGTTGTTTAAATCGACTATTACCCGTCGGCATTGAAAACAAGGCCGCATTTCGTATTAAATTAATATCACCTTGATTTAACTCTTTTTCAAACAAAGCTCTGTAATACTTCGAGCGAACCTCAGCACTACTTCCTAATGATTAAATATCTCATGATTAGTAATTATTTTATTAAAGCTATTATTACAATTACATTGGTAACTTGACCACCTGTAGTCACCGGGATAAACAACCATATTCGCACGCACTGGATTCAACTCTATGTAACGCATGCATTTTAACAGATAATTATCCTCATCAACCAGACTCGACTTATGGCGGCTTTCCCATAACGTCCCTGTGCGTCGATACTCTTTGTTTATATACTGTACATATCGACGCCCAATTGACTGTAGCGTTAAACTTATGGATTCTTTTCTTAAGGGTGTCATAAGCATATGGACATGGTTTGTCATCAACACATAGGCGTGAACTAAAACCTCATATCGTTGACTCGCATCATACAAACAGTCTAAATAAAATTGATAATCTTTATCTGAGAAAAAACTCGCTTCTCGATTGTTACCACGTTGAATAACGTGGCATGGGATACCTGGTAAGTACATCCTTGGCTTTCTGGGCATGACAACTCCTTGTCATTGGCGGTGATATGCGGTGTATGAGAAATCTAAACAACTAACTTTACCTTGTCAACGCCCTAATGATAATGAGAATCAGTTGTCACCGACCCCTTTAATCCTCATGAGAATCAGTTGTCACCGACCCCTTTAATCCCGACCCCTTTAATCACTTTAATCGGTACCTTTAATCGTATTGTTGTAATGGTGATTTTTAATATGTAGTAGTTCATTCACTATATCACTTTGAAAAAAGTCAAAATATGTTGGATTGAGCTAATAAAAACCATACTGGACGATCACGGTGCTTCATGTCCAGTATGCTTTATCCACAATACTACTGCTTTACTTTCCTGTGAAATTGGCCGCGATATAATCGCCACCTAATGTCAAAAATACATAAAGTTTCTGCTTTTTAGCATCAGTTATATTTTTATCCACAAAAACAACCACCCATTCAGGATTGCCCTGAACCGTAATTTTTTCAACTGAACTAGCCTTAACAGATTCCCAGCTTTTATCCAGCTTGCTTCTTTTTACAAGTGCAGCAACAATTTCAGTTGCATTAGATTGGGCTTTTTCCTGATTCACGGGTGTATATGAATGGGAATGCCCATGGTCGTGATCGTGACCACTACCTGCCAATGCTGAAAATGCGGACAAGCTTAAAATAAATCCAAATATTACTGATGTAAGTTGCATGACATAAGTCTCCTAAAGTGAATCGATACTATCGTGTGTTGTTGAAACTGGGGTTTGTAATGGTTCTGCCTGTTGCATCACCTTATCTAAGTCAGGGAGCTGATACTCGCCTTTCGTTTTTAGTGTAATAATAACTGGCGACTGGGTGTTGTTTTTCCAGTACCAGCCATGCGTACCTGTAAATTCAGTGGTTAAAGATCCACTTTCATGACTACTGGTACTCTTTTTAAAGCTCTTAAAGTAACCACTAGTATCACCTTTGGGCTCCCCATGAAAGTCGTAAAATAGTTCAACACCATCAGTTTCCCATGAGTATTCAAATGTTGCGCCTTTGGCAACGTGCAATTTATATTCCTTATCGCCTCTAGCAGGAATTGTTACACTGATTGTGTTTTTCCAGTCAGATTGTTGAAATACTTCAAGTTTTTTTACTTGTTGAACAGGTTCTTCACCACTAACTAACTCCCCAGTATTGGCAACGTGTTCATAACCATGCATCTGCATCAGGAAAAGATAAGCGCCAGCGATAATTAAAAACGTATTTGCCGCTTTACTAAAACTCTTAAAGAGATTACTTTTTCGAAAGGCCGCAACAAGAAATAACATTACAGCTAACGCACTAATCTGTCCAAGCTCTATACCCACGTTGAATGAAATAATGTTCATTAACAGATGATCTTCACTTAATGGTAGTTGTTGCAGTCGTGTTGATAAACCAAGGCCATGTATTAAACCTAAAGAAAATATCATCACCATCATGTTAGGCGATTTGACATTAAGCCATTTTTTAAATCCATCAAGATTATGAAAAGCTATATAACAAACACTCAACGCTATAACCGCATCCACCAGAAAATAATTGACCTGAATAGCATTAAAGGTTGCAAAGATAAGGGTGATACTGTGTCCTACAGTAAATGCCGTAATGTATTTAACTATTTCTTTGAACTTGGTAAGGAAAAAGATAATGCCAAATACAAAGGCTAAATGATCATAGCCAGATAACATATGGGTGGCACCGATCCATATGTAACGTAGATTCCCACCTTCAATGATGGTCTGTTTTTCGGCTTCGGACATGCCATGCCCAAAAACCTGCCCGACAAACAGTAAGCCCACAATAGCCAATAGCCATTGCGATTGTTTGATTACAGATAACATAAATACCTCAAATATGATTTCTTCAGGCGATTAGTATCGCCCGTATATAGAATTAGATTATTATTTAATTAATGAAATTTAAGAAATATGAGGTGGGGCGCGGAGTCTGGTCGTAGAATAGGTAATATAGCCATGCTTATTACTATTTTGTTCAGGCAATTGGATACAAGAGGGATTAGGTACAAATAATAGCTGATACGGAACTAAAATCGATACAGATAGTTGATCACCTATCTTTTTCCATCCAGAAGAAGTGCAGTCATTATCAAGCTCAACAACTTTATAATCACCTGCTGCATGTGCAGAATCTATAGTGTCTGCATGGTAACTTGATGCTTGATGAGCATGAGCCTGAATATTATGCTGATGATGATCGCCATCATGATCGTGATGGGCTGCCAAATGAATGTGTGTTGCTGACCACTGCGCAGTAAGGAATACTGTAATCAGTAAAAGGAGCAAGGTTTTATTGTGGTGTAATTTATGCATAAAGATTCAGATGATTATTCTGTGTCAGAGTATAGCCAACTACCTTGCCCCTTACTAGATTAAATCTAAATTTTGAAAATAAAGCGCTTCACTATTGATGCTATGGGTGCATCCAGTTATCAATATTAGTAATATCAAATACTAACTTACACTCAAATGATATCACGAATTCAATTTCTATTAGTTTTCGACTTTAATAACCATTTTTCGACTATATTTGTTTGGAAAATTAAACCTGTTTAGAAGATTAAAATATCATCATTAGAATTTTGATTTTAGTTAAGAAAACATTGAATAAGTGCCATTATAAATATAATTGCACTTAATTTATGCTGTTTTCCACCATGGAATGGTAGATTATTAGCACACCAATAACTTTTTATTAATGGATAAGCATTATGATTAATGTCATTTATTATTTTACTAAAGAGTTTTACAGGTAAGCATTATATGTCGTCTAACGATGCCACAAATAAAACAAACGAAGCCGCAATAGAGTTATTGCAGGTGATAAATGTGCTTGTGGCAGAAGTTCAGCCAAATCGCCCCGCAAACTCAATTATGCTAGATACCAGTTTTGAAAAAGACCTTGGTCTGGACAGTCTGACCCGCGTTGAATTGATTTCCAGAGTAGAAAAAAAATTCAAGCTGACATTGCCAGACCAGGTCATCGCAGAAACACAATCAGCAAGGGACCTGTTACGCGCCATCCAGCAAGCTACAATGCCCAGGGCTGACTTACATGCCATAAATAAACATATAGTCGACATGCAAGCGGTAGAGTCAACCGACGTTAAGACCACACCAGATACCTCACTTACGCTAATAGATGTTTTGAACTGGCATGTAGCGTCACACCCGGACAGACCTCATATCAGGATGTATACCGATGAAGGTGATGGTGAAGTAATTACTTATCGACAGCTTAAAAATAAAGCCATACATGTTGCCGGGGAACTCCAGCAACTCGGATTACAAGCAACTGAACCCGTGGTGCTCATGTTACCGAGCAGCGCGGAATATTTTTATAGTTTTTTTGGCGTTTTATTAGCCGGCGGAGTTCCAGTGCCTATCTACCCGCCCGCAAGACTCTCTCAACTGGAAGATCATATACATAGACATGTGCGTATATTAACTAATTGTCATGCGAAGACATTTATCACCGTTCCTGAAGCTAAGGGCGTTGCTCATCTGCTCAAATCCCAGGTACCAAACCTGCAACACATCGTTACGGCCGCCGAACTTACATCTTCAACGGCTATTGCGACCGCGCCGGTTATAACAGCAAACGATATTGCATTTATCCAGTATACCTCAGGCAGCACCGGTACCCCCAAAGGCGTTGTACTTACACATGCGAATTTGCTGGCCAACATTCGTGCCATGGGAAGTGTCGTCAAGGCAGAGCCTAAAGATGTTTTTGTCAGCTGGTTACCGCTCTATCACGACATGGGTCTAATAGGCGCATGGCTGGGCAGCTTATACTTCGCAATGCTATTCGTTGTTATGCCCCCCTTAAGTTTTCTGGCCAGGCCAGAACGATGGCTGTGGGCGATACACCACTATCACGGCACATTATCAGCTTCACCTAACTTTGGTTATGAATATTGCTTAAGACGCCTAAATGATGAAGATTTAGAAGGTCTTGATCTAAGTTCGTGGCGCGCTGCTTTTAATGGTGCGGAGCCTGTTAGCCCGGAAACTTTGAACAATTTTAGTCAACGCTTTAAAACCTGGGGCTTTACTGATAAAGCGATGATGCCGGTTTATGGCCTGGCAGAGTCAACTGTCGGCCTGACATTTCCTCCGCTGAATCGTGGCCCGATAATCGACCGAATCGAGCGTACTACGTTTATGCAAACAGGTTATGCTAATTCAGCACAGGAGGACGATGAACAAGCATTAAGATTCGTTTCCAGCGGCCCGCCTTTAGCCAATCATGAAATCAGAATCGTTGACCAGGCAGGGCATGAATTACCTGAACGCCAGCAAGGACGTTTAGAATTTAATGGCCCTTCTGCAACCAGTGGTTATTATCGCGACACTGAGAAAACGCAAAGTTTATTTGATGAAGGCTGGCTGGACACAGGCGATTTAGCTTATATTGCAAATGGCGAATTATTTGTAACCGGACGAGTTAAAGACATTTTTATCCGTGCAGGACGTAATATTTATCCGCATGAGCTGGAAGAAGCAGTTGGCAATATTCCTGGTATTCGTACAGGTCGTGTTGCGGCTTTTGGCAGTGAAGATAAACACAGCAAAACTGAACGATTGATCGTTATAGCCGAGACTCACAGCACAGATAAAAAAGAACATGTAAAACTGCAAAAAGAAATTAACTCCCTGGCAATTGATCTGATTGGTTCACCGCCTGATGAGGTTGTGCTGGCACCACCCGGAACAGTATTAAAAACATCAAGCGGCAAAATACGTCGAGCAGCCAGCCGTGAAATTTTTGAGAAAGGTGAAATCGGCAAAAAACAGCCGGGCCTCTACTGGCAGATAACACGAGTCACCCTTGCCAGCATACTTCCGCAGTTAAGACGAATGTGGCGTTACAGTCTATCGGTGATATACGCAGCATATTGCTGGTCTATATACTGCATACTGGCGATGATTGGCTGGTCAGCAAGTATGTTATTACCCAGCGTCTCCTTACGCTGGTCAGTACTAAAAAACTGTGCAAGATTATTAGCAAAAGCAACTAATACAAAAATTATTGTAAACGGTCTGAAAAATATACCCTCAGACGGAAAACCTTATGTAATGGTTTCTAACCATGCCAGTTATCTTGATGCATATGCACTGCTGGCAACGTTACCCGGTTACGTTAGCTTTATTGCCAAAAAGGAATTAGTGAAATATTGGTTCAACCGTATTCCTTTAAAAAATATTCGTACAGAATTTGTTGATCGTTATGAAACGGACAAGAGCATCGAAAACACACAACGCCTGGCAAAAATTCTTAAAGCTGGAAATGCATTAATGTTTTTTGCAGAAGGAACCTTTACCCGCATCCCGGGATTAAGACCTTTTCTTTTAGGCGCTTTTTCAGTCGCCGCAGAGACGGACACAGTTGTTATTCCTGTTGCAATACGAGGCACCCGATCTATGTTACGTTCAGGCTCATGGTTCCCGCATCACGGTTCCATCTATATAGAAATAGGTGAAGCCATAGACCCCAGACAGATTGCAGATACGTCGGGTAAAGACACATGGCATGTGACAATTGAACTTCGTGATCGTAGTCGTGAATTTATTTTACGGCATTGTGGTGAACCGGACCTCACACAGGAAAGCACGCAGTGATGATTTTACAAACACTGAGCAGCCTGCCGTTGCAGACCGGTGCCCTTTGCCATCAATATGGCCACACCCAGTCACGCTCCTCTGGTTTATCAATGCCATGCTCATGTGCATAGTGACGACAGTCAATTTGCATACCTCGCAGCGTTTCCTTAACGTGAGCCCCCGCCACCTTTAACCGTGGCACACGATTGATAACATCTATGGCCAGACTGAAGCGGTCGATCTCATTCTCTATGGCCAGATCCAACGGTGTATTAATATTTCCACGCTCCTTGTAACCACGTACATGCAGGTTGTTATGATTGGTTCGGCGATACGCCAGACGATGAATCAGCCAGGGATAACCGTGGAAGTTAAAGATAATGGGTTTGTCAGTGGTAAACAGACTGTCAAAATCTCTATCAGTCAGGCCGTGCGGATGCTCGCCCGCCGAAGTCATACGAAACAGATCGACCACATTGATAAAACGAACCTTGAGATCAGGGAAATACTCGCGTAGCAAAGCCGTGGCAGCCAGCGCCTCTTTGGTCGGGATGTCACCGCAGCCGGCCATCACCACGTCTGGCTCGAAACCCTCATCATTGCTTGCCCACTTCCATATCCCCAGTCCTTTAATGCAATGTTTGATAGCTGCATCCTTATCAAGGTACTGGATATGCATTTGTTTGTCACAGACAATAACATTAATGTCATTGTGACTGCGCAGGCAATGGTCGGCCGTGGCCAGTAGACAGTTGACATCCGGCGGCAGGTAAATGCGCGTAACCTGTGGGCTCTTGTTTACCACAACATCGAGAAAACCCGGGTCCTGATGAGTGAAACCGTTGTGATCCTGTCGCCAGACGGTGGAGGTGATCAGCAGGTTAATCGAGGCAATGGGCGCTCGCCAGGGTAACTCCTCGCAGATGGCGAGCCATTTGGCGTGCTGGTTGTACATCGAATCGATAATATGCACAAAGGCCTCATAAGTGGCGAAGAAACCATGACGACCGGTCAGCACATAACCTTCGTACCAGCCTTCCAGCGTATGTTCCGAGAGCATCTCCAGCACGCGACCATCAGGGCTGAGTTCGCCACCGTCCTCGTCCTCTGGAAGATAGTCTGCCAGCCATAATTTCTTGCTGACCTCGTAAACCGCGTCAAGCTTGTTAGAGGTATTTTCATCAGGACCGAAAATACGAAAGTTTTGCATATTTTTACGCATCACATCTCGCAGCATGGCCCCCAGTGGCCTGGTATTCATGGCGCTGGTCTGACCGGGTTTTGCGACTTCGATTGTATAGTCGCGAAAATTCGGCATGCGTAAATCACGTCGCAGTAAACCGCCATTGGCATGCGGGTTGGCGCCCATGCGGCGTAGCCCTTTGGGTGCCAGCGCTTTCAGTTCGGCTAACAGGCAGCCCTGCTCATCAAACAATTCTTCTGGTCGGTAACTGCGCAACCAGCTTTCCAGCTGCTGCATATGTTGAGGATTGCTGTGCAGGCCGGACAAAGGTACCTGGTGCGCACGCCAGAATCCCTCGACCTTTTTACCATCCACTTCTTTTGGTCCGGTCCAGCCTTTGGGTGTTCGTAGAACAATCATCGGCCAGTGTGCGCGGGTAACTGCACCGCCATTACGTGCCTGCGCCTGAATCTCACGAATCTGTAACACACAGTGCTCCATTGTGGCGGCCATCATCTGATGCATGGTATGCGGGTCATCGCCTTCGACAAAGTAAGGCATCCAGCCATAACCCCGAAACAGAGCCTCTAACTCGGCGTGTGGAATTCGTGCCAGAATAGTCGGGTTATTAATTTTGTAGCCATTGAGATGAAGTATCGGCAGCACCGCGCCATCGCGCGCAGGATTCAAAAACTTACTGGAATGCCAGGCCGTGGCCAGCGGCCCCGTCTCGGCCTCGCCGTCACCTACCGCGACGGTAACAATCAGGTCTGGATTATCGAATGCAGCACCAAAAGCATGTGAGACGCTGTAACCGAGCTCGCCGCCCTCATGAATTGAACCGGGTGTTTCCGGTGTGCAATGACTGCCGATGCCACCGGGAAAGGAAAACTGCTTGAAGAATCGTCGCATCCCCTCCTCATCTTCGCTCTTGTCCGGATAAACCTCAGAATAAGCGCCTTCCAGATACACCGGCGCCAGCACCCCGGGGGCACCGTGACCGGGGCCAGCGAGGAAAATAGCATCCAGATCATATTTATTGATGAGCCTATTCATATGTACATACATAAACGACAGTCCGGGGCTTGCGCCCCAATGACCAAGCAGGCGTTTTTTAATGTGTTCGAACTCAAGTGGCTTGCGCAGTAGTGGATTGTATTGTAAATAAATCATTCCTGCAGCAAGATAATTACAGGCACGCCAGTAGGCATTTATCTTGTGTAACTCAGTATCACTGAGAGGCGCATCTTCGGTTACGGTTTTATTAGTACTCTGTGTCATTTTCTGTTCCTCAGTTTTCAAAAACAGTGTAACGATAAGTTTTACCGATCATAGACTTTACTGTGGCATAAGCATGCTGTGCGATAACAGGCTCTTCGCTGGTTATAACTGGGCAGACTGATACCGAACTATTTCACGTACTGATTTTCTGCTCCCAGGTGACATTCAAAGATGATAAAAACCAGACTATGCTGCGCGGCTTCTTCCTTATTAGAAATAAAAATACCATACTTTATACCGAGTAGCCTGAGATAAGTTCTAGAATTACCTTATCTATTCAATCTCCACTTTAATCATAACTATAATGATAAAAATCAGAACCCGTATTAAATTAGTCAAAAAAGTTAAGTTGACAGTGCTGTGAAATCACATCAATCAGCTCGCTCAACTCGCAATTTCAGAATTCCTCGATCATTCACACCCTCAACAATACAACGATAACCAGCCTGAATAATAAATTCACCCAACACAGGAATATGACGCAGGTGTGAAATAACCATACCACCCACGGTATGCGAATCCGCTGAGGGTAGATGCACTTCAAGTTTGTCACTCGCTTGATTGCCGCAGAGAATGGAAATAATCAACTGGTGAGGTCGTTCCAGTAATGAATGCAATAAATCAAAGCGAGGATTATGATCTCGTCTCATTTTTTGCAGGTCGAGTCGGGACAACGAAAATAATGCGGTCTCCGAACTGGAGAAAAATGCCGAGGCCATCAGTAACAATATTTGCAAATTAAAACGGATTAGCATATCCGTCTGCAGAAGCCGTTGCGGATCAATAGCAAAAAGAGTACTTAAGTCCATCCAGATTCCTTCTATAAAAAGACACTTAGCTACATAAATATAATTAAGAACTTAACGCCTTTAGTCTTTATTTTCCAGCTTCATTACGCTGAACTGGATGTAATAAAATTCGTTATTAATGTGACAAAAAGTATTTCGTTAATTAATTAGCAAATCTGCAATAAAAACATTTCCCTGAACATTATAAATTAACTGTTGTTATAAATAATGCCATGGCGCATCAGCCATTTTTCAATCTCAACTGCAAACAGAACCAGTGAAGACAATGCCAGGCAAACAACAAGGTCGAACATCGGTAACGGCTGGGTATAAAAAATAGAATTTAATGCCGGTGTATAAATTACCGCCATCTGCAATAATAGTGTCAGTATAACCGCCCCCAGCATTGGCAGATTACTGAACAGACCGATACGAAACAGCGATGCACTTTCACTACGAACGGCTAATGAGTGAAACAACTGTGATACGGTCAATACCGTAAATACCATAGTTTGCCAGTAGCTCACTTCTCGTGAAATGGCCCATGCCATGGTGGCAATAGATACACCACCTACAAACAGGCCCACCCATAAGATATGCTGCCACATACCATGCTCAAAAATATTTTCATCTGGCGGGCGTGGCGCTCTTTTCATAAGGTTGGGTTCAGCAGGCTCGGCGGCAAACGCCAACCCTGGTAGACCATCGGTGACCAGGTTGATCCATAAGATATGTATGGGTAACAACGGTATGGGCAAACCAAGAAAAGGCGCAAGGAATAAGGTCCAGATTTCACCTGAATTGGAGCTCATCGTATCCTTAATGAATTTGCGAATATTGTCAAAAATTCGGCGACCGGCCTGTACCGCATGAACGATGGTGGCAAAATTATCATCCAGCAACACCATATCCGAAGCTTCACGCGCAACATCGGTACCTTTTTGCCCCATGGCTATACCGATACCTGCCCGCTTCAACGCCGGTGCATCATTCACGCCATCGCCGGTCATGGCAACAAATTCGTCGTTTGCCTGCAAGGCTTTAACAATGCGCAATTTCTGTTCAGGCGTCACACGTGCATAAACCCGTATAGATTCAACTAAACGGGTGAATTTTTCATCGGAGATTTTTGCAAGCTCTTCACCGGTTAGTGCGGCCTGATCATCATTAGCAATCCCAAGCCGACGCGCAATAGCCATGGCGGTTCCCGGGTGATCGCCAGTAATCATCACCGGGGTAATACCTGCGGCCAGACAATCTGCCACCGCCTGTGGCACTTCGGGCCTTGGTGGGTCAATCAGTGCGACCAGGCCCATAAACGTCAAATCCTGTTCGATGTTTCCTGCTTCTACAGGGTCAGGCAAAACGTTTAACTCGCGCTTTGCGAAAGCCAGTACCCGGTAACCTTCAATGGCTAAGCGTTCGACTTCCGCTAGCACAACTTCAGGCTCAAATCGCATTGGCCCATCATGGCCTAAAACACTCGTGCATTGAGCCAGCACTCTCTCCGGTGCGCCTTTTGTATAACCGACGACACCTTCTGGCAAGCGGTGTAATGTGGTCATCAGCTTGCGTTCGCTGTCAAATGGAATAACAGCCAGACGCGGTTTATCCTGCTCCAGTTTTAGCTTATCAAAACCGGCCTTTTGGGCGGACTCAAACAAAGCCAGTTCGGTTGGCTCACCGGCAGGTTGGCCATCCTTTTCCGTCACATCGTTATTCAAAGCCAGGGCCTGACCCAGTTCAGCCAGCACTCCACCAGCCTGTGCATCGGCTAATGAATCCTCTCGCTTGCCAGCGGCAAAGAACAGTTCAACTGTCATCTGGTTTTGCGTCAGGGTTCCTGTTTTATCAGTGCAAATATAGGTAACTGAACCAAGCGTCTCCACCGCCGGCAAATTGCGTACCAGGGCATTGTGTCGTATTAAATTACGTGCTCCGAGAGCAAGTGAAATGGTTACTACAGCCGGTAGCGCTTCTGGTATAGCGGCAACGGCCAGACTAACCGCTGTTAAAAACATCAGCATAACAGGCTGGCCCTGTAATAATCCGGCGGCAAACACCACTACACAAATGGCTAGCACGGCCAGAGCAAGATAACGACTAAAACGCGTCAATCGCACCTGCAAGGGAGTTTTAACGACGCTCTCACCCTGTAACAATTCAGCAATGCGACCTATTTCGGTTGCAAGACCGGTTGCCACCACGACACCTTTGCCACGTCCACGGGTCACCAGGCTACTCTTGAATACAAGATTCTGACGTTCACCTATTGGCAGGTCCACTTCGCCCAGGCATGCCGAATGCTTTTCAACAGCATGAGATTCACCGGTGAGTGTGGATTCATCAACCTGCATTTGCTCCTCTTCCAGCAGGCGTAGATCAGCAGGTACAACATTGCCAGCATCCAGCAAAATCACATCACCTGGCGTTAATTCAGTTGCCGCAAGGGTAACCGCCTCACCATCACGTAACACATGAGCCTCTGGTGCCGCCATTTTACGTAAGGCCGCCACTGCACGTTCTGCTCTGAATTCCTGTACCGTTCCGATAATGGCATTGAGCAACACGATGACTAAAATGGCAATCGTGTCCTGAGGCTCTCCGATGAAACCGGAAATCAGTGCCGCCATCAACAACACCACGATCATAAAGTCGGAAAACTGACCCAGTAATATAAACAGTATAGAACGACGTCGTTTTTCAGGAATCGCATTCGGACCATGTTCAGTTAAACGTTCTTGCGCATCTGCTGTACTCAGACCAGAGCGCGAAGACTCTAAATCTTGTAAGACTTTTTCGGACTCAATTTTGTACCAAAGCGGCTGTGACATTTTAGAACTCCGCAAACAGATAAATAAGCGCTGCAGTAAGTACTGCTACCGACAGTGTCTGAATACCACTACGCAATAATGAAACACCGGCAATGCGGCCAAGAAGAACACCCAGCAAAAAAACAAGTAACAAAGCAACCATGATGGCTGCATAAAGTGGCGACACTGGTAAAGAGACACCCGCATTTGATAACCATAATGGCGTCAAAATTAAAAGTGAAATAGTGAGTGGCGCTAAGCCATTAACCACTGCAATCAACATTGGCATCCAGCGAGCGGCGTCACCATGCACGCTATCCTGAAGATCAGTACTCATCGCTTGTTCGAGTTTTCCCAGTGCGCGCTGTCTCTCAGCAGATTCACTAACGTAAGCACTGCTTACACCACTCATACCCAGTGCAATAGCCGCACCGAGACAGGCATTTAAAACTAAAGATAAATCAACGGGTGAACTAACAAGAAAGCCAATAATAAGCCCCAGCATAGTGAGCGCACCATCAAAGCCGTTAACCACAAAATAACGGCGAGCGATAACATGGGTCTGAGTGACTCGCAGTAGAAGTTTTATCTGACTTAATAAACTCATCAAATCTAACCAGCATCCGCCTCACTATGTACTTCTACTTCATCAATACTATGAAGTGAACCGCCCATATCACTTATAGTAGATTTAATCGCTGCAAAATCTATATCATTCCCTTCTATCACAACTTCTAAAGTCTCAGTTTTTTCATCCATCTCAACAACCGTCAATCGCACCTTGTAATCAACACCTACCCTGGCGATAGCCTGTGAAAACTCTATAGAACTCGGTTGATGAGGCTTAAGCACATCCACTACTAATCTTTTAACTAAACCCATAATATTAAACCTCGTCTGTTGTTTCATTATTATTTAAAGATAGCCAGAAAATATATGAGTAGAACTTCATTAACTACAAATATATTATTTTAAAAAAACACTTTCCATCTGGCGCCCCGACTTAATAGAATATGTTATTCCTGTGCTGTTATGTGAGGCGGGTGAAGTACTTCATTTTGATGAAGTCTCGATACGTGCGGTGTTTAAGATATCACAATGTCATACGTACACTGGAAATGCCACGCCATCACAAAACAAATCAATAAAATAAAGCCTGTTAATTCTTAATATACTATTTGCTGATGTAAAGGCATTTAATATCAGAATAATAATATTATTAATTCATACCTTACTACTAAAAAGATATGCGTTCAGCATAACCGGGGATTGTTGCAGACCACCCCTCATGAGACAGGTGCTCTTTAAAAATTTCCTTCGTTTCAGCTTCACCATGTATCAGAAAAAGCCGGGGGTGAGGCTTTTTAAAATTATTCAACCAGTCAACTAACTGTGATTGACTTGCATGTGCAGAAAAACCACCCAATGTATGAATTTGAGCTTTAACAGCAATCTCATCACCACCGATGCGAAAAGTTTTAGCGCCATCAACTAAAGCACGACCAGGTGTGCCCTGGGCCTGATAACCAACAATAATGACATGTGCATTATGCTTCCATAAATTGTGTTTAAAGTGATGTCTTATACGGCCTCCAGTACACATACCGCTGCCGGCGATAAAAACAGCACCTGATTCAATCTTATTAAGTGACATAGATTCTGCAGTCGTGGTCGAATAACGCAGAGCGGGTAAAAAAGAATGCAAGCTACCCGATTTGCCATGTTGCATTGTTGCTGAATCCTCATCATTAAATATATTCTGATAACGATGATAAACCTCAGTTACGGCGATAGCCATGGGACTATCAAGATAAATAGCCTGCTGTCGTAGTTTTCCTTTCTGGTACAATTCACCCAGTCGAAAAATAATTTCCTGTGTTCGACCAACAGCGAATGATGGAATCATAATATTGCCGCCATTTTCAGAAGCCTCATCTATAATATTCTCAAATTCTTCCAGGGTTTGATCCAGGGGACGATGATTACGGTCACCATAAGTAGTTTCCAATAACAATACATCAGCTTGTTCAATAATTTCGGGGTCACGCAACAGAGCGGCACAACTGTTTCCAAGGTCTCCTGAAAACACCAGTTTCTTTTCGACACCACCTTCTTTAATAAATATTTCGACGATAGCAGAGCCCAGTATATGCCCTGCATCATGAAAGCAGACTTCAACACCACTAACAACTTCACGGCGTTGACCATATCTAGACCCATCACACAATGCCAGCGTAGCTTCAACATCTTCAAATGTATAAAGCGCTTCAATCAGTTCCTTTCCCGCACGCCGCCGACGTTTATTTTCCCATTCCGTATCTCGTTCCTGGAGAGATGCAGCATCATTGAGCATAATCACTAATAGTTCACAGGTAGGGGTTGTCATGTACAAAGGTCCACTGTAACCATCTGCTACCAGCTTTGGTAACCTTCCTGAATGATCAAGATGTGCATGAGAGATAATAACCGCGTCAAGTTTGCTAACGTCAAACGGAAAGTCAGCTTTATTACCTTCTTCTTCTTCCCGACTCCCCTGAAAAAGCCCACATTCTAATAATACAGTAGCGGTTTCAGTTTCAAGTAAATAAGCTGACCCTGTAACACCATTAATTGCACCATAAAACGTTAGACTTGCCATTATTCTTTCTCACTATTAAGATTAACTAAATAAATTCTCACTTACATGCTGTGCCTGTTAGTACTTTTTATCAATAGCAATAATTGATCAGGCGCAAGCTTTACAAAAATATATCTCATTTTAAAATGTCAAAGCACCTTATCTATTAATTACGGCTAACAATAAACCTAAAATAATCACTAATTCTTTTGATGTAAATGAAATATTAAAACACTAAAGATCGTAAAATTCTCTTATTGCCGTCATAGCCTGTTCTGCAGAATCCACATACTCGAAAATATCCAGATCTGATTCATCTACAGTACCCTCTTCAACTAAAACATCAAAATTAATCACACGATGCCAGTATTTACTACCTAGTAACAATATGGGAAAAGGTTTAATTTTTTTTGTTTGAATCAAAGTGAGTGTTTCAAATAACTCATCTAACGTACCAAAACCACCAGGGCAAACAATCAATGCACGGGCACGTTTAAGAAAGTGCATTTTTCTAATTGCAAAATAATGAAACTGAAAACACAACTCAGGTGTAATATACGGGTTAGGCTCCTGTTCAAAAGGCAAAACAATATTTAAACCTATACTTTTACCACCAACATCATTAGCACCCCGATTTGCGGCCTCCATAATCCCCGGCCCACCTCCGGTAATAACCACATGATCACATTTCTCGTCCTGTTGTGAATTTAATGTAATTAGACGCGCTAATTCTCGTGCCTCATCATAATAGCGTGATTTTTCCAGAATAGATTTTGCAATTTTTACCTTGCGAGCTAATGTTTCATTTGTTATATCTGACTCGGCCAGTGCTTCAGCTTTTTTTAACCGTTGAACCGCTGTTTCATAATCAGGAATGCGAGCACTTCCAAATATAACAATTGTCGAGAGAATATTATTCTCCTTCTGTAACAATTCCGGTTTGAGTAGCTCAAGTTGAAGGCGTACCGGGCGCAGCTCTTCTCTGAGCATAAAATCTTCATCACTATAAGCCAGGCGATATGATTCTGAACGAGTCTGAGGTGTATCCGGCATCAACTTTGAAGCACTTACATCTTCTTTCGCAGTTGGAAACATATTTTCTGGTTTATCAGATTTTTTCATGTGACGTTTCTTCCCATAGCATTAAAAGAACATAACCGATAAAAGCTGATAAAAGCAGCTGAACCGCTTAATAACTAAAATCGAAATAATAAAATCGAAATATTATGTGAAAATAAAATTTATGATGGAGCTGTCTTGATTCATTATAGTTTTTTAGAACAGGATAACTTATTTTTATACCACGTAGGAGCATATTATTACTTTGATCTACGTATTAAGGCTGACCCAGTTTTATCATTACTCTCCTTTATAGAGAGACTTGACTTAACGTTGTTCAATAATACAAGCCCACGTTCTTTGCCTGTGGCACCCGTTTTTCCAATAAAACCAACATAGACTCTCTGATTATGTTTTTTAGGCGGTCCAATCACATAAGGTTCGCCATACATAAATTTACTACCGTCACCTGTCTCTTTATTCGCCCTCAAGCTTATAACACCCCATAGATTGAGTAATCTGGACACTGGCACAATATTAGAACTCGTTTTAAGATTTTTAACAAAACCCGCATTAGAAAAAAAAGTATTAATCTGTTCACGTGACGCAAAAGACCAACCTTCAAACCTGCCACCAGTTCCGAGTTGCGAAGAAACATATTCATAAGACAAACCACTAGTCTCTGTGAGATCTAACCAGTCAATGCCTTCTTCAGTATCTGATGTAAATTTACCATTATCGAGTAACTCAGCATTTACGTTACTCGATATGAAACAGGATATTGCCATCAACCATAATGTCGGTAATATTTTTTTCATCTGCTCTCCATCAAGACCTTAAGATTAATTATAACATTCAAATTATCACGAACCTGAATCCAGGTAAAAAAGCTTAATATTTGTATAACTTTATTCACTTTAATTTAATATGCCTTTGTATAGTGGAAACGCCTTCAAATTTTTTAATGACTATGATTAATCTCCCCCCCTATTCATCTTTATTTTTTGTTACCTTACCTTTGTTAACTGGTTTTTTTTCCGGTTCAATCAACGGACCAAACCATGTCGGTAATTTATGCTTACCGAAAGGATAATACGATATCATGATTAACAATGACAAAGTAATCAGGTGCGCCGCAGGGTAACGAAAAATCAAGCTACCAAGCCAGAGCATCTGTAGTACCGGTAGAACAAACAGCGTTAGAATAATCGTCCAGACAAGACGGATAAATGCAGTCTGGTTTCCTAACTTTTCAACGGCAGAAAAAAATCGATCAATCAATGAGGTAATAATCACTATCGGGAGTAATATGAGATGCCCGTCAGTAGCTAAAGAAAAATAATCCAGCACTGAAACGCCAATCACCATACTGCTCGCTACCAATGTGAAAATAATCGACAACCGTGGAGTGCGTGACATTTCATAATGAAACGTAGGGCGACCAAAATAAACAAGTACTAGCGTAATCATTAAGATAAGCGCCGTTGTTTCTTTTTCAACATAAGTCATTGCCAGTGCCAGTATAGTTGGTGTGAAAACACCATAACTATGAATACCTAATACCTGGCGAATGACTGCACACAACAAAACACCTATTGGTAATAACATCAAAAGAGAAAGCTGTTCTCTTGTATCTGATGGCAATCGATCTAACATTAAAACCTGATACCATTCACTGCGCGAAGTTTCAGGGCTATAAACTGAAACAGGTGCGCGTTCGACCATAATTTCGTTGATATAGGCATATTCCAGTGTATTAAGCTCACGGCCTTTTATAGTGGCCGATACGATACCACTACCATGTTTATCCAGTGCAACAAAATTAATCGGCAGACTGTTACTGTAACCGAGGCCAGGATGGTAACTGACCCAACGATTATTAATATAAACTTCAACCCAGTAATCAGGACTAGATGATGGATCATCCTTAAGCTCTATACCGGTAATGACTCTCGCGGGAATATCGGATTTACGACTCAATGCAACCATAACAAGAGCGCGCTCGCGGTGGTTTGCAGATCGTGATTTGAGTATGCCGGGCACCTGCCTTAACGAAGATGAACGGTAAATAGATAATTGTGTAACGAAATCGAAAATCCGTTCTATCAGCTCCTCCTGGTCTATTCCATCTGTGGCTAGCTTTTCAAGTGCCGCTTCAACTAATGGATCACTGAGCTGCAACCATTCATTATCCGCAAGAAAAAACTGTCTCCTCTGAGTACCAAGTTTATCTGTAACAGGTTCATAGAAATGTGCAATATTACTGTACTGTATTGAAAACTCCATTTCTGACTTATAAGTGCCCGGCTGATTTGCACGTAATCGTATTGCACGTTTAGAGATAGTGTTGCGCATTGGTGGCACGACATTCAATCCCGCATGGTTAACACGCCTGCCCATAAGGCGTATATTTCTGGACTCATAAGGCGGTTGTATACTAATTATGGTACCCGCTTCTTTAACAGTATGAGTTGTATCCAGTGTGATAAACCAGTTTTCATCACTGTGTATTTCCTGACTACCGAGAAACATATAATGAATAAAGATCAGGACAAGTCCTACTATAAACAGGGTAATTGCGAATCGCCGCATCTTATGTTTATTTTCATCTATAGATGTCTGCTTAGTATTCATTTAAACTCTAGTCATTAGTTAGATGTAATTAGTTAAAATAATATTTCATATCACTGAAAAAGACGAGTAAACATTGTCTATAATTTAATTTTCCTAATATTTGAATGACACTTCTGGAACAAATATGCGTTATCTATTGACAATATGTGTTTTATTTTGCTCTCACATGGCTGCAGCAAGTGATAGTTTAGTGACGATTGGCTGGATAGAACCCATTCGGATTATGCCGGAGGACTTTGATCTACAGGCCAAAATCGATACCGGGGCGGACAATTCATCACTCGGCGTTTTGGACTGGCAAAGTTTTATGCGAAATAGTACGGAATGGATCCGCTTTAAGGTGCGCAGCAACGATGGCCAGCTAAAATCGTTTGAAAGACCACTTAAGCGGCATGTGCTGATTAAACGTAAACAAAGCCAGCCACTTAAGCGCCCAGTGGTAAATTTATGGTTATGCCTCGGAAAAAACAAAATACTGACAGAGGTTAATCTGGCTAAACGGAAAAATTTTAAATTTCGAATGCTGATTGGTCGCAGCCTTTTAAAAAATCGTTTTCTGGTAAACTCCGCACTCAAGTTCACTCAGTCTCCCGAGTGCCAATAGGGCAATAAAGCATACACACTATGCTAACTTTTGCGGGTTTTTATGCTAATTAACATCGGCTAACTTAATCCTTTCTTAAATCACTTTTTGAAGCCGCAAGATTATCTGTTTGTTTAACTTTTGCTGATAATCCAGGTTTACATCCATAATAAAATCCAAAACCGATACGCAACACCCCCAGAACAAAAAGTAAAGTGCTTAGTGCATAGATATCATCAGTTTTAAGTTTTTGTTCAAATAACCCAATCATAATATCACGTAGAACAAACACGATACCCGCGTCAAAAATAACCGGCAGCCTGATAGTATGGTCCATGAAATACTGGAATAATGACCTTGATAATTCCAGCAATATAACCAGCGTTAACACATCTGAAAATATGTACATATAATTACCCGTGACACCAGGCTTAATAACCAGTTCAAATAAGCCATAAAATAGTCGATATGTGCCTACCAACAAAGCCAGCGTAGTAAATAACAATATGACGCCGAATATATAACCGGTTACTTTATTAAACAGCCATTCAGGATTTTTCCATTCATAATTTGATTGTGACATTTCTTTTTACTCAACTCTAAAAATTGTTATTTAAACTCTCATTAACTGACGTAACATTACCACCACAATCAGTGAGACAATCAGGCTCATTTATATAATAGCGACAAACCCGCTTGCTAAATTATATTTTACTGTAAAACAATAACATCTAGCCTCCTGTGGTTTGCATACCCAGGTCATATACCCAGACCATAATCAGGCTTCTACCCGGGACCTCCCGGTTAATAAATATAACAACTCACGGGCTAACTCAAACTGTCAATATACTTTAAAAGCAGTTATTACACTTTGTGACAACAGGCAATATATACTATATTAATAACAAATGTACGGATATACGCCAACACTCATTAAGGCAGCAACTTTCCATGCCATAACCACACAAATAACCAAGTAATGCCTTTAAGCTTGAATTTCAGCCTTCAGCTAAACAAAAGCAGGCTCAACTGAACTATATATCAACGGCAATAAAACAAGCTAAAAATTATAGTGGCACACATGAGCCTTGTGACTCATAATTAAAACACTAAATGAAAAATCATGTAAGGTTTAATCCCTATGTCAGACTGGTTTGATTCAACTCAGATAAACATTATATTCATGGAAAAATACAAGCTGTTGCTGACATCATTAGTCTCTGCAGATTTCTGGATTCAACTTGCCGTCATTATGGCTGTTTTTATTCTAGCACGCTGGTTTCTTACACCAAAACTGCAACACCTGCTGGTTCGACTTGGCACTGCCAGTGGCCGTGTTGCCAGTTTCAATAAACTAATTGTGACACTAAATGAGTTCGCCAATACACTCGTATGGCTAATACTGCAATGGCTCGCCATTGCCGCTTATGTACAACTGGATAAAACACACAACCTTCTTCTGCCAGTCGCCAGTTTGCTGAGTGCCTGGTTATTAATCCGCATCGCCTCGAAACTATTAAAAAATCAAACCGCAGCTCGTGTATTTGCCAGTGTTGCGTGGACTCTTGCTTTACTTAATATTTTTGAATGGTTAGACCCTCTCCTTAAATTTCTGGATAGTCTGTCCTTCACGCTTGGTTCAGTTCGCCTGTCACCACTTGTTGTTATTAAAGCGGGTGTTTCTCTCTGGTTGTCTCTATGGCTGGCCGGCGTGTTATCCGTATTTCTCGACCGTCGGCTTGAAGGTACAGATAATGTGACACCGGCGATGCGCGTACTCAGCGTAAAGCTATTACATCTTGGTTTAATTACCGCCGCTTTTTTAATAACTTTTTCTGCAGTAGGTATCGATCTGACGGCCATGGCTGTATTTGGCGGCGCCCTTGGTGTTGGACTGGGTTTTGGTTTACAGAAAATATTTTCTAACCTGGTTAGTGGTGTTATTTTACTTATGGATCACTCTATAAAACCCGGTGATGTTATTGCTGTAGGTAATACTTTTGGCTGGATTAATCATCTAGGTGCACGTTATGTATCGATCATCACCCGAGACGGTATAGAACATCTTATTCCTAATGAAGCACTCATTACAGGTTCAGTGGAAAACTGGTCATACAGTGACAGTATGGTGCGTTTACGTTTACCGGTTGGTATTTCTTATAAGTCGGATGTTCGCCTGGCAATAAACCTTTGCGTGGAAGCAGCCAATGCCATACCCCGTATTCAGCAAAAACCGGAACCAAGATGTCTATTAAAAGGTTTTGGTGACAGCTCGGTCGATCTGGAACTACGATTATGGATAGATGATCCAGCAAATGGACGATCCAATGTATTAAGTGAAGTATTGCTAGGCATATGGGATCGATTCCATGAGCATGGTATAGAAATCCCATTCCCGCAACGCGACCTGCATTTACGCAGTGGCTTTGAGCAACTGACTGATCGAAATGATGGTCAGGAAAATAAAGGAGAGCTTAAATGATGCAGTTTATGTTATGCCAGGGCAATACAACTAAAATCGGTGGCAAGGAAATATTACAACAATGGCAGGATAAAACAGATAACTGGATCTGGGTAGACCTATATGATGAAACACCTGCTGAAGAAAAAAAATTTCTAAGTGAAAACTTTCAACTGGATGAAAGTGTTATAACCGAAGCACAACGTGATCGACACCCGCCGAGTTTTGAAGCATTTAAAAATTATATTTATCTGTTACTCAAACCATTGGATGCAGAATCAGATTCACTCGACTTCAGTACTCTGCAGCTGGCCATGTTCGCAGGTCAGCGATTCCTGGTAACTCGCCGCTCTAAACAATCGCCTTATCTTGCAAAACTCTGGCAGTCACTTGAACACAATGGCTGCGCTGATGCTTCACCATTATCTGTTGTTGCATCAATGAGTGAGCGTGTTGCTCAGCGTTATGGAAAAATACTACTCGATCTCGAACAACGGCTTGATATCATCGAAGACGAACTCTTCGACAGCCCTACCGATTCACTAATGAAGGAACTGGTGGGTTACAACACCGGTCTGCGCAAGATGCACCGAATTCTTGCTTACTATGTCAATGTATTCAACAGTCTTCGTCAGTACCTGAATAAGAACAACCATCAACAACAGGATGAGTTCAATAATATTTATGCCATTATTGAACGTTTTAGCAGTCTATCTGCAGTTTATCAGGAGGTCATCACTGATCTCATTGAAGCGTATATCAGTCTCAATGGTCACCGGCTTAACCAGATAATGAAAGTGCTTACCATTGTTACTGTAATTTTTGTTCCATTAACTTTGCTGGTAGGTATATACGGAATGAATTTTGAAAACATGCCAGAACTAAAAAGCCAGCATGGGTATTACGTATTGCTATCTGTGATGTCGGGCATTGCTTTTATAATGTTATATCTATTTAGACGAGTACGCTGGTTATAACGAAAGCCTTAAGTTGAAGTCGGCCAGACAATATGACGAATATTATTCTTGCCAGACTTCTTAACCTCATACATCAAATCATCAACCAGTTTAATCATGTCTCGACTGGTGTCCATTACTTGAGTAAACGTAACAACACCAATACTAAAAGTAACCGGCCAGCTTTTTTCTTTCATTGACTCAAGTAATTCAGCCTGTAACTTTTCCAGCACTGCTGTTGCAGTGTCGGCTTCTAATATTGGGAACAATACAGAAAACTCATCACCACCAAGTCGTGCAGCAAAATCTGTAGAACGAACACTCATTGATAAGTTACCGGCTACAATCTGTAATAATTCATCACCCACATCATGACCCATTGTGTCATTAATATATTTAAAATTATCCAGATCAAAATAGGCAATAGTGAAAGGTTCAGGATGACGTTTCGCACGTGCATGTTCTCTTTCAAGTTGCTCCTGAAAAAATCGTCGATTGGCCAATCCGGTTAGTGGATCCGTATCTGCCAGACTTTCTTCAAAAATGAGCTTTTCATGAAGTACCAGCAACAGCCACCAGATGATAATAAAAAAAGATAACCTAACCAGTGTATTCCATACAACAACAAACAAACTCGAGTATTCGGTATTAGTGAGCAGATCTACACTTAGCCAAATGCAGGCAGACAATATAGCCAGAATTAGACCTGTTTTCTTGCCGCCATACCATGTGGCTAACATTATGGGCATAGTATAAAACACAGAAAATGAAAGTTCTGGCCCCAAAAGAAAATCCATAAACCCCAGAAATAAACTGGCAACCAATGTGACAATAAGACATTTTTCAGTGCATAAACTCTCCAGGTAATCATTAAAGTTTGTCAACATAGTCATGATGCCTTATCTTTTTATCGCTCAAACTGATTTTGTAACATAACTATAGATTAGTTTAAATTAACTGGAAAATTAAAGTATTTACAGACAAACTAAGCAATTAAGTAAATAACCTTATATTACTTTATTCATATTTTTGCATATTAATAAATTCACCAGGGGTAGATCCAAAAGTCATGACGCCGGATACCACAATACCAAAAGAGCAGAATCAGATAGATTACATTATTGGTAATTTAAAATCCGCTGATGATAACGCCGTTCGAATTCATCTTGAACTTCTACATCCAGCTGAAATTGCAAGCCTGCTTGAATCATTGCCGCCGGAACTACGTCAACGCCTGTGGGGACTAATACCACATGAGGTTGAAGGTGAAACACTTAGCTTTCTAGGTGATGAAGCTCGTGCCAGCATCATTGAAAAAATGCAAGATGCTGAGGTGGTTGCTGCCACCGAAACCATGGACGTAGAAGATCTTGCGGATGTCATGGATGAGCTATCTGATGATATAAGTGAAGCCGTACTGAAATCTCTCGATGATGACCACCGTCATCGTTTAGAAACTGCGCTCTCATTTGCTGATAACACCGCAGGCCGATTAATGAGCACAGATGTTATAAGTGTTCGTAAAGACGTCACTCTTGCGGTTGTTTTACGTTATCTGCGCCGCTTGAAACCATTACCCCCACATACAGATGCCTTGATGGTGATAGATGAGCATGGCACTTATCTCGGCAAGTTAAGCCTTGCCACTGCTGTCTCCGAACACCCGAACACTATTGTGAGTGAAGTCATGCAACAAGCTAAGGACTGGGTGCAGGCTGATGCAAACGAACATGATGTAGCGGTACTGTTTCAACAGCGTGATCTAATTTCTGTTGCCGTAGTTGATGAATTTTCAAAGTTGCTGGGACGCATCACCATTGATAATGTTGTAGATATAATCGTAGCTGAAGCCGATAAAACATACCTGGCCAGTGCCGGTTTAGTTGAGGATGAGGACCTTTTTGCGCGGGTTTTGCCCAGCACCCGGCGGCGTTCGGTCTGGTTAGGCATCAACCTGATTACTGTATTTATGGCGGCTTCGGTAATCGGACTTTTTCAGGAAGTACTGGACAAAGTCGTGGTTCTCGCCATTTTAATGCCGGTAGCCGCCAGCATGGGAGGCATCGCAGGCAGCCAGACATTAACACTAACAATTCGTGGTCTGGCCCTTGGACAGGTGAGTAGCTCGAACTTACGCTGGCTTGGAAATAAAGAACTGAATGTTGGATTATTAAACGGCTTAATCTGGGCTATTATTGTTGCTGCTGTAACTTTTATCTGGTTTCATGAAATAGCCATTGCTCTTATTATAGGTGCAGCTATGATGCTTAACTTGATTGCTGCTGCATTGTCAGGCGTTTTAATACCTGTAATACTCGATCGTTTAGGCATAGACCCTGCTCTCTCTGGTGCAGTAGTATTAACTACCGTCACAGATATTGTCGGATTTTTAAGCTTCCTTGGATTAGCCACATTATTTCTGCTTTAAATTAATAGAAATAATAATATATCTAGCAAAGATAAACGGTCTTATAATGTAAAAAGGTGTTCTCATGTTTTTATTAAAGGTAACTAATAGTGAGTGAAGATTTAATTACAGTAGGTTGGCGAGAATGGTGCTCGTTACCTGAACTCGGCCTAACCAAAATTAAAGCGAAAGTCGATACCGGTGCAAAAACATCTTGTTTACATGCTTTCAGTGTTGAGCCATTTACCAGAAATAATGAAAAATGGGTGCGCTTTGGCATGCACCCCAATCAAAATGACACACTTAAAGAAACGTATTGTGAGGCCAGGGCACTGGATGAACGTGATGTAACAGATTCCGGTGGACATATTGAAAAGCGCTATGTTATCTCCACGCTATTAGTCATTGATAACCAGTCATGGCCTATTGAGTTAACATTATCAAACAGAGACACAATGCGCTTTCGCATGTTGTTAGGACGATCCGCCATAAATGATAAAATCGTTGTTAATCCAGCTGCATCGTATATGCTTGGTAAACCCTCAGCGAACCTAAATTCCAACTAAAGGCCTTGAAATGAAAATTGTAATACTGTCTCGTAATAAGAAGCTCTACTCCACTCGCCGACTGATTGAAGCTTGTGAGCAACGCGGCCATGAGCCTATGGTACTTGATGTACTCCACTCATATATGGAAGTCGTAAGCAGCAAACCCGAAGTACATTTTAAAGGTAAGGCACTTGGAGCATTCGACGCCGTTATTCCCAGAATTGGTGCTTCGGTTACCTTCTATGGCACTGCCGTACTGAGACAATTTGAAATGATGGGGGCCTTCCCCCTAAATGAATCGGTTGCGATTTCACGTTCGCGTGACAAACTTCGTTCATTACAACTACTTTCCCGTAAAGGCCTTGGTTTACCTAGCACGGGTTTTGCTCATGACCCTGATGACATCCAGGACCTGATAAAAATGGTGGGTGGCGCACCATTGGTTATCAAATTACTAGAGGGCACCCAGGGCATTGGCGTCGTTTTAGCCGAAACTAAAAAAGCGGCTGAAAGTGTAATCGAAGCCTTTATGGGGCTGAAAGCCAACATTATGGTGCAACAATATATTAAGGAAGCCGGTGGTGCGGATATACGATGTTTAGTTATCGGCGGAAAAGTTGTCGCCGCAATGAAACGTCAGGCACTGCCAGGAGAATTCCGCTCTAATTTACATCGCGGAGGCAGTGCTTCATTAGTTAAGATCACCCCAACCGAACGTGCCACAGCAGTTAAAGCAGCCAAAGTCATGGGGCTGAATGTAGCGGGTGTTGATATACTGCGTTCAGAAAAAGGCCCACTTATCATGGAAGTTAACTCTTCACCAGGGCTTGAAGGCATAGAAAATGCTACAGGCAAAGATGTGGCTGGCATGATCATTGACTTTATTGAAAAAACAGCCAGGCCTCACAAAACAAAAACCAAAGGTAAAGGCTAAGCTTAATGCCAAAACCGCCATTAGAAATACATGGCCATACGTTTGCGCCTGGAACAAGCACAACTATAGAACTACCTGTGACTCGTTTATATACGCATACCCCTATGACGATGCCGGTTCATGTTATTAAAGGAAAAAAAACAGGACCTCGCCTGTTTATTAGTGCGGCCATTCACGGTGATGAAATAAATGGCGTTGAGATTATACGCCGCTTATTAAAACTCCCCGCATTAAAACGTTTAAGGGGAACTATTATCGCGGTTCCTATCGTAAATATTCATGGTTTAATTAACCATTCACGATATCTACCTGACAGACGTGATTTGAACCGTTCATTTCCAGGCTCAGAAAAAGGCTCTTTAGCCGCGCGCCTGGCTTATCTTTTTATGAAAGAAATAGTCACGCAAAGCACACATGGTATTGATTTGCACACAGGTGCACTTCATCGAGATAACCTGCCTCAAATTAGAGCTAATCTAGACGATGAGGAAACCAATCAATTAGCCAGGGCTTTCGATGTACCTGTTGTTATTTCATCTAATTTACGTGACGGTTCATTAAGAGAGGCCGCTGCGGGATATGGTATTCCTATGCTGTTATACGAAGCAGGAGAGGCACTTCGATTTGATGAAGTATCTATACGCGCAGGCGTTAAAGGTATTATCAATGTTATGCGTACACTGGAAATGTTACCCCCATCACGCAGCAAATCAAAAAAACAAATTGATCCGGTGGTCGCTCGATCCAGTACCTGGGTTCGCGCATCGGATAGCGGTATTTTACGTGCTATGGTTGCCCTGGGCAGCCGGGTAAAAAAGAATACTCTATTAGGTGTCGTTGCAGATCCATTTGGTGGAACTGAAAGTAATGTAGTTTCTTCATTCAATGGAATCGTAATTGGCAGAACAAACCTGCCGCTGGTTAATGAAGGCGACGCTCTATTCCACATTGCTCGATTTGAAGACATACATGAAATTGAAGCTAAAGTGGATGAATTTCAGGAAGAACATTCACATGAACTGATACCATCACCTCATACAGAAAGCCCTATTATCTAAACAGAACTGAATAGTAAATTATATAAACAAAAGTCAATTTTAAATATACAATCTACCTATGAAACAGCCTTTAAATTTTTATAAAAAGCATGTATTAAGTTATAGAGCTGATCACTAAGAGAAGCATGATGACAGTCGAAGTTAACAAACAGCCTTTCTGGTGGGGTAATTTTAAGCTGGAGATCGAAGAAAATAAAGAATGGCAGATCGGACAGTTAAAATTAATAGTCCGCCGTTTAAAAAATGAATGGCAAATTGCTTATGAACCTACGGATGATTTTAACAGGCTAGATAGTAACTGGGAGATCAAGAATACCGAGCAGTTACCAGAGACGCTTAATAACAACTCACGTTATGTTTTACACAACACAACTGGTCAACTAATAATTACGCCACAACTTGCAGATCGCTCAATTATTTCGCGCCCTCATATACCATTTAATCTAACGGCAGGTGAAGAAGTTATCCTGTATGTCAGCTCTTCACTATGGCTTGAAATAGCAATTGGCAGCACTCCTGAAAAGGTACTGACATCTATTGCCATTCAGCGTCTTTCAGATACATGGTTTGGTCCTTCCACTCTTGAAGGTGAATTTTGCTATGCATCAACTACCCATTGTCGTTTAAATTTTGAAGATATACCTGATCGATCACACAGAGCGATAACCCCTGTGTTAATTCGCAATCGGAGTAAAACTACACTTTTATTAGATAGATTAAATTTACCTACACCTCTATTACCTTTATACGCATCATCAACGGGGCAACTATGGACGCCCCAGATAACGCTGACGCGTGAAAAAGATGGTGACCTTGCCGAATTGAAAATTGACAACAGACCACCTAAAAATAAAGGTCGCATGAAAAAAATCAATGAGGCACGTAAAACAGCAGACAGCAGTGTTTTATTCCGCGCCTTTAGCACTGTATTTAGCTAGAAATAGAACGAGAAATAATTATGAATGAGTTCTGGGCTGACATTGTTAATTTTCTAAGCAGTGAAAAGATATGGGGGTTAATCCGTGCAATCACCCTCATAATTATAGGCATCATTATTGCCAGATTATTTAGCGCATCATTAGAAAAGTTAGCTAGCAAAAAAATAGACAACCATCGCATTATGCTACTCAAGCGGGGCAGCTATTATTTAATTCTTGTTCTGTTTCTAGTATCTGCGCTACGTGAACTAGGCTTTAACCTCAGCGTATTGCTCGGTGCAGCCGGGGTATTCTCTGTAGCTGTTGGTTTTGCATCACAAACATCCGCATCTAATTTAATTAGCGGCTTATTCCTGGTTGCTGAACGCCCGTTTACTGTTGGTGATACAATTCGCGTAGGCACCACAACCGGGGAAGTTCTTTCTATAGATTTATTATCAGTTAAGCTTCGAACCTTTGATAATTTATTTGTACGCATACCCAACGAATCACTGATTAAATCAGAAGTAACAACACTAAGTCGTTTTCCTATTCGACGACTGGATGTGATGGTAGGTGTTGCATACAAAGAAGATTTGAAAAAAGTACGCGCAACCCTTGATGCAGTGGCAAATAGAAACCCGCTCTGCCTTGAAGAACCTAAACCGTTATATATTTTTCAGGGATTTGGTGATTCATCTTTAGACATTCAGTACTCTGTATGGGCAAAAAGAGAAAAATTTCTTGAGTTAAAAAATAGTATCCATGAGGAAATTAAAAATGCATTTGATGAACAGGGGATTGAAATACCATTTCCCCACCGTACTCTATACACAGGAAATGAAACAAAAGCCTTTCCCGTTGAAGTGCTCACAGACAAGCAGCAAACTAAATAAATCATAAGGAACAGGAATGCATAAAATGCAGCTGACGCTGCTCGCCATATTGGTCTGTATTTATTCTATACCGCTGCACGCAAAAACCAGCGTAGATATTACTATCAGCGGTATTGACGATATACTGGAAACCAATGTTCGGCTGTTATTAAGTATCGAACAACAAAAAGAACATGCTTTATTGAGCTCTGCTCGAGTCCTTCGTTTGCATAAAAAAGCACCCGCCGAAATCACCAGCGCATTACAACCATTTGGTTATTACCAGCCTGTTATAAAAGCTGACTTAATTCAAACAACACCCAGTCACTGGCAAGCGAGTTATGACATTGACCCTGGACCAGCAACAATCATTTCTGAATTCAACTTTTCAATAACTGAAGAGGTGAGTAAGGATCAAGAATACAATGATTTTATTCAAAACAATACACTTCTGAAAGACAGTGTTTTTAACCATATTGAATATGAAAAATTTAAAGCCAGCTTATCAAAGCTGGCAACTGAACGAGGTTACTTCGAGGCTCGCTTTGAGCAACACCGCGTAGAAATAGATATCAATACAAATGAAGCTAAAATTTATTTGAACTATAACGCGGGCCAACGATATAACTTTGGAGAGGTTTCGATTAAACAGGATGTACTCGATGAGATTTTTTTACGTCGTTATATATCTTTCACAAAAGGTTCGCCCTACACTCTTGCTAAATTGATTGACTTGCAGCATGCCTTAAATGACAGTGATTACTTTAGCTCGGTAGAAGTCTATCCCGGCAAACCAAAAACTGATCAGCATGAAATTCCTGTAAGTGTAATACTTAAACCACATAAACCCCATCGTTATACTATTGGACTGGGTTACGGTACTGACACTGGAGCGCGTGCCAAATTTGGCTGGCAAATGCCACGTATTAATAGTAGTGGGCACCGTTTTGATACTGAGGCCAAGATCTCTAAAATTGGCTATAGCCTGAGTGCTCGTTATCGTGTACCCATACTCAACCCGCGTACTGATCAGATGATTTACAGTGCGGCAATAATAAACGAAGAAACAACCAGTTCTGACAGCACCATTCAAACCATAGGTGCCAGCCTCAATCGTAGCCGTGGTGCATGGCGGGAATCGATTTCTCTTAATTACCAGGAAGAAGATTATGAGATCGCAGACACCGGCGGAGATTCTACCTTGTTAATCCCCAGTGTAAACTGGAGTCGCACCTGGGGCAAAAATTTTATTTACGCAATAGACGGCTTACGTTTCGATTTAAGTCTTCGAGGAGCCAGTGAAAATTTAATTTCCGATACCGATTTTTCTCAACTTCAGGGCGGCATCAAAGCCATCAACTCGATCAATAACAACAACCGTTTCATCTTCCGTGGAAACCTGGGTAGCACCTGGACTTCAGAATTCGATCAACTACCCTCTTCTATTCGTTTCTTTGCCGGTGGCGCACAAAGTGTACGGGGTTATTCCTATGAGTCACTTGGCCCGTTAGATGCAAATGGAAACGTTATCGGTGGCCAGCATCTAATGGTAGGCAGTATTGAATTTGAGCACAGCTTTGATAATAAATGGGGAATGGCATTGTTTTATGATGGCGGCAACGCCCTTGAAGAATTTAGCGACGACCTGGAAAGAGGAGCCGGTTTTGGCGTGCGCTGGAAATCGCCTGTTGGTATGGTGCGTATCGATCTGGCAAGCGCACTTACAGAAGATGGCACACCCTGGCGCCTGCACATTAATATTGGGCCTGACTTATGAAACGGGGATTACTTATACTCCTTATTCTGTTAGTACCTGTTCCGCTAATGGTTTTTTTCTGGTTAACCATGACACAGGCAGGATTACAATGGAGTTATCATCAGGCCAAACCCTACCTGCCCGCTGAATTAAGTATAAATAATATTCAGGGAAAACTCTTCGGCCCCATTACACTGACTGATTTAGAATACAAAACACATGACACTGTTATCAGATCAAGGCAGATAATAGTTGACTGGAAACCTGTCGATTTATTACTAACACAAATTGATATTCATTATCTTCATATTCAATCACTCAACATTGTTTTACCAGACACAGAGCAAAATCAGCCACCGCAGAATCAGATCTTAAGTTTACCCGAAATCAATCTGCCCTGGCACATAACATTAAACAATGCAGTAATCGAAAGCATGAGTTTAACTCAGAATGAACAAACCTATGACGTTGATATTATAAAACTTAATGCTCGCTCAACTTTCAATAAAATTGATATTGATGAGTTCAGTGTCAGTGCCGATACATACAATATTAAAGTAATGGGAAAACTCTATCCAACTAAAAACTATCGCCATGACCTGAAAATTAACTGGCAGGCAGAACTTCCTTCCAGGGCAATCGTTAAAGGCAGTGGTTCAATAACGGGCAATGTCAAAAAAAACCGCTTAAAGCAAAAAGTAAGTGGTCCATTGCAACTAACACTTGATGCAGAGTTTTATGATCTACTTAATCAACTCAACTGGCAGGCTTCAATAGATGTCTCACATTTTGAAACTTTAAAATTACATTCAGATTTGCCGGCTATTAGCGGTGCTCTCAAACTCAAAACGAAGGGTGATCTTTCCACGGCCAGCATAACAGGTAATCTTGATGCGCTTAATTCTGAAACAGGCAATTTTGACACACAATTTAAGTTGCAGCGATTGAGTGATAATACAATTCAAATTGATCAGTTAAATTTACATGCGCCTCGCAGCAATACAAAACTTAATGCCAGTGGTCAGTGGTTGCCCGCCAGTAATGGCGGCAATATTAACCTTAAACTAGACTGGCAGAATTTGCGTTGGCCGATGTTACACTCTGCCTGGTTTGACAGTGCTCATGGTGAGGCCTCTATTGAAGGCAATGCTGAGCACTATAAAATAAATCTGACCACTGACAGCCCATGGCCTGAAGCTGCACCCTCCACCTGGGTTGCCAGTGCCGAGGGCAATCGAGAGGAGTTGCGTGTACAATCTCTGCAAGTTAAAGCATTAAAGGGTGTTTTTAATGCCAGCGGACAGCTCAACTGGTCGTCTGAGTTAAACTGGGCTGCAGACATCAAGGCAACAAATATCGACCCTGCGAGTCTCTGGCCGCAGTGGCCAGGCCAACTTAAAGCAAATATAAACACTAAAGGTCACCTCAAGAATGGCGAGCTTTTTGTTGATACAGACATAACAAAACTAACTGGCACACTACGCAAACATCCTGTTTCTTTACGTACACGTATGGCCTGGCATGAGAATAATGTAGATATTTCATTTTTCGATTTTCAGTCAGGCGATTCTAAAATCAGTGCTATGGGACAGTTAGGCGATAAACTGAAATTAAACTGGGATATTAAAACCCAGGACCTGTCTGAACTCTACCCACTTGCGCGTGGCCAGTTACTGGCTAATGGCCAGATCAATGGCACACAAAACGCCCCCATAGTTAATGCAACTATAAACGCCAGTTCATTAAAACTATCCGATTATGAAGTTGGCGCTGTTAATGGCACACTGAATATAGATCTGTTTAAGTGGCAGCAACTCAATATCCAGCTAAGTGCACAGTCGCTCAAACTAAATGAATATTTTTTGCAGTCTCTGGACATCAATTCCAACCATCAGCAGTTGCAGGTAAAAGCCCTCGCAGAAAAATTAACCGCTCAACTCGAGCTTAATGGCACTGCCGATGAAAACGGCTGGAGTGGCATGATTGAACGCTTCGACATACAAAGTGCGCAATATGATAACTGGCAACTAAGGGATCCGGTTTCACTTAACATTACTAACAAGTCTTTCGTGACGGGTGATCTGTGTTTACACAATAGTCAGCATGCCAGTTTATGTGCCTCTACGGAATTCAAAGAGACTGACTGGCAGTCCAGTCTTGTGATGCAAAAATTTCCATTGAAAATTTTTAATTCCTGGTTACCCCCAGACATTAAGTTTGACGGACTGGTAAATGCTACAGCCAGGCTGAGACAACAAATACCCAATCAACTGTTAGGCAATATTCTTATCGACTTACCAGAAGGTGCAGTCAATTACCCTCTGTTACAGGGTGAATTCGAACACTGGAAATATCACAGTGGAAAAATAGAAATCATAATGGAGAAAAAGCAAACAAAAGCCAACGCTAGTTTATCCATGGATAATGGCGACAATTTTCTTGCATGGGTTCAATTACCTGAAGCCAGTTTACTTGATATAAATACGCAACAACAAAAAATAATCGCCAATATAAAATCAGAAATCCACAACCTGGGATTAATTGAAGCCATCATTCCAGAAATACAGGAACTGCGTGGGGATGTTAAGTTCGATTTCAATATTGATGGCACCCTTGCCCAGCCCAACTTATATGGCCAGGCCGACCTTCTAAACGGAAGCCTGAAAGTACCAGGCTTAGGTCTGAAAATTGAGAACCTCAATATTATAGGTGTTAAAAAACGCTCTGAAAATTTCAATTTCCAACTTGATGCTCTTTCTGGTGATGGGAATATATCTGTTCAGGGTCAAACTGTTATTGATAAAGACGCTGGCTGGCCAACAGAAATCAGCATCGCAGGAAATCAGTTTACTGCCTCACACATACCTGAAGCACATGTACATATTTCACCTGACTTAAAAATTAAACTGCATAAAAACATAATCGATATTAAAGGCAAAATTCACATCCCTTACGCGAAGCTGCAACCCAAAGATATCACTACCGCTGCCAGAGTTTCTGACGATGTCGTTATCATAGGGGGAGAACAAACGGTTGAGCAGAAATGGGCCATCTTCACTAAAACGCGATTGACACTTGGCGATCGCGTTAGTTTTTATGGATTTGGTTTTGAGGGACGTCTCGGTGGCAATCTGTTACTTGAAGATGAACCCGGTCAACCATCGAAAGCCACTGGTGAAATTAATATTCCTGAAGGCCGCTACCGAGCTTACGGTCAACGCCTTGATATTGAGCATGGCCGTCTACTTTATACTCGTAGCCCGCTAACTAACCCGGGGCTTGATCTTCGTGCCGTACGCCGCATTAATGATGTAACCGCCGGTTTCAAAATAAAAGGCAGCCTGGCTCAACCTCAACTGGAACTATTTTCTACTCCCGCTATGGGACAAACCGAAACTTTATCTTATCTAATACTGGGTCGCCCTTTGGAAAACACCTCTGGTAAAGAGAGCTCAACTGTAGCAAAAGCTACTTTAGCTTTAAGCCTGAGCGGCGGTGATTATTTTGCACGTGTTCTGGGTGATCAGTTCGGACTTGATGAAGCGAGAGTCGAAAGCCATGATGATGGAGATCAGGCATCACTGGTTGTAGGCCGTTATCTTTCACCCAAATTATATGTCAGTTACGGTGTTGGATTAATTGAGTCTTTCAACACACTGACAGTGCGTTATCAGATTTCTGATAAATGGCAGCTTAAAGCTGAAAGTGGTGAGGCTCATGGCGCTGATATTATATACACCATTCAACGATAGTTTTTTATTACACCTAAATTGCTTGCGTGGCACCTGGCCTTTATAGAATTTGAATAAATGGCAAGTAAAAAAAGCAAAACAGGCACAGTCACTCGAGAAGAACTTTAGCATTGCTTTGCTAAAAATATAGAATTAGCAGCAACACCAACCCATTTAAAACTAACGACTGCAGTTGTCGTTAAAATTTTAATTAGGTTTAATAATTAAGGCTAAATCTAACGCTATAAATATAAAACAAATAAAATGTTTATTCAGTGCGAGGATCCATTTCTACTGCTGCCGTCCCGGTCCGCGCCATGGCTACAAAATCACCCTGCTCTTCATTGGGTATAGGCGTACTTACACCCATTCTATACAATACAAATAAAGCTAGTACTCCAAAAACGATAGCGAAATATATCATCAATCCCTGAGCCCCGATACTTTGCATAAACACACCGGCAATAACAGGTCCAATAGCGGCGCCTATTCCATTCACTAACAATAAACCCTGGGTAGCATCCATCACTTCTGCCGGTTCTATGTGATCATTAGTATGAGCGACAGCTAAAGAATAAACAGAAAAAGAAAAACCACCATATAGTATTGCACTCAACATAAGCATAAGCTGTGATTGCTGAGAAAATATAAAAATACCTAAAGCCATAAGTGTCGCAAACACACATACAACCATTAATACTTTACGGCGATCAAAGCGGTCAGACAGGCTACCAATTGGCAATTGTAATAAAGCACCACCAAATATAACGGCGCTCATAAAAAACGCAATTTCTGCTTCAGAATATCCCATATTATGCGCATACAGGGCACCTAAACCCCAGAAAGCGCCATTACCTAAACCCGTCACTAAAGCCCCCGCCACACCCAGAGGTGAAATATTAATAAGTCGCCGTAAGATTAATTTAGGAATAGCCACCTGGGCTGGTTGCGATAAACGGGTAATTGAAATTGGCACCAGAGAAAGAGTGAAAAATATTGCACATAGAGCATAAGTCGCAAGCGTACCGGCCCCATAAAAGAGGATCAAATATTGCCCTACACCTAAAGAGAACAGTGTTATCGCAACATATATGGAAAATATCTTACCTCTGAACTGACCGGGTATTAATGTAATTAACCAGCTTTCCATCACCAGGTAGAAACCCACCATGGAAATGCCTGAAATAATACGCAGAAACCACCAGGCGACGGGGTCAACAATCAAACCATGAAGAAGCACTGAAACCGAACCGAAGGCAGCCAGTACAGCGAAGGTTCGAATATGCCCTACCTGGCTAATAAGTCGGGGACAAATATAGGAACCAATAATAAATCCAATAAAAAATGCTGACATTATTATGCCAATAACGGCATCTGAAAAGGATTCTAATCCAGCATGAATACTAAGGGCCGTTCCTAAAAGACCATTACCTAACTGTAATATCGTGATAGCAAGTAGCAGTGAAAATATTGAATTTATTTTTGATAACATTATTGGATGATATTTTTCTCATTAATTAAGAAACGTATAATAACTTCATAATAAAAAAGAGATAGTTAAAAAAGCTTAATTAATAAAACTTTAATTGAATCAGCCTGCATAAACTGTAAAACAAACAATAGTTATACTGCTCGATGCTTAGATGCATTAATAACCTTTAATACTATTAACATTAAGTATATCTTGTAACTTGTTGTTATTTAATGACTATTGATCTGGTGTATAAGTTAAATCTTTACATATTCTGCTTTTAACGGATAATGTCACGCCTTATATAATTAAAAGCATCAAGCCCTGATTTATGCCTGTTACATTAACTGAATTAAACTTTTTTAAAGCACCGGAAAAAGCATCTTTAAATGAATATGCCCAGATGTATGGTTGCAGCCAATCATTAGCACTATCCAGCCTTGCCGCAAAAAAATCTAATCCAATTGCGGTTATTACAGAAGATGTGCACCAGGCACAACTGTTACAACATGAGTTAAGTTTCTTTGTATCAGGCAAAAGCCGTATTTTTGAATTACCCGACTGGGAAACATTACCTTACGATATTTTTTCACCGCATCAGGATATTATTTCTCAACGACTCACAACATTATATCAATTATCAGATATGCAATCGGGTGACATCCTGATATTACCAGTATCAACCTTATTACAGCGTTTACCACCCAGGTCATATATAAAGTCTCAGGTATTAATGCTAAAGCAGAACCAGCCTTTAAATCTTGATAAATTTCGTATTAACCTTGAGCAAAATGGTTACCAGTGCGTATCACAGGTTATGGAACACGGTGAATTTGCTGTTCGTGGTTCAATCATTGATTTATACCCATCGGGGCATGATTTACCGTTCAGAATTGACTTATTTGATACTGATATAGATACAATTCGTCAATTTGATCCGGAAACACAACGCTCATTAGAATCCGTTAAATCTGTTCAAATACTACCGGCCAGAGAATTCCCCTTTAATAAAGACGCTATAAGTCAGTTTCGCACCCGTTATCGTGAAAAACTAACAGGAGACCCAACCGCCAGTAAAATTTATCAGGATATTTCACAGGCAGTTATTCCTAATGGCATTGAATATTATTTGCCACTGTTTTTTGACGAACTAAATACAATCTTTAATTACATACCGCGTAATACAATCATTTGTTCTACAGCTGAATTAAAACAAAGCATAGAGACCTTCAATAAAGATGTTTCTGAACGATATGAAGAAAGACGCCACGATATTGAACGGCCAATTTTAAAACCAGAAATACTGTATTTACAGGCTGATGAATTACAGGAATCGATACAGTCGTTTCCACAAATTCACATGCAAACACAAAAAAGCTTACCTGGTAAAAATGCAATAGACCTGCCTTTTAGTTCGCCGATACAATTAATCTCTACCAGCAAATCTGATACTCCACTAATTAGACTCGCTAAATATATTAAGAGTTATAAAGGTCGAATATTAATAATTGCTGAATCAACGGGTCGCCGGGAAATGCTGCTTGAAATGTTGCATGACCAGCGATTATTTCCAAAAGTTTTTGAAAGCTGGCTGGCATTTACAGAGTCAAGTGATCACCTGGGTGTGGCAGTTGCGACAATAGATCGTGGCCTGAATATTACTGAACCGGAAGTTTGCATATTATCAGAAGCACAGGTATTTGGTGAGCGCGCACAACAACAACGCAGAAGAAGAAAACGAACTCGAGATGCCGAAGCCATAATTGGCAACTTAACAGATTTAAGTATTGGTTCACCGGTTGTGCACGAAGAGCATGGTGTGGGCCGTTATCTCGGATTACAGAAATTAAGTGTTGGTGATATTGAAACTGAAGTTCTCACCATAGAATATGCGGGTGGTGATAAATTATATGTACCTGTTTCCTCATTAGATTTAATTAGTCGTTACACAGGTGCCGATGCAGATCATGCACCACAACATAAACTGGGCACAGAAGCCTGGGCAAAAGCACGTAAAAAAGCCGCTAAGAAAATTAATGATATTGCTGTAGAGATTCTCGACATACATGCACGTCGTGCCGCAAAAGGTGGACTGGCATATAACATTAATATGGATGAATATAATCAGTTTTCAGAAGCCTTTCCATTTGAAGAAACTGAAGATCAACAAAATGCAATTGATGCCGTATTACAGGACCTCTCAGAAGCTAAAGCCATGGACAGAGTTGTTTGTGGAGATGTTGGTTTTGGCAAAACGGAAGTCGCCATGCGTGCCACTTTTGTTGCTGCAAATGCAAATAAACAGGTTGCGATTTTGGTGCCAACGACCCTGCTCGCTCAACAACATTTCCAGAACTTTAAAGATCGATTTGCTGACTGGCCCTTTAAAATTGAAAGCCTGTCTCGCTTTAACACCAAAAAACATCAGGATCAGGTAATAGCGGATTTAAAAAATGGCAAGGTTGATATCGTTATTGGTACACATAAGTTATTACAGAAAGACATTAGTTTTGGTAATTTAGGCCTCTTAATAATTGATGAAGAACATCGCTTCGGTGTTAAACATAAAGAACAGTTCAAAAATCTGCGAGCAGAAGTTGATATTTTAACCTTAACTGCAACACCCATTCCTCGCACATTAAATATGTCACTGGCTGGTTTACGTGATCTATCTATTATTGCGTCACCACCAACGCAACGTCACGCAATTAAAACATTTGTATCTGAATGGAATGATCAACAGGTTCATGAAGCCTGTTTGCGTGAAATAAAACGCGGTGGTCAGGTTTATGTTTTACATAATGATGTAAAATCAATCGAAAAAATGTGCAAAACACTTGAAGATTTAATTCCTGAAGCAAATGTACAGTTTGCTCATGGGCAGATGCGAGAGAGAGATCTTGAACGCATTATGCTCGACTTCGTGCACCAACGATTTAACATATTAGTTAGCACCACGATTATCGAAAGTGGTATAGATATACCCACTGCAAACACCATTATTATTAATCGTGCGGATAAACTCGGCCTGGCTCAGTTACACCAGATACGCGGACGTGTTGGTCGCTCACATCACAGAGCATTCGCCTATCTAATTACACCGCCCAGAAATGTAATGACTAAAGACGCCATTAAACGCCTCGATGCCATTGAATCACTGGAAGACCTGGGGGTTGGTTTTACATTGGCAACCCATGACCTTGAGATTCGCGGTGCTGGAGAATTACTGGGTGATGATCAAAGCGGACAGATACATGAAATTGGTTTCAGTTTATACACCGAGTTGTTAGACAGAGCAGTTAAAGCATTAAAATCTGGTAAACCTGCAGATCTTGATAAACCTATACATCAGGGCACAACAATTGACCTGGGTGTGCCTGCCCTGCTGCCAGATGATTACATATATGATATTCACAGCCGTTTGATTCTTTATAAACGTATATCCAACGCACCTGGCCAGCAGGAACTTGATGAAATTAGAATTGAATTGATAGATCGATTTGGCTTATTGCCAGAACACGCAAAAAATCTGTTTGATGTGACATCCCTCAAACTTCTAACCCAGGCCATTGGTGTTGAAAAGATTACTGCCGTAGATTCACTGATTAGAATTATTTTTAACCTGAATGCGAATATCAATCCCGCCAGCTTAATTTCGCTGATACAATCTGAGCCACAGGTATATAAATTGAACGGAACCAATACCTTAATTATTTATAAAGAAACCACAGAAAGTGAACAACGCGTAAGCATATTAAGAGATATACTCGGTTCACTTATGTTACAGGAAGCCGCTTAATGAGACTTTTCATTAACAGAACACTGATTTTAATATTACTCCAGACTCTATCATCTGCTGTATATGCCAATGAAACGGGTTATGAAGTAGAGTTAATTATTTTTGAAGATGTACAAGGCCGTTATTTACGCTCTGAAGACTGGAGTTATAATGACATGCTTAAAAATACTAAAGAAATCGAAGCAAAATCAGTTAAGCCAGACCCGCAGTATAAACAACTGGTATGGGAAGGCGCCAAATTAGCCAGCAACCTTGAGCGTTTGCAAAATAATTCAAATTTTCGTGTGCTCGTTAATAAACGCTGGAGACAAACCGGCCTGGATAGAGAACATGCATTTAATATTTCAATCAACACCTCAACATTAGAAGCCGAACCCGGTGTAGACACACCAGAAGCGCTTGAGACAACCCAAATAGAAGAATCTTTTGTAAAAGGCAATGTAAAACTGGTAATGAGTCGTTATTTACACTTCAATGTAAATCTACAATATATCAGACCTCTAACCAATCAAAGCAATGATATAACAGATGTTAAAAACATAGTGTTACCTGTAGTAAACGAGCGCCGCATGCGCAGCAAAGAAGTACATTATATTGATCACCCATTAGTTGGGGTGGTTGTATTAGCCACTCCATATAAAATCAAATCCAAAGAACAGGACACCAGTAACACTGAATATAAAACCATGTAGAATTACTCTGCATTAACTCAATAACGGGATTAACCAGGATATTTTTTGCCAGCTATCAAAATCATTGTTATGATTAGAGCTGGCTTAGCATCGGTTAAATAGTATATTTATAAACATATAAGATGCTTAAATGAGCGGGTAATTAACTATACTTATCTGATAGCCTTTAACCAAGTGGATACAAATGATAATGAAATCTCTAATTCCGACCCTGGCAATATGCGCTACTACTTTACTCTTATCATCCTGTGAAGGTGAGATAAATTCAGGGCTTAATCTTGGTGACAACTTACCCCTTAACTTCACCTTATCTCAAGATAATGTGGTTTCTAGTTATTCATTTGATTCTGTCGCTGACCGGAATGATCCAGAAGCAGCTGGTGGAAGTGCTTCACTTTACGCTCCTAATAATCACACAAGTACCCGTTATGGTGGATTAGACTCCTGGAATAATAATCATTTTATCCGCATCCAACTTAGAGATATTCAGAGTGTTAATGAGCAAGATGATGCTGGAGTTTTATTACCTCTAAATCAACATAATATAAGTGCAACAATGAGCATAGGCTGGATTGCACGTTTTGGTTCAACCTTTTTTAATTCCTTTATTATAGGTAACGATAATAGAAATGCAGACAATAAAATAGTTATGATGCGTATCGGTGATGGCACGACTGTCGTTCACGGTGATAGCCCTCAAATGATAACAAGTGCTGCTCATAATTCTGACATTTATCATGTACCTCAAATCTCTTCTTCACCAAATAATGATGGTCGCAAAGATGCATTTGGTCGGGATTACCCTATCAATTTTAATGATGATCATGCATTTAATTTTGAAGCATTTGCGAATCAGTGGGTTTACTACGAAATTACAAGCAATGCCACTTACGATATAGTGATTTTAAGTGTCTCAACTAGAGATGGCGCTGTATACTCATTTCCTCTAGCCACGACTCAATCAAATACGGCCCAGTCTACTTATCGAGAATTACATGAATTCAGGTTCATTGCTTATCTACACGGTGTTGAGGGCGCTGATCCTGAATCTTATGCTGATATTTCGGATATGTACGTTGGTAACGGTGTTATGGGGCCGCCTCCTGGTTTTGTTCAATAACCCTCTGAGTCCAGTGCAGCACACTTTAACTCTGTAAGTACCTTTAAACTATCTATTGAGCTTATTATTGCCTGCTATTTAGGCTTATATAGCGACTAGAGTAGTCAAATATAACTAATTTCTGATTTTGTTCCCTGATCCACTATCAAAATAGCTCTGTTTTCTATCCCTGTCGACCGTTTATCTTACATAACACACTGATCTTTCTAAATATTTCATTTCTGTATGAATTACTAAAACACGCCTCCAAAATATTAAATTGATTTAAACATCAATTAATTGATTATTTCAAAAATAATTAGTTTTAAATGCAATTATTTTTCACGATTACACCTTTAAATATCATAAATGGCAATGCCAAACACTTCACACTTCTCATACTCACCCGTATGGGGGATAAAAAGCTTGAACTAAGACACAGTTCATCAGGCAGCTTTCGTAATATTATTCAACTCGCCTAATAGCATTAAATGAATAAAAAAAACTGACTAATCAATAAGTTAACAATGCATTTTTACAAAGTTGGTGATTATTTCACTTGGAGCTATCATGTTTTCACTCAATATAAATAGATTTTTATTAGTTTCTATATTCCCAATCTTCCTCACTGCATGTACAGGTTCTTCAGAATCTGGAGACATTACCAGTGATATTTCCAGTAATTTGAATAACACTATAAATGATGCAATTCCACCAACACAGCCATCTAAGTTACGTTTAGTTTATGCGCCTAAGGCAAATGAAGTTTCTTTAACCTGGAATCTTTCGATTGATAATATCCGTGTTAATGGCTATAGAATTTTTCGTGATGGCGCTGAGTTAGCATTTGTTGAGCACAATTCATTCAGAGACGATACGGTTAGTGCCAACAATCATTATACATACCTGATAGTTGCAGAAGATGATGCAAATAATACCAGCACAAGTGAGCCATTGCTAATAACTACACCTGTAGAAACTGATATTGATGCCCCTACTATCCCTGCTAATGTCACATCTTCAAACGAGCAGTCATCACAGATGACAATTTCGTGGAATGCATCTACTGATAACGTTGAATTATCAGGTTATCGTGTATATAGAAATGGCACGCATATAGCAACGACAGTAAATACACAATATATTGATACAGGGCTTAATGCTGATACGGCTTATTCATACCAAATTCAGGCGTTTGATAGCTCTAATAACCTCTCTAATAGTGACGCACTTATTGCGAGCACATTAGCTGTGCAGAGCTCAAGAAACATTACCCTTAGCTGGATAGAGCCTACTCGTAACACTGATGATAGCTGTTTAACTTCAATTGAAGGTTATATTCTAAAATATGGTAATTCGCCATCAACATATAGTAATTCATTAGATTTACCATTAAATGAAGGCAATATTTCATGCACACAAACTAGTTTTGATAATGCCTGCGGCATACCTGTTATGACCTGTTCATACGTTACGGGTGTGATGAGTGCAAACAACTGGTACTTTGCAGTTCAGGTTTATGACCAGTCTGGAAACATCAGCGGTCTCTCAAATCAAACATTAACTGTTATAAACTAGTCATTTAATTTATTAAACCTGTTATCACTGATATTTATATATTTGATAACAGGTTTATATCATATTAATGCTAAAATTCTACTCTTAAACAGTTACCAGGCTTATTCGATAGAAACTGCAGGAAATTAGATTGCTTAATAACCAGTACTTAAAAGGATTATATATATTATTGTTCGGATTCTTGCTGTCCTGCGGCGATAACTCTACAATTACAGAAGCCCCCGAAGACAGCGGATGTATTGGCGGTAATCACAGCGTAACATTGCAATGGATAGCTCCAACTCAAAATGCTGATGGATCTAGCCTAACTGATCTGGCAGGTTATATTATCTATTATGGAACTCAGTCAGATAACCTGACTGAGACAGTACACCTTGATACTCCAGGTATATCAACATACGTGATCGATTCTCTTGATCCAGACCTGGTCTATTTCTTCACAATTACTGCGGTAAACTCTCAGGATGTTACAAGCGTTCGATCTAATAAATTGTGTAAATAAGCAGTGACCTGGTCTATTTCCCTGACTCAAACAATACCCCAAACGAAGCTGGCGATATTTGAAAAAAATGATAAGCTTCAGTATTCTTTTGCAAAATCAATATATTACTGAATTGAATAATTATATAAATGAAATAAATGAAGTACCACTGGATAAGATATGACTATAAGGATAGAACGCTATACCCGGAATGACTTAGACAAATGGGATAAATTTTTATATAACCAGCCAGATAGCAACTTTTATCAACTGTCTGACTGGAAACAGATTAACGAGTCCTGTTTTAATCACAAGTGTTATTATTTAGGGGCTGAAAAAAACGGTGAGATATTAGGCGTCTTCCCTGTTGTTTTTATAAACAGTCTTCTGTTTGGAAAAATTATGACATCAATGCCTTTTGTTAACTTCGGTAGTATATGCAGTATATCTGATGAAATTAGTCAATTACTACTAGATGAAGCTACAACAATAGCGCGTGAAGTAGAAGCAGACTATGTAGAGATCAGGGGTATTGATAAAGTATCAGAATCTCTGCCAACGGTTGATCATAAAATAAGCATGACTCTGGATTTAAAACCTGATCCTGACGAAATATGGAATGCTTTTAAATCTAAACACAGAACAAACATTAGACGGGTTTATAAAGAAAATATCACGGTAAAACATGGCCGTGAAGAGTTACTTGATACTTTTTACTCGCTGATGTCTCAAAGCTGGAAATCACTAGGTACACCAATATACAGAAAATCTTATTTCAGGAAAATTTTGCAACAATTTCCAGATGAAACATTAATCTTTGTGGCATATAAAGATGACATTCCCGTTGCTACTGCTTTTAATGGTTACTACAAAGATACAGTTGAAGGTATGTGGGCCGGGACTATACCAAACACTCGTAAAATTCAGCCTAATTATGTTTTATATTGGGAAATGATAAAACATGCTTGCCTGAATGGTTATAATCATTTTCACCTGGGTCGCTCGACTGCAGACTCAGGTGCTGAGACATTCAAAAAGAAATGGAATGCATATGGCAAACGATTACATTGGCAGTATATTTTGAATAAACAGCAAGAAGTACCTCAATTAAATGTAAACAACCCTAAATTTGCACTCGCTATAAAAGCGTGGCGAAAGTTACCATTGAAAATAACAACAACTATTGGTCCGTATATAGCAAAGAACATTCCATGAAATTTAATAAGCTCAGATATATAGCACCTACTGGAACAGTAATAAAATTTAAAGAATTATTAAGTTTCATGGTAGATTCTATTAGAAGCTGTGATAAACGACAGTCTTTAAGTGATGCTATTAAACAAAAATATAATGTCAGGTACTGTTACCTTATGTCTTCAGGACGAGCAGCTATGGCAATTTTATTTAAGTTAATCAGCTTAAATAATAAAGATGTTAAGCGTACCGAAATAGTGATGCCAAGTTATACTTGTTACTCAGTACCTGCAGCTGCACAAATAGCTGGATTGACAGTTCGTATTTGTGATATTAACCCGGAAACGCTAAGTTATGACAGGCAACAGTTTGAATCTATAGACTTTAGCAAAGTACTCTGTATCACTACAGCCAGTTTATATGGATATCCTGATGATCTTGAGTATATTGAATCAATTGCAAAGAAAAACAACTGTTATCTATTAGATGATTCAGCACAAAGTATGAATGCAAAGATTGGTAATCGATATTCTGGCAGTTTTGGAGACATTGGGATTTACAGTCTTGATAAAGGAAAAAATATAACTTCTTTACAAGGCGGCATAATTGTTACCAATAACGATACACTTAACGAGTTAATTGAAAATGAATTGAAGGAATTACCATCACCAGGTATTTTTTCTATATTTTCAGATATACTTAAGTTATCAATATACAGCCTACTAATCAATCCAGCTTTATACTGGATGCCTGCTAGAGCGCCCTTTTTAGGGTTGGGTAAAACAATTTATACAACAGACTATCTATACAGTAAGTATAGCAAGCATTTGTCTAACCTTAGTTATGCACTGTTCAATCGAATTGATGAGATAACTGAAGATAGAAAATCAAAATATCTAAAAATATATAATGCACTTAAAGAAAACAGAAACATTAAATTTCTAAGTAAAATTGATGATAACACGCAGCCAGCATTTCTTCGAACTATAATATTTATAAAAGATACGGACACTAGAGATAATATAATCAGAGATTTAAATGAAAATGGAATTGGTGCAACAGCATCATACCCTAAATCCATTGCAAATCTAGATGAAGTTAAAACATTTTCAATCATTCATAACAATATTAGTTCTGGTGGACAGTATGTGGCTGAACATATTCTAACCTTACCAAATATTACTTTTTTGTCAGATCCAGATGTTAAAAAAATAAAGAACATCATTAACACCCATACTGATTATGCGCATTGAAATAAGTAGAAATATCGCTGATATTCCATTAGATAAAGAAACATGGAATAAACTTGTTAGCACAAACGCAACTAATAGCATTTTCCAGACATATGAGTGGTTTATAAGTTGGTGGGAATGTTTTGAAAATGACAATGATCTAATTTTTTTAGTTGCATATGAAAACAACAGTATCAATGCATTTGCTCCACTTATGCTATCTAATAGCACACTTGGATCCAGCACAATTAAATTTGTTGGTGATGGAAATTCTGACTACTGTGATTTCGTTATAAAGGGAAATAGAAATAAAGCAATAAATGCCTTCCTATCATATCTTGATACGAGCAATATTAAATGGACATCATTTGAATTAAACAATATCCCATCAAACTCCACATCTCGCGCTTGCATAGAATCATTCTGTATTAATAATAATTTACACGTTAAAATCAGGAACTCAACACCTACACCCACACTTATATTAAATAAAAATATTGAGGACGTTAAAAAACTTACTAAAAAATATAGTGTAACAAGGCATGTCAATAAATTAAATAAAGCTGGTAACGTTACTTTCGATCATTTAACAGATAAAGAATCAATTAAACTCAGAATTAATGATTTTTTTGATCAACATATAAATCGCTATAACTTAAAAGGCACTAAAAGCTTATTTAAATCAAACAACAATAGAGAATTTTACTTAAACATTATCAATAAACTAGATAATACAAACTGGCTTCTTTTTTCAATTTTATATCTTGATGAAGAACCAATAGCATATCATTTAGGCTTTACTTACAATAAATCTTTTATCTGGTATAAACCATCATTCGACATAAAATATCGAACGTATTCTCCAGGCACAGTTTTACTTAAAAACCTCATAGAATACTCTATTAAAGAATCAATGGATGAATTTGATTTTACAATCGGAGATGAAGTATTTAAATCTAGATTTAGCAATTTCAAAGGAGAAAATTATAATCTTTCTATTTATAAATCAAAAGCATTATATAATGCCTGCTCAATAAGGCACTTATTAGGCTATATTTTTAATCGCATTAAAATAAAACTAGTCAAGTAATCATGAATCAGATATTTAATTCATTTGATGATGTTTATAGGTTCAAAAAAGACTGGAATGCAATAGCATTAAATTCTGCTAACCCTATGTTGTGTTATGATTGGTTTAAGTCTGCTTTCGATGCTTTTAATAATGAAGACAAGTTATTTATTTTCTGCGTCACTGAAGGCAACGAGCTAGTTTCTGCCGCCCCTCTATACCAAAAAAACAAGGATGGTAAACACGGAAAATTATATATTATAGGCAATCTTCATATAGCAGAACCGACATCTCTTATATTTAAGAATGAAGCTGCTTTAATAAAATTATTCGATTTCATCACATCACACCAATTAGCATTAGAGTTTAATCGACTACCTATAAAATTTAAGCACATTATTAAGTCATCGAAAAATAAGCGCACTCTAACTCACAACTTGATCACAAACGGATCACAGTTTTTGACTAACATTACTGATATGCATAGTTTTGAAAGCACTATGAGCTCCAGGAGAAAATCTGATTTAAGACGAAGCCGTAAACGACTTAATGAATTAGGTGATAGTAGTTACAAAATATGGAACCCATCGACTTCTGAAATTGAAAATGTATTAGATATAGCATTTAAAATTGAAAATTCAGGATGGAAACAACGTAATAACAGCACTATATTATCTAACAAACATATGAAACAATTTATAATGGAGATTTTCAAGAAATTCTCAAATGGAGTCTCAACAGTTGGTTTACTTTATTCTAATAATGCTGCAATTGCCTGTAATCTCTCATTCACATATGCTGAAACCCTATGGATAATCAAAATTGGCTATATTGAGGAATATAAACGTTGCTCGCCTGGCACTTTATTAACACATGAAATGATACGTTATTGCTGTGAAAACAATATCACAAACATTGAATTTCTGGGCAGCAAAGAGCGCTGGATTGAATTATGGCGACCAAACGAAAGAAAATACATGACATTTTTATACTATCCAGTATCATATAGCGGCTTGAAGGCCATTGTTATTGATTTCCTCGAAGTTGTTAGAGGCAAGATTCGCAGGACGCTAAAGAGTTTAGGGTAGAATTTATGGACAAATATTTACATTATATAAAATACTCAATTAAACTATCAATTGCATATACGCTATTTTACTCTGGCATTTTATTTCTGATAAAGAATGTCAAATTCAAAAATAAGCACATTGTAGTTACATATCATAGAATATTACCTGAAGAACTTAAATCCACTTCATTTTCAAATGATGGAATTATAGTTCGACCAGAAAGTTTTTCAAAGCAGTTAGATTTTTTATCCAAACATTTCAATGTCACTAATATTGATGCTTTCTACAGTGCGCTTTTGAATAAAACAATATCAGAAAAAAATAACTGTTTAATAACTTTTGATGATGGCTGGATTGATAATTATTTATATGCATTCCCATTACTTAAAAAACACAAGCTACCAGCAACAATATTTATTCCTACAGGTTATATAGAAAAAAACGAATTGTTTTGGCAGGAAAAATTATCAAGATCAATTTCTATTCTTCTAAAAAACACCAGCCCAGAAGCAAAAAATCTAATAACACAATATAATCTTGATGCATTATTAAATCACCACGGAAACACATTACGCTCATTAATAATAAATCATGTCAATGAATTAAAATCACATCCTTACGAGGAAGTAGATGAAATGTATAATTCAATCTCACTTCTGACAGGAAATATACATTCTGAAGAAAACATCGACAGGTATATGAACTGGAGCCAGGTCAAAGAACTATCAAATAATAACATTAATTTTGAATCACACGCTCATTCGCATAAGATACTAACTCGTTTAGACTTAGATGAGGCTGCATTTGAATTAGAATCATCACTGAAAACAATTTCTGAAAGAGTTGATCATAAAGTTAAATACATAGCTTACCCTAATGGTAATTCTAATAGCGAAATTCAAAAACTTGCAAAAAACACAGGTTATTTGCTAGGATTTGGCACGAAACCTGGCACCACATCAAGTGATGATAATTATTTCGACATTAAACGTATAAATATACATGAAAATAAATCCTCCAATGTTCCGTTATTTTTTATGTCATTACTTGGAATATTTTAAGACTAATATAATAAAAAAATAAAATGAAAATACTCGTCACAGATGGAAATACGTTACCAGGGTTAGCAATAACAAGATCTCTTGGAAAAGCTGGTCATGAAGTAATTGTAGGTTATCAAGAGAAAAAGTGTTTAGCTGGTTATTCAAAATACTGCAGTTCTCAGTGCATCTATCCAAGCCCAATCAAAAATACTAATTCTTTTATACAATTTATAGCTGATTTTGTTGAACTAAATGAGATTGAAGCGGTAATCCCGGTAACTGATATAACTACCTTACCCATTACTAAAAATAAACACCTGTTAAATAATTGTAAAATTCCTTTTGCTAACTATGATGTGGTTGACACTGCAGCCAATAAAGCATCAATAATAGAAACCGCTAGAAAACTAAATATAGACATACCTGAATCTATTATTATTGATAACTACAAACAGTTAAAAGAGCGTAAAATAACAATCCCCTTTCCTCTTGTTATAAAACCCGCACGTTCTAGAGTATTAACAGATCAAGGCTGGCTTTTTACAACGGTAACTTATGCGAATGATCCTGAAGATTTAGATAATCAACTATCAAAATATCCGGATAAAATTTTTCCTGTAATCTTACAGGAAAAAATAGTTGGTCCAGGACTTGGCATTTTTATGTGTTTTGACAAAGGTAAATCTATAGCTGCTTTTAGTCATAAAAGACTACGCGAAAAACCACCTTCAGGTGGTGTTAGTGTGCTACGAATGAGCGTACCTCTTGATCCATTGGCTTTAAGCTTTTCTGAAAACTTACTATCAGAAATAAACTGGCAAGGTATCGCCATGGTCGAGTATAAAATTGACAACCGTGATAATAGACCCAAGTTAATGGAGATTAATGGCCGATTCTGGGGCTCATTACAACTCGCAATACATGCAGGTGTTGATTTCCCTAAACTATTAGTAGATAGCCTTGATAATCGAATTATTGAACCTGTTAAAACATATAATTATGGTGTTAAAACCCGCTGGTTATGGGGTGACATTGATGCTTTATTAATAAGATTACTAAAGAGCACCAAAAGTCAGTTACTACCTAAAGACTCTGATTCAAAATTAATTTATACGATTAAGTTTTTGAAACTATGGGAGCCAAAATTACACTATGACGTACTGAGACTTAGTGACATTCGTCCCTGGCTATTTGAAACAGTACAATGGTTTAAACGATTAATCTGACAAGCTTAAGCTGCCTCTTCTGAAGCATTAACTAATGAGATATAAGAATCACTTGAATTAACTAGTCGTTTGACAATATTAAGCTGTTCATTTTCAGATTTAGCATACGGATCATCAATTTCAATATCAGTAAAAGAATCAAGAGCACCTAACCAAACTAACTTTTTCTTAATGTCACTATTTATTTGCATAGCTAATTTATAATTTTTACCATCCATTATTAATATATGGTCAGCCCAGTTAAATTGAGCTGCATATACGCAATTTGAAAGATGCGTTGACAGATCAACACCGAACTCTTTAGTAAGTTCAATATAATCTTGCGCGACTGTTCGGCCAGATTTCTTAAAAAAACCTGCTGATTTAATATTATAATCATCAGAGAGCCTTGATTTTAAATATGCTTCAACAAATGGGCTTCGATATATATTACCGTAACACATAACAAGTACATTTTTAGCCTGTGAAGACCTAATAACAGTTAGACTACTATTGATAGCATTTTTTTTAGCCAATTTATATTTAATAAACCAGCAAATACGATTGTATTGCTGATTAATAAATTTCAGCATAAGCTTATTAGAGCTTTATTTCAGGCACAGGTTCAATCAATACTGCAGGCGCATGCATGTAGTAAGTAGCTTTACGTTTAGATTCTATATCATTATAAACCCATTGTGCCTGCTCTTCTGTAATGCCTAAGTATTCACCTAATTCACTTGCTGGTATATTATGATTCAAAGACCATAAAGCTATATCCATTTTTTCATATGGCAGCGCGAAATAAAACTCATCCTGGCCCTGAGGCAAACTATATGTATCAGTTGTTGGTGTAGCATTACATATTTCATCAGGTAGACCTAAATGACGCGCGAGTGCATAAACCTGTGATTTGTATAAATGAGCAATTGGTTTTACATCAGCAGATCCATCACCATTTTTAACGAAGAAACCTTGATCATACTCAACACGATTCGGTGTACCTATAACCGCATAATTTAGTCTATCTGCATGAAAATATTCTATTGACTTACGAATTCGTTGTTTATAATTAGTTGCTGCAACAATCTGTAAATATTGCTTTAAATCAAGACGTTTTTCTTTTAGCTCTCCATCCGGAGATTGCACTACTAAATTAAAGTGATTAATTTTACCTTCTGCACCGCCTGTAATGACAATTTTATTTTTCCATCCTTCTGTATACTCAGGAAATGTTTGTACTATTGCTTCATCACGCCATTCATAACAACCTATAGCTTCAAGAGTGGATGCGATATTCTTCTTAATATATTCTATACCAAGATGTTCAGCGAGAATTTTACCGCGATCAGTACTAAAGTCTGAAGAGTCTTTCTCAGGTAGCAATAGTCCAAATACTTTTTTCTTGCCTAAAGCCTTAACAGCTAGAGCTGCACTTACTGAACTATCGATACCACCAGACATCGCTATTATTAAACCACGACGATTTAAATCAGTTCTAAGAATAGATTTAAATCGCGCAGAAATTTTTTCGACTTCTGCATCCATATCCAGATTAAGCACATCTGAAGTAAGTTTATTAGTTGACATAATTTTCTCCGTATAATTATTTCAGCATGAACCTACGAACTTTGCCTGAGGCGGTTCGTGGTATATCATCTGTTAATTCTATTTGTTTTGGTAATTTATAATTAGCAAGATTCATCTTGCAGTGTCTCATTATTTGCTTCTTATCAAGGTTGGAGCCTGAACTAAGTACTATAAAGGCTTTTATTGCCTGACCTAGTAATTCGTTATCTATTCCAATAACAACAACTTCTTCAACCCCATCCAGCTCCATAATAACTTCTTCAATATCTTTAGGGCTAATTCTATGTGCCCCACTTTTAATCATTTCAGAAGAGCGCCCTACTATATAAATGTAGCCATCTTCATCTTTATAAGCCAAATCTCCGGTCAATAGCCAGTCACCGTAAAAGACTTTAGAACTCGCTTCATCATCTTTCCAGTAACCCAGCATGATATTTTTACCACTGGCATAAATTTCACCAACTTCGCCTTGATTCACTGATTTATGCTGCTGGTCTCTAATATCTAAAGTTACGTTTGGTATAGAAATTCCAATTGAGCCAATTTTTTTATTTAACATTTCAGCAGGCATATAACTTAACCTGGCACTGGCTTCTGTTTGTCCATACATAACAAAAAAATCAATATTTGGTAATTTTTGATTTAGTTTTTCGATATTTGTTGGAGCCATAGCTCCACCTGCCTGTGTCATATATCTTATAGACGATAGATCAAAGTCACATAAGTTTGTCCGATTTAGTAATAAACTGTACGTGGAAGGCACCCCGGAAAATCCTGTCACTTTTTCATTCTGCATTAACCCGAGTATTTTTTGAGGATATAACAGACTATTTTCAAGGATTATTGTTCCTCCGACCGCCAGGTGAGTATGTAATACTGAATTACCATAAGAATAATAGAAGGGAAGTATATTAACAATACTATCTGTATTATTAAGCTTCAGATACTCAAGAATAGAGCTAATATTATCAGAAAGATTCAAATGGCTTAGCATCACTCCTTTTGGTTTACCCGTTGTTCCAGATGTATAAATTAATGACGCAAGATGATGTTCCGCCTGTATATCAATTTCTGGTCTTTGTGAAGATAAATCAACTTCTTCTAGTTTTTTATTGTTAAATTCATTATCAGAATCATCAACGGTTATAATATTAATACTGCCATTATTCAGCTGCGCATATATAGATTTAAATTCTGCATGTTGTACATGTGCAATTAAAACTGAAGAATCACTATGTTCAATCCAGTTCAGTAAATCTCTCGATTTAGCAGCTGTATTTAGCCCTACAACAGCCCCACCTGCCATTAACACACCATAGTAGGCAATAACATACTCAGGTGAATTATCTATTAACAGAGACACTCTATCTTCTGAATTCAGCCCATTATCTAATAAATATTTCGCTAGACCACATGATTTTTCCCACAATTCACTATACGTGACTCGTGACTCACCATGAATGACAGCTACTTTATCGGGAAACTGCTGAACAGAATTAGATAACATCTGTATAAGCGTATTATTCATAATGAACTATGAGCTTTTTTTATCAACAAAAGCAACAATGTTATTAACTGAATCAAGGTTTTCTGGAACCATTTCAGTATCTTCAACTTTAAGATCAAATTCCTCTTCTAGAAAAAAGATAACTTCTAAAATTCCAGTAGAATCTAAAATACCTTTTTCAAGGAATGAATCTTCATTATTCAGTTCTGAATCATCTTCTGTAAATAGATAATTTTCCAGAATATACTCTCTCACCTGTTTTTCAACTGACATGTTTAACCTCTATTACGTTTTTAGTTTGAATTATATCCAGATTTATTCTGCATAATATTCATATGAAATTCTTTTATAAATAACTGATGCCACATCTGGGTTGATAAAATGCCAACAAATGCCATATTATCTTTATATCCTATCGCTAACCCACGTTTAATTTTTTTCATCAAAAGAGAAACGCGTTTTGTGTCAAAGTAACCAAATTCCTGTATAACTTCATCGCTCAACAAATAATCGACATATTCAGGTGTTTTATCATTTATAAAGCTGGGAATATCGGGCGCTCTATATGGTTGTTTGTAACGATTAATAATACTATCCGGAACATAGTTCTTCATAGCTTTTTTAAGTAAAAACTTTTCATTAAGCACTTTCATTTTTAGTCGAGGGTCTAATGAATTAGCAAATTCGATTACTCTATGATCTAAAAATGGAAAGCGGCCTTCTACTGAATTCATCATCAACATTCTATCTCCCTGTGAAGATAGTAAATAGCCTGACATTAATGATTTACTTTCAAGGAACTGAGCACGGTTAAAGTAATTCCATTTACCGGTGTCTTCTGGAAATATTTGTTCAATGTGTTTATATATATCTTTATCAATTTGATTTTTCATATCATCAGAAAAGAAGTCTTTACATCTTCTTGTTGTATCCCAACGAGGTATATGAGAAAAATAATTAAGTTCAGGTGTATCTATTGCAACACCAAAAAAATTCTGAATAAATGAACGAGCTTTACCCTGCCCCATATTTAGATAAGGATATAGCCGTGTTAATAAAAGCGGTCGAATTTCAGAATCTGGATTTTTTGACCAAAACCGTCTTAGCTTTGTTTCTTTAAAAATGTCATAACCACCAAGAACTTCGTCGGCACCCTCACCTGTTAACACTACTTTATAATTTTTTTCGTGAACAAGTGAAGATAAAATACCCATTGGAATTGGCGCAGTTCTTAGTATAGGTGTTTCTGTATGCCAGATAGTTCTCTTAAATTGATTAGCTATATCATAGCGATGGCATAATATTTCACTGTGATCTGAATTAACATATTCAACCATTTCTCTCTGATAAGGGCTCTCGTCCAGACCTCTGTCTTCAAAACCGATTGAGAACGTTCTTAATGGAACATTGCCATGTTTATGTATCATTGATACAAGCGCTGAGGAATCTAAACCTCCAGAAAGATACGCACCAACCGGCACGTCGGACCTTAGTCTTAGCTTTGTTGAATCAATAAGTAGCTCAAGTAATTCCTCTGCTAATTCAGAATCAGTTCCTTTTCGATAATTATCATCAGTTGGAAATGACCACTGCCAGTATTCTTTCTTAGAAATATTGCCATTTTCTATTACAAGCATATTCCCGGGCTCTAAAGACTTTATACCCTCAAAAACAGTATTTTCTCCAACCGGAGACCAGAAAGTCATTAGCTCATCAAGTGCATTTTTATTTAATGACGGAGGTTCACCAATACCCTTTAGTATTGCTTTTATTTCAGAACCAAAATAAATTTTATTATTCCTTACGGAATAAAACAACGGGTGTATTCCAGGACGATCGCGCACCAGCATTAATCGCTTTTTATTTGAGTCCCAGAGCGCTATTGAAAATTGTCCATTTAAATATTGAACAAATTGATCTCCATACTTTTCATATAAATGAACGATTACTTCTGTATCAGTTTCAGTATAAAAAACATGACCGCTTTTTTCTAAATCTTTACGTAATTCAATGAAGTTAAATATTTCACCATTAAATACAACCCAAATTGATTTATCTTCATTATGTATAGGTTGCTGGCCTCCCTCTATATCAATGATGCTTAAACGAGCATGGCCGAGGCCTACATTGTCCTTACTAATACACCCTTGACCATCTGGGCCTCTATGATTGAGCATCTGCACCATTGATAAGACCAGTTCTTCACTAATCTTATCAGTTGAGTTTAAATTCAAAATTCCAGCAATGCCACACATTATATAATTCCTGTTTATACTTCAATTAATGAATGTGTAGCGTTTATTTGATTATTTGCTAATAAGTCTTCATTGTTTAACACGTCACTAACTGTAGTGAACTTATGACTTTTAAGTAACTTCTCTAAACGTAAATAACATTTCGATATATTATTGTAATGTCTGAATTTTGAGAACCATTTACCATCCATACGCGGCTGGTCTTCATCAATTTCCCATGGATGAAAATAGAAGTTAAATGGTTTTTTATCATAATAATTAATCCATTTCAGTGCCGCATTGCTAAACCAGAACGGATACAGGCGAAAATACCCTCCTCCAGCGATAGGAATATTCACACCTGCTAGTGATAATGTAGTAGGAGGAAATTCAATTATATGCTTATCATTTGGAGCCTTTAATACATACGGAAATCTTGGTGTACCTGGTATTCCGTATAAATCATGATGTACAGGCACTATACTTGAATCGTATACAAAACCCAGGTCTGTTAATACATCTAAAGCCCATAACGATTTTTTAGTTATTGAATAGCTTGCGGCCCTGTACCCCATTACAGATTTACCTGATAAATCTTCCAATAGATATTTTGCTTTTTTTGTTTCTTCAGCAAAAACACTCTTTTCCTGTTTATATATCAATTGGTGACTAAATCCGTGACAAGCAATTTCATGGCCCTGCTGTGCAATTTCCTTCACTAATGATGGTATTTTTTCTGCCACCCAGCCTAATATGAAAAATGTTGCTGTTACATTATTACGACCAAATAACTCTAATATAGCATGTGTATTTTTTTCAACTCGTGACTCGAACTGACCCCAGTTTTCAGGTGAAATTTCATTAGAAAACGCAGCCACATGAAAATAATCTTCTACGTCAACAGTTAAAGCATTGGAGATCATTATTTACTCCAGTTACTTTTTTTTGTAGACGTTTCTTCATCTTTGCCTGATTTATCTTCAGTTAGACTTTTATTAATTTTCTTTAACTGCTTGTCAATAGATGTCATTCGTTCGCTTAGATCACCAATATACTTAACCATAGTCAGCAAAACTTCATTTAATTCATGGTTAACAAATGTATCTGCTGGGCTATCACTGAAATCCAGGCCTTTGTTAATATTATGTGTTTGTAGTTTTGTTTCTGCTTTTTTCTTATTTTTCGAACTCAACCACTGTAATTCAGTTAAAGCATCATTTAACTCTTTTAAACCAACCGTTACTTTATCATCTGCGTAGGCACATACCATTGCTGTATCACATAAAACATTAATTTTACGAGGGATACCTCCAGTGTACTTTTGAATTAATGGATAAGTATCATCATGGAATACTTTTTTAGGTGGTTTTAACCCTGCAACCATTAACCTGTGATCAATATAATCATAAGTTTCTTCGGCTTTAAGTGCTCCAACATGAAACCTTAATCTTATACGTTGCACCAGCTGAGTCATTCTTGGTTGGTCTAATACCTCATTCATTTCTGGCTGACCTACCAATATTGTATTTAGAAGTTTTTCCTGCTCAACCTCCAAACCAGATAACATGCGAATTTCTTCTAAAACTTTTGTTGATAAATTCTGTCCTTCATCAACAATCAACACCACATGCTTGTTTTTAGAGTATGCATCTAGTAAATAATGATTCAACTTATGTAACAATTGAACTTTTCCCATGCCTATTAACTCATCATCTTCATATCCGAGTTCATATAACATTGCCTGCAAAAATTCCAACTCATTAAGTTGTGTCTGAAATATACGAATTACTTCAACATTATCTTCGATTTCAGATAACAGTTTATTTATTAATGTCGTCTTGCCTGAGCCTATTTCACCCGTAATAACAATAAACCCGTCCCGTTTCCATACAGCATAATCCATATATGCTTTTGCACGTTTATGAGCCTTACTAAAAAACAGGTATCTAGAGTCCGGGGTTAATTGAAACGGCGCTTCAGTTAAACCAAAAGTTTCGAAATACATAATAAATACTACCTATATGACCTGGGGCTTCTTCCATAAAAAAAGCTAAATAAAATACGATTATTATCGTATTTAGCTGTTTCGACATTACTGTCTTGTTCAACATAACTATATTCAAGTATAAAAGAGAAATCTCTAGAAATTCTTTTATTCGATGAGATACTAAATACTGTTTCTTTGTCGATTTGTAAAATATCTGTATAGTTGTATTCTCTATATTGTAAATAACTGTTTAAACTAAAGTCAGCTGAATGTGTATATCCATAGTTTAATCTTAATCCTTTTGAGCGTCTATCCTGCAAAATCACATCATAGTCTTCTTCACGATAAAGACCTTGTATCTCATATGAGTTAACGCTTGTACCTAGATGATAAACAGGTTCTATTCTAACGTCGTAGAACAATTCACCACTTAGCCTGTTCTCAACCAGCTCAAGCTGTTGATTTTGTTGAGCCTGATTTATTAAATCCTGCGAAGTATCCGTATACTGCGATGAAGCATCTAACTGAAAATATGATTGTTGACGGAACTGATTTCTCAAAACAATACGACCTAAGAATCCATCCAGACTTTCTCCAACTTCTTTTTTGAAATTAGAGCCGCCTAAATCAATTTGATAATAAGAGCGTCCGAGTGTTTTTTTATAACGTATATATAGATCATTACGTATAAAGTCAGAATCAGTAAATTCTTTAAAGTCTACGTCCTGATATTCTGAATTAAGTGATATATCAGTAGTTGAATTTAAACCATAAACCCAGGAAAAAAGCACAGAAGTTCTGTCACTGTCATTATCAGCTGTATCTGCTGCATTTCTATCATCAAATTTATAATCAGCATATCTAATTTCTGTATCTATATAATTGGCTGGGCCAACATTAAATTTAAAATTAGGTCCAGTGGAAAAAACGTTAGTATTTATACGATTATCCGGGGTGGTTGGCAGTAAACTATCTCTCTGAACTTGTGAATAGTAATCTTCAATAACCCAGTAAAAGCTAGATGGCCTTATTGTAAATGTTGACTCGGCATTCAGGTAACCTAGAAATTCATCATCAAATGTATCATTACGATAATCATCATATTCAATGAGCGAGCTTATTTCGGTATCAATGTAGGAACTTTTCTCTTCTAGAGAGAAGCCAAGCATAATAACCTGTCTGACATCATCTAATTCATTATCATTAGTTAATAACGAATTATCTGAGTATTCTAATTCTACACCGGTAGAATATTCGGCAGTAACTGCATTACATGTTTGATATGCGATCATAATATAAATCAGTAAAACATTCTTTATAATAGGCATCATTCGATAACACAATGTAATATTCGACATAATATCCGTATCTAGTTGAGTGTTTAGTTATTGCCATGACATTGCAGGAGTACGTGGTTCATTATTAAACACTGCTCCTAATAACTTTTCTTTTCCTATAACTCTGGCTGTATTTAATACAGCTTCGTTATTAACTTTACCGTATGGAACAACCAGTATCACGTAATCACATACTTCAGATAGTATGCGTGCATCTGCATTTTCATTTATCGGTGGAGCATCGACAATAATGAAGCGTTGATCATAACGCTCTTTTATTTTTTCAAAAAGAAAGTGTAATCGTTTACTTGTAAAAAACTCTGATTTATTAGCATCTTTTTCACCTGCTGTTATAAGACGCATTCTTGGTATACCTGTAGGTGAGATTATTTCTTCTATAGAGCGCTCACTATCTTCGAGATAATCAATTAGACCAAGAGGGTTTTCAGACTTGGACAACTTACAGCTTTGAGGATTATCTAAATTACAATCAACCAGTAGTGATGTTTTAGTTCCATCCATAGCAATGGCAGCAGCAAGATTTGTTGCAACGAAACTACTACCACTACCATAAGTAGATGATGTGACCATTATTATCGGGCTAGATGTTTTAACGTTTTGTATAACCGTTGTTCTTAAGTCACGGAACGCGTTAAAAACACGACGATCACTCATTTGAGGGCCGATAATTCGCATCTCAGCACGTTCCCGATCAGTTAGAAGATCCGGCTGGCTCATGTCTGATATTGCCGCTTTCATAATAAGCGCATCGTCAGGTATTATTTCATCAATATTATTATTGTTTTCTTCAGGCTTAACTTCAGAAGGCTGTTCATTTGCCTTTTCTAATTTAAGTTTCTCAAGAGCATCATATATTTTACTCATAACTAAACATTCCCTTGTAAGCGCATCACACCCATAACCAGGACAAAAGCAAGTGTACCTAAAAATACTATAGAAATTAAAACCAAACTTATGGTCTCTTTTTTAACTTCTCGTGGTATAGACATATGAGGCGTTTCACCTAATAAAGGTATTCCTGTTGTATTCATCATAACTACACCACTTCTAACTTTTTGATTAATTTGTAAGTTAAGAAATATTAATCCTACTGGTATTAACAGGCCAATAATTGGCCCGGCTAATAAAAAATGAAGAAATCTAATCCCACTAGGGCTATGCGGTTTAAATGCAGGTTCATCTATACGCAATGAAAGCCCTTTCTGTTCAATATCTAAATTCATTGATACACGTGCTTGTTCTCTACGGCGCATTAAATCTGAATAACTTTCATTATTAACATCATAATCACGAGTCAATTCCTGTAACTTAGCATCAAACTCACTAACTTTACGTGCTCGTTCTAATTGCTTGAGAATACTTGATTCAGTATGCTCTAAACGAGCATTCAAAGTTTCTATATTTGTATTCGTATCATATAAGTCACGCTGTAACTGCTGGTAAACAGGATTACTATGAACCCTCTCATCAACATTACTATCATACACACCGCTAGCAACTTGCTCGTCTGTTAATTTTACGGCTTCCCTTAAATCATTAATTTGTTCTTTTACATGTATAATATCGGGATATGATTCATGATAACTCATTCTTAAAGTATCTAATTGTGTCTGTAATTCAGCGATACGCGTTTTATATTGTTCGGTTCGAGAAAAAGCAGTAGATGCCTGGGCTTCGCCGGAAAGTTGTTTCTGTAAAGATGCTTTACGTATTTTCGCTTCGTTAAGTTCCTGAATAATTTGCTCTTTGCGGGTTTGTAATTCACCACTGCGTCTACCAATACCCTGAGACATACCTGGCTGTGCATCAATATTTTCTGTTCTAAATATTTTTAATTCCAATTCAGCATGTTGTAATTTATCTTTATATTCACTTGCCTGTTTATCTATAAATTCAAATGCTTCTGTACTTTGATGGGCTTTATCAGCAAGGCTTTCTTCTATAAATAATTTGGCAATAGTATTTGTTATATTAAAAACCCTATCAGCATCACTATCTTTAAATTCAATTTTGATCAAATTATGACGGACATTAGAAATATTGAGCCTGCCTTTAATATTATTAACAACTCTTTCCTGTTCGGCTGGAGTTGTATCCTCGTCAACAAGCTCTTCCTGTTTTATGAGCTCGTACATGATGCTACGCCCAAAGATGATTTCACGAGCAATTGCAGCCCTGTCTATTACTACAGTCTGTACTGCCGCACCAGCCATTAACGGACCTAAAATATTTTCCTCTTCTACAAAAATTGTAGTGTATGAAGAAAATTGTTTAGGCCATTTTGAGCCGAGGCTTATCAATAAAATAGTTATTAAAGCAAATGCAACTACTACGAAAATTCTGTTAACTATAATTTCTTTAAACAGTAAATTAAAATCAAATTTTGATGCATTTTCCATTATATTAAGTCCTTACTACTTAAAAAAATCTTTCAGGTACAGTGATGATATCACCAGGTTTTAATGGAAAGTTTGTGGCTAATTCACCTTGATGTAAAATGCCACCTAGTCGTATATCATATACCATCGTTTTTTCACTTCCCTGACGATAGAGTTTTGCTCTATCAGCTGCGGCAAATTCAGTCACACCACCTGCTTCTAGAACTGCATCAAGTACGGTCATTCCCTGTCTATATGCAAATGAAGTTGGAGTTTGTACCGCACCCGTTACCCTGATACGTGAAATATATTCAAAATTACGTAATTCAGTCAAGATAACCGTTACATTTGGTTTTCGTACATATTTTTCAAGGCCTTTAGTAATTTCCCTGGCAACTTCCTCAGGCGTTCTACCACCGGCTAGAACATCCCCAATGAGAGGCATAGAAATTTTACCGTCTGGCCGAACAGGCATAGTGATTGAAAGTTCAGGATTTCGCCAAACGTTAATTTGAAGCTGATCTTCAATACCAATGCGATATTCATTAACGGTCAACGAGGTACTGTGATCTATTTTTGGTAATACAGAATTTTTTGAGGCAGTTGAAGAGCATGCCAGCATAAACAGACATAAACTTAATAGAATACTAACATTTAACATTTATATATAACTCCGAAGATCCATATTCTTTGTAATTGGCGTATTATAATATAACTAGCTTTAAATATTCACTTTGAATTCATGAAAACGCCAATTTCTTTCTCTACCTTCTTAGATGTAGTTATGTAGATAGCTGAATCTATTAACCCGACACATCTTATGTTACTTCAAGCGAGGATTATAATAATGCGAGCATCGTAATCAAGCCTTAAAATCGGGCCCACATCACTATAACTTACAACTGCAACCATTATGATTATAACCATATCACGTTTACATTTAATCACCCATTAGTGTTAACTAATCAATCTAGTTATATAATGTAAAAATGTCATTTAGATACTCTTTTAAATAACACCTAATTAACAATTTTTTCTTGTACCTAAGGCCCAATCTTGGTCTAATAAAAGTGTATTTTGGCATAAAGCCATAAATATTTAATATTATCTCAACTTTAATCTGGATTATTAACGTTTATGAGTGCACCAAAGGTAGTGAGCACCAGGGAAGAGAAACTCGTTATACTTCTTGTTCTAAGTGTACTTGTCCTGCTAGAAATTGCTATCAGATTAAACGAAGATCGCCTGTCGGGTAATATATCGCATATATATACAATTCCTGAGATCGCTAGACAGGCTTCAGATACCACAAGTGATGCTAATTTGATCTTCCTGGGCAACTCACTTACCAATAATGCTATCGATAAACCACATATTGAAACCTTAAACAGCTCTAAAAACAGTATTAAGGCTTTTAAAATCACTCCAGATGGTACCGCGATTTCAGATTGGTACTGCATTTATAATCAATACTTCCTCGAAACAACAAATACCTCTTCGTTTGTGATAATTGGTTTTGCCTGGGGGCAACTCAGCGATCAGTTTCCTATCAATCCGACCAGGCTTGGTGGTTTTTTTTGCCAAATTGAGGATATAGACGCCCTTGAGGCAACTGGATTAACTCGACACCAGCAATTTTTAAGATTCCTGGCCGGTAGTGTCTCACACGTCTACGTGAATCGTGAGGCAATCAGAAATCGTGTCTTAGATACTGTAGTACCCTACTATAAAGAAACAACTCAAGTTCTGAACAGATCCCCTCAAAATAACACTGAAATGGATGGTAGAGGGAAATCCATGTCCACTTACACATCATTCACCAATTTAAATCAGTCTATAAAAAGCTCTAACAGGCAATTAGTTGTAATGGCTATGCCTGTGATAGACAATTATTCAATTGACGCTGAATTACTCGATACATTTACATCATTAGGTATTCCATTACTCGATTTACGAAACGTAGAAAAAATAGAAAAAAACATGTTTTTAGATTCCATTCATTTAAATGCTGAAGGTAGTAGAATATTCACCGAAGCACTGGTAGAAAAGCTTCAGCCATACATTTCAAATGATAGGTTAAATACTCTAAATTAGCCCTCTGAAGTAACAATACACATTTATAAAGATTAGAAATTATGTTGTTTAATAGCTTTATTTTCTGGATATTTTTCCTGATCATAATAGTGGCGTACCGTTATCTGCCGCATCAAGGACAAAACCGATTATTATTAGCTGGCAGCTATATTTTTTATGGATATTGGGATTATCGATACTTAAGTCTTATTTTTATATCAACAATAATCGACTATTTTGTCGCAACAGGCATTTATAATAGCTCTGAACAACAGCAAAAAAAACGCATTCTACTGATCTCCATATGTGCCAACCTTGGTATGTTAGGTTTTTTTAAGTATTACAATTTTTTTGCGGTTGAAATGTCTGAATTATTGCTTTTAATTGGTTTACCTGTACCTATAAAAACATTAAATATCGTTCTACCTGTTGGTATCTCGTTTTATACATTTCAGACTATGAGTTATACCATTGATGTATATAGAGGAAAAACAGTACCTACTTCCCGTTTTCTTGATTTCGCTCTATACGTTTCATTTTTTCCCCAACTAGTTGCTGGCCCCATTGAACGTTCCTACAATTTACTACCACAGATTCTCGAGAAAAGGCCTCAGCTTAAAGAAAACCTTGTCGAAGGCATTTACCATATTTGTATAGGTATGTTTAAGAAGGTTGTTATTGCCGACAATATGGCGCCAATTGTTAATAGTGTTTTCTCAAGACCCGTTTCTGATCTATCAGGTCCAGAAATCATGGTTGGCATCTATGCTTTTGCGTTTCAGATTTATGGTGATTTCTCTGGATATTCATCTATAGCTCAGGGCATTGCAAAATTGATGGGTTTCAACTTGTCCTGGAACTTCAAGATGCCCTATTTCGCATCTAATCCAAGTGATTTCTGGCAACGCTGGCATATCACACTTTCAGCCTGGTTGAGAGATTATCTATATGTACCTCTCGGCGGAAACCGGCTGGGGAAATTATTAACATTACGTAATCTAATGTTAACAATGTTACTAGGCGGCCTATGGCATGGCGCTGGCTGGACATTTATTGCCTGGGGCTTCTATCATGGATTACTACTAATCGCTTATCGTGTATTTGAGTTTAAACAACAGGGTGTAGCAAGAAAACTCATGGAACATAGAGTGGGTAAAGGCCTGAGAATTATCTTTTTCTTTCACCTGATCTGCTTTAGCTGGCTGTTATTCAGGGCCGATTCAATAGATCAGGTTTGGGCGATGATGGGTGTACTCGTTACAAACTTTGAAATAACAAATTTTGTTTATTACGCATCAGGCATGTTGATTTTCTTTGCTGCGCCATTAGTAGCCTTAGAGTACTGGATAGAAAAGTCTGGTGATCTATTAAAAGTCGTAAATAGTCACTGGTTGGTTAGAGCAAGTATTTATAGCTATTTTGCAGTAATGCTTTGGGTATTCCCTCCTCTGACAAACCAGGTATTTATATATTTTCAGTTCTAAGCAAAGCCCTTTAGACCAACTAAGATCGTATTATCGGTAAAATACGTTTCCGTAAGAACAGACTAAGTGTGTCAGGAATCAAACTCCAGCCTAGCAATGCAACTGTGGATGGGGAAAAACCAGTTTGCTTAATACTGCGAATTAAAATAGACCTGGCCTTGTTAGATTCATTCTGACTTAAAAAGTTTAAACTAAGATCACGGTATTTCTGTCTTAATCTTTTTTTAATAATTACTTTGCTGAGGCTTAGTTCATCCGAGGAGGCAAATTTTTCCACAACAGTTACAACATCCTTAGCGATACGTAATTTATTAGATGCGCCTGTTAATTGGCCGAGACGTTTACTTCTATTTAGCAGTGGCTTGTTTATATAAGCAAATGGTCCTGTGAGAGCGAGCCTTAACCACAAATCATAGTCTTCCTGAGTTATTAAGTTAATATCAAAAAAACCTGTTGTTTCAATAGCAGATCTTCGAACCATAAACGATGATGTTTTAATAAAATTACCTAAAAATAAAGAATCAAAAATATTGCCTGTATATATATTATTTTCATGAAAACTAAATAAATCTTCTAATGATTTACGCTCATTTTTAAAAATAGCATAATCCTGATAAATACCATTGTCGGATAGAATCTCTCCATCCGTAGTCGTGATATGAAAATTAGAGAAAACGGCTGTAGCATCTGGAAACTCATCAAAAACTTGTATTTGAGTTTTTAACTTATCGGGGAACCAGGTGTCATCTGCGTCCAAAAACGCAATAAACTCACCTTTCGCTAACTCAAGCCCATGATTTCGTGCAGCTGAAGCACCCTGGTTGTTCTGAATTACATACTGTAGTCTTTTATCAGAGATTGAATGGATAATAGACTTCGTATTGTCAGTAGATCCATCATCGACAACAATTATTTCAAAATCAGTATATGACTGATTAATCACTGAACTTATTGCCTGCAACAAATAGTTTGCGCAGTTATATGTGGGGATAACAACAGAAATCATAATAAGGGCACAATAACAAAACCAAAAGATAATTAAAACTAGAAAGTAACAGAAATAAAAAAAGCTCTTCTACTCTTTCAAGCAGAAAAGCTTTAATTGCTGTGTCGTTAAGTTAAATAATTATGATTTCTGGTTTCTACGAGAAACGCCGACTAAACCAATTAATCCACTAGCGAAAAGCCATGCAGCAGCAGGTACAGGAACGGACGATATAGCTGAAAGCTGAATATTATCAATGTTGTACGTAAGAGCCCATGTCCAGTTATCTATGCCAGGTAAAATAACACTATCGAATTCACCGTAAACAGTGCTAGCTGTTAATAGTGTCAAAACATAATCATTCTCTAGTAACGCACTGTCGAAAACACCAGTCAGGTCTAGTAAACCACCTACATACGCATCACCCGTGACCGTGATAAAGGGTGATGTCATGTCCAGATAGTCATTAGTTAAGTTGATAGCTAAAGTGCTATCAGATTCGAAGGTAGCATCACCTTCAATGCTGAATAGTGTTGCATCTTGCAAACTAGTAAAACCGCTTGCAGTTCTGCTAATTGTATATTCCCCTGGAGTACCTGTGCCAAAAGTATGCTGAAAATCAGTATTGCCGCGACTAACAAAGTCACCGGCTACAACACGAGTACCGCCACCACTTATATTAAATTGATCTCGATTATCAACATTCGCATTCAAGTTACCGCCCTGATAATTAAATGTATCATTATTAACAATTGTACCTGCAGTCAGATTCCCGCCATTTAGGTCATATTGAGCATTAGCCATACCAGATGACGAAATTGTTACAGTTGAATCGGGCTGAGCTAGCGTTACATTACCTGAATTTTGTACAAAGCTTGCATTTTGAACACCTGAACCAGGTTCGCCAGGTATTGTGCCAATTTCTAGTGAACTTGTAACATTCAGGTCACCACCATTCATGTTATAAGTGCCATTCACATTTTTACGGCCAACAAATAATTCATTTACTGTATGAGTTCCACCTGTCTGATTGAATACACCATTTCCAAAGTATCCAACATATTCAGTGCCTGCAACATTAAGGTTACCAGAAGAAAGATTATATTCACCATTGCCACCGTTTTCATGACCAATCGAGAATTCATTAGCAACGCTTAGAGCGCCACCTGATTGAGTCATCACAGCTTGTCCGCGACTACCTACATAAAAACCAGCAGATTCAATCTCAGCTGTACCAGATAGATTATAAGTTGATTGAGCAGTGTAATTGCTGCCTAGTATGGCATAACTAATATTAGAAAAGCCTGCGCTGTGGTTAACAGTCGCCTTTCCATCAGTACCAAATATGGCCAAATTGACATTCAGTTCATTGTTCACAAATTGATTAAATATTGCATCACCGGTTGATGAATTATTAACAATCAGGTCGCTATACCAATGACCTGTTCCTGCGTAAACACTACCGATATAATCGACTGTCACATCAGAAGTATCTGAAACAGTAATTCGAGCATCATCACCTAAAGCTGGCTCAGCATTAGACGTCCAGCAGCTACTTGTACCCCATGTATTAGAACCTGCACAAAGCCAGTCTGCAGCTTGTACCTGAGGGATAACAAGAAGTGAAGATATTGCCAGAGAAGCAACACCCAGTTTTCGTGTAGTCAATGAAGGGACTTTCATACATTTTTCCATTTCGTCAATTTTCCAAAGTCATTTAGTTTTTACCTTACAACACTAATATCAAGCAAATTGCAGGCCAGTATTATTTATGTAATATTATCAATGAGTTAGAAATAATATTATTTAACCAGCTCACAAACTGTAAGGTTTTCCGAATAAGAAAATATTTTCTAGATTCAGATAAAATTTTGTTATTGTGATCATACTTAGAGAGCTGAATCATGTCATCACCCATACAGGTGAAAATTATATCAAAAGGAGATATTTAGGCTATACATATATTTTCACTAATATACTAGTTGTTAAAATGGTAGGTCAAATAATCATTAAAGCGCGCTAAATATTCAGAAATAGCCATATCAGAAATGTATAAATGACGTGGAGTGGGTAAATATGCTGTTGCGAGTATATTTTCTTTACTCATGTAGTGGGTAGGAGACGGTATATAACTTAACTTCATTCGATCAAATGCGGCTACTGCACGTGGCATATGACCCGCTGATGTTACGAGGTAAAATGATTGCTGATTAAGCAGTTCGCTAATGTAGACGGCACTGTCCGCAGTATTTTTTGAGTTATTATCAATCAGTATTTTGCTAGTAGAGACACCTAATGATACTAAAACTTGAGACATTAATTGCACAGCCTCGCCTTCACCTGTGATTATAATTTTTAAGGTTTCTGGAGAGCTATTATACAGTCGGGCCGCTTCAAGAACCCGGTAGGCAGATGCTGGATAAATATTTGCTGTTATAGACCGACTGCTGATATTTTCTGCAAAGCCGGCAAGAACAACAATATGTTTTACTTCACTCGATATATTAGCCTGTGATAGAGACGGGTATTGATATTCCAGTTGTTTCATTAACCAGAATGAGACGGGGCCACTTCCAAAAATAAAATAAAGAAACATACCGATAAATAATGATATTTTAGCTACTTTTAGAAGTCTCTTGGTTAATATAGCAAGAAAACTGATTAAAAATAATATTGTAATTAGATTTGAAGGCATTAAAAAATAACGAAAGATGTTTTCAATCATGCTTCAAAATTCCTGATTATCCTATTAATTCTTTATACAGCTGCTCTGTTTTACTAACATTAAACTTTATATGAAAATTTGAAACCAGACGATCATAGCCTTGTTGACCTAATTTTTCAGCCAATTCAGGATCATTAAGGCACTTTAAGACACCATTTGCTAGATCATTTTCATCATCTGGGGTAAACATAAAACCAGTTTGACCCTCAACAATTATTTCAGGGATAGCACCATAACGTGTGCCGACAATTGGTTTTCGCATAGCCATCGCTTCGAGTATGACACGCCCAAATGGCTCAGGGTGTATCGATGAATGAATCACAACATCCATTAACTCCAGAAAGTTAGCTACGTTATTCTGGTATCCGGTAAAAATAACATTCTCGCTCAGGTCAAATTCTTCAACTAGCCGGTATAATTTATTAGCATAGTACTCATCATTTTTTGATATATCGCCAACTATAAGGCACTTGATATCAGGATATTTTTCCTTAATAATTTTCGTAGCCCGAATTACAGATTCCTGCCCTTTCCATTCTTTAATGTTTCCGACAACACCAATGACCTGATTAGATTTTTTTAAACCAAATTCATTAGCTAGTTCAACAGAGCGCCCTTCAGTATGAATTTGATCAGGATCAAGACCGTTATAAATCGTTACATAATTTAACGTGTTTAAACCTTTATCGAGCATATTCTCTCTAACAGCATTTGAAATACTAACCACTGCTTTAAGTTTCTTTGCGAAAAACCGAGATAATTTAGAGTACCTGGTATTTATGCCTCTTTCATGGGTTATACATTTTATACCAGTAATCCAGGAAGCCATCATCCAGTCATGATTTCGTATGATAGAGTTATTTAAATGAACTAATGATATGTTACGTTTTTTTAAAAAATACGCATATCTAAAAGATTGAAATATGAAAAATTTAAAAAAATTCACACCGCTCTGAACTATACTGATAAATAAATTAAGTAGTTTGAAAACTGGGTTTGAACTACTGATCTTTCTGAAATGCACAGGTTTTGGCAAAGTTATGACAATTGTTTCAATGCCTGATTCTCTATATTTCGGTATCAAACTATTTTCTGAGTAAAAAACAACAACAGGATTATATTTAGATTTATCAATATTTTGCACCAAAAAAAGCAAGCTGAAAAATGAACCACCAATTGTGCCATCTGTATTACTTTCACAATACAAAATATTTTTTTTCATCGAGAAACCCTTTTATTATAAAAACTCAGTATGCTCGTATTAATTGAGGAGCGTTCCTTACTGGTAAATACAACCAGATATGAAACAAACAAATACAACAAACAAACAATGAAAACAGAAACGAAAAACTCAAGTAATGATTCAGGTGGGAAAGCATTTTTTAGATAAAAAACAGAAAATATAAAAGGTAAGATGGCAATCATTGGCCTAAGATATCCAGAAATCATGTAATTGCTTAAACTCATATTAATTTGTTTAGTTGCATACCAGGGTAATATCATAGAGGTCAGTATTATATGTGGTATTGCAGTGCCCAGGGCAACACCGACCAGGCCATAATAATTAATTAAAACTATACTAAGCACTAAGTTGCATATTGCTTCTACAATTCTAAAATGAGCTAGAGTTTTATGCTTATTCATTCCATATAAAACATTAACAATAGAAAAGTGTGGAGCTGAAAAAGCTTGCGCCACAGCAAGTATTACTAAAATTTCCCCTGATATCGCAGCAAATTCTTCCCCCATCCATAAATCTATAAATATTTCACCTAGCAGGACTAGCACTGTTACAACAGGTAGGGCTATAAATAGAGTTAATTTGGTTCCACTTACTAGTGCATATTGTATTTTATCATTTTCATTACTCGCACTATAATGACTTACCAAAGGGTTTAGAATACTAGTTGATGTTGTAACAAGCTTACGCAAATACTCTACTAACATTCCGGCTATAGCATAGAAAGTAACCGATGCTACTGGCATAAAAATACCAATGATTATTGCATCGGTCATAAATATGATTTTCTGACCAATGTTATTTATAAACACGTACAGGCTATAATTAAATACTTTATGATATGTCGCTTTAATATGATCCCAGGCAGGAGGTTTTAAATTAATTTTGACTTCATTACTGGAGGCAATATTCAAGCACACTTTTGTCATTATTAGCCCGGTAAAAAGAAAAACAGTAAACTGGACAGCTGCTAAAGCCACAATTCCGTAATCCGCTTCTAATACTAAAACGAATAAGGCCGTTTTTACGAGTGTTCCACAAATTTGTACAATATTGAAAATATCATATCTTTGAACACCCATTAGAAAACCATTGAACATATTAAAAACAAATAGCTGAGTTATCGTGCCACCGATTAATAATATTGCTACACTAGCTTCAGTCGCATATTCCTTATCGACATCAAATACATCTTCAAATACTAATGCAAGTATCAATGTAAACAGTATACTTATTAGTGAAACACCTAGATAAATATAAAAAGACGCCTGCAATACATCTTCGAGTTTACGTATTTTTTTATTAGCGAGATATTTTGCGGTATAACGAATAACAGATTCGCGAATCCCAAAGTCAAATATATATAAATAAGCAGTAAATTGATTAATTATTGACCAAATACCATAAAATGTATTACCCAGTTTATGGACTATATATGGGGCCATAAAAAACGAAATAACAATTGTAACAATCAAGCCAGCCCAGTTTGAAAATAAATTTTTAATGACTTTATTTTTAAGTGACATATATTTATATTGCCGTTAAAGTTTTTTATGTGAAATTTGAATAAGTGCTTACTTAGTGAATATGCTTAATATAGATCATTATAATCAGTTAAAATGATTATTTAGCCAATCCTATATTATCAATTAATTGATTTTTCATTTCATTCCAGGAATTCACTTGATTTCTATAGTAGTCTTTTACGTTGTTTTCTGCTTCACCAAGATTCGCATCAATCATTTTTATAGCTTCTGCAATATCCTCTGAATAATTTTTAGTATATATCGCAGAATTAGTAAAATATTCTCTTAGCGCTTTGGTCTCTGAAAGAATGAGTGGTTTTCCGGCAGCTATAGCCTCATATGCACCACATACAAGACAGTCTTCACGTGTGGTTAAATCGATAACCACATCACAACTAGTCAACAGGCTATCAAATTCATCATTTGATATAAACCCAGTCAACGTTATATTATCAGGCATTTGAACTGAAAGGTTTGATTCTTTACCACGACTATTACCCGTAATATAAAGATGCATATCACTCGGTAGTTGACTAAAAGCTTTAATTACTTCTTCATATGGCTCATCTATAGCCCATGTACATATTAAAAGATAATTTGTTTTACCTTGTAGACTGACTTTACTTCGTGATGAGGTAATTATTGGAAATGGGTCTGGTAAAATGAATGCCTGCCCACCACATTCCTCAACATATAATTTAAGTGAATTATTGGTAACTATGGTTAAAAAGGCTTTGCGAAAGAGAAAATGAGCCATTTTTGTCGCCCAGGGCTTACTCCCTTCGAATGGATATACACCCGCATTATGAGCATCAACAATGACTTTCTTACCCGTTATCTGCCCGTAAATTACGCTTATCAGAGACAGAATGATGGATGGATTTTGAGAAAATATGATCTCAGGACGTCTTTTTAGAAAGATTGAGATAGTTTTGATAAATAATAAAGGGTAACGGACCAATCGATGAGCATTAAGGTTGAGCTGGTGTAGCTCAACGCCTAATTCTTTACTTAAAGACTTATTACGTCTCTGGTCTTCCCACGTGACCCAAACTGCATTTTTCATTTTTATTATAATTTAGAGATAAAAAATTAATATTAAACAATTTAGCCCTAATTCGCTAACATTAATTTGAATCTAGCTGCTCTGCTGCGCGTGGTATTACAACAAAACTAGCTGGTGGGCCAATATAATTATCGTCAATAACCAGTTCATCTATTAAAAACCAGGCGCCATCATCAGCAGGCCTGTTATGCGCATTGAAATATCCGCCTATAATATCGACAAAAGAAAACACACCTGTTCGTGGATCATTAGCATCTATGAATGGATTAGTAGAATATAGACCGCCTACCTGGCCATCTGCTGTATAAATATACAGGTTGATAACACCCTGGTCTAAATTAGCTTCTAGCTCGACAGAGACCCACTCATCAAATCGGCTTTGTAGATCATTTGAAGAGGTTGAGCCAATTTTAAAGTCGTCACTGGCTAGTGCATCATTCGGTTGACACCACGTCCCATGACAGGCTCTTAATGTGCGCCAGTCATAATTTGAATATAATCGATTCATAATCATTGGGCGTGTTTGAGCATTATCTCTATTGAAGATCATTAACTTATTTGTACGTGAAAAGTTATGGTAGGTCGGACCATGTTTAATTAAAATTCGAACGTTCAACTGACGCGGGCCAGTTGTATTCAAATTGTGTAAGCCTGTAAATTGTCCTAAACCTGAGTATCCTTCACCACCATTGTTAATTGGTGGTGTGAATCTAGCTACCCCACTACCTTCAAAGCCTTCATTACTTATCCAGTTATGAGTGGCGCCCTGAGAGACCCATACTATATCGCCATAATCATTTTGATTGAAATTTTCGTAATGTGGTAATGATGTAATACCACGGCCCGCATGAGCCTGTAATGGTATAAAAAGGGTAAAAATCACGACTAACGGAGTAAACCTGGTACACAGTGCTAAAATGTTATGGAACTTCATATCTTACCTCTATAATCTCAAACGCTGTAGCAATGAGCTTTTGCTGAGAATAAGCATGCCTACTTAATACTTGCATGCTCTAACTGGTCAAGTAATAAAGCACTACATTGACTGTGTATTATAATAATATTAACAAGCGCCTGTCGTCTGTGACCAGCATCCCATTCTGATCACCCGAATGGGTGGTTTTATAGAAAAAGCTAAATTTAAATATATAAATTACGCTCAATTATTGGATAAAATGTTAACCTAATGGCAGACAGTATTAACAGTTGACTCTTGAGCTATAACTCATTGCTTTAAAAATCAATAATTTATAATAATCAGTCGCATATTACACTATCGACATATAACTAGTAAGTACAATTAAATGATTAGAGTGTTACACCTCAGGGATACCGACAAGGTATGCGGGCCTGGCAAAACAATAATGGAAACCGCCTGTCGAATTGATCAAAGCAGATTTGAACTTTCGGTTGGATTGTTTCTAAAAACATCTGAACATACCAATCTCTATCGGGACACGCTACAAAAACGCGGCGTGAAATTCATTCCGTTAATAGCTGAGTCACAATTCAGCCCATCAGTAATTAATACAATTATTTCAGCTGTCAAAGAACATAAGATCGACATCATTCACGCGCATGATTATAAATCTGATATTTTAACAACAATTGTTAGTAAAAAAATTAAAATCCCGATTGTAACAACTGCACATGGCTGGATTACAAACTCACTAAAAAGCAAAATTTATGTTTGGTTGGGTAAGCATTGTTTTAGATTTTTTGATCAGGTAATTGCTGTATCACCGAAAATTTATAGTGAAATAGCCCGATTTGGAACATCTGAGAAACGACTTAATTTAATTTATAATGCGATAGTAGCTGATAACTACCAGCCTGATAAATTTGAAGCCGGTTATTTACGTGAAAAATTTAATATACCTGAAAGTGTTAGCATTATTGGAAACATAGGAAGAATCAGCCCAGAAAAAGGTCAGAAAGATTTTATTCTTGCAGCAAAGAAAATATTAAACGAAAGACAGGATTTAGCATTTGTTCTCATAGGGGACGGACCAGATAAAAAAGCCATGCAACAGCTTGCAGTAGATCTGGAAATTGAAAAACATGTTCACTTTACCGGTCATGAACAAGATGTACGACCTGTGTTAAAAGATCTTAATTTATTTGCTTTAACCTCATATACGGAAGGCTTTCCAAATGTTGTTCTAGAATCATTATGTATGGATGTTCCAGTGTTAGCTACGGATGTAGGTGGGACAGGAGATATTGTTGATAATAAAAAAACCGGCATACTAATTCCTTCTGGCTCCCCTGATGAAATTGCTAAGGGATTAAATTATTTATTAGACAATCCAGACAAAGCAAAAGAAATGACTAAGTCTGGAAAGCTAAAAATAATGGAATGTTACGAGTTTTCAGCTAGAGTAAAGAAGATTGAACGCTTATATGAAAAAATCATAATAAAAAAATAGATCTTACTCTAATAACTGTGGCGGATTAGGTCTAACAACACTAGCAGGAGGATCAATTCCTAAATAAAAATTATCCCAACGTTGTATACCAATAATATCAGTATTACGTGTGTAGTTTGATAAAATAAGTTTGTTTGGATTAAAGTTCGTATTTTCTCTTAAATACGTATCAGTGAAATCCATAATCAACTGGTCATTCTGCCAGAATTTAACAATACCATTACGGCTTCCTGGTGTATTAAGTTGAATATAAAGTTTTAGCTTATCCCATTGCCCACGATTCATTGTTAAGGTTTGCCCAATATTCTGACTATAAGCATCAACTGTTTTATCGAAACTACGATCAGCGTTCCAGGCAAGATTTTCTATGAAATAAATTTCTTCTGGTAACCTTACATTAATAATAACCTGATATCTTCGTCTCCGATTTTCATCTTCAAAATTAATAATGGCAATTTTATGGATTCGTTCAGTACCGAAGTCAAATCCAGCATCGAATTTTGAATCTAGTTCAAGCCAAAGCCCGTTAGTAGCTGGAGCACCATTTACAGAAGCATGATCACCAAAATAAAAGTCTTTGTAATTATCAGCCGTAGATCCTGAGCTCATTTGTGCTCTGGCCGAATATTGCCCATTACTTGAATCTTCATTTGTGACTGTAAGGCTCGCATCAGCCCCTCCATTCCACTCGGAGAAATTATTTGCTTCAAATGAACTGGAGAATGGTAATCTAGCAGCCGATTGAACTGTAAGAGGTATAGTGCCTACAAATAAAACTAATAAGATATATTTATAACGATTAGTAAACATATTTTACTCCCTGAATTTGCCTGGTCTCATAGTACCATATCATTAATTACATAGTTGTTTTGACGATACTAACGCACGTTCAAGAATAGGCAATGCATATGCGCTTAATTCATTATACGCATGTTCAGTAATGTGACTTCCATCAACCTGTGCGAAGCCTTCTTTTCGTTCACCAGCTTCATTTGTCATGACTTTTTCGATATCAATTAATAGTATATTTTTTTCTTTAGCTAATTTGCGTAAGTGGTTATTAACGTCTAATACATTGCTATTAATAAATCCCTGATAGCTTTGCTTACCTCTAAGCTCACCAATATAAGACATGATTTTCCATTTTAAACTCCTGGATACACCCATAGTGACTTCGGTAGCCAATATTGGTGTAATTCCCTGAGTTATACTAATTTCTACCATTTTAGTTATACTGTCTATTGCTCTTTGTTTTGTATTATCTATATCTTCTTTAGGGTTTCGATGTAAGTCATTGATAAACCCCCATATTAAAATAGCATCAGGCCTCGGTTGTATTGCGTCCTTTTCAAATCGAGCCAAGGTTTCAAACGATTGCTCACCGCCAATACCTTTATTTATGACTTCTAGACAGGATATTTCTTTGACTTGCCATCCTCGTGCATACGAGGCACCTATTATAATCATCGACATATCTTTCACTTCAATTTTTTCAGCTGTTGTTTCTTCATCAATACTGCTATTTGAGTAAACAGTACTTACAAATAATGATAAAAAAATTGGCAATATCTTAATTAGATAACGAGGCTTAATAGCCATATTGTTCCTCCTACAAGAACTATTTCATCTATTAATAAAAATCTGGATCGTGCCAGTCCTCTGCACTTTTACTTTGTAACTTATCTAACATTCGTCGTAAAGCAGTATGTGGTAACCATATTTTCTTACGAATTAGATCGATTGTCTTACTAAGAAATAAAGACAATCCTGTCTGTTTATTTAGTAAGTCGTCTATTAACTGTATACGTTCATCTAGTGGCATACTCTCTAATGCTTTATGAGGCATAGTTAGTAAATAACTAATAAAATCATCTTGTTGATATAAAGAAAAAATTGAACAAAATTTTATAACATCTATTTTAGACTCTGTTTCATTAAGAAGTTTTTCATTATAATAAATTGCATCGCCATGCATTATCTGACCACCAAACGGTGATTCTAAATCAAAATTATTAGATTTTCTACGCCAGTATGTACGCCTCAAACCAAGCAATGCATAACCCTGACTACGCATAAATAAATCAATATCTGAAAAGAGAGGTTGATCTTTGTACTGTTCATTGAATTCAACTTCTAACTCAACCAGTTTTGTGTTCTTTAATAAATCGGTAGAACCTTTAAGTATTTCTAATTCATAACCCTGCGTATCAATTTTGATCGCATCGGCCTGTATATCATTTTCTACACTAATATCGTCTAGTCTGTTTATAGTGACATCAAGAGTCCGCATTATTTCCATATTATGACCATAATAAAATTGCTCAACAAGCGGCATATTAGGCTGATATAAACTAGAACACCCAAGGTCTTTGCATAAATTTAGTGTCGCACTTTCACCTTGTTTATTACCTAATGCAAATGGAAGGCATTTTAACGGGTAGTCAAGTTTATGTGCATTTTCATTAATTTTGTCACACTCATCAGTATCAGGCTCAAAGCCAAATACATTTAGTAATTTGGGAATTTCTGCCCATCTTCCGTGAATACCATTACGTGCACCTATATCAAGCAATGTGATACTGCTACCATCTAAGTGCCTGATTATATTATCCATATTATTTTTAATCATTGTTTAATCACTTTATTTAGTTGACTGTACATCAAGATACAGTTTCTCATAGGCTGATACCATTTTATTAACAGTATATTTTGACTGGTAGCGTTGTAAGGCTAGCTGACCCATAGCTTTAGCTTTATCCATATCAGAAACCAGTTTAATGGCCGATTCTGTTAATGCGTCTGAATCAGCTGATGGTACAACGTAGCCTGATTCACCTTGACCGACAACGTTCAGGTTATCTGCAACATTGGTGACCAAAACAGGCAAAGCTGTTGCCATAGCTTCTAATAATACCATTGGCAGCCCTTCCCATAGAGAAGGCAATACAAAAACATCAATTCCTGTCATGATTTGGTGAACATCACTACGCCAACCGGCAAATTTGACACATTCTTTATGTCTCAGTTTTGATACCTGGCGCTGCAATTCATCCTCTAAAGGTCCGCCACCAACGATTAAAAGCTTAACGTTAGGGTTTGCATCGACAATTTTATCAATTGAATTTAGCAAATAAGGGATCCCTTTCTGCTCGGTCAAAACGACAATGCATGATAAAACAATATCATCATCAGTATAAGCAAATTCATTTCGAATTTGTGCTCGACTCTCAAGACTCCCTAGAAAAGGGTTACTAGTAACACCATTAAAAATAGTCATAATTTTATCTGGTTTCACACTTAAATGACTTATAACTGCGTTTCTTTGACTCTCAGATACAGCCACCAGTTTAGTTGCAAAACGTCCAAATAAACGTTTAGCGTATAAGTACTGCTTTTTAATATGAGGGTAATTACCAAAATGAAAAGTATGAACCCATGGTGGCATTTTTGTGAATACAACTAAAGGAGCAATAGCCAGAAATGCTGAAATAGAATGAGTATGTATTACATCAGGTTTAGTTTTTGTTACATATTGTTTAACTTTGCGAAGAGTTTTTAAAATGCCTGTACCTCTACCTAATAGATCAACAGTATAACCATCATTAATAAGATCATCGCCCAGTTCACCAATACCATGAGTACAATATATTGAGATATCAAACTTTGAGTCATCTTTTTTCTTTACAATATTATGTACAACACGTTCAGCGCCGCCTAAATACATTCCCCCAATAACTTGAAGAACTTTTACTTTACCAGACATGTATAAACACCTTTAATATCATGATGATTTTTTCTCATCTGATTCATTACAAAATTCTTCCCATGGGGTTAAAGTATTAACCTGTTCCTGACGTGGATCATCAGACATACGACCAACATTCATGCTAGCAGCAACAGTTAGTCCAGTTAATAAAAATAAATGAGGATAATCGACTCCACTTAAAAACATAGCAGAGACAGAACAGCTAATAATGGCCCAGTTCAAGTATAATGGCCACAGAGCGTCATTATCAGGATTATCCGGCCTACTTTCTAATATACGAGATGTCTTGTGATTAGTTTTAAGATTATGAAAAATTATCATTAGGTATACAAAAACACCTAGAAAACTATATTCAGCTAATATTTTAAAATAAACACTATGTGTTGATATCCAACGAACAGGGTCATCCGGTCTACGATAGAAACGACCGTAAGCAGAGTTAAAACTACCTGCACCAACCCCAAGAATGGGGTGATCTGTAGCCATTTCAGCTGCAGTTCTCCATGCACGAATTCTACCCATAGCTGAAGTATCTTCTTCATAACTACTTATTGTCTCCATTCTGGAAAAGTAATTACTAGGCGCGACCATTACAACCCCCATGGCAGCAATCATCAAAATAACTAAACCTTTAGATTTGTTTTTAGTAATGAAAAAGAAATAATAAATAAATCCAGCCCCTAAAGCCAATGTGGCACCGCGCGATTGAGTCCCGATAATCCCCAAAAGAAGAACCGCAGAACTAACTGCATAAACGGCCTTAAGAACATTTGATTTTGAAGTAAATAATAGATATAAGCACAAGGGCAGCGCAATATTAACAGACCAGGCGAAATCGTTTCCATCACCTAAAAAATAACTCGCTTTAAAAGCCCCCAGTCTTGCCTGTCCTAATTTTTCAATATTTATAATAACCATCATGACATGTGCATAAACAAAACCATGTACATATAATAGTAATTTTTTCCTGTCACTGATTATGAAACAGGTGATTAAAAGTAGTATCAGATACCCAACCTGAGTTTTAGTTGGGTCAATTGCTTCACGCTGTATGAGACCGTGCAATAAAGAAGCTGCTGTCATAAAAACGAAGAAAGAAAAATACTTAGTTTGTTTGTATTTAAAACTATCCATAATAGGATAATTCATAATTACATAAAGAAGCATCATGAATGACAATAACAGAGGTATGGGGAGCGCTTTATAAATAGGTATATAAGAGCCTAAACCTATATATTCAGCTACAATCAAAAAAACAAAAATTAAACTTGGTAGAGTCATTTAACTAACACTTAAGTTAAGCCACTTCGTCATTATTAACTGATGGTATTGTATTAAAATGTAAATTCAACCATTGCTCGGATAAATCTAACATTTCATTTTGCCACTTAGGCATTGTTAAAATATGATTGGCCTCATCAATAGTTACTGACTTATAGATATTTCCATAACCGTTCAACCTCTCCTGGTAAATTTTTTCAAACTTCTCTTCATATTCCCAGGCTAATCTGTCAGATCCACTAAAGATATATAAAACTTTGCATTGTCTATCCATGCAATCAAACATCGCCTCAGCAAAAAATGGATTCGTATTATCTACTGGAGCATTTTTAACCTTTTCAGTCTTACTTTCATTTTGTTTATATAGCTTGCTCTTTAATATTTTGAAAATAACTTTAAAGTCGCTCTGGAAAGATAATAATCTTAACCAGGACTTGATAGAGAATAATCGATTAATATAACCCTGATGAAGTCGATCCATTTGTCCCGTTGTTAAATATTTAGACGAATCAACGTTAGAACCGTCTAGAATAACAGGTATACCTAAACCTAATAAGCCTATAACTCGATCATCAGTCCGCGCTTCTAATAAACCCGTTACTGCGCCACCACAAAGACCAGCTAGTATAAATTTTTCTAAATAACACTGACTAGATAACCAGTCGATAGCACATTTCGTATCATCAACATAACGGCCTATTTGTATACTGCCATATAAGTCAGCCAATAATTTTTCGTCGACTATTCCTTCAGAATCTCCGAGTCCGTAAAAGTCAAAACGAAATACGGTAAAACCAAGACTAGTAAGTTTCTTGCTCATTTTATTATACAGCTGATGAGGAGCTACTCGCATCTTAATACCGGGAGAAAGCAATAAAACACCTATCGAACGATCAATGGCTTTATCTGGTTTTTCCAGGATACCAAAAAGCATATTACCATCTTTATTTTCAAAGCGAATTGCACTAACACTGTCAGTCATAATATTATCCATAATTCTCGCTTATCCATTCTAGTGTTACTGAATTCATATTTTTAGCTTCAAAATAAAATTGCTTTATTTCTCTCCAGAACGGCTCCTCTTTTACTACTAGTAATTCTGCGCCAAGTGAATCAGATAATAACTTAATGTCTTTTTTAGGTTTTTCATTTCGACCTGTTTGAACTATAAGACATTTTGAAGACAATGTACTGGTAATGTTGATTAGATTAAAATTTGTAATCGACTCGAACTGTTGAATTGATAAATCATAACCTTCTACGTTTATCATCTCTCCCTGCTCTAGTTTCTCTACAAGTTGGTCACGTGTTTCTCTTATTTCATTATATATAGCCAGTTGTGTAGATAAGTGTGATCTAAGAAACTCCTGCATATATCGATCACCATCAGTAATGGGGTCCCATAAGATGATTGGTCCATTGATATTTATCTCATCTTTAATATTTACGGCGATACTCGCACCGAGTCTATGACCAAATAATCCTATTTCAGTTAACCCTGAATACTCATTACGTAAGTATTCTACCGCACATTGAATATCACTTTTATATGATGTGATACTGCAGCTAGAAAAATCACCTTCACTATCACCATAACCGCGATAATCAAATCTCATTACAAGATAACCCAGCTTTACTAAACTTCGGGCAAGGCTAACATACACCCTATGAGACCAGAGCTTTTCTTCGGCAAAAGCATGACAAAAGACTATAGCCTTATTGATGTTCAAGTTATCTGGTTTATGTATGACGCCAAATAATTTCTGCCCAGAATTCTCAAAAAAAAGTGGAGTTTCATCTAACATTTTATTTTCTCTTTGACGGTATCCAGAGCTCTTGTCTAACGCCAGTGAAATATTTAAACCAGGCTATGGCTATAGCCACGTTAACACTTGTAAAATAAAGAGCAATTTTACCAGGTATCGTATCAAGAACTTTTTCTACACCTAACGCACCCATTAACGCTATTAAATAAAATGCTAATTGCAAATACAGCATAATTTCATAGAATAAATTATCAATCAAAACAACACTGCTCAATAATGTAAAGAGAAGAAAAAATGGTACCAACCATCGCATTATTTTATGTGACCAGAGAAACAATGAAAATAACGGATTATTGAACGGATTTAGTAAATTTGTCTTTTTAAATAATGCCGTCATTCCTCGAATAAGAGTTCTGACCTTTCGCTGGAATTCATCTTTACTTGATTGTACAGCCGTCATTGTCCCTCGAGCTGGAGAATAAGAAATTACTCGATAGCCTTTCTCTACGGTATTCATTACAGATAAGAAATCAGGTGCCAGGCCTTCAAGGAAAGGATCAATAAGATGTGTTCTCTGCGCATAAAACGAACCACTGGCTCCTACAATTGAGCCAATTTTTGATTCCTGGTTTCGTAAGAATAGCTCATATAGACCATATAAACCTTCCCCACCAGCCTCTTCAATAATATCTTCACCAGATACACATCCTATGTTCTTATCTGTAAACGGCTGAACTATTTCCCATACTGACTTCTCCTCAAGGAGAATTGAAGCATCTGAAAAGATAACGATATCACCAGTGACTTCTTTAAGGGCTCTATTTAATGCCTGTGCTTTACCGCTTCTTTCAGTAAGCTCTAGTAAGAAAAGCCTTTTATCATCTATGAATTTGTTAGTTATACTAACCGTATTATCACTCGACCCATCTGAAACAACCAGAACCTGAATTTTTCCTGGATAATACAATGATAAAGTATTGCGTATTTTTGCCTCTATTACCTGCTCTTCATTATGTGCTGGAATAATAATAGTAATATCGGGTGCAGAATCTTCAGGGTATGTTTCATGAACTTCAGGTGAAAATATATCCTTCAGTTTTCCTAGAATTACAAGAATTAAAGGATAACCGAAATATGCGTAAAAAATAGCTGCTAGAGAAACCCAGAAAAGTGTAATCATAAGATTATATATATCTGTGGCACTCCAGGCTGTTTGTAAGAGCAAGAAGATTTTTTAATACCACAATATTCCCTTTTTGTTAGTTAAAACTACATCAATACTGCTACATTGACCACTCAATATATGGTTGAATTGTACTGGGAAGATCAATTATTATCAATATACTTCAACATTAGCACGGGTGAAATCATTATCAAAAAAACACTTATGCATAAATAATCACCCGTTTGAACTAGTCAAACAAAAACCAGAACATTTAATTAGATATCACTGATATTCTACTTGATATCAGTATAAAACCATAAATAATTACCCCTTATATAATAAAGCTGAATCACCAGGAAGAACCTGAGATGAACAATAAAAAAGACTATTTAAAAGCATTACTTACTTCACGTATATATTTTGCTCATATGTCTGTTGGTGACAACATAATTCAAGGTGTCAGCGAAATCTTTAATACTGATGATTATAAAAATTTGAACATACTAAAAAAACATGAAAAACATATAAATAGAAAGAACTTTATAATGCATTCACATATCGGCAACAACACCGATCCTGTTCAAAAGTGCCACGCCTTCAAAAGTATAATTGAATCAGAGATTGGCGACTACATCGACATAGCATTATTAAAGTTTTGTTATATAGACATCAATAATAATACAAATATTTCACAGTTATTTAACGAATATAAAGCTGTAATGAATGAATTAATTTTGAAATTTCCTGACATTACATTTATACATGTAACGACACCACTACGCCATATCGACTCAGGCTTCAGCATATGGTTTCGTGAATTAATAGGTCGGCCTAATATAAGCAAGTTATCCAATATTAAACGCAATCAATTTAATAAATTATTACACAGTTATTACAAATCTCAACCAATATTTGATTTAGCAGCCGCGGAATCAACACACCCTGATGGGACAAGAGAAACATTTAAATATAAAAATTCTGAAACGTATTATGGATTAATCGCAGAATACACAAATGACAATGGACATCTCAACGATAAAGGCAGGAAAATTGTAGCTGATGCATTTATCAAGCAGTTAGCTATAATTATTAACAACAAAAATGCAAAAAATTAATTGCTAATTTCTCAGTTACAAGCACTGTTAGCTGCTGTTAAATAAAGACAATCAAATCAATCAACATGTGTGATTTATATATTGGCAACATTGACTCTTCAGCTTGAAAAAACGAAATTTGATTATGGGTAAGGTTAACATTATATTATCATCTGGCACCCTGACCAAATAAAACCACCTGAACCGTTTGAAAGAGTATTGTCATATCTAAAAATAAGCTATAGTTTTTAATATAGTACAAATCATATTGTAATTTGTTTTTCGTATCTTCTTCAGTCTCACCATAGGGATAACATATTTGCGCCCAGCCAGTAATACCTGGTTTTACCGAATGCCTAAGAGAGTAATGAGGAATTGTCTGTTCAAAACCGAGCACAAATTGTGGTCGTTCAGGCCGAGGCCCAATAAAACTCATATCACCTTTAAACACATTAAACAATTGTGGCAACTCATCGATTCGTGTTTTTCGAATAAATGCGCCTATCGTAGTTACACGAGAATCATTTTGTTTTGCAAATTGAGCCCCATCTTTTTCTGCATTAGTTTTCATACTACGAAACTTAATAACACCAAATGGCGCATTAGAAAGCCCAAGTCGCGTTTGTCTATAGAAAACAGGGTCGCGCCCAAAAGAACTTAACCATATCGAAATAGTCGTTAATATAATTAATGGACTTGTAATTAACAATATTATTAAACTTGTAATTATATCAAACAACCTCTTAACGTAACTAACTGAAACTGCATTTGTAAAACCGTCAGAAAATATTACATCACTCGGATGCAGTGCACTCAGCTCAATATGCCCTGTAATACGCTCTAATGAATCGAGAATATCTCGCACCACTATACCTTTCATTTTAATTTCTAGCAGGCCTGACAGAGGAAATCCAACACGACGATCATCCATTGCAAGAACGACTTCATCAATATCATTATCGACACACAAATCGAGCAAAGTTGACTGAATTCGTAGTGTATTTTCTTTATTAACGTGCACCTCTCTCTGATCAACATCAACAAAACCTACTATTTCATAACCTCGTTTTTTAGCATAAGCAGCTTGATCTTCTAATAATTTACCTTTAAGACCGACACCTAACACAAGTAAACGGCGCTTAAATATCGTATTATTATCTATTCGCATAAAAGCTGTACGTGCAAATAAAACGCCAAAGAAAGAAATTATAAGAGCTAATGCGAAGACCCCTCGACCGAGAAATGCCCGTGGATATATGTAGTAAATAATTATAATTAAGCCAAGCCCTAACAGAAAACTGAGAAACAACCGTATCATCATGCTAGAAAAATCATCAACAACATTTCTAGTATGTAAGCCCATTGCAGTCATGGAGATTAACATCAACAGCGTAAAGATAATTGCCTTTATATTCAGAGGCTCTAACAATTCAATTGAAGCTGCTTTATCATCAACAGAAAAAAAACGAATTTCAATCCCTAGATAGAGGGACGAGTATAATATGATGCTTTCTACCAGAACCAGAAGCACCAGAGTGGTAGGAATATAATGATTAAAAACTCTTAACATTATTAATTAAAATCCATGCATTTAATATTGAGCAATAAGACCATACATCATGACCCCATGAGCTATCTAAAGAATAATAAATTATGATTATTTATGTTGTAGATAGATCCTTTATGTACCAGTCCATTGATAGCTTTATTCCTTCATTTATTCTATATTCAGGGTCATAACCAAGAAGTTCTTTAGCTTTAGATATATCAGCTAGCGAATGCCTTACATCGCCTGCTCGAAAATCCTTATACACAGGATCAGCTATTTTAAGATCAGGAATACGTGCTATTAATTCATTACGTAAAGAATTAAACAACTCATTCAAAGACGTTTGCTCATTTACTGCAACATTATAGACCTGATCAGTCGCGTCCGGGTTATCTGCCATGGCAGACAGAATATTTGCCTGAACTGTATTATCAATAAAACAAAAATCTCTACTTGTTTCACCATCACCATTTATAAACACTTCTTCATTATGTAACATTGCTGCAACCCATTTGGGTATTACAGCTGCGTATGCACCATCAGGATCCTGACGGTAACCAAATATATTGAAATACCTTAAACCTATAGTTTTAAAACCATAAGTACGCGCAAACACTTTTGAGTAAAGTTCATTAACTAATTTAGTAACCGCATAAGGGGATAATGGATTTCCAATTTTATCCTCAACTTTGGGTAAGTCAGGATGATCTCCGTATGTAGAGCTGGAAGCCGCGTATACGAATTGTTTAATATTTGCATCACGTGCTGCGACAAGCATATTCAAAAAACCGTCAGTATTGGTGCTATTTGTAGTAATAGGGTCTACTACAGATCTTGGTACAGAGCCTAAAGCAGCCTGATGAAGAACATACTGAACACCATCACAGGCTTTTTTACAGTCATCAAGATTACGTATATCGCCTTCGATTAAAGCAAAATTAGCCCAGTTCTCTTCACCAACTATTGCCTTAACTTTATCAAGATTATGTTGATGACCAGTTTCAAAATTATCCAGACCAACAACTTTCTGGTTATGTTTAAGTAAAGTTTCTAACAAGTTTGAGCCAATAAAACCTGCAACTCCAGTTACTAACCATAATTCCTGTTTTTCTTTAAGTGCCTGTAAAACCTTTTCGTATTTAGTCACAATAATTTCCTATAGACGCCCATCAACTTCATCAGTCTCAAGTATGTATTTAATATCGTATAAAACATGGTTTTTCTTACCAAGCTTATGTATTGCTTCTGCACCCATTTCTACAAATTCATTGTGAGATACAGCAAGCACGATAGCGTCATATTTATTTGATTCCATTTTATCTACTGGACGAAACCCGTATTCTTTTTCGGTTTCATCCTTATCAACCCAGGGATCATAAACGTCGATGTTTGCACCATAATCATTGAATTCCTTAATCATGTCAGTAACACGAGTATTTCGTAAATCAGGACAGTTTTCTTTAAACGTTAAGCCCATCATTAAAATATTAGAATCACTAATATGGATACGCTTACGGAGCATGATTTTAACAATTTCAGATACAACATAACTGCCCATATTGTCATTAAGACGACGACCCGCAAGAATCATTTCAGGGTTGTAGCCAATCTCCTGAGCTTTATGTGTTAAATAATATGGATCAACACCGATACAATGACCACCAACCAGGCCTGGCCGAAACGGTAAAAAGTTCCATTTAGTACCGGCAGCTATTAATACTTCTTCTGTATCAATACCCAGTCGATTAAAAATTAGAGCAAGCTCATTAATTAAAGCGATATTTACATCACGTTGAGTATTTTCAATAACCTTAGCGGCTTCTGCAACTTTGATAGATGAAGCTTTATGAGTACCGGCTGTGATAATAGTCTGATATAAGGAATCTACATAATCAGCTATTTCTGGTGTTGATCCAGCGGTTACTTTCTTAATCGTTGTAACACGATGCTCTTTATCACCTGGATTAATACGCTCAGGACTGTAACCAGCATAAAAGTCACTGTTAAACTTTAACCCCGATTCTTTTTCAATTACAGGTATACAGTCTTCTTCAGTAGCACCTGGATAGACTGTAGACTCATATATAACAACATCTCCTTTACTAATGACTTTTCCTAGCATACGACTTGCGCTTATTAATGGCGTTAAATCTGGATTTTTATTTTTATCAATAGGTGTTGGTACAGTAACTATATAAACATTAGATTCTTTTAAATCATCCACTTGAGCAGAATATTTAAGATAAGTAGATTCAGCCAGTTCCTCTTCACTACATTCTAACGTCCCGTCTTTACCATTTTTAAGCTCATTTACACGATCTGAGTTTATATCAAAACCCATCACTTCCATTTTTTTCCCAAATTCTACGGCTAATGGCAGACCTACATATCCAAGGCCGATAATTGCTAACTTAGTTTCCGATAACTGGACCACTCTCACTCCTTTAAATCTGTGTATGTTTATACCGAGATTCTACACTATAGATCACGTTTGTGTAATTAGCTGTTTTTTTGCAAACCTATATATTATTTATAAAAAGCATTCGCAAATATCGACTTCATAAAAAAATATTAAATTGAGATTGACGTAGACCCTGTTTTTCCTCATAATCCACGTCCTCAATGATCAGCGCCTGTAGCTCAGCTGGATAGAGTACTCGGCTACGAACCGAGCGGTCGGAGGTTCGAATCCTTCCAGGCGCGCCATAAACAAAAAAGCCCTTCTATTTATAGATGGGCTTTTTTATTGATTTCGCAAAATCCTATAAAACAGATCCATCTGTATTTCACTACCCCCCATACAGGTGATAGATTTAATATTCCGTGTTTTTAAATACACTTATTTTTGTTTTATTGGTGTGAATATAATTAAGCGCTCACCCTGTTAAAAATCACTCCAGGCGATTTTTTCGAAAGTGGTTCTTATCAAATACTCGCTTTCCGTCAAACATAAAAAAGCCCCCCCTGAAAAACAGGGGGTCTAAACTTAATAACTTACTGGTGGTCTGGTCCGGGGATTATTCGGGCTATCCCTGCCCTCACCACTGCGTGGCCAGGGTGAGAAAAGCACTCACCCTGTTAAAAATCGCTCCGGGCGATTTTTTCGAAAGTGGTTCTTATCAAATACTCGCTCTCCGCCAAACATAAAAAAGCCCCCCCTGAAAAACAGGGGGGGCTTTTTTATGTTTGGCGGAGAGCGAGGGATTCGAACCCTCGATACTGTTTCCAATATACACCCTTAGCAGGGAGATTGCGCCTCTATTCAATTCATATAGTTACGAATAAAATCAACAAGTTACATCTTGTACGTGCTTGCTCGTAACGCTCGAATATAGTATATTGCACTTACAGTGCACTTACAAGAGAGATTATCTCCTTCTTTTTTATGCAAAGGAGGAAGCTTTAGGTATGCAAAAAAAAATTTCAGATCCATTAATTAAAAAACTTAAGCCAAAACCAAAGCCTTATGAAGTACGAGACACCGGATTAAAGGGCTTTATTTTGCGGGTACAGCCTTCTGGTTCAATGTCTTACTATTGCGAATATCGCCGTGGCAAGCGAGAACGACTCGGTTTTGTATCAAAAATGACATTAGGCCGGGCGCGTCAATTAGTGATTGATATACATGCTGAAGAAGAAAAAAACGGTTACATACCAAAGAAAAAACGAGGAGATACATCTATAAATACCTTAATTGAGTTTCTTGATAAAGAATATAAGCCCTGGTTTAAATCAACTCGTAAGCCTCCATACAGGAATTTAGATAATTTAGCTGCCTTTAGGTTTCTTCATGATAAAGATATGACAGATATATCAATCCGTCTTATTGAGCGTTGGAGCGCAAAACAAAAGGATGAGGGAAAAGCGGACAGTACAATAAAGCGCTACTTAAATACATTAAAAGCCGTTCTAAATAAGGCTGTTGAATGGGGTGTTATTGAAAAAAGTCCGTTAGTCGGTCTAAAACCCATAAAAACAGATGATCTTGGACGAATCAGGTTTCTTAATGCTGAAGAAGAAAAATCATTATTTGAGGCCCTTAACTATCGTGAGTCTTTAATGCGTAAAAAGAATGATTTATTAGCAGACTTAAACTTGGTGGCTTATACCGATTATTTAAAGCCTATGGTCATACTGGCAAAAAACACAGGAATGAGAAAAGGTGAGATTCTAAGCTTAACATGGAAAGACATTAATTTTCAGACTGCCCAGGTCACTATCAGAGGTGAAACTGCAAAAAGCAGTAAAACACGTCATATTCCATTAAACAAAGCAGCATATACCATGTTAAAGAAGTGGTACAAACAATCAGTAAATGAGCGGGTATTTAATATAGGTTCAATCCAAGGGGTCTGGAATAAGCTAATTGAGAGCTCTGGAATAAGTGATTTTAGATTTCATGATTTAAGGCATGATTTTGCATCAAAGCTGGTTATGGCAGGTGTTGACCTTAAAACTGTCCAAGAACTGCTCGGGCATGCTGATTTAACCATGACATTAAGGTATTCACACTTAGCATCTAGTCATAAAGCTGATGCTGTTGAGAAACTTAAAGGCATTGAATATGAAACATAATTTATTCACAGAAATTCAAATAAATGAATTAAAGGTCGAGGTATGGGGGAAAAAATCCAATAAATTCAATAAATTAAGGGATAGCTTTATAAATGAGTCAGAAACTTATATCCAATATTGGCAAGAACAACGTGAATTTGTCTTAACACTAGCTGAAAAAAAACGTCAAATACTTAATATTAAAAATGCGTGTAATACGCTTAAAACTAATTTGACTAATGCTCACCCTAGCGTATTGATGAGCCTGGCTTTAAATTTAAACGACTCTATTCGTCATGGTGATAAATACAATGCTTTAGATTTGGCTAATGAAATAAATGTGAATAACCCGGGTTATTCCATTTCTGATTATGATGAAAGACTATGGAAGGTTCTTGAATCTATTTTAGATTCTATAAATATTTCATCTGAAGATGAGGCAAAAAGAATAAAGATTAGAACAGCACCAAGAAATGAATATAATGAAGAATTATCATATTCGCTCTTCCCTCTATATTTTAGGATATTTAATAAACGACCTGCCGCAAGTTATAACAGCCCTTTCTATAAATTTATAAGAAAAACCGGAGAATTTTTAGATATTGATATAACAAGAGACCAGGTTAAATCAGGGATAGATCGTTTTAACTCGGGGTTCGAATCAATAAAGAGCAGGGTTAATAATAAAAAAACATTGTAACCACTTATTACTTATCTTTTTTATCAATTCATAATAACCACATACAAGCTCATACGTGATTGAGCTACACGTTCAAATTTGAATATGGGATATGTGGTTATGCCAACAAAACAAAATAATGTCACTGAAAAGATCTACTACGGTATTGATGAGTTAAAAGATCGCTGGGGCTTAGGTCGTAGCACTATTTATGATCTTATGAATGATGGTGAATTGGCAAGCGTGAAAATAAGAACGCGTCGATTAATACCGGTCGCTGCTGTTATTGAATATGAAGCAAAAATTTCTCAGTAATGAAGCGGCTACCTGCTTATGGGGCTAATCTTGCTCAACGCCTAAAATGGAATAACCTCCCCTATCTGGTTATTGTGTGTTTAGGTTTAGGCGCTTGGACAAGTGCAAAGTCATGGCAAAAATCACCGAACGATATTATACCTTTAGTATTACCTGATGGTAAATCTCCTGCCAGTTTTAAATGGCCAGTAAATAATTGCAGAATAATTATTGAAAGGTTCCCGGGGCCCAGTGATCACGATGTAATTGCATTGGTTACTGAGCTCCTTAAGTCGGGGGCAGATTCAGTCGTTATATGGGATCAGTACTCTTCTAAGTTATTTATCAAATATAAGGCAAGGGAGTCTACATGTTAAATGGTGGGGTTCTTGATATTAATAGAGGTGAGAAAGGTGACTCTATTGGTATTGATATTAGTTATGAGGGGGTTCAAAAACGATTCGCTGTTGCTGTCGGAAAAGGCGCATGCATCTTAGATAAAGATACACGTACTTTTCTTTCATCGACCGATCTTTCAACGACTGTTGGTAATGAAATTTATCGCAAATATATTAATGATCCTGTTACAACGCGCATACCTAAAGATAATATTGTATTTGATCCTACTAGTACTGCACATGAAAATGGGGGCTTTAATACATTCAATGGATTGAAAATTAAACCCGTCAAAGGAGAGTGTTCCAAATTACTTGAGTTATTGTTGTTGATGTGTGAACAAAACAATATTGTCTTTGAGTGGGTTCTCAGGTGGTTTGCTTATCCATTAAAAAATCCTGGTGCAAAAATGCGCACAGCTATTGTTATTCATGGTGGTGAGGGTGTTGGAAAAAATCTGATATTAAGTGCGATTGAAGGTATTTACGGTGAGTATTCTTCAATCATCACTCAAAATGATTTAAAAAGTGATTTCAATGGATGGGCTAGTCGAAAGCTGTTTGTTATAGGTAATGAGGTTAGTACACGCCGGGGTATGTATGAGCAATCTGGGCCCATGAAAAATATGATCACGGAGCCTGAGTGGAACATAAATGAAAAAAATATAAATGTCCGAAAGGAAAAAAATTACGCCAATTTTGTTTTTACTTCTAATCACTTGCAACCTGTGGCACCTGATCATGATGATCGTCGGTATCAAGTCTTATGGACGCCTCCCAAAAAAGATAAAGATTTTTATGATTCAGTTGCTCGTGAGCGTGATAACGGTGGAATAGCAGCTTTGTATTATTACTTGATGAGTCTTGATATAGGCAGCTTCAATGAGTTTACAGAGCCAGTGATGACCAGAGCAAAGAATGACTTGATACAGCTTTCAATGAAGTCTGATGAGCGATTTATTAGTTGTTGGCTGGCGGGTGAATTGACAGTTCAGGTAAAGCCATGTTTAACAGATGATCTATACAAATACTATCAACAATGGTGTAAGCGTGAAGGTGAGAAGTTTCATGTTAGCTTAACTGAGTTTGGCACGCGCATTGGCAAATGTGATTGTCAATTAATAAAACTAAAGAACCAGAGATATCGTGTTGGTATGAGAGAGTATAAAGGTACATTTGTGTTTCATTTAGATTCGGAACAGCCTGATGGTATGAGTAAGGTGGACTGGCTTACTAGATGTAGGAAAGAATTCCAGGATGCGGTGAAAGATTGGGTTGAGGTGTTTGGTGCTTAGAGTGCCTAGCCCATGCCTATGGTGGTGTCGGCAAGTAAACCTTTTTAAATACATAGGGTTATTGGTTATGACGATAGTGCTTAAGGTTATTGATGAGAGTGTGCATGTGCGCGCGTTACAAAGTATGTGATTTAAGTATAGGCACTGTAGGCATTAAATATAAATGATTGATATTGATAATAAAAAAATGACGATAGTAGGTATAGGCAAAGGGGTAGTCATTGGGTCCTTCTCTAGTCATTTGTACGCGGGTAATTCGAGGCGCGTTTTCTTTACAGATCTGTTTGTCTATAGGGGGTTGTGGTGGTAATGGAGTGGCGATATATTTTTGTAAACATAATAATGTTAAGAATTAAATTCTTATTGTTTAATTTTTTAATAGGTGTTAAGTTTATTTTAAGATTTATTTTTACCACGTTTTTGCAATGTGGGTATTTAATTGATTTCAATTGCTACGCGCTTGATCAATTTAAATATTATCTGCAAAAAACGAGGAAGCTAAAAGCGGCTTCTGGAAGGTGTATTGCCATTGTGCATAACATTTTACCAGGAGTCGCTTTTTGCGTTTCAGGTATTAAGAAAAAGGTGAAATATGGAAGAAAAATTATTTCGACAATTTACGATGGATCGGGTTAGAGCAAATGAAAAAGAAAAAATTGTACCTGCTAGTTTATCAAGCACAGAACCGTATGAACGATATTTTGGTTATGAAGTACTAAGTCATTCGTCTGAAGCAATTGATTTAACTAGGGCGGCTGATGGGCTTCCACTGTTGTTTGATCATGAAAGAGGGGCAATTATTGGCGTAGCTGAAAATGTTCGTATTGAAGGTGATCGTTTGCATGCTGATTTGCGTTTTGGAAATAGTGCGCAAGCTAAAGAAATTTGGGCAGATGTTCTAGCCGGAATAATACGAAATATGAGTATTGGTTATATCGTTCATGAAAATGAAGAGTCTGGTGAGCTTGATGGAGTGCCAGTTGTTACAGCCAAACGATGGGAATTATTAGAGGCATCAGTTGTATCAATCCCAGCAGATTCAAGCGTTGGTATTAATAGAAGCCAGCAGCAATCAAAATATAAAGGTGTAAAAGTTATGGAAAAGAAAAAAACAAGATCAGAAAATAAACGAATTCAGCGTGAAAAGTTAGATCTGTCATTAGATCGTGAAGCTGAGGCGGAACGACAAGAAGAAATTAGAAGCGTTGCAGCTATGCTTGGTGCTGATCATCCCCAACTGTTAGATGAAAGCGTTGAAGCTATTCGAGCCGGAACCAGTACAGCTGATTTTAATTTGCGATGTTTAGATTTTCTTAGTAATGCAGAGCCATTGGATTTGTCTCCAGCAAGATCAATGCAGGGTTTTGATAATAGCGACTATAAAGGTTTTAGTATTATTAAAGCTGTTCGCGCAATGGTTGACCCTAAAGCTCTGAGAGATGCCGGTTTCGAAATGGAAGTTTCGCGTGACCTGGCTAAAAAGATGGGGCGTGATACTCGTGGTTTCTTTATGCCTACAGGGTCGCCAAGTGAGCGTTCATTAACTGCAGGAGGCACAGGGAATAATGTGATTGCTACCGACCTTCAGCATGCAAGCTTCATTGATATTTTACGTAATAAATCGGTGCTTATGAATAAGCCTATTACGTTACTTAATGGTTTGGTTGGTGATGTGGATATACCATTAAAATCAGCCTCATCGACAGGCTATTGGATTGCTGGTGATGATGCAGATTCAATAACTTCAAGTGAGCCAACCTTAGGTAAAATTAGTTTAAGCCCTAAAACTGTCGGTGGCTTGGTTACTATTTCTCATAAAATGCTGACACAAAGTTCCTTGGTTCTTGACAGTATAATAACAAATGATATTGCTGAAACAATTGGTATTGAGATAGATGCAAAAGCAATAGCTGGTGACGGAACTGGAAATACTCCTCTGGGTATTCTTAATACTACAGGGGTGTTAACTCAAACAATTTTGGCACCAGGTTCACCGACATTTGCAGAGCTTGTTGGCTTTGAAACAAGTTTATTAAATGCAAACGTTGACACTGCAATGTCATATGTAATGACACCATCAGTTGCTGGCAATTTGAAAACAACAGAAAAAGCAGCAGGTACGGCTCAGTTTCTTTGGGAAAATGGTGTGGTAAATGGAATGCCTGCTCAAGCAACTAAAAATGTTCCTGCAAATACGATACTGCTTGGTTCATGGAATAATTTCATTATGGGTACTTGGGGGGTAGTTGAGATTGAAGCTGATGGTGGTGGAGCAAATTTTGCTAAGGGCTCTGTTTCTCTTAGAGTGATTATGGATGTTGATTTTGGTTTGCGACATACAGGTGCATTTTGTAGAAATGCATAAATAGAACTTCATACAGTGTTTAACCTCCACTGTGTAGAGTATGCATGGGATTGCGCTACCATGCATTAGTGGTACCCCTGGGGGGAATACCCCCCGGGGTTTTTATTGGCGGATATTCATATGAGTAATAATCAATATAAAGTAGAAATTACAGCCGATGCTGGAAAATTTGTACGCGGCATGAAATCAGCAAAAACATCATTAAATGGTGTTGGTTCATCTTTGTTTTCAGTTAAAAATGCGGTTATTGGTTTGGCTGGTGCGGGTGGTTTTGGTTTGCTTGTTAAGTCATCACTGCAAACGGTTGATGCGTTAGCTAAAACATCTGATAAGTTAGGTATTACAACTGAAAAACTAGCTGCTTTACGTCATGCAGCTGAACAAACGGGCGTTAGTTCTAATACGTTAGATATGGCATTGCAGCGTATGACGCGCAGAATCGCAGAAGCGGCGCGGGGTACGGGTGAGGCAAAGGATGCATTAAAAGAGTTGGGTCTTGATGCCCGGGCGCTCGCTAATTCATCACCTGATAAAGCTTTTTCAGCGATCGCTGAATCAATGACAGATGTCGAAAATCAGTCTGATAAAGTACGACTGGCATTTAAATTATTCGATTCTGAAGGTGTTAATTTAGTTAACACATTAGATTTAGGAAAAGAAGGATTAAATGCAGCGGCGTTAGAAGCTGAACAGTTTGGTATAGCTATTAATCGTGTTGATGCGGCTAAAATTGAGCGTGCTAATAATGCGTTATTAAAAGTAAAAGCTTCAAGCAAAGGTATTGGTCAGCAGATTGCAGTTGGTTTGTCTCCTCATATTGAATCGGCGGCTGATGCGTTTTTGAATATGTCAAAAAGTGCGGGCGGTCTTGATGTGATTGTTAATGATACGGTTACACATGCAAATAATATTTTTGTTTCGTTTTTTGCGGCTATTGATAAAGGTTGGACTGGTGTTGCGCAAATGGGTGAAGCGTCGGCCGCTACGGTTATGTTTGCATGGGATAGCGCTATTTCTTCAATTGAAGGTCTATGGGGAACGTTGCTAGGTTCGTTAGCGACAGGGCTTGATAAAATAGGGCTTGATGAAAAAGCTTTATCAATGCGTCAATTTTCTGATGCTATAAAAGCCTCTAGTGAATCACTGCAGCCATTGGGTGAGCAGCTTGATGAAATCGCAGAAAAATTCATTAGGGAGCGTGAGGTTGTTGATAATGCGGCCATGTCTATTATTGCGTTGAATAATGCGGCCATGTCTATTATTGCGTTGAATAATGCGAAAGCTGAATTATTTAATCAAGATGCGGCCAGTGCTCAGTCAGAAGTTTCTGGTAGTTTTGAAGAAACCAGTGATGATACAAAAATACCTGGTGTTTTAGGTTTAACAGAGAATGAGCTGGAAGCGGAATTAATTGCAGTTGAAAAACAGTTTGATGAGCTTGATAAACTGCATCAACAAAGTGCTGATAAACAGCTGAGAATTGAGCAACAAAAATCCAGTTTAATCTTAGGTACTTTGTCCACGTTTACGCGAGCGGCTTCTGATTTTATTAATGCGTTACCTGGTGAGCACAAGAAAGCTTCAAAAATTATATTTGCAATAGAAAAAGGGCTAGCTATTGCGCAAGCGGTTGTGTCTACTGAGGTAGCTGCAGCGAAGGCGCTAACGATTGATCAAACGGGGGCGTTATCATCGTGGGTTCGTGGTGTGGGTTATGCATCTGTAGGTTTAATTGCCGGTACCGCTCTTTTAGGTGGCGGGGGTGGATCAGGGGCAGGATCGAGTATCGCACCAACCAGTTTTTCGCAGAGTGCTTTTGATCCAGTTAATGATTCGGAAAATCAGCAACCTGGTGCAACTGGCGGTTCTGTTACTGTTAATATAAACGGCATGATGGATGAACGAATGATTCAAGATACCTTAATACCAGCGCTACAAGATGCTGTAAGTTTTGGTGACGTTATTTTAATTAAAGGTGACTCACGAAATGCGAGCGAAATAATAAGGGGGTAATTGTGTCGGATGTATTGGGCTTTTCAACAGTTAAAAGTGATAAGTTAAAAATTCAAAAAACGAATATTATCAATATTGGAATTGATAGGGTTGTACTACCAGAGCATGTGGAGGGGTTTAAACGTAAAAATTTTGATTATTTATTTGGCTTGATGGAGATGGAGATGGATAATCATCCCTTTACGTGGGAATTTCAAAATGAAATTAGTGATGTTGATAAAAAAAATACAGTAAGGTCGATTATCGGTTTTTTAAATAAAAGAATTCGTGTTGAACGAGCTACGATGCTGTGTGAGATAATTTTTCTGAAATATCGTTTATATTTATTAGATGCTGATTAAGTGATCAGCATTCTTTAAAAACAAATCTTTAGTACTCTAGATTGTTTTTGGGTGCGTTTCTTGAAAGCGTTCAAGTAGCTTCTCTAATAGCAATTTCTGTCCATATGACAGTTCTTTTTCGTCATGTTCTCGTGTTTTTCTATCTTTTAAATATATAACGTTATTATTTGATTTATCCATGACTGGCCTCTTATTTGGTTATTAGCACTTACGGTGCACTTACAATCAAATAGAGGCAAAATCACAAAAAGGCTAATAAGCCTATATATGGCGGAGAGCGAGGGATTCGAACCCTCGATACTGTTTCCAATATACACCCTTAGCAGGGGTGCGCCTTCAGCCACTCGGCCAGCTCTCCAATTCTTCGTTATCAGCATTAAGTACTGTAACTTATATGTGCGCCTTATTCCGGACTCCTGTCCCAAGCTGTATTTACACAAAAGACAACCTGATCTCTCATATCAGCCTCTGCTTCCCCTTTCAGGGCCATGGTGAAAAAGGCATCACCATGTTCTGAATTGTTCCAGACAATTCAGTCAGCCACTCGGCCAGCTCTCCTATTCTTTGATCTTATTCAAACAAAACCGCCGCTAATTGCGGCGGTTTTGATGGGGCGTAGAATACCTTTGATCTGCTCTCAGGTAAAGCCCATATTGCTAAATAATTTAGCTTGCGGAATCTCCAGCGCTTTGGCCTTCCTGCTCTCTCTGAATACGCTCGTAAATTTCTTCACGGTGTACAGAAACTTCTTTTGGTGCGTTAATACCAATGCGTACCTGATTGCCTTTTACACCCAGCACAGTTACTGATACATCATCACCAATCATCAATGTTTCGCCAACACGGCGAGTTAGAATTAACATTTTTACTACTCCTAAGTTCAATCACCAAAGGCAACCAGAGTCCTGAATCCTCGTTCTCCGTCACCGTACTGTAATATTAACACAGCTATAATGAGACTGCGTTCACTTTTTTATGTAGTTTTTTGTTCTAAACCAAATTCACTGTGCAGCGCTCTTACACCTAATTCCAGGTATTTCTCATCAACCACAACAGAAATCTTTATCTCAGATGTTGAAATCATCAATATATTAATAGCTTCTTTGGCTAAAGCTGCAAACATGCTAGATGCGATACCCGCATGAGATCGCATGCCCACACCAACTAAAGAAATCTTCACTATTGCGTCATTACCTTTAACTTTTTTAGCTCCCAGCTTTTTACCAGTAGCTTCAAGCAAATCTATTGCTGCTGCATAATCATTACGATGCACAGTAAAGGTAAAGTCAGTTGTACCATCTTCACCGACGTTCTGAACGATCATATCAATTTCAATGTTTGCCTTAGTAATCGGACCCAGAATTTCAGACGCAACACCCGGCTGATCAGGAACACCTGAAATGGTTAACTGTGCTTCGTCCCGATTAAACGCGATACCGGAAATTACGGCCTGTTCCATTTCATCATCCTCTGTTGTTATTAATGTACCTGCCCCTTCGCCTTCTTCGAATGAAGATAAAACACGTAAAGGAACATTATATTTACCTGCAAATTCTACTGCACGAATTTGTAACACTTTCGAACCCAGACTGGCCATTTCCAGCATTTCTTCAAATGTAATCTGGTCCAGCTTTCTTGCTTTAGGCTCTACTCTAGGGTCAGTTGTATAAACCCCATCAACGTCTGTATAGATCTGGCACTCTTTAGCATTTAATGCTGCGGCCATAGCTACTGCCGTAGTATCTGAGCCGCCTCTACCAAGCGTAGTGATATTTCCCAGCTCATCAACACCCTGAAACCCGGCAACAACAATGATGTTGCCGGCATCAAGGTCAGTTTTAATGTTCTCGCACTGGATGTCTATAATACGAGCTTTGCTATGCACGTTATCCGTTAACATCTTAATTTGCGAACCGGTATATGACTTGGCGGTCGCGCCTTTCTGTTGTAAGGCCATTGTTAACAAAGCAATAGTAACCTGCTCACCAGTGGATATCAGAACATCCATTTCACGTGAAGAAAGCTTTTTATCTATTTGATTAGCAAGACTAATGAGCCTGTTTGTTTCACCGCTCATAGCAGAAACAACAACGACAACCTGGTTGCCTTTATCACGGGTTGCGATAACGCGATCGGCTACGGCCTGTATACGTTCAATAGAGCCGACGGATGTACCGCCATATTTTTGTACAATTATTGACATGGATATTTAATCTATTAAAAGCCATCTAAATTTGGTGGCGAATTATGGCATAGGCGAAAACAGAATGCGAATACGTCAAGCCTGGTATAAATGGGCTTGCGCTTTATTAAGGAACGCATATAAACATCAGCTTAGCTGTTGCTCAACCCAGGCATTAACTGAAGCCAGTGCTGATTTAATATTTTCTGGCTGACTACCACCTGCCATTGCCATATCCGGTCGCCCACCACCTTTGCCACCAACCTGAGCTGCAACCATATTAACCAGATCACCCGCCTTAATTCGCTTAATCTGATCTTTAGTTACACCTGCACACAAACTCACCTTTTTGCCATCACTGGTGGCCAGCATAATTACCGCAGAACCTAACTTATTTTTCAGCTGATCCATTGTGTCACGCAGTGATTTACTATCTACACCTTCAAGGTTTACCGCGAGTACTTTAACACCGTCAATCACTACAGCATCAGCCGTTAAGTCCTTTCCGGTTTGTGTTGCCATTCTGGATTTTAATTGTGCAATTTCTTTTTCCTGGGTTTTAAGCTTACTTAAAACCTGAGAAAGCTTATCTTTAACTTCATCATTACTTACTTTAAGTAGTGACGATATCTTGTTGATTTTATTGGCTTGATTGTTTGAATATTCAACCGCCGCTACACCCGTAACTGCTTCGATACGCCTAACGCCCGAAGCTATACCCATTTCTGCAACAATCTTAAATGAGCCAATGTCACCACTGCGTTTTACATGCACACCGCCGCACAGCTCCACTGAGAAATCACCCATAGAAACAACTCGAACCTGGTCTCCATATTTTTCACCAAATAACGCCATTGCGCCTTTTTCTTTAGCATCTGCAATTGCCATTTCTTCAGCATCCGTCGAAAGGTTATTGCGAATTTGAAGATTCACCAGTCGTTCAATTTCAAACAGCTGTTCAGGTTTAACCGCTTCGTTATGAGAGAAATCAAATCTCAGGCGCTGATCATTTACCAGCGAACCTTTCTGCTGTACATGCTCGCCTAAAACTTCGCGTAACGCAGCATGCATTAAATGCGTAGCAGAGTGGTTTCTAATAGTTGCATCTCTGCGCTCAGCATCAATTTCAGCTGTCAGTGAATCACCTACTGATAACTTCCCCTTAGAAACAGAACCAATATGAATAAATGCTTTTGCCTGTTTCCGAGTATCCATTACTTCAAAACTGGCAGATTCATTTCTCAATAATCCGGTATCGCCTACCTGACCACCTGACTCTGCATAAAATGGCGTGTTTTTAAGAATCACAATCGCTTCATCACCAGCAGAAATCGAATCTACTTCAACGCCATCTTTAAACAGGGCCTCAACTTCAGACTGGTCTTCAAGATGATCATAACCCGTAAAATCAGTCACCGCGCTGGTGTCGATATTATCATTGTAATCCAGACCGAATTTACTGCTTTGCTGGCCAAGTTTACGCTGAGTTTCCATCGCCTTTTCATAACCCGTCATATCAAGAGTCAAATCTCTTTCACGTGCGATATCAGCCGTTAAGTCAACCGGAAACCCATATGTATCATAAAGCTTGAAGACTGTTTCACCTGGAATTTGCTTACCTTTGATTCCAGCAATAGTCTCTTCCAGAATTTTCATTCCTCGATCAAGCGTCTCTGCGAAGCGCTGCTCCTCTTTCTTTAAAGCGCTCTCAACATCTTTCTGAGCCTTTACTAATTCTGGATAAGCATCACCCATCTGATCAACCAGAGGTTGAACGAGCTTATAGAAAAACAAATCATTCTGCCCCAGATTATGACCATGCCTTAATGCACGACGAATAATACGTCGCAACACATAACCTCTACCTTCATTTGAAGGCAAAACGCCATCAACAATCAAAAACGAACAGGAGCGTATATGATCAGCAATGACTTTTAATGAGCTATGACTCAGGTCTTTAAAACCTGTTTCTTTAGCCGCTGCGTTTATTAATACCTGAAATAAATCGATATCATAATTACTATGGCCGTTCTGCAGTATTGCTGCCAGACGCTCAAGCCCCATACCCGTATCAACCGAGGGTTTGGGCAAAGGATTCATCTTGCCAGACTTATCCCGGTTGAACTGCATAAACACCAGATTCCAGATTTCTATATATCGATCACCATCTTCTTCAGGTGTACCCGGTGGGCCACCGGCAATTTCTTCACCGTGATCGTAAAATATTTCTGTGCAAGGCCCACAGGGCCCGGTATCACCCATTGACCAGAAGTTATCACTTTCGTTTTTCTTACCACCGGGTTTATCACCAATGCGAGAAAAACAATTTTTGTCGATGCCAATTTCTTCTAACCAGATTTTGGCCGCTTCATCGTCATCTTCATAAACCGTCACCCAGAGTTTTTCTTTAGGCAAACCACAAACCTCTGTTAGAAACTCCCAGGCATATTTAATAGCATCACGCTTAAAGTAATCGCCAAAACTGAAGTTACCGAGCATTTCAAAAAACGTATGATGACGCGCGGTATAACCCACATTCTCCAGATCATTATGTTTACCACCGGCTCGCACACAACGCTGGCTACTGGTTGCCTTCACATAACTTCGTTCATCTTGCCCTAGAAACACATCCTTAAACTGCACCATGCCTGCATTAGTAAATAACAGCGTTGGGTCATTACCCGGCACAAGGGAGCTGGAGGCAACTACCTCGTGGCCTTTATTACTGAAATACTCAAGGAACTGCTGTCTAATTTCTGCTGTCGTCATCATATTAAATTACATTAACTTTAATTATTAAATTATTGATTTAAATGAATTTAATATTCATCTAAACTCATAGAATCCAGTTTAAATACCCAATCTAAAGGAAAACCCCTGGATTGCAAATGTTTGGCGCGTTTTACCTTTTCAGCATAATCAGCCGCCTGATTATTTCCATATTTTTTACAGTATTGACGAAGCATAACCTGCTGCCAGTCCGGATTGTTTTTATCCAGATAATCACCAAACAGGGATTCATCAACACCTCTTTCACGCAACTCCTGAGCGATTCGCCCGGGACCATAACCACGCCGCTTGCGCATATTAATATAACTTTCAGTAAAACGCTCTTCCGAGAGCAAATTATTATTAATTAACTTTTCAATACAGATTCCGATTTCGTCTTCTTCAAAGCTTTTTAACTTTAATTTTCGACGAATCTCCAGAACCGAATGCTCCCTTCGCGATAATGCAGCAATGGCCACTTCATTAATTGAACGAGACATATTTATACCCTTAATTTTGACACAGAGACACAGAAGCACAGAGAAATACTGTTAAGCGCGAAGCCATACAATAAAAACCCTGCGCCTCTGCGCCCCTGCGTCAAATGCTTTTATTTCTCTTCAGCAAGCTCCGGCATATCCACCTCTACTTCCTCGTTTTTCTCTGCCGTCTCAGCCAGCACAGCCGCTGCGGCAATCTCTTCTTTGCTTGGCATTAATTCCGTACGAATCTTAGCCTCAATCTCATCGGCTATCGCCGGGTTATCCTTCATAAACTTACGCACCTTGTCCTTACCCTGACCAATGCGGTCCCCATTATATGAATACCAGGCGCCTGCCTTATCTATAATTTTACAGTTAACCCCCATATCTATAATTTCACCTTCATGGGATATACCCTCACCGTAGAGTATTTCGAAGTTTACGGTTTTAAACGGCGGCGCTACTTTATTCTTCACCACCTTGACCTTGGTTTCGTTACCAATAATTTCCTCACCTCGTTTGATTGCACCGATTCGACGAATATCAAGACGTACAGATGAATAGAATTTAAGCGCATTACCACCGGTTGTCGTTTCAGGATTACCAAACATAACACCAATTTTCATACGCAACTGGTTGATAAAAATAACCAGCGTATTAGAACGTTTTATATTAGCCGTTAACTTACGCAATGCCTGACTCAGTAAACGGGCCTGAAGCCCCATATGAGAGTCACCCATATCACCTTCAATTTCAGCTTTAGGTGTTAACGCAGCAACCGAGTCAATAACCAGCACACTCACCGCACCAGAACGAACCAGCATGTCTGTAATTTCCAGCGCCTGCTCACCTGTATCAGGCTGAGAAACCAGCAACTCATCAACATTAACACCCAGCTTTTCAGCATAACTTGGATCAAGCGCATGCTCAGCATCAACAAACGCACAGGTACCACCCGCCTTTTGCGCCTCAGCAATAACCTGCAAAGTCAGAGTTGTTTTACCCGATGATTCAGGCCCATAGATTTCAACAACACGCCCTTTAGGCAAACCACCTATGCCCAGCGCAACATCCAGTGCAATAGAACCTGTCGATATAGCCTCTATATTTACATTCACGTCATCACCCATGCGCATAACAGAACCTTTACCAAACTGCTTTTCGATCTGACTTAATGCTGCACTCAATGCTTTTTTCTTGTTGTCATCCATTTTTATTCCCCTAATCGTTAATTTAGTTATCACTATTCTTTGCATAACGCGTTATTGCGCTGCGGTATAGTTGTAGATTAGTGGATACATTTTATTATGTCAATACTTTTTATCATGTTGATAAAAAGTATTAGGTATACTATATTTACCATCAATAAGAATTTACCTTTACAGCAACAAACAGTAGCGCTGTAAAATCAAGAGAGAATCATGGCTGATAATATAAAAATGCTGCACGAGATTAAATTTGCGACTCGTCAGCGATTACAATTCATAGAAATAATGGCTTATTACAATGGCCACATTAGTCGCAGCATGCTGGCAAAGGCATATGGCATTTCTGACCCGGCCGCTACCAAAGACCTTAAGTTATACAACGATCTCGCACCGCATAACCTTGAATACAACCCTAGCCTGTTTAGCTTTGTACCCAGCGACAAATTTGATGAAGTATTTGCAGACTTAAGCCCACAAAGCGTTCTTAAAATGTTTGCCCAGAACCTGTTATCAATAGATAACCCGTCTGGTAATGAGCCGATTTATGGCATAAGCGTAGAAGAAATGCCCTTTCCGGTTCGCCTGCCCAAAAAAGCCGTTTTAGCCCAGCTCATTCGCGCAATGAAAAACAAAAGCCAGTTGAAAGTTAACTATCATTCATTAAGTCAACGAGAAATAACACAGCAAAGCAGAATTATAGAACCCCATGCACTGGTCAATAATGGTTTGCGCTGGCATGTGCGCGCTTATGATCATGAGCATTATGATTTTAGAGACTTCGTATTATCGCGTTTTACTGAAGCAGAAAAACTCGAACTGGAAGCAGAATCCAGCCAGAACTATGATGACGACTGGATGGAGTTAATCACATTAAAACTGCAAGCACACCCTGCACTATCAGACAAACAACACCTGGCACTGAGTTATGACTACAATATGTTAGACGGCATTATAGAACTACAGGTTAGGCGCTCGTTAGTCGGCTACTTATTACAACAGATGAAAGTGGATACGACTTCAGATTTTTCATTAAACCCGAACGCATATCAGTTAATTGTAAGCAATAGAGATGAAATAGAGCCTTTCGCGGGCTGGGCTTTTATGTAGCTACATAGGTGACTGCAACCCACAATTGACCACTAGTTAAGATTACCCCCATGTAGCTAACACAAAAAACTGGCCAATAGCCAATTTCAGAATAACCAGGTATCAATGACCAGGCCAGCTCTATCACGCTGACAACAGACGGACGTAGTCAGGACAATCTTACAGTTTTCAGACTTATTCAATGACAACTTACGACCTGAGCAGGCATTCAGAATATTATCTATGAATATTCGCGTTGCGTAAAATGCGTTAAATAGAAACCTGATCAGCACCTAATTTGTCTGGTGACGTGCTTTTGTACTATATAATTCATAAAGTGATTAATTTTAAGAATGTAATATAAAGCTGTATATCTAACTAAAGTCTGTAGTTTTTAACTATTAGACGCAGGAATTTGTGACGCTAAAGAGCTCCAATATGACTGTACTAACCAGGAAGAAGCTTTAGGCACATTCTCTGATCACCAAATTGTAACTATTTTTTATGGTATGCACGGATATCAAAATGACAGAATCTGTTGATCAATCAACTCTAATTAAAGACATTATGACCTCACCCGTTATGAGTGTAACGTTAAACACAACGGTTAATAAAGTATTGAAACTGGCAAAAGAAAAAAATGTAACCGGCTTTCCCGTGGTTGATTTTGAACAGAATGTTATCGGCATTGTTTCAACACTCGATATAATTACAGAGGTTGCGGCAGGTAAACTACATTTAAAACTAGGTGAATTACCCCTGATTATTAAGGTCGAAAAAGATGTCATTAAACTGAATCCTGAAACGCCTGTTAAAAAAGCTCTATTCACTATAATCAGGAAACGTGTAGGTCGAATTGTTATTGTAGATGCTGATAATAAGCTGTGTGGCATTGTTAGCCGGAAAGATCTAATAAATTTTTTTATAACTATAAACAAACTGGCATAACATTTCAATTTCCCCAACATATCGCCTTACAGGAGCAGAATCAAAAACCCCACAGAAAACACACCGACCATAGATGAGAAGAAATTCACCACTCTAGCAGTATGCCTAATGTCTGATTACACATTGAGTGGGCCTCCCAGCCGTTAGCCGTTAACGGAATTTCTCGCTTGAAAAGTGTAAACTTACCCATAATAGACAGTCAAATAGTGTTGGATTAACTTACACATCCATAAAAACAACCTACATCAAGTATGAAGCTTGTCATTAGTCCAGGCACTTAATCGGTCGATACAACGCTTTAATGCTAAAATTCAGATAGTAAAATGTAATTTGCCTATAAACCCCACCATGCAAATCAAGTTCTTCAAAAGCCGTCAGGTTTAAAGGGATATATCACTGGTAAAACGACAATCGATTGTGTTTTTATGAAAACGCAAAAAACAATAACCTTTTGATTTTATTTTAAATAATCCTTCATTCCTGATATAAACACAGGGCAATAGTCGGGATAATATACACTTTGTATAGTCAATCACCTATTCAGATGATTAAGTTAAATTAAATCATTTAAAATCAAATAGTTACAATTATTGGTGTGTTTTTTGCTTGAAGTTAATTAATAAATAAATTAATGATAAATTCAGGCTTAAAGGGATTCATAACAAATGAAAAGCTCATATTTTGTAAAAACATCACTTATTCTTGCCATGTTATCGCCAGCTATCGCTAATTCTGCAATTGTTCATATTGGCTCGGGAAATACTGTTGATTTCTATTATGATGACGCGGATACAGGCACTCTTGCCTACGGCACAATGCAGATAAGTGGAGATACCATTTTCGCAACACCCTCAACATTTGAAGCAAGTGCCTTGAATGGTGATGGAACAACTCTATTTTCAAATACTGGCTCAGTATTTGTAACTGCTAAAGACGGTTATAGTTTTTCAAGTGTTGGTATTATAGAAGGTGGCACATATAACACGACAGGTAATGGTACGGTTGATGTTTCAAGTTCAATTCGTGTAATGGATTCAGATAATATTTTCACACAACAAACAAGTTACCTGAATATAACTGATTTATCTATACCGGGTGAAAACAGCTGGCAGGGTGAGTTAAGTTATGACATGACCACAGGTATGTGGGACAGTACAAATAGCATTCAGTTAACATTAAGTACTTTGTTATATGCCACAAGTCCTGATGCGGGAAGCACAGCTACAATAAACCAAACGCTGACTGGATCTAGTCTGGGTATGTCTGTTACTACTGTTATACCAGTGCCAGCAGCTGTCTGGTTATTCGGCTCAGGGTTAATTGGTTTAGCTGGAATAGCAAGACGTAAAAAAGCTTAATAAGTTAATCAATGCCTCCAATTTAAAGACGACGTTTTAGTCCAGAGATTAACTTAAATCTGTAGATGTTATGCCTTGAGAAAACGAACGCCCCATTCCTGTATAGGTTGGGGCTTTTTTATGCAGTAGTAAATATCTGCGAGAAAGACTATTAAGACTAATTTACGGGTTCTTCTGTTTCTGACTATTCAGGCTGTTTGATGTACAGCTAATTAACTTTAGCGCCCCCCCTTTTTGCTTTTAACTTTTCAACACTTTAAGTAAACCCCTGCAAAAAATATTAGGTATTATAAAATTTAACTGGTTTATATAATATAGCACCGTTTTCAGTAACTGATTCAACCAGCGCAAACTGACTAATCGGCCAACTGACCTCGCGTGCTTTTTTTTCAACCACGAAATGTTTTATTTTACGCATCAATGTTACATGGGGTGTGTAAATACGATCATCACCTTTGTAACCACAGTGAGTTAGAACCTCTCCAAGCTCATAATGCAATTGTTTTAATTCTGCTGGTATATCACTTACACCCAACCAGAAAACTTTGGCTTTTTCAAAAACACTGAACTTATCTAAACTCAAAGTAAACTCAGTAAATTTTACTTTTTCAGCTGCCTCTAAAAAACACGAATACTGTTCTTCAGAAGCATTGCCTAAAAAATGCAACGTTAAATGCAAATTTTGAAAGTTATACCGCTGGCCTTCCGCTTTAGAATAGGCCGAGCACAGAAAAGTTTGAGATATTTCATTTCTGATTGTATCATCAGGCCATAGAGCAAAGAATAGGCGTTTTGTATCAGCCATTATAAACCAGATCTAGATTCGTTTTTCTAATACGCTTTCCGTTTAGTGTGTGGAGGAAATTCATCTGTCTACGTTTATTTATATTCTTGCACTATCTTCATCACAACTGACTGCAATTTTATTTGGTTTTTTGCCGACTTAGAAAAATATTACTGAATTAATGTAATCATAACTACCGTTTCATTATATTTTCATTTATTTTTCAATATCCGTTGAATACCCTTAAAAGCTTCAACAACTGCCTGCATTCTAACCTGATTACGATCACCTTTAAACTTAAAGCGAGCTGCTTCAATTAATACACCAGGTGTTGCCCAGGCAAGCCAGACCGTACCCACCGGTTTGTCATCACTACCACCACCGGGACCCGCTATACCACTAATCGATACACCGATATTAGCATTACAGCGATCAAGCAAACCTAATACCATTTCTTTAACAACTGGCTGACTTACTGCACCATTAACATCTAAAGTAGATTGCTGAACACCAAGCAACTCAACTTTAGATTTATTACTATACGTTACAATAGCACTGTCAAACCAGTCTGAACTTCCAGCAAAATCGGTTGCTGATTTGGCTACCCAGCCTCCACTACAGGATTCAGCAGAAGCAACTATGCGCTTCTGCTTTATTAACTCAGGCACTATCGCTGAAATTAACTGCTTTATACTTTTCGAAAATTCAGTTTCAGTCATAAATCTATCAATTAGATACCAGCATGAGCTTTTTATTGTAACGAATCATGGCTCTAATCTCTTTTACGTAAGCCTCACGACGTTGAGAATATCTAACTAACCCTCCTGCCTGAGCAATAGCATCCGGTTTTTTACCCGCTGCCCGGTTTTGCTTACGAATCTTTCTTAAGGGCGCATAAACACGCCCGGTATTGATATTTTTAATATAACTACGCACAGATTTATTCACACTAGTGAATTTTGCAACCTCATGTTTAGTTCCCTTGTCTCGTTTTTTAGGCACAAGGCCGCAACCTTTTTTATAACACCATTGACCAAAAAAATTACTCCCCATAGCAGCAAAACGAGACTGTCCCCAGGCTGACTCATTAGCACTTTGTGCCAACACCAGCTCCAGAGCTACCGCATCAACTCTTTCTAATAATTTGTCCCAGTTTTCCTTACCTTTTACCCATTCAACACTGTAGTCCTCTGCAGTTTGAGCAACCATGGCATGATTATTATTATTTTTCCTGGCACTTTCCAGTGATTTCCTGAGTGCTAATACCCTTTCATTCTCACTTTTAACAATGGGCCGCATAAAATCGAAAAAGCGCTTTTTTTTGTCTTTTACATCAACTAGATTACTCATATTGAGATCTTTAGCCATAAACTGCTTCAGTTCAGCATGACTTATAAGCGGAGTGCATATCACACTTAAAACAAAACTTATTAAAATAAAGGTCTTCATAGATTTTCCATTAGATATTATTACTCTAAATGTAGCACATCAAACATCACCTGAACATTGCCCGTTTATTAAAATTAATCAATGTTAAGCTTTGCGCTAAGCGTTTGTAAACAGTAGAATTTACCCCATGAATGAAGCCACTGACACAACCCTTGAAGCTCCGCTAAAAAAAGCCCCAAAAGCCGCTACAAAGGCCCCTGCTTCCAACCACACCCCTATGATGCAACAGTTTCTTCGCATCAAGGCTGAGCACCCTGATATTTTACTGTTTTACCGCATGGGTGACTTTTATGAATTATTTTTTGATGATGCCCGTAAAGCATCACAACTACTTGATATCACCCTTACCGCACGGGGCAAATCAAATGGTGAACCGATTCCCATGTGCGGAATCCCCTACCATGCAGCAGATAACTATTTAGCTCGTTTAATAAAGGCCGGAGAGTCTGTCGCCCTGTGTGAACAGGTTGGCGACCCTGCCACATCAAAGGGACCAGTTGAACGCAAGGTCATGCGAATAGTCACGCCGGGTACGGTTACCGATGAAAACTTACTAGAAGAGCGTCGTGATAACTTTTTAATGGCCATTGCATCATTTAATGAAGACATTGGGCTTTCAGTGCTAGATGTGGGTTCAGGGCGGTTTTTTGTTCAGGAGCTTAGTAGTTATGAGCAGTTACAAACTGAGCTCGAACGTATTAAACCATCAGAAATTTTAATATCAGAAGATGACGCTTTGTATCAGCAACTCGCATCTGCTAAAGGTTTGAGACGTCAGCCACCCTGGTATTTTGAAATAGACACCTGTCAGCGCTTATTAACAGATCAGTTTGCAACCAAAGACCTGAGTGGCTTTGGCTGTGATGGAATGACCCAGGCTATTTTAGCTGCGGGCTGTTTAATGCAATATGTAAATGATACCCAGAGAACCACTTTACCCCATATCCAGGGTTTACGAGTAGAACGCAGTGAAGACTCGGTATTATTAGATGCGGCAAGCAGGCGTAACCTTGAACTGGAAATAAATTTAAGCGGGGGTCATGAAAATACCCTCGCTTCAGTTATCGATAAAACCAGCACGTCTATGGGCAGTCGATGTTTACGCCGCTGGATTAATCGTCCATTACGAGATCAGGCCCAACTTAAATTACGCCATAGCGCTATAGCCGCATTACTAAAAAATCGTGAATACTCGGAAATTCAAGGTCAGTTAAAACATATTGGTGACATTGAAAGAATTATCAGTCGTGTTGCAATAAAAACAGCACGACCACGAGACTTGTATACCTTAGGCAACTCACTTGCACAGTTACCGAAGATCCAGCTACAACTAAAACATGTAATTTCTGAGCGTTTAATACAACTATCTACTTTAATTAGTGAGCACCCGGATACAGTTACACTGTTACAGTCAGCAATTAAAGAAAACCCACCAGTAGTGTTGCGCGATGGTGGCGTTATAGCTGAGGGTTATGATAACGAATTAGATGAACTAAGAAATTTAAGTAAAAATGCTGATCAATTTTTAGTTGACCTTGAAGTACGCGAAAGAGAACGCAGTGGCATCAATACTTTAAAGGTTCGTTATAACCGTGTGCATGGTTTTTACATCGAAATTTCTCGTGCTCAGTCTGAAAACGTACCCACAGACTATATACGAAGACAAACATTAAAATCGGCAGAACGTTTTATCACACCTGAATTAAAGTCTTTTGAAGACAAGGTATTGAGCGCAAAAGAAAGAGCCTTGAGTCGTGAAAAATTACTTTATGATGAACTGCTTGATAAGTTGTTGCTCAGTTTAGTTGCTCTGCAAACTTGTGCTGAAGGGCTTTCCGAATTAGATACTATCTGTTGTTTTGCAGAACGCGCTGACACCTTAAATTATTGTCAACCCGAATTCCAGAACAAGTCTGCTATTAACATTACAGCAGGACGACACCCTGTTGTTGAAATTGTAACAGAAAACAGTTTCATACCTAATGACTGTAAGTTAAATGACCAGCAACGTATGCTTATTATTACCGGTCCGAATATGGGTGGTAAATCAACCTACATGCGGCAAACCGCCCTGATTGTATTAATGGCACATATAGGTTGTTATGTTCCCGCAGAAAAAGCGGTTATCGGTTCTATTGACCGCATATTTACACGTATTGGGGCAACCGATGATTTAGCATCCGGGCGTTCTACCTTTATGGTTGAAATGACCGAAGCGGCAAATATATTAAATAATGCCACAGAAAAAAGCCTGGTATTGATGGACGAAATTGGTCGGGGCACAAGTACCTTTGATGGTTTATCACTTGCCTGGGCATGTGCTGAAAACCTCGCCCTGGAAAGCCAGCCCTTTACCTTATTTGCCACTCATTATTTTGAGTTAACTTCAATGGTAGATGAAATAACGAGTGTGAAAAATGTTCATCTGGATGCTGTAGAGCATGGTGAAAACATTGTATTTATGCATGCGGTTAAAGATGGTCCCGCCAACCAGAGTTATGGGTTACAGGTTGCAAAACTGGCAGGGGTTCCAGCTTCAGTTATTAAAAATGCACGCAAGAAGTTACAGATTTTAGAGCGCCAGTCTGCAAATAGCCATGAAGTATTTGTCGAGAAATCTACAGGGCAGCTTGAGTTATTTAATAATAACCCCCATCCAATTATTGAACAGTTACAGGAAATTCAAGTAGATAATTTAAACCCGAGACAAGCATTAGAACTTTTGTACGAACTGGCTGAAAAGTCACATAAACATTAATTTTTAATTCTATTATTTCCAACTAGCTAGATGGGAAATAAAATAAAGAACGCAATGGCAATATAATGACAATGAAAATTAACACCATCGGTATTATCGCAAAGGACAATAGCGAAGCGGTTAAACAAACAGTTCAACGACTTGTAGATTTTATTAATCAGAAAAACTGCAAAATTGCTTTTGACCAAAGTACTGACGGTTTAATAGAAAATGTAACTTGCGTAGACAGAATCACACTTGCCAAACAATCCGACCTGGCAATAGTTGTAGGTGGCGACGGTACCTTTCTTAGTGCGGTACGTTCGCTAGCTGAACATAATATTCCCGTTTTAGGAATAAACCTTGGTCGTTTGGGTTTTCTAGTAGACATATCACCAGATGACATGCTGCAAAACCTGGAACAGATAATGCGCGGCGAGTATGTAGAAGAACGCCGCTTCCTGTTAGAAGCACATGTAGAGCGAAATGGTCAGCTAATATCAAAAGCCGATGCCTTTAATGATGTTGTCGTGCATATACGTGATGTTGCGCGAATGATCGAATTTGAAACCTATATCAATGGACAGTTTGTTAACTACCAGCGTGCAGATGGTCTTGTAGTATCCACTCCAACGGGCTCAACAGCTTATGCGTTATCCAGTGGTGGCCCCCTGCTTCATGCAACACTTGATGCCATAGTCGTTGTACCTATTTGCCCACACACCTTAACTAATCGCCCTTTGGTTGTTAATGCCGATAGTAAAGTCGAAATTATCATTGGAGAGAGTAAACAGTCTACGTCGCAGGTTACATTCGATGGGCAAACGGCATTTGATGTTAACCCCGGTGATAAAATAATCATCAGGAAAAAACAGGAAATGATTACCCTTATACACCCAACCAGTTACGACTATTATGAAATTTTACGTGCCAAATTACACTGGAGTGAACAACTGTAATGCTTAACCATATCCGTATCCGTAATTTTGCTATTATTGATCACCTTGATCTCGATTTTAAAAATAAATTAACCACACTTACCGGTGAAACCGGTGCGGGAAAATCAATATTGTTAGGTGCACTTGGCTTGCTTCTGGGTGACCGTGCTGACTCAGATAGCGTGCGTGCAGGTTCAAGCAAGGCAGAAATCAGTGCTGAATTTGATATTTCTGAATTACCTGAAGTAAATGCATGGTTACTTTCTAAAGAACTCGATGCAGATGGTGATTGCCTGTTAAGACGAAGGTTAAGTTCTGATGGTCGTTCCAGAGCATTTATAAATGGCAGTCCCGCTCCATTACAAGACATGCGGCAACTGGGCGAAATGTTAGTCGATATACATGGTCAGCACGAACACCAGTCACTAATGAAAGCCGATATGCAGAGACAGCTCTTAGACGACTATGCTCAACATGAAAAACTTCTAACCGATGTTAAAGAAGTATTTATTGACTGGAATTCTAAAAAAGAAAAATTAATAACATTACAAACTGCCTGCAAAGATAAAAATGATCGGCTTGATTTATTAAGATACCAGGTAACTGAACTTGAAGAGCTTTCATTACTGCCTGGTGAAGCTGACAAACTACAAAGTGAACATCAAACCCTGGCTAACGCAGATCAGTTAAGTGACAACACAGCATCCACTTTAAACAGCCTTTATGATGCAGATGACACCAGTATTCATCTACAACTTTCTCAACAGGCAAAAAAAATAGAAGATATGTTATCAACTGATAAAACCCTAACCCCTGCTTTTGAAATGTTATCTGAAGCAATGGTTCAAATAGAAGAAACAGCCAGTTTATTACGTGATTACAAAGACAATTTAAATAGCAACCCGGAGCGTTTTGACGAAGTTGAAACCCGTCTGGGCATCATTCATGATTTATCTCGCAAACATCATATTGAACCTGACCAGTTAATAGATTTAACAGAGTCATTATCGTTAGAGCTAAATGAACTTGATAATGCTGATGAAAACTTAAGCAAGCTGGAAAGTGAAGTAAATAAACTCGATAAAAAGTATAAAACACTTGCCAAAAAACTAACTGAATCGCGAACAAAAACTTCAATAGAACTTAACAAACAAATCAGCACTTCAATGCAAACCCTTGGTATGTCCGGTGGTCAATTTAAAATACAAATAACAACTAAAGAAAAAGCCTCAGCCAATGGCTTAGATTCAATTGAATACACCGTCAGCACAAACACCGGGCAGCCATTTAAAGCACTGGCAAAAACAGCATCAGGTGGTGAACTTGCGCGCATTAGTCTCGCCATACAAATGATCACTGCTCAACAGGGACGCATTCCAACTTTAATATTTGATGAAGTCGATAGTGGTGTTGGTGGCGGCATTGCAGAAATAGTCGGTAAACACTTAAGAGTTTTAGGCGAAAACCGTCAGGTTTTCTGTATTACACATTTACCACAGGTTGCATCACAGGCTCACCATCATATGCAGGTATATAAACACAGTGATGGTAAAGAAACTCGAACAGAAATTATCCCTCTGGAAATGGAACAACGAGTTGATGAAATTTCAAGAATGTTAGGTGGCTTAGAGATCACTCAACAAACAATTGATCATGCTAAGGATATGTTAAATCGTTCTCAATTGAATTCCTGAAACAGTTTTCTAATTTTTTAATATAAAATTAGCAAATGAAACCTGGCCTGATAAGGGCGTCACAATAAACTGACATAATTAACTTGTTGCCACGCGTGAGCATGGGATCGAGTTAATTAAATATTTACGTTGACTGCAAGGATGCACTAATGTCACGGCAACATGGATGTATTTAAGTGACCATTCGCTGTTTCTACTGCTTTTGACTTTTAAATGGCATCTAAGCCATTTGTTATTATGGGCGTCTCAATAAACTGTTTATGTATCAAAGTCGAATGTTTGATTAATCATTACGCCCAGCCGGCCGGCGACCAGCTGTCCATCATCTTTATGCGCGCCGCATGCAAACGTTCCGACATCAGACCGGCAAACATTTTCATAAGCGCATAACCAAAGTTATAATCGGTTTCACAATGTTGCAACAAGGCCTTGCCATCGAAAACCAGCACTCTCGAATCGAGCTCGGCTGTCGCCTCGAAGGCCCATTTGTACGGTGGTATCAACCAGGACCAACCCAGGATATCGTTGGCCTCCAATGTCTGCACCACAAGAGCTGGCCCCATAATAGCAGGGACTTGCACCTTGATTGAGCCCTCCATCAGGATAAAGAAATGCTCCGCCAGATCCATCTGCCTGAACAACATATCACCGACGGCGTACGACCTCTCCTGCGCATGCTGAACGAGAATCTCTATATGCGCTGGATCGAGATTGGAAAAAGCGCTATGTGACCGGAGATAGTTTGCAATTTCATCTTGTGTCAAAACTCGAACCTCTATTCTGGTGGCTGACTGGCGGCGGCTTCATCAGACCGTTTATAAAAAAATAACGACATACAACTTTAACATATGCATGAATAAGCACAACTTATTAACCTGCAATTCATAACTCGTTCCCATACTCCCGCGTAAACATCTAAGACACTAAGCATCTAAAGCATCTAAGACACCCATCACAAAAACCCAATAAAAACAATGATTTAGATTGCATCTAAGTCTTTTGTTATTATGGGTGTCTCGATAAGAATCAGGTGTCTCGATAAGAATCACGATAAGTAATCAACAACATAGACTTATGAATAAGGTATGAGATCTGATAAACTTTATAAGTTAATAATAATAATAAATGGAAATTTTATGGCACAATTTTTACAAATGTAAAAGAAACATCCCTTTGCTTTTTATTTTATTTTTCATACAAGCAGCTTCACATGCCAGCATATTAAGCATTAACTCCACTGCATCAGGTTACGCTGTTGACGGCGGCACCTCTGGTGGAGGTCAAATGGATGGAACGTTTGACATAATAGGCACTGCGGATGATATTTTTCTACGAAAAATAAATGGAACATCGGTCTTTAACTACGCAGAGTTTAGAGGTGTTTATGAATTTTCATTACCAACAACGACTGTAATTTCCTCAGATGAAATTATTTCCGCATCACTTAACTTCACTTCATCTTATACTAGCGGGAGTTATGGCGACGGTTTAAGAACATACGGCTACGTTGCAGACGGCAATGTTTCACTTGACGATTTTTCTCAAACTAGCAATAACTTGGGTTATACCCAATTCACGGGGGGCTCTGGTTACTACAATAGAAGTTATTCACTCGATGTCACAGACTTTTTAATTACCAATATTGACGACTCGAATAACCTGGGATTTCTATTTGATGTTTCTTACTGGAATGTTTATGCAACACTTGGCTCAAGTGCGAATTTAAGCATAGAATACGCAGAAATTACGACAGTACCCGTGCCAGCCGCAATGTGGTTATTTAGCTCTGGCTTAATTGGCTTGCTTGGATTGGCTAGACGTAAGTAAGTATAAAGATCATCATTAATGTTAATAGAAAGGTGGCTTTTAGTCGCCTTTTTTATGGCATTGAATAACCGAAATCAAAACCAGATATCTATGATTTTCTTGTACAGGTCGCTTGCCCACCCATGTTAGTGTTCAATATTGTCTTATGTTAATTATTCAAGGCATAAGTCCCAATAGGGAGTGCCCTCAAATCGTTTAACAAGTAGATCAACAAACGCCCTGACACGCTGTGAAAGGTGGCGCGTCTGCGGATAGATCGCATAAGCATTAATCTGTGGTGTATTGTAGTCTTTGAGTAAAGGCACCAGCGCACCACTCTCTATTTCTTTGTAGATGATAAATGTTGGTACGAGAATGATACCCTGGCCTTCAACGGCGGCTTCTCTGAGAAATTCACCGGTGCTTGCTTTAAGATAAGGGCGTATCCTGGTTTTGATTTCATCACCACTGGCATCACTTAAATACCAGTATTCGGGATCACGTAACAGGCTGTAAACAAGGCACTGATGATCTATCAAATCCTCCGGTGACCGGGGCACCCCCCCCATCCGTTCAAGATAATCCGGGCTTGCACACATAACTGACTTAACAGGGGCTATACGGCGTGCAATCAAACTTGAATTCGGTAGATTAGCAATGCGAATCGCAAGATCATACCCTTCCTGAATTACATCCACTTCACGATCATTAAAATCCAGATCAAATTCAATCTGCGGATGTTGTTTCAGAAAGTCATTAATAATGGGCCCCATATGCATAAGACCAAAAGACGATGGCAGAGCTATCTTCAAACTTCCCTTTAATGTTTCATGAGCCTGCGATGTGGCAATTTCTGCCTCTAGAACATCATCGAGTATTCGTACAGCCTGTCGATGAAAAGCGCGGCCGGTGTCTGTTAAATTCATATGACGGGTTGTTCGGTGAAAAAGCTGTACACCGAGGTGTTTTTCCAGCTCTTTCAGGCGACGACTAACGGCCGATTTAGCTACATTCAGCCGATCTGCGGCGCCGCTTATACTGCCTGCTTCAACAACCCGAATAAAGGTATGCATATTTTCGAAACGATTCATATTGACTCGATTGTTGCGACAATTAGAACAATAAGTTCACATAATAGCTGTTTATTTATTAATAAGCAACAGTGATAATACTGTCCGCACAGGGTAATAAGCCCCCTCTGTACGGAAAGGTGGATGTTATGAATGAACGAATGAATTACAAACGGTCATAACAACGATGACGATGTTAATGGTGAAGACATCACTGTGCATCTCACAATCGAGCCATCAGATATCCTTTCGTAACTCCAGATATAGACTCTATACTGGCAGAGGAACGTAATATATTATTCAAGCGATTATTTAACAGGAGTCACACATACTCCGATTATTAATTTACAAAATGCGTCGAATTTTTAACGTATTGAAAAGAGAGAAAAAGGTTTGACATGCAGTGGAAAAATAACACAGATCGATATGGTTTTATAACGATAGCATTACACTGGTTGGTGCCTTTGCCGGTTTTCATCCTGTTTGCACTCGGTTGGTGGATGACAGAGCTGGATTACTACGATAGCTGGTATCAGTTAGGACCATGGTGGCATAAAAGTATCGGTGTGTTACTTTTTTTGACGGTAGTATTTCGACTTTTCTGGCGCTTTTTTACACCATCGCCAAAACCGTTATCAAGTCATAAGCCATGGGAAATTAAAATCGCGCATGCGGTTCATATATTTCTCTATCTGTTACTATTGGTGACCATGATTAGCGGTTATCTTATTTCAACAGCAGATAATCGAGCCATTGAAGTCTTCGGCTGGTTTTCAGTTCCGGCAACGATTACTTCGATTGTCGAGCAGGAAGATGTTGCAGGTCAGGTACACCTGATAGTAGCATCGATATTAATTGGTCTGGTACTGCTTCATGCAGCCGCGGCCTTAAAACATCATTTCATTGACCGGGATCGCAGTTTAATGCGCATGTTCGGACGTTAAATAGTTTTTATCAACGAGGAGATACACCATGACATTACGTAATATGACCGCTTCATTATTGTTTGCCGGATTAACTTTTAATAGCGCAGCGTTGCTGGCTGAAGACTATGTGATTGACACTAAAGGCGCGCATGCTTTTATTCAGTTCCGTGTTCAACATTTGGGATACAGCTGGTTATATGGGCGTTTCAATGAATTCAGCGGGCAATTTAGTTATGACGAGAAGGCTCCAGAAAGCGCATCCGTCGAAGTAACTATTAAAACGGCTAGTGTTGATTCTAACCATGCAGAGCGTGACAAGCATTTACGAAGTGATGATTTTCTGGATGTAAAAAAATATCCGGAAGCCAGGTTTATCAGTACAAGTTATACACCGGGAAAAGATGGCAAAGGCATTCTTAAAGGCAACCTGACTTTACACGGTGTTACCAAACCAGTAGAAATTGAAATGTATTCTGTTGGTGCGGGTAAAGATCCCTGGGGCGGTTATCGTCGTGGTTTTGAAGGCAAAACTAAATTTGCCATGTCTGATTTCGGCATTGTGAAAGATCTTGGACCAAAATCCAAAGATGTTGAAATGACACTCTCCCTTGAAGGCATCAAAAAATAACATCTTTATGTAAATTAACTCTATCGCAATGGTTGCGATAGAGTTAATTTCTATGCTTAAAATAATTAACTGCAAATCATCTCAGCGTCAAATCTCTTAAAAATTAAAATGTTAATAGAAATTAAATACCCGTCCAGAGGAATAATTTTATGTCCAATCCTGTCATCGCAGATAACAAACCATCCAGAGTTACTCTTTCAAAAGGACAGGAATATCATTTTTGTACCTGTGGACGATCTAAAAGCCAGCCGTTTTGTGATGGCTCGCATGTAGGCACCACATTCAATCCAAAAGTAATCGTTGCTGATGATAACGGTGAAGCCTACCTGTGCGCATGTAAACATACGTCTAATGCTCCCTTTTGTGATGGCACGCATCAACAGTTCAGTGATGAGCAGGTAGGTAAAGAAGGACCGGGAATAAAATCGCAAGCATCGGATAGCCCCGTTGCTACTGCTACAGCAGAAGAGCCAACTGTAGAGTTTATTCATCAGCTGGCAAGAGAAGGTTTATCTAAAGTAGGCCATCATGGCCCAATGACTGCTATGGGTGTACCACGCCATGAGTTACCACACTGGGATGACCTACAAATTATGGTGGCGCAGATGGCAAAGAAACCCTTGATGGAAGATGTTGTGGTTTCAACTGAGCTAATCATAGGGCCGCAAGCAAAAAAACCATTAAAGTTAAAAATACCCCTGTTTGTTTCTGACATGAGTTTTGGCGCGTTATCTGAAGAAGCAAAAATATCATTAGCCATGGGCGCAGAGCTTGCGGGCACCGGTATATGTTCCGGTGAAGGTGGAATGCTGCCTGAAGAACAAGCCGCGAATTCGCGCTATTTTTATGAGTTTGCCAGTGCTGAATTTGGTTTCAAAGAAGAACTTCTGAAAAATGTTCAGGCATTTCACTTTAAAGGCGGACAAGGTGCAAAAACAGGTACGGGTGGTCATTTACCGGGTAATAAAAATGTCGGAAAAATTTCTCAGGTGAGAGGCATTCCCGAAGGCGAACCGGCAATATCACCACCGACATTTAAAAACCTTTCAAGCGCAGCCGATTTTAAAAAAATGGCTGACCGTGTCAGAGAAATTAGTGGCGGCATTCCAGTAGGTTTTAAACTCAGTGCAAATCATATAGAACAGGATATACAGTTCGCTCTGGATGCCAGTGCTGATTATATTATTCTGGATGGCCGTGGTGGTGGCACGGGTGCGGCCCCTGAAATGTTCAGAGATCATATCAGTGTGCCAACCATCCCTGCACTCGCACGTGCCCGCCGTTACCTTGATGAACAAGCTGCAAGTGGTCGTGTCACACTTATTATTACCGGTGGTTTGCGTGTACCGGTCGATTTTGTAAAAGCGCTGGCGCTAGGTGCAGATGGTATTGCAATTTCTAATAGTGCGATGCAGGCAATAGGTTGTGTTGCGGCTAGAATCTGCAACACGAATAATTGCCCTGCCGGAATTGCGACACAGAAAGAAGATTTAAGACAAAAATTAAATATAGAAAAATCATCTAAGCAGTTACATAATTTTTTTGATGCTTCTATCGAGCTAATGAAAGTTATGGCTCGTGCCTGTGGTCATGACGACTTACATAAATTTACGCAGCGTGATCTCGCTACCTGGCATCGTGAAATGGCATTGTTATCGGGTGTTGAGTACTCGGGTTTTGCAAGCGCGAAAAGTAATGTCTAAATAGTAACTGACTCTAAGTAGTATAAGAAAACTCTTCGTCACCTGACAGGCAGTGTGAATAAAACGTGTTTTTAAAAATGGCAAATAAAAGAAGTTATTACCTAGCAGCATATTTCAAATGTTTTTGTTTTACTTTATAGGCAAATGAGCACACAAACCCAGGCATGAGTACTCACCTGCCAAAAATATTTTAAGTTTTACAAAGCTGTCTAATACTGCGCTCTGGTTATACTTTTATATAAGCATAATCATGCCAAAGCGCACACCTTATGACTTTCAACACACAATCAATTACTGTGTAATTTTATGAAAGATTCATCGCGCGTTTTTCCAGCGCGTCTATTCGTGCGCTAATAGGTGGGTGTGAAGAAAATAATGCCATAATAGCGCTTTTGTCGTTAATTCCAAAAGCCGCCATCTGCTCTGGTAATGGTTCTGGTTCAACCTGTCCAAGACGTTTAAGTGCATTAATCATATTCTGGTGCCCTGCCAGATCTGCTCCACCAGTGTCTGCAATGAACTCACGTTTCCTGGAGAAATACATTACGATAGTTGATGCAAGTACAGATAAAACAACCTGTGCCACAATGACACTCACAAAATAACCAATACCATGACCCTGATTATTTTTTAAAATAACACGGTCTACAACATGACCAATAACCCGTGATAAAAATACAACAAAGGTATTAACAACGCCTTGAATCAAAGCCAGGGTGACCATATCGCCATTAGCGATATGACTCATCTCATGACCGACAACCGCTTCAATTTCACCCTGGGTCATATTGTCTAATAAACCTTGAGAAACCGCCATTAATGCATTGTTCTTAGTGGCACCTGTGGCAAAGGCATTCATTGCAGTTGATGGGAAAATAGCTACTTCTGGCATTTTTATGCCGACAATTTCAGCCTGTTTTTCAACTGTATTAATTAGCCATTTTTCAATATTGGATGATGGGCTGGTTATAACAACCGCCCCTGTCATACGTTTAGCCATCCATTTGGAAATCAGCAGAGATATAAATGATCCACCAAAACCAATAACACCAGATAAAATAACTAATGCCTGTATATTAAGGTCTGAACCATTTTCAGCGAGGATGCTATCAACACCTAATAACCTTAGGGTAATACTAAGAACAACCATAATGGCTATGTTTGTCATTATAAATAACATGATTCGTTTCATTGTGTATCCTGCGTTAATTTCTTAAATATAAGCTGACTGAATTTACCCTTAACAATGAGCTAAACACAATCATAGATGCGAGCATTTTACATGAAGAAAACAATAAGATAATTCGAATATAAAGAGCATTATGATCGAATTTTACGAAGCTATGATATAACTTTAGTATGACTTTGTTTTTGGTGCAGATCAGGGATAGTCTGTTAGAGGTTATGCTGACATGGCAGACCGTGGTAACGAGTAAAAATAGTGATCAGCCTGTATATCGAAGTGCATCCGTTAAGTCACTTGAAGTTAACCTATTATATTTTCCTTAAACTGTAACTGAATGCGCACAACCTGATCCATGTTTTTGAGTAAAGCATTCACACAGTTCTGGTCGAGCTTCTCACCAGCCAGACTCTTTATAAGCTCGATAGCTTTTTCATTACTCCAGGCTTCTTTATAGGTTCGTTTACTGGTTAAAGCATCAAATACATCAGCTACAGCGACAATGCGTGCCTCCAGAGGAATACTCTCACCCATTATACCCGCAGGGTAGCCACTGCCGTTTATTGCTTCGTGATGCCCTTCGGCAATATTACGTAGAATATCCATATGTTTGATATTATTTAAGCCGAAGTTTACCAGTAACTCATCTATGATTTCACAACCCTTGTGAACATGAGTTTTCATAATAGTAGTTTCGTCATCATCAAGCTGACCCGGCTTTAATAATATGTGATCAGGTATGGCGATTTTTCCAATATCATGTAATGGTGAAAACATAAATATGTGTTCTATATAGTCATCATTAAGGTCGTAGGTCTCTGCAAGTTCGGTCGCTATCAAACGACTATAACGTGACATTCGATCGAGGTGACTACCTGTTTCGGGATCTCTCATATGTGTGATATGACCCGTTGTTTTCACCGCTGCTGTCAGTGTTTTTATAGAACTAAGTTCATTAATTACCATTAAGGTAATCATATGCGCGTACACATCTATCTGGCTGAGAACACTTTCTGTAAATACATCTGTTTTATCCGCATTAAAAAAGATAAAACCAATGAAATCACCTTCATTAAATATAGGTAAAGTGTAACTTGCAGCAAATCCGCCTCGTCCGATGCGGCGAGTATGCTCATGCGAGCCATTATCAAATGTCAGTAAATTATTAATTACCCTTGGATGGCCTTTATCTAAAATTTTTTTTAATGATGGAGCATGATCAAGTAATGTCTGATAGTGCTCAAGAGGATTATCGGTATCGCCACTATGTAAATATGTTTTGAGTACCTTTGTTTCAGAATCGTATAAAGCAACAGCTACACGAACAATAAAAGGGAACAGATCATTTAAAGACTTATGTGTTGATACCAGTTTATCCTTCAAAGGAAGTTGTTTATTGATATCAGCAAGTTGATCGTGATGTTCGTCCATAGATAATTCTTCTTCAAGTTAAATCTTTGACATAAGATTTTATAGACCACTTTATACGGCAATATTAGATATCATCACTTCAGACCAGTTCTGATCATTAGCTCCAGATATATACAGTATAGCTTGAAAAATTATTTATATTGTCAGATACTCGCCTTATTCACCACGGTGCAAATGAATTCATAAAGTTCATTGGCCTGGAAACATTACTATTCATGCTTGACATGTCATAACGCATTTGATTCATAGACATAGACATGTTGCGCATATTTTTATTCATTTCACTAATATACATAGACTGATCCTGCATTATTAATGTCATGTTGTGCACATCTGTCGTCATCTGAGTCATATTTCGACTCATATTAACCATCTCTGTTGAAACAATGGTGATATCTTTTGTTAAACTGAAAATAAGAAAAAAACCATAAATCGCTAATACTACAAAACTAAACATTGCCGGGTAAACAATTAACTCCCAACGCCTGGCACTTGCAGTAAAAGTTTTCGTTAAATCGTCAAGGCTTCTGCTTAAAACATGTTCCACACTATCCTTAATTGTATCGTCATAATATCCAAACATTGATAATTTTTTGTCACATGTATCTGGCGAGTTAGGACAGGTATCAGGGTCAGCCGTACAACCTGCAATACCGGGCTCACATTCTATTGCCTCAATAATGACTTCACGTACATTTTTAATTTTTTTCGGCTTATGATCTGTATTCATTATTATCTCAAAAAAGTTTACTAATCTGGTTTAACTGGTATGGTTTAATTCGGCCTGTAACTTATCAGCTGTTTCAGTATCAAGCCCGCGAATAATACGCAACAGGTGCTGTGCCTGATAAGCATTTTTTGTCTTACTTAGTTTAAGGGCCGCATGATAATATGCATCACTCGCCAACTTCCATTTAGACTGCATATAATAGAGATTTCCTAATTCACCATAAACATTAGGGTCGTCACTTAACATTTCAGTTAATTGAATATATGTATTTTCTGCTGTTTTTAAATCACCATTCCAATAGGCTAAACGCGCCTTGAATAATAATTCCTGCGCACTTAATAAAGAAGATTCACTTTCTAATGGCTGTGATTCTTTTTCATCCATAAAAGTTTCAAGGGACTCACTCACTGATTCCTTAACAGCTGAAACTATCTGTTTCATATCAAGATCTGATTCTTCAGTTTCAATAGCAGCAGATTCCACTTCGGGAATTAATTCAACTTCAGGCTCTAAAGCTCCATTCATCATATCAGCAGGCTGAGAAACAGGCTCTTCTAAAGGCGTTGTAGTATTTACTGAGACTTCAGTTTGCACTGTTGTTTCAGAATCACCTAAATACTGCTTATATAAAGACCCTTCATTATTTGCAAGCTTATATGAAGGAATTTCAAATCCTATAGCTTGAGAGAGATCGTTAAGTGCATTATCAATCGGTTTATTAAAATGCGGTGTAAATATAAATGCACGATAGTAGATTAGAGCTAAAATAGGCAGTAAATAAATAATTAACCATATTGTTTTTTTAACTAAGCTTTTCATTTTTAACTCCGATTAAACCAGATCAGCATAAAGAGCTGAAGCTAGTGTATTAAATTCTTTAGCACTTTTGCTATTAGGTGATATTTCATTAATAGACATGCCCTCACTTAAAGTACGTCTAAACATTGTTCGTTGGCAAAGCCTGTGCGGTAAGACCTGAATTGCTTTTATTGTATTAAGCGCCTCTTCTGTTTCATCTGATTCGCGAACCATGGTATGCGTATCTGCTCTATTAATAAATGCCAATAATTCAAGAGGTTTATCCTCTGAATCACATTCTTTAACTATTTTTAAAAATCTTTGTGTCGCCCATAAATCAGGCTGACTAGGAGAAACTGGTATTAATACTCGATCTGCTAATTTTATTGCCAACTTCATATCTTGCATATTTGAAGCACCTACATCTACAAGAACATGTTTATCAAGATGGTTTTTAATTTCTTCGACATCAGTCAACACTTCCAGCGCCTCTAAACCCTCGTCTTTTCTAACATCTGCAACATCACTCAAAGTGCCTTGTGGATCAAGATCAAAAGCCATTATTAATTGATCTTTTTCTTTTAACCACAATGCAAGATTAAATATCACCGTGCTTTTACCTGAACCACCTTTTAAGTTTGCAATAACAGTAACCAATTTAGTTCTACCTGTAGTTTTGTGATGATGAGTTAGCAGGCGATCGAGACGGCCTGTTTATCGATCTGTTTAACTGTAATTGTTCTGGTCGCATGATTTTGTAATTATCTGGAACAGCAAATATTGTTTTCTTTTGAGTGCCCACCTTTATATTTTTTAACTGTCTGATGTAACCACCTGGCAACTCTTCTTTTATGGATATTTCTAACTGTGGATCATACCATTGATATGAACTAACCATAGACCCATCGGGTCGACTAATCGTTCTAACCCAACGCTCTGTTTTACGCCCATCAACAACTTCATTTTTTTCAAGTTTCATTTCTGCCATTGATCCATCATTAAAAAACTCACGTACAGCCAATTGTCTTTTAACATCAACCCAATGTAATGTTCTTATATTTTTACCATTTTGATTTGCTACAATCTGCCACTTTTGTGCCGGCATACCATCAACAAGCTCGCTGCCTAACAAAGTACAATTTGCATTCTGAATTCGGCTACAAGGATTTAAATTCTGATCTTTATTTTGTTTTTCTATTGCTATCTCAATATACTCGTGATGCTTTGTGTTTAACTTTATTGCTTTACCCATATATGGATAAACGATATCAATAATAACACCGTCACTGGTTTGCACTTCTGTTCGAACAACATCTTTACCTACAAATAATTTACTTGTAGTAGACGGTTGCCCGGGTATAGACACAACAGCATCAGCTGAAAATTCTTTATCTGTTATCGATGCATAACCATTATTAGTAAGCAAAAACAACACCATCGTTACTATCAAAGATTTAAAAGTCATGAACATTCGTCTACCTGAAGGTTTAATAAATAAAATATAAAAAACACATCCTTGTGTTCTCTATACACATCAGTAACTGAACTACTGACCGGGTGCAGGTACCGGTGCAGGACCATAACCTGGGTGTCCACCGCCATAAGGTGCTCCGTAACCATAAGGTGCGCCGCCGCCATAAGGTGCGCCATAACCATAAGGTGCACCATAACCACCGTTGTAACCGTTATATCCATTATAACCGTTGTAACCATTGAAACGATTGTTACCGTTATAGCTGTTATTGCCGTAGCCATTACCGTAACCATTACCGCGTCCATTGCCGCTCATATTAAAATCTAGGCCACCGTTGCCAAGGAAGTCTCCCATTCCCCAACCGTTACCATTACCATTGCCATTATTGTTCCAGCCGTTATTATTGTTACCCCAACCATTATTATTAAATGGTCCCCACCAGGCATCAGCCATCATCGGGGTTGCCAGTGCACCTAATAAAGCTGCTGCTGATATAATTTTTGATACTTTTTTCATCGTATGATCCTCAGTTATGTATTTATATTTTCCTGAAGACATATGCCTTCTAATCAAACATGCAGCGGAAAGTTCAACATGCGGAACTAAACCAGATTTCGATTTAATTTTTTCTATCGCCAGCCATATCTATTGAATGGCATAAAACCCTGCCCCATAAACGGATACGCATTGTAGCCACCATATCCATAACCATAACCATAACCAGGGTCTGCATACATTGGTGAAAAACCGCCTGGATCTGAATAAGTAGGAAAATGTCCTGCTATGGGTATTAAAGAAGGATTTCTATTTTGATTAAGTAATAAATTATTTTCCCCAAACGGTTTATACTTTAGCTGGTTATTTGCGTGAACATTGTTAATAACAGATAGATTGTTTTTATTCTTTTTATTCTTCTTTGTTTTATCTGAATATTTCTCAGGCACACTACCCCATGGACGTTTCGCATTCATTTTAGAAAAACCATTATTATCTGGTTTTTTAATGATCCATGGATTAACTGACTTTCTCTGCGGTTCAGTTAAGGCATAATGATCTTCCTCAACTTTACGAGTAGCAACAGGTACACGCACAGGCTTGTTACGAACATGAAAATTCGAGCCTGTTTTCCATTTTTTAAGATCATGAACGCTAGTAGCATGATCATGTTGTGCATGGTTATATATCGATTCATTGTGATACGAATATGCTGCAAATGGGAAAAATGCAGCCACCGAAAGACTCATAATTACAATGATACGTGTATTTATTATATTCATAACTCTCTCTATAAATCCTCGAACTTAACGTGAATATCGATTATATGGATTAATATTAGGTTGCCCGCTTACAGCCCCTGAATATGGACCTTGCACAGGAGGCACAAACTGCCGATTTTCTGGCGTATTATAAAAAGGCTGTGACCGATATTGTTGTTGCATAGGCGGAGCCTGACGAGGCTGCTGCATAAATTGTCTGGGCATATTTTGCTGGCCTGAATTAAACGGCTGGTTCATACCTGGCTGCTGTTGCTGATGTTGTTGCATAAGCGGCGGCTGTCTGAACTGCATACTTGAAGGCATCTGATGAGCAGGTGGCGACTGTTGCATATTATTAAATTCATTCATTGAAGGCGGATTACGTTGCATTGAATTCTGCCTTAAATTTTGCCTGGAATTTTGGCTGGGCATTTGCATAGGCATTGGTGGATTCTCTTTCATTACTGCCAGTTGTTTTTGTTGGCGCTCTAACATATTCTTCTTAACCCAGTCTGGAAGATCTTTAGCTTTCTCTATTTGTAATTTTTGATTTTTAGCAAATTTATCAAGTTCAGATTGCCAGAATTCCTTCATTTTTTTATTATTTTCAGCTACCCACTTTTTATTTTCTTCATTTCTTTTTTTAGCGAGTGCTTCTGCTTTTTCAAGATACTCAGTAAAACGTTTTTCATTTTCTTTATTTCTTGCTGCATTTTCCTCAAGCATCTTTTCAATCCTGGCTTTATTTTCCTGCTGTTTACTTACCACCCATTCAGGCAACTGTTCTGCAGGTTTATGCAATGGCTGGTTATTAGCAGGAAAACGGTTAAATGCCTGTGACGCCTGATTTTGTTGATACGGGTTATTTTGCGCCTGTTGGGAACCATAAGGTACAAAAGCGGGTGGCGTATTACTCATGATTGATTTATACGGCCCCGGTGGTGGCATAATTTGATTATTTTCAACTACTGCAGCATTTAACTGAGTGCTCATCAACATCACACCTGTTATTGATAATATTCTTGTAACTTTCATATTTTTACCCTACTCAACTCATTTAATTTCAAGGTTTAGGTCAAATAAATTATGACTTATCTTCTGAGTCATTATTCTAATCAGAATTAGTATCGTCAGAGTCATCTTTTAATTTAATACCTCTGCGTTTCTTTACAACCGTTTTTTTCCTGGTTGACGCCTTCTTCTTAGGCGTTACCTTCTTTTTTGGTGCCGCTTTTTTCTTAGTTGATTCTTTCTTTTTAGGTGGTGCTTTTTTTGCAACCGTTTCTTCTGATGACGCGTCCTTTGAGGCGGTTTTAACATCCGCTTTTTTATCTGTAGTCTGCTTATTGTCTGAAGTTTTCGGAGCTTGTGGTTTAGCTGGGGGCTCTTCAGGCGTTGGTGGTGAATCTACAGGTGGTTCTGAAGCATAATTATTGGTAGTTGGCGACTCATTTGCTGATGCTCCAAAAACTCGATCTATGCCCATCTTAACCATTATCACAAACATGCGACCTATATAGAACAACCACATTGCCGCGTTAATAACTGAAGAATAAATTTGCATCCATAACGGCAGTTTGTACTCTTCTGGCTCATCGCGATAAACAATGACCTCTCCATCATCACAACGACACATGTAAAAATGTTTCTTAACACTGATACAACCCAGGGGAATAACTACAAGTGTTAATACCGTTGCAACACCGGCACCAAACAATAAACTAACAGCCATACCTTTAAAAATAAGGTCGTCAAGTATCATGTAAGAACCAGCCATCAATGTTAATGCGGTAATTAAAATAGGACGCATACGCGCTTTACCTGCATTAATTACTGCATCACATATTTCGCCACCATCAGCCACTTCATGTTTAACGAACTCAACAAGTAAAATTGAGTTCCTGACGACAATTCCTGCGAGGGCAATAAAACCAATCATCGAGGTTGCTGTAAATTCTGCACCGGTAATCATATGCCCCGGTATGATACCGATCAAAGTTAGTGGAATTGGTGCCATAATCAATCCACCCAAAGTAAAATCTTTAAACTCCCAAACAATTAATCCATAGATGAGTAACATCGCAGCCATGAAAGCACCGCCCATATCACGAAAAGTTTCATAGGTTACTGTCCATTCACCACCCCATTCAAATGCTGACTTAAAGTCATCTTTTGGTGGCCCAATCAAGCCCATAGGCATTCCGGTTATAGTTTGTCCATCCGGCGTTATATAATCTTTGAGTAAATCTTCTACTGAGAACATGCCATAAATTGGCGCACCTAATCGACCAGCCATTTCACCTGTTACGTACTCTACATCGCGCAAATCCTTGTGATACACGATAGGGTCTTCAGTTGCACGAACAAAGCGGCCTAATTCTGTTAGTGGAATTGATTGACCATTAACACCTGTAATCGGCATATTACCTAGACGATTTATCTCCGATCGCACCCCCATAGGGGCCTGAATAACAATATAGGTGGGTTCCAGTACTTTACCTTTCTTTACGTCACCTAACTTATAACCACCCATAACCATGGCAAGTGTTTGATTAATTGTGTTGACAGAAACTCCTCGACGAGCAGCTTTTTTAGTATCAACTTCAAAACGCCAATACTCATATTCATCCGCCATATAATTATCAACATCAACAAGACCTTCAGCCTGCTCAAAGATACCTGTCATATCTTTTGCTACCTGTCTACGAGTCTTCGCATCGGGCCCATAAATCTCTGCAACAACAGTTTGTAAAACAGGTGGCCCGGGTGGCATCTCTACTACCTGTATTCGAGCGCCCATTTCATCAGCAATTGGTTTTAATAATTCACGGGCATTTACAGCAATATCGTGACTAAAACGTTCACGATCATCTTTATCTAACAACATAACCTGAATATCGGCATGCCAGGGCTGCTTGCGAATATAATAATGTCTTACCATGCCATTAAAATTAAATGGTGAAGATGTACCCACATAAGTTTGTATTGCTGTAATTTCGGGAATTTCCTGAAGTTTTGCAGCTAGACGAGATGTTAAATTTGCAGTCACTGGTAACGCCGTACCTTCAGGCATATTAATAACTACATTGAACTCAGGTTTATTATCGAACGGTAACATTTTTACTGTTACTGCTTTTATAGAAAATAGATAACAGGAAATAAAAGTTAACGCGATCAGGGAGAACAGAAATACACGACCGACTAATTTATTATTCATTAGTGGTTTCATAACAGGTTCGTAAAAACGCCCTATCATTTCAATTTGTCGTAATTCTTTTTTCTCTGCCTTCTTTAAGGCTTCCATATCAGGCCGCAAACGCATTGCAAACCAGGGAACGAAAATAAATGCTGCTAGCAGGGACAGGAACATCGCAGCTGAACCCAGAACAGGAATCGGTCGCATATATGGCCCCATTAGACCACTTACAAAACCCATTGCTAATAATGCAGCAATGATGGCCAGTGTTGCCATAATGGTGGGGTTACCGACTTCACGTACCGCATCTATCGCAATAGCGGTTGTTGTTTTACCCGCTTTCAGCCATCGTCGAAATATATTTTCTACAACAACGGTTGCATCATCTACCAAAATACCAATAGTAAATACCAGTGCGAACAAACTTACCCTGTCTATCGTATAATCAATTACCCACGCCGCCCAGACAGTCATTAAAATAACAACAGGGATAACAAATATAACAACAGATGCGGCTCGTGCTCCTAAGCCAATTAAACACAAAATGCTCACTGCCACTGTTGCTTCAAATAAAGCTAACAATAATTCATTAACTTTGTCGTTGGCTGATTTACCGTAATCACGGGTAATACTAACTTCAACATTGTCTGGAATCAGGTGGCCTTTTAAAGAATCTAACTTAGCAATTAAATCTCTAGCAATGGTAACGCCGTTTGATCCAACTTTTTTTGCAACCGCTATAGTTACAGCCTGAGAACCGCTTGTCGTAGGCCCACTTCCTTCATAAGCCGGCCCAGTCGCAAAATTAACTATTTGGGCTGTTTCTTCTGGTGCCTGATACACATGAGCAATATCTCGAACATATACTGGAGAACCGTTTCTAACAGCAACCACAAGATTGGCAACATCCTGTGCATCATTTAAAAAGGAACCGGTGTAAACATTAAAAGTTCGGTTTCCGCCTTCAATATTTCCTGCAGATAGTTCACTGTTTGCGGTTTTGATTGTGTTTGCAACCTCCTGAATGCTAATACCAAATCCATTTAAACGTTCCGGTGATACTTCTATTCGAATCTGTTCAGCTCGACCACCTACAACAAAACCCTTACCAGAATTTGGCACCTGCTCAAGATTTTGTAAAATATCAAGTGCGAGTGTACGCAAAATGGCATCATCAATAGACGGATCTTCAGACCAGATTGTTGCGGTAACAACAGGCACATCATCTGGCCCGACAGGTTTCACTAACGGCATTGATACGCCGGGGGGTATAGCATCAAGATTTGACTGTATTTTATCGTGAATTTTTACAATTGATTCACCCAGGTCTTCACCCACAAAAAACTGCGCCGTTACAAGGCCTGAACCACGTTGACTTGCTGAATAAACATGGCGAATACCAGGAATCTCACTGATCATTCTTTCCAGTGGGGTTATAGCAAGATTAGCTATTTGTTCTGCAGAAGCACCCGAATATTTAACAAAGATGTCAACCATTGGCACAGAAATTTTTGGATCTTCCTGCCTGGGTGTAAACATTAAACCCAGTATACCAATCATTAAAAAAGCGGCCATTAATAAAGGCGTTACAGGAGAGTTAATAAACTGACGAGTAATTCTCCCAGCGATTCCAAGATTCTTCTGGTTTAACTCTTCAGACTCTTCAGTAATGTCTTTTTCGTTTAATTCATTTGCCATGTTTGGTAACTCAGTTATTTATATTCCAGTTTAATCATCAGCTTCTCTCTGGTTTAAAATTCATCAGGGCAATAACTCGTATGCAGCAATGTTATGTAATTTGCAAAACCTGTAAAACTTTTAATACCACTTATATGCAATTTGTTTATTTAAAATTGCTATTATTTTCTTTTTGTGGCGTCCAGCCAGATCTCATACCCGGATGCGGATTAACAAATATATTTTCACCGGGTAATACGCCAGCGAGAACAGCCACATACTGGTTATCAACCTGATCACCCAACCTGACTAATCTTAACTCTGCCTTGTTTTGGCTATTAAGCACAAATACGGCAGGTAAACTTCCTCTGTGAAGAATGGCTGATGATGGTATTACCGGCATACTGTTAATCGGGGTATTAAGATCTGGTACCATGACTTCTGCATACATGCCAGGGCCACCAGGTGCACCTTCGGGTAAATCAAATTTCACAGTTACGGTATGTCTCTCTTTATCAGCGGTTGGAAAAATTTGCGCAACTCGCACATCAATATAGGTGCTACCTACATCAAGTTTTGCAGGCACAAGTGTGCCAATTTCAATTGAAGATACCAGACGTGCCGGCACATCAACTTCCAGCTGAAGCGAACGTGTATCAGAGTATTTAATCAGGGCCTGTCCTCTTTGCACCGTATCACCGACTTCTACTAACTTCTCAACAATTACACCTTCAAACGGACTTATTGATCTTGCGTCTCGAAGATGTGTATCAATTTCATTAACCCTGGAACGCATCGCCATAATATTACTTTTAGCCATATTAATATTATTCTCACTGCTATACATATCCAGATCTCTATGTATCCAGGGATTTAGCTGAGTATTGGGATATTCAAGATTAAAAACCTGCTGCTTTGCTACGGGTTGTGCAACGGCGGCGGAAGGGGCTTGAGCAGGCGCATTGCCGCCCATCCCCATAAAGCGATCAAACATAGTTGGAAAGTAACCCATACCAGAACCCTGCGCTGGTGCAGAAGCCATTGCTGCTGCTGGCGCTGGCATGGGACCATAGAGTTTATTTTTCTGATTATTATAATCACGGTAGGCCTGGGGAGCCCAATACTCTTTGGTATAATTTACTTTCGCATTACCTAGTGATGCTTCAGTTCTATATAAATTAGCTATTGCCTGTTCACGCTGCGCGAGAATATTGTCATGATTAATCGCTGCCAGAATTTGCCCTTCATCAAACCAGTCACCCTCCTGGCCCGCAATATATTCGACACGACCCGATATCTGTGCCGTCATAACAATTTCTTTATCCGCAACTACCGTGCCACCTAGAACAACATGAGCGCCTGTTTTTATATTTGAAACAGGAATTATTTGTGCAGCAAAATTATTTTGCCTCGTATTTTTCTGATTACGCTGACTATAGTAATCCGCTGGTGCCTGATAAATTTGTTGAGCCTGTTGATTCTGCGTTGCAGACGGATTAACTGCATTAGTTGAAAAATTTTGATAATAACCAGTATCGGAGGCATGGAGTATAGATATCAAACATAAGGGAGAAAAAGCGAGAGCAAGTTTAATAATTAGTTTCATTTTCATTATATTCACATTCTAGGGTATGTTAGAGGTTTTATAATATGGTATAAAACTCAATTATTAAAATTATAGTGGCTTGCTTTAAAAAGGCGACCGGCTCACAAGCAAAAACTTAATGAACCAGCCTTTAATTGTTCTAACGCAACTTTTTGGCACTTTTATACATTTTTTAATTATCCCTATACTTTTCCCATTACGCCAAAACTTTTAATAAAGGGACCTGCCATACGGGGGTCCTTAACCATTGCGGCATAATCACCCACGTTAAATTTTAATTTTTTAGTGGTGTATGCCATGCCAAGACCTACCATTCCGGGTGGCTTTTTAGACCATTTTTCCCAGTTATCTTCAGTCGCTCGTAAATCCCAGTTGAGTTCCTGGCCATCATATGGGCCAGAAGAAACAACCTTTCCATTCTGCACATCAATAAAACCAACAGGTGCATCCTGACCATCAAAACCATAACCGATTATCGAGTTAAAATTAATTTGCTCTAAAGCATCAGCTAAACCCGGCTCACTGTTCCATGCTTCGCTGTAATGTTTCATCCACTCTTCATTAAACATACTCATTTTCGATCTCCTTTTTTCATTTTTTAGTAAGATAAGTTTACAATTGCAACGTATATGCCAAAGTTGTAAACCATTGATTTATATGACCAATAAATAATGTTCATATAAATTAAAAAACAACAATGCAACAACGATACAACAATAAAATGCTAAGTGACTGATTTTATTGAGGTGTTAAAATTTAAGTGTTGCACTGTGTTGCAATATGTTGCAAATACACTATCTTTAGATAGAGAGTTAATTTTTTAAATCAATTTAAAGTAAAGTAGCACAAAAATGACCAAGTCCGCAAAGTTCGATTTCGCTCCCCTGGCAAAAACTGTCATTCAACACATTGACGAAGGCATTATGGTTGCTGATCAACTGGGGAAAATACTCTATTACAATCCAGCGGTTAGAAAGCTACTGGATATAAGCGACGATATTGAATTAATTAAAATCAACGACATAGGCAAATTTAATTTACAAAAATCATTGCTCCGGGCAGCCATTGATTCAGGTGAAGTAGATGCAGCGGGTAAACCCAGTGGTAATTTTGTCTCTTTTGAAGAACGCATAAAACATTCTGATAGTCACAGAGTAATTGAAATCACAAGCGGTTTGATATCAGAAAATGAATCTGATGATCGTAAGCGATTATTATTATTCAGAGATAAAACTGATTTTCATCATATTCAATCGGTACTTAACCCGTCAGGCTCTAACCTTTCAAGCAAAGACCCGCAAATGCTTGAAATTATAAATCGTATTCAACAGATAGCACCTACCAATGCATTTACTTTATTACAGGGTGAATCTGGAACAGGTAAAACACAGTTAGCGCGTTTAACACATAGCCAGAGCCAACGCTCAAAAGCGGCATTTATAGAAGTGAACTGCGCAGCTATTCCTGAATCCTTATTAGAGTCAGAACTGTTTGGTCATGTTAAGGGGGCATTTACTGGTGCAAGTGCTGATCGTTTAGGGCGTTTCCAAAGTGCACACAAGGGAACATTATTTCTAGATGAAGTAGGTGAAATTCCCCTCCACTTACAGGCGAAGTTACTACGTGCAATTCAGGAGCAGGAATTTGAAATGGTAGGTTCCGATAAAACCATAAAGGTTGATGTGCGCATAATTTCTGCTTCAAATAAAAACCTGCGGGATATGGTTGATAATGGAAAATTTCGTGCAGACTTATATTATCGACTAGCTGTAATCGCACTCACCGTGCCATCTTTACGGGAACGACCTGGTGATATACCTGTATTAATAGAACATTTTTGTCTACATCTACAAAATCGTGGTTACCCGGGAAATATGAAGTGCAGTCAGGACTCCATGAGAATGATGATGGATTACCCATGGCCAGGAAATGTACGCGAACTTGAAAATGCTGTTGAACATGGCATTATTTGTGCGAAAGATGATGTGGTTTTTCCTGAGAGCCTGCCACAGGATATACGAGAATACTGCTCAGATATAAATACCTTTGTGAAAGTTTCTGATGATGAAGAAAACACAATCAATGAAATTCAAAAAGCAATGCAGAGCTGCAAGGGAAATAAAGCTGAAGCAGCAAAAATTCTGGGCGTAAACAGAACAACATTATGGCGCTGGATTCAGAAATATAATATATCAGTATGAATACAAAAATAAATACTCGTGACGACTGAAATACGTGGTTTTTTAGATAAACGTATTTTACAAACTTACTTTAACAGTATTACAACCATTTTCTTTAGCTACAAATAAACCCATGTCCGCTTTTCGCATTAAAGATGATAAACTTTCATCAGAGTCAGATACTATAGTTAAACCTATACTCACCGTTGTAGTAATTACATCATCCTGAAATTTCAATCTAATCTGTGATGCTTTTAATCTTATTTTTTCAGCGATTGATTTTGCATGCATTAAATTAGTTTCATCCTGTAATACAATGAATCCCTCATTCCCATAACGGCCTAACACATCACCTTCATTTAAATGAGACATAATTACATTTGAAACCGCCTTAAATAACCTGGCTCCTGCATCTCTTCCCTGCACATCAGTCACTGACTCAAGATTATCTATTTCAACAATAAAAAGCGAACACTCACGTGGTGTTGATAGTTTTTCAAATATCGGTTTAACCTTGACTACAAATTGTTCACGGGTAAAGAGTGTTAACTTTGTAACTGCGGCATCATTATTGAGGCGTTTAATTTCATCCTGTAATCGCGCCTGACGCAAAGCAATCATACTGTGAAACACTATACTTGATGCAAGCATTACATCATGCGTATCAAATAAAAGTTCATCTCTGAATAAAGTTACAAGACCGACCACCTTTTGATTAGAAATAACAGGCACATCAAGTCTGTGAATCGGCCGTGTCACATTGTTTGTATCTGCACTTAAATGTGACTGGGTGCTTAAAATAGGTTCACGAGTTGAAAATAATTCCTTTATCCTCTGGTTTGACCAGTTTAGTGATTTGGCATGCAAATAATCATCACCACCATAAATCGCTATTTTACGTATATTTTTATCTTGCAACATACCAACTGCAGCCGCATCAAACTCCATAGCTCCATGTAGAAAAGTTAACATACGTTTAAACAACTGATCAACGTCTGTTGTGTTTCTTAATTCTCCATGTAACTCTCTGAGAATCAAGCCCCAGTCATTGATAATTGAAGATTCATTTAATGGCAGCGTATTTATATCTAACTCAGGTTTGATTATCTGTTGTTCAAGTTCTGACGGTAAAATAACTTCGCTTAATGATGATTCACTTATAGAGTCCTGAAGTGTTTTATTAAAAGAATCAGATGTTGATTTGGCTTCAGAAAAATCCGCTTTACTCAAACTGACTACAGAGAATATGGCACTAGAAGATAACAACAGAGCTTGTGCTAATAAATAAATAACCTCAGTTTTTGCAAATATGAATAAGATGCTTATCAATGCGATAATAAAAGCCATGGACAGATATATACTATATCTAAAATAACGCCCCAACCAGAAGGTTACAAAACACAGGCCAATTAGATATGCATTTTGAGACATACCCAAATGTTGAGCATTAACCACATCTTTGACTTCCGTAGAACTTAAACCTGTAATAGAGTTCAAATATACGACATATGACCAACTACAAAAAACTAAAGAAAATGCAAGTATGGGTGCAACTTTATTAAGATATACATGCTGGATTTTTGTTACAGAAAAGAACAAAATAATTAGAAATATTAGCGGTAGAATTTGAGCCGCTATTTTGATATCAAAGTAAACAGGCAGATAAAATAACCAACTTGATCCAACTATTGAAAATGTTATTAAAACCAGTAAAGCTAAACCCCGGTTTAAATCCTGATCAATTTGCCATTTTGATTTTTTTGCATTATTACCCTGTAGAAACTTAAACAATGCTTGCTCCCTTAAATTACATCGTATTTAATTTATCATTTACTATTTTTACTATTTTTTATGAATCTATTTAATTTCTTCAGTTTAGAGTCTCTTAAATAATCTGACGCTGCCACTCCCACAACGTCAGATCATAATTACATTTTGATAAGTATAAACCTGGTTTTCTGAAAACTTATCTAATATCTATTCTTACTTTTAGCCTTTCTTAGAAGTCACCTGAGATTCAATTCTTGAAATAATTTCTGAAGGTTCTTCTATATCCATAAATATCGTATCAAAATTAGTTTTCATTTTGATTGCAAATGCATTTTTATCTGACTCACCTAACAACTGAGCTAGAGCATCTAAATTTTCACCACTACCGTTTGCAGCGTCTTGACGAATTGCAACATAACGTTTATTTACAAATTCATTCAATGTTATATCAGGTGTGACAGCATCTGAAGTTGAACTGGTACTTGAAGATATTTCAGTAAATGCAGTGCATGCAGACAAGCTTGCTAAAAACGATGAAATGATTAGTGTTTTGCTAAATTTATTCATAAATACTCTCTTAAATATACTGGATTGTACTAATACTATAGGACAATTCTGAGTATAGACTGTGAACTATTATTTGTTTTTTATATCCTGACCAATTGCAATTTTATTGCCTTCTGGGTCTTCTATAAAAAACTGCCTCACATGATACGCTGTGTCTTCTATTTGACCAACATTAATTCCTCTGGCGGTCATAAACTGGTGCTGAGCTGATACATCAGAGGTAAAATAATGCAAAACAATGGCTTTGTTATGCGTTTGAGGTAAGGTCTCTGTGTTTTTCTGTAACATGAGATATGTATTATCAGATTTAATATAGGCCCATTGCAGACCCGTATCTGATTCTGTCTTACTAATAATAATATAGCGTAATGCCTGTTGGTAAAACTCCAGCGTTTTCTCTATGTAAGTACATTGAATTACTGGAACCAGACCTTCAAAATTCATTACCATTTCAGTAAAGCTGCGCCCCAGGTAAAACCGCCACCAAAGGCTTCTAACAAGACTGTTTCACCTTCCTTTATACGCCCTTCCCTAACTGCTGTATCAAGCGCTAAAGGCACAGAAGCCGCTGATGTATTACCGTGTTTATCTACTGTTACAACAACATGGTCCGGGTTTAAACCTAGTTTCTTACCTGTCGCCTTGATAATTCGAATATTAGCCTGATGCGGCACTAACCAGTCGATATCTGACTTTTGCATATTATTCGCGGCCAGTGTTTCATCAACAATACGGCCCAGCGTATTAACCGCCATTTTGAAGACCTCATTACCTTTCATTGTGATATGAGCGCCTTCTTCCCTGAATTGTTGCTGGTTTTTAGAAATGCCATTAGGCACATTAAGCAAGTGCTCATAACTACCATCTGCATGTAGATGAGTCGATAAAATACCCGGTTTATCACTCGCTTCTAATATCACTGCACCGGCGCCATCGCCAAATAAAACACAGGTACCACGGTCGTTCCAGTCAAGAATTCTAGACAGGGTTTCGGCACCAATAACCAGTGCACACTTTGCACTTCCCGCTTTTATGAAATTATCGGCAATGCCCAGTGCATATACAAAACCGGTGCATACTGCCTGCACATCAAATGCGCAACAACCATGGATGTCGAGTTTTTTCTGTAATAAACAGGCAACACTTGGAAACACCTGATCCGGTGTTGTTGTAGCAACAATAATCAGGTCTATATCATGTTTCGTTTTACCCGCTGCCTGCATTGCTTTAATGGCTGCAAGTTCGGCAAGATCACAGGTTGTTTGATCATCCGCCGCAATATGCCTTTGTTTAATACCTGTACGGTCCTGTATCCATTGATCGGTTGTATCAACAATTTTCTCAATGTCTGCATTCGTCATAATGCGTTCAGGTAGATAACTTCCGGTTCCAGTAATGCGCGAGTATTTCAATATAATTGCTCTTTTAAAATAAATTCAAACAGGAAATTCCTGTAAATTAGTAAAACAGATCTAAGCGGCTATTTCGCTAATAAGGCACCCAGATGACTCTCTATACATTGAGGTACTGATTTTTCTACCTCTAATATTGCTACATCAATGGCCCTGCTAAACGCATAATCATCAGCACCACCATGACTCTTGATAACTATCTGTTTTAAGCCTAATAAACTAGCGCCATTATAACGTCTATGGTCGACACGTTTTTTAAACGCATTTAATACCGGCAGGGCAATGAAACCTATAATTTTGGTTAAAATATTACGGTTAAACTCTTCGCGTATAAACTGACCGAACATCTTGGCCACACCTTCAGAGCTCTTAAGTGAAACATTACCCACAAAACCATCACAGATTACCACATCTACTGATCCATTAAAGATATCATCACCCTCAACAAAACCAATATAGTTTAAATTGCTATTTAGCAGCAATGGCTCAGCTGCTTTAACCTGGGCATTGCCTTTCATTGCTTCTGAGCCAATGTTTAATAATCCAACACGAGGGTTATCAACATTATCCACTGCTGACGCGGTGACTGAGCCCATCACTGCAAATTGAAATAAATTTTCTGCACCTGAATCTACATTAGCCCCGAGATCCATCATATGTGTATGGCCTAACATATTGGGTAATGTCGTCATAATGGCGGGTCTATCGATGCCATCAAGGGTTTTTAGAACAAATTTTGCCGTCGCCATAAGCGCACCGGTATTACCCGCACTGACTGCCGCTGATGCAAGACCTTCCTGAACCAGATTAATAGCCACCCTCATTGAAGAGTCTTTCTTTTTTCTAAGCGCCAGGGCCGGCGCTTCATCCATGGCAACTATTTCTGAAGCATGTTTAACTATTAATCTTTCTGATTCAGTTAATTTAAGACGGATTAACTCGGCCTTAATTTCATCTTCAAGACCAACAATGATAAGTTTAACATCATTACGCTGCTTCAAAATACGAGCAGCGGCTGCAACAGTGACTTCTGGGCCGACATCTCCACCCATGGCATCAATAGCAATAATAGGTGTTTCAGGCATATGGTCTCTAATATTTGAATTGATTTCGTTTTAGCCGATAAGCTAAACGTTGCATAAATTTATGCGAATTGCTCTGTGTTAACTGATTCGAATGGTCAGCTTTTACATACGTGTTTTAACACGACTAAAATATATTCCGGTGAAAGCTCACCGGAATACATGCAACTACTTATTAGCTTGCGCTAGAACTAGCTGTGATCTTACGGCCTTTAAAGTAACCATCTGGGCTTACATGGTGACGCAGGTGTGTTTCACCTGTAGTCTGCTCTACAGACAGTTCAGCACTGGTTAGTGCATCATGTGAACGACGCATGCCACGCTTAGAACGTGTTTTACGGCTTTTTTGTACTGCCATTTCAATCTCCAAAAATTAAGTAGCATTATAATTACTACATAAAACAATAACTTAAAACTATTATTAAAGTAGATCCTTGAGTACGGAAAATGGGTTTTCCTTCTCTTCAGATACTTCTACTTCATTCTGTTGAGCTGATTTCTGCTGTTGCAGAAAATCAGAACAATCGAATTCGTGCATGGCTACCAGAGGTAGCGCTAACAATAACTCTTCTTCCAGCATATCTGGCAGATGGTTATTATCAGTTTCTATCAGATAAGGCTCTGCATCATCCGGTAGTTTTTCCATTTGTGCTTCATTCTGCACCAGGCCCAGTTTAAACCTGACATCAACCACATAAGGCATTGACTGCATACAGCGTTGACATTTTAGTTGCAGATCAGTTTTTATATGGCCATGAATATAAGGTACAGGGCCTACTCTTTCAAACTTAAGATCTACCTCTATATCACCCTCACCAGACAATAAAGACTCTGATAAACGCTTTAATTGCTTTATAGGCAATTTTCCATGAATTTCGAAGCCAATTTTGGCTTTTTGAGCGAAGTTCAGATGGACAGGTAATGACTGGTTCATAATAATCGCGCGATTCTATATGTAAATCGCCTCGCTGTCAAAGAAATTCCCTTTACATTCAAGCATTTCCACTTAAACACCCGGTGTTTAGGAATTCATCCTACCGGGTATGTGATGTTATAAATTTTTACAGTAATAAACAGCGTTATTTTACATCATATAGGTCACTGATAAGGCGTTATAATATAATTTTAATTAGCTATTAACATTTAAAAAGAAAGGGTAATATGCCAATTTTTAAACATGACAATGATAATATTTAAACATGAAACTCGTTTTAGCCTCTAGTTCACCCTTCCGTAAAGCACTACTTGATAAATTAGGCCTGCAATTTACAACAGATTCACCCGATATAGATGAAACACCTTTACCTGATGAATCTATTGAAACAATGGTTAAACGTCTTTCTGAAGCCAAAGCCAGAGCACTCATTGAAAATCATCCCGAATCACTCATTATCGGTTCAGATCAGAGCGCTGTACTAAACGATAAGGTATTACATAAACCAGGCACATATGAAGTTGCATTTGAGCAGTTAAAAGCCGCTTCTGGTCAAAGCATAACCTTTTATACCGGTTTATGTTTATTAAATAGCAGCACAGGCAAAGCCGAAACTATCTGTGAACCCTATATAGTAAAGTTTCGTGACTTAAGCGAAAGCGAAATAGAAAACTACCTGAAAAAAGAACAACCTTATAACTGTGCTGGCAGTTTTAAATCTGAAGCATTAGGCATTAGCCTGTTCGAAAGCATGCGGGGAACTGACCCCAACACCTTAATCGGACTTCCCCTTATTCAGCTATGCAGAATGTTAAAAGAAAATGGTCTGCCGGTTATATAAAGGCATAACTTATCGACATAATATACCTTGCTCAGAACCTGCTACAATTAAAATACGTCTATAACAATTATAAAGTTACAATTTTAACAAATGAGCTCACAACACCCTCTCTGGCAAAACCTGTTTCGTCAAAAAGAAGACCGCACCTCTGAAGTAACCAGAATGTGGATGTCAACTCCCCTGTTCGATAAAATTAGCAAACGAGAATGCAGGGAGCTAGTTAAAACAATGCACCCTCGTCACTACAAACAGGGTGAAGTCGTTTTTAGTAGTGGCGATATTGGTGCAAGCATCGTTTTAATTCGTAGCGGTGGAATTGAAATTAAAGCAGCCGAAAAGTTACTGGCTGAATTAACCGCAGGTGACTTCTTTGGTGAAGTTGCCTTAATAATTGATGAACCCCGCACAGCAGATGCAATTGCATGTGAAGACTCTGAGTTAATATTCTTTTTACGTTCAGACCTGGAAGAATGGGTGAAGCGCTCACCAAAAAGCGGCGCCCAATTTATGTTAAACATCTCAACCGTATTAGCAGCAAGACTAAGACATACCAATATCCTGCTTTCATTACAAAACAGCTAATACAAATGATACAGTCACTTATTAAACACCCACTGAGCAAAACATTATTTATTTTCAGTATGATCACTACGGTAATTGCATTACTTGCAATATTACTGGCGCCTCTACTGATACCTATTATCATTTCTTTTGCTTTATACGCCTTACTTGAACCTATTTCAGAAATATTTGAACGTCACGGTTTATCTCGTAACGCTTCATCACTTAGCGTTTTGTTGATTCTAGTTGCAGTTGGCAGCGTAGGCGTTTCATTATTATTACCTCATTTATCCGCACAACTATCATCGTTACAGGCGCAGTTACCTGTAGTCTGGCAAACCATCACAACAATGGGTTACGAATTTAGCCAGCATATCGTTTCATCACTGGGTTTAGAAACACAATCAAGTGGCTTAACACAGCATTTCTTTAATCAGGCAAATGACTGGGGGAAAACAGCCTTAATAGAAGGCTCAAATCTAATTATCAGTCTTTCTGTTTTATTGATACTGGTTCCGATATTTACTTTCTTTCTTATCCGTGACTTTAGAAATTTTAGAAACAATTTACTCGACAAACTCCCAAACTCAAGTTTTGAGATGGGCTGGTTAATTTACTATAGAGTTGCTCACCAGCTTCAGGAATATATACGCGGCATAATGATTCAATCAGGTATTATGAGCATTGTCACAACCCTGGGTTTTATCGCAATAGGATTAGATTCTCCTTTTTTATTAGGTTTAGTAGCTGGCGTACTTAACCTAATTCCATATGTAGGCCCCTTACTGGCAACAGTACTTCCGGTTTTACTCGCTCTGGGGCACACACCTGTTGAGTTATGGCTTGTTGGCGCAGCAGTATCAGTTATTCTAATTGCACAAATAATAGATAATGTAATCGTTATTCCTGCGGTCATCGCAAACGCTGTTAACTTACACCCGTTGGTGGTAATAGTAGGCATTATTGTCTTCGGCAATTTATTTGGCTTTATAGGAATGGTCGTGGCTATACCCGTAATATCTACTATGAATATTATTTTTTGTGGATTACACCAGGGAATTAAAACAAAATATGATCTCAAACTAAAAAATCAGCCAGGCCAGTAGCTTGAAAATAAAACTGACTAGAGATTTACTTTTCGCTAATAATACTCATTGTATTACCATCTTTTTCAACTTTCATTCTATTTAAAAAAGTCATGCCAAGTAATATCTGTCTTGGATAATCGCCATCAACAACCATACCCCGTACATTATGCTCAAGCAGTTGACCCAGGCGCACGGTTTTAAGCTGCACTGACCAGGCTTTAGCTAGACCCGATGCGGTGCTCGCCTGAGTGGGTGTGCCTTCTAGTTGATATTGAATACCTAAACTACGTGCATCTTTTGCGCTCATAGCCACTGTACTAGCCCCGGTATCAACCAGAAACTTTACCGAATGACCATTAATACTACCAAAGCTACGAAACATGCCATAATTATCGATAATAACTCTTTCAGTAATTACTTCACGTGGCCTGAAACTTGTACTTACGGTTGTTCCCATCTGGTAACTTTTCTGCTCACCATCTACCTCTAGCACAGCTGTTTGTGTAGTTGATGAAATCAGCTTTACGCCCTGTGAGTGGCCGCCTGTTTTTAAAGTTATTCTGTTACCGTCAATTAACAAAACAACCATACCTGGCATTAAAGCCTGTACCTCAATTTTTTCAACAGCTTTAGTCTGTTGCGAAAACAACAGTAAATACACAGTTAAAAATATATAAAATAGTTTCATAAATTAATTCAAATAAAATACAGTATAGAATGTAAACAGATTAATGCAAAAATCCCCGCCAGCACATCATCAAGCATAATACCCAGGCCACCTTCACAGTTCTTATCTAACCATGAAATTGGCCAGGGTTTTAAGATATCGAATATTCTAAATAACACAAAACCTACTAACACCCAAAGCCAGTCGAATGGCACTGCCATCATGGTTATAAAATAACCTGCTATTTCATCTATAACGATACCTGAATGATCATGAACTCCAAGCGCTTTACTCGTATAACTGCAGGCATACACACCCGCTATTGTAACAACACAGGTAATCAGAAAGTATATCCAGAAATCCAGATGACTAATAAGAAAATATAGAGGTATTGCTACAAGAGTACCAAAAGTACCCGGTGCTTTAGGCAATAAACCAGATCCAAAACCCACAGAAATAAAATGCACTGGATTCTTTAAATAAGTGATGGGAATTTTTTTTGTGCTCTTCATTTTAAAAGTGGTTATACCCGGTTTGTTCAAAATTTAAAAGTTCATTATCAAACATACATTTAACACCAGAACCTGAAACAACCTCACCGATACATGTAGTTTTAATATTATTCGACTCCATTAAACTCAGCATTTCTGTGACTTTATCTTTAGAGCAGGTAAAACATAATTCGTAGTCATCCCCTGCTGTTATGATATTCTGCCAGTCAGGTTTATTATTATAAAATGCCAGCAACGCATCAGACGTTGGCAAATTTTCAATATTTACTATTGCACCGACATTACTTGCTTTACAAATATGATTTAAATCCGCTTTTAAACCATCTGAAATATCAATTGCCGCAACCACAAACTCCGTTAACAACTGGCCGGCTATGACCTGTGGATAAGGTCGATTTAATCGATCGATACAATAACTTTTATAGTCACCCGTAAACACATCAGGCGTATTAACATTATTCAATATAAGATCAAGACCAATACTCGCATCACCGATAGTCCCTGTTACAAATATAATATCACCGACTTTTGCGTTGGCTCTTTTTAAAGCAAGTTTAGCGTCTACAAACCCAGTCACATTAAGCGTTATACTTAATGCTCCCTGGGTTGTATCACCGCCTATAAGGGCCACATTAAAGCGCTCTGCCAGCTCATTAAAGCCGCGCATAAAAGCAGCTAACCATTCCACATTAGAATCAGGAAGACTAATTGCAAGACTAACCCAGGCGGGCTCAGCCCCCATAGCGGCAAGATCACTTAGATTAACCGCAAGCGACTTATAAGCTATATCTTCAGCTGAAGTTGATTCAGGAAAATGCACACCGCTGATAAGCGTATCGGTTGAAACTGCAAGTGTTTTTCCTGAAGGTGGAGAAAGCATTGCGCAATCATCACCTATACCCAGCAAAACATCATCACGTTTAACTTTAGTGTTTTTAAAAAATTGATTGATTAGATCAAATTCAGACACAGTTAATTGTTTCTCTAAACTTCTGCTCGCATGTGCGGAAAGAGAATGACATCACGAATAGATGGTGAGTCAGTTAACAGCATGACCAGCCTGTCAATACCAATGCCTTCACCTGCTGTAGGTGGCAGGCCGTGCTCTAAAGCACGAATATAATCAGCGTCATAATGCATCGCTTCGTTATCACCCGCATCTTTTTCAACAACCTGCTGTTTAAAACGTTCAGCCTGATCTTCAGCGTCATTTAACTCGGAAAAGCCATTTGCAATCTCACGCCCACCAACAAACAATTCAAAACGATCTGTAATAAAATCATTATTATCATTACGCCGCGCCAATGGAGAGACTTCAGTTGGATATTCAGTAATAAAGGTTGGATCCATCAAACGATGCTCAACCGTTTTCTCAAATATTTCAATCTGAATTTTACCCAGACCATAAATATCCTTTAAAGGAATTTCCAGTTTTTCTGCTAGCTTACGTGCCGAATCAATATTATCAATATCAGCCGCTGTTAAATGCGGGTTATATTTAAGAATAGAATCAAATACAGAAAGTCGGGCAAACTTACTGCCAAAGTCGTACACATCACCTTGATAATCAATACTAGATTTACCAACAACATCTTGTGCAAGCCCATGTAACAAGGCTTCAGTTATATCCATCAAGTCATTATAATCTGCGTATGACTGATAAAATTCAAGCATGGTGAATTCAGGATTATGACGTGTCGAAACACCTTCATTTCTAAAGTTTCGATTAATTTCAAATACTTTTTCAAAACCACCTACAACCAGTCTTTTTAAATAAAGCTCAGGTGCAACACGCAAAAACATTGGCATATCCAGAGCATTATGATGTGTTTCAAATGGACGAGCTGTTGCGCCACCCGGTATAGCCTGTAACATTGGCGTTTCAACATCCATATATCCGCGGTCTTCAAAAAAACGACGGATATAGGTAACTATTTTAGAGCGCATATGAAATGTTTCACGCACTTCCTGGTTCATTATTAAATCAACATAACGTTGACGATAACGAGTCTCCTGATCTGATAATCCATGAAACTTTTCAGGTAAAGGGCGTAATGATTTAGTCAGCAACCGAATGTCTGTTAACTTGACTGAAAGTTCATCAGTTTTAGTTTTAAATAAAACACCTTCGGCACCAATAATATCACCGACATCCCACTTTTTAAAACCTTCGTTATACAAACCCTCTGGCAGTGAGTCACGTTGCAAAAATAATTGAATGCGACCAGACATATCCTGTAACTGTGCAAAACTGGCTTTACCCATAATACGTTTAGCCATCATGCGACCTGCAACCTTTACAGTAACGTTTAAGGCTTCCAGTTCTTCTTTAGTTTTTTCATCGTATTCAGCATGCAATTCGGCTGCCAGATTATCACGTCGAAAATCATTAGGAAAAGCGTTTCCGTTATCACGCATTACAGATAACTTTTCTCTTCGTTGTGCAATCAGTTTATTTTCGTCTACCTGTATTTCTTCTGTTTTATTTTCGTCAGTCATAATCTTTTGTTTTTCTGTAGTAAATTTAATGAAATAAAATAACTTAATCTATTTAAACTATTCGCTTTGTTGTTGTATATTTATAGCTGTTACGGCAAAACAAACTCAACATAAAAATGTAAGGTTAACTTATAAACCCGATTTTAAACTGGCTTCGATAAACATATCGATTCCACCATCCAGTACAGCCTGGGTATTGCCAGTTTCTACATTGGTTCTTAAATCTTTTATTCTGGATGAATCGAGTACATACGATCGTATCTGGCTTCCCCAACCAATATCAGACTTATTATCTTCAACCACCTGCTGATCACCACTGCGCTTCTGTAATTCAAGCTCATAGAGTTTAGCTTTAAGTTGCTTCATCGCACTGGCTTTATTTTTATGCTGTGAACGATCATTCTGGCATTGTACAACTACATTCGTAGGCACATGTGTTATACGCACCGCAGATTCTGTTTTGTTAACGTGCTGCCCACCGGCACCTGATGCGCGGTATACGTCAATACGTAAATCTGCTGGATTAATTTCAATATCTATATCGTCATCAACCTCGGGAGAAACAAATACCGCAGCAAAAGATGTATGCCGTCGACTACCTGAATCAAAGGGAGATTTTCTGACTAATCGGTGCACACCAGTTTCTGTGCGTAACCAGCCATACGCGTATTCTCCCTGAAAACTAATGGTAGCACCTTTAATACCCGCAACATCGCCGGCGGTTACTTCCATTAATTCGGTTTTAAAACCATGGGCTTCACCCCAACGCAGATACATGCGTAATATCATTTCAGCCCAGTCCTGCGCTTCAGTGCCACCAGAACCAGCCTGAATATCTAAAAAGGCATTTGCGGCATCCATTTCACCGGAAAACATGCGCCGAAATTCAAGCTCTTCAATTTGTTTTTCCATTATAGCCAGATCGTCAACAACGGACTGAACGCCTTCAGCGTCATTTTCTTCAACTGACATTTCCAGTAACTCTGAGGCATCCGACAGCCCATTATCTAAATTGACAATGGTCAGCACAATAGCCTCAAGTCGGGAGCGCTCTTTACCAAGTTGCTGCGCTCGCGCCTGATCATTCCAGACATCCGGTTGTTCTAATTCGCGATTTATTTCATCCAGCTCTTCTTTACGGGTATCGAAGTCAAAGATACCCCCGAAGATCATCACGGCGGGATGAGAGATCATTTATCTGGTTTTGAACAGGGTTTACTTCTAACATAAATCTGGATTATTCTAGCGATAAGGAAAGCCCGCTATATTACCTTAAATTGGCTTTTTCATCTACAAAGCGATTGAAGTGATTAAAGAAGATATTAACTGATATTAAAACTGAATTAGTATAAAACTAATGACAATCGAGATGAGCAAGGACTCACAGCTTATCTAAATTGTTTATTAAACACGGCTTTATGACTGTTCAGCTTTTTTCTTGGCTACATCATTTCTCAAATATACGGGCAAAGCCTGTGATGCCTCTATGGCCTCACCTCGTTGAAAGGCGTCCACCGCAAGTTTAACGATGCTTGATGAACGAGGTAACTCATCTGCATAAATCTGCGTAAGCTGATCACCTAAAATGACTTCAAGCTGTTCTTTATAACTCGCCCAGCCACTACCCGTTCCACACCATGAGTTTGATAAACCCGCAGATAAAACGACAGATTCAGCTGCTGATACACTCTCTTTAGATGTCAGTCTCATCAGATTATTCTCATCTTTTGCATAACAGGCCCAGTATATTTCCCCCATGCGGGCATCTATTGCGCTTAACACATGTGTCTGCTGATAATTATCGTGAGCCTGTTGCGCCAGTGCTGCTAAAGTAGAAACCGGAACTACGGGTAAATCACTGGCAAAAGCCAGGCCCTGCACAATACCGGTAGCGATACGCACGCCGGTAAATGAACCCGGGCCTCTACCAAAAGCCAGTGCGTCAAGTTCAGCAACTTTTAACGACGATTGAGCCAGCAGGGTTTCAATCATTTTTAAAATAAGCCGGGTATGCTCCCTCGGCGCTATTTTAAACTGCTCGGTAATCACACCATCAACATATAACGCTGCAGAGCAGGCTTCTGTTGCCGTATCTATTGCCAGAATTTTGGCCGGAGTTTTCATAATTCAGTCACTCTTATTCATCCGCCCTTATTCATCCATCCATGATTTATAAAATGCCTGAACATCTTCTAATCTTTTACTTTGTGGCATATCCGGCAAACTTTCAATAAAGGTTTTACCATACCCTTTTGTCTTTAAACGGTTATCCCCTATCATCAGCACGCCATAATCTTTCATATCTCGAATTAAGCGGCCTGCACCCTGTTTTAAGGTTATAACAGCCTGCGGTAATTGATAATCCATAAATGGATTACCCCCCTGTTTACGGATACCATCTAAACGGGCTTGCATAACCGGGTCGCCAGGAGACGCAAAGGGTAATTTATCAATAATAACGCATGATAAGGCTTCACCTCTTACATCAACACCTTCCCAGAAACTGCTTGTACCCAGCAAGATTGCATTTCCCAGCTCACGAAATTTCTCCAGTAACTGATGTTTAGGCAAACTGCCCTGAATTAAAATGGGATACTCCACTTTTCTCTGTAATAATTTAGCAGCTTCATTCAACGCACGATAACTGGTAAACAATAAAAAGGCCCGTCCCTTGCTTGCCTCTAAAACAGGTATCGCCTGTTGAATTAATTTTTCAGTATAGTCAAAACTTGATGGATCAGGTAAGTTATCCGGCAAAAACAATAATGATTGTTGTTGATAATCAAACGGACTATTCCAGTTGCCCTTTTCATATTGATCCAGGCCCAGACGTTTTGCGAAATGCTCAAAGTCATGCCCTACTTCCAGGGTTGCCGAGGTAAAAATCCAGCTGCCGGGCAAAGCATCACGTTGCTGTTTAAATAAAGCCGCTATATCTACCGGAGTGGAATGCAAAACAAACCCTTTAGTAAACGTCTCATACCAGTAAATAGAGGTTGATTCAGCGGCGGACTCTTCACCATAATCTTTAAAACTTTGAAAAAGCTCCAGACATCTAACTGCACATAACTCTAAACCTTTACCTCTATCTGCAACATCCTGCAAAATATCAGTAAGATCCTGAAAAATACCCAGGAGGTTTTCTCTGGCTTTTTGTAGCGCCGGTTTATATTTAATTTTAGACCAGCCGTCACGCTGGCTATCAACACCCAGTGCTAACCTGAATTGAGCCATACTGGTTTTTAATTCATCACAGGTTTCACGAATTTCGCTGATTTCCGGTGCATCTTTAAGCTGCTCTGCAATACAGTCATTAACTAAATTATTAATTTGTCGACTGCTACAACCCTTACCAAAAAATCGCGAGGCAACCTCCGGTAACTGGTGTGCCTCATCAATAATAAATGTATCAGCTGCGGGCAATAACTCACCAAAACCTTCTTCTTTTATTGCCATATCGGCAAGTAATAAATGATGGTTAACAACAACAATGTCTGCTTCCTGTGCATCACGCCTTGCTTTAACAACAAAACACTCTGCCCAGTCAGTGCACTCACTGCCTAAACAGTTATCTGATGTAGACGTCACTATTGGCCAGACACGCGCATCTTCAGAAATTTCTGACATTTCTGCAAGATCACCGAACTGTGTTGCTTTTGACCATTGTCGAATTCTTGCCAGGTGATCCTGTGTTTCTCGACTTAAGAAAGATTGTTGATGGGCAATATCAAGTCGATATTTACACAGGTAATTTGCACGACCCTTTAATAATGAACAGGGCAAATCAACTTTTAAGGCTTTTTTAACCAGTGGAATATCTGTGTGGAACAATTGATCCTGTAAATGACGCGTGCCGGTAGAAATTATAACTTTTTGATTAGATATAATGGCTGGAACCAGGTAAGCAAAGGTTTTTCCAATACCGGTACCCGCCTCGGCTATTAAGACCTGTTTCTTTGAAATAACATTTTCAATAGCAGCACTCAGGGCCTGTTGGCCGGAGCGCGATGAAAAGCCATCAAGTGTTTCTGCGAAAACCCCTGTTTCACTTAATAATTCGGCAGACTTGCTCAATGCAACACGTCCTTTTGAATCTCGCCCGAACCGCCTGATATTATTTTATTATTAAATTCACGCAATTTACTATTGTCTTTAACAACACTATTCGATCTTTTAGCATGTTGTTTCGCCTGTTCTAAATTACCCTGTGTTAAATAAACCTGCGCCATACGCGACCAGACTTCAGCATAACGAGGATTGATACGCACCGCTCTTTCCAGTGTTGATACCGCCCCCACATAATCATTATTTAAATACAGTTTATCCGATTGTGAAATAAGTGACTTTATGACTTCCGGTAACTGAACATTGTCGGCAACAGGTAAAATACCCGCTACGGGCGGCTCAGTTATTATCTGCGGCGCACAGGCGGTTAACCACAACACAGATAGTTGTAATATCAGGATAAAACATAACTTGCTCAAGCTTAATTGAATAAACGTTTGATTTGATCGATAAATCCGGCTGACTTGCATTCTGCTTTCTCTGTTGGTTCAGACCCCTGAATAAAGGGTAATTCTACCGCACCCAGACAATTTTTATTAGATAAACCACCACTTTGAGCATCAATCCAGACATTATTAATACCTTCAGGCCGATGCATCTGCAGACTATCTACATTTAGATGACTAAAAAGGTCTGACCATAACCTGAGAGCACCAGAGGAACCTGTTAAACCCGTGCTCGTATTATCATCACGGCCAATCCATGCCACTGCTAGCTGATTATCTGAAAACCCGGCAAACCAGCTATCTCTTAAATCATCTGTTGTACCTGTTTTACCGGCCAGTGATTGTGGGAATAGTTTTGAGAGTGACCCGGCTGTACCGATTTTAGTTACTTCATGTAAAACATGGTTTACAAGATAGACCGATTTTTCATCTATGGTTTTTTCTGATTCAAGGGGGTAACGCTTAAGTGGCAAGCCGTCTTTATTTAATACCTCACGAATAACTTTTAATGGCACATTAAAGCCATTTGCTGCAAATGTCTGATACATATTGGCCACATCAAAGGGTGACAAACTGAAAGCACCCAGGGTTATAGAAGGATATGTAGGTATATCTCTACTAACACCAAGATTGTGTAAGGTATCTGATATATCAGGCAAGCCAATATCAAGCCCGAGTCTTACCGTGGGTATATTACGAGATTTATTTAATGCTTCAAAAAGTAAAATATCACCGGTAAACTTTTTATCGTAATTTTGCGGTGACCAGATTTTATCTTTAGAGGTTTTTATATGTAATGGACTATCGTCAAGCCGGCTCGCCAGTGTATATCTGTCCGGTTTCTGTAAGGCCGTTAAATAAATTGCCGGTTTAATTAAAGATCCGATTTGACGTACCGCATCAAGCGAACGATTAAAACCGGGAAACTCGGGTTTGCTATCCGATACCATAGCCTGAATCTCACCCTGCTGGCTGGATGCTACGATTAAAGAAGTCTGTAGATCTTCAGCCTTTTTATTATTTTTTTGCAAACGTGATATTACACGTCTAACACTTGCCTCAGCCTGAAACTGAATAAGTGGGTCAATACTTGTAAAAATTTTTAAACCCGAAGATTTTAAATCACCCTCATTATAGTCCTGTTTTAACTGACGTTTAACCAGATCAACCAGCGCGGGGTATCGATTAGCAGAAAATCGTGGCTTTTTAGCCAGACCTAAATCTAAAGCCTTATATTTATTTAATTGAGGCAGACTTAATGCGCCACGTTCATGCATTAATTTTAAAACTTGATCACGTCTGTTTTTAGCGCGTTCAGGGTGTCGTCTTGGGTCATACCATGAAGGCCCTTTTACCAGACCCACAAGTAAGGCCATTTGATCCCTACGTATTTTTCTTAAGGAATTAGCAAAGTAGTACTGACTAGCGAGCTCAAACCCATGAATCTGTTGCGCCCCATTTTGCCCCAGATATACTTCATTAATATAGGTTTCGAGAATCACTGATTTATCGTAATTAATCTCTAAAAGTACGGCCATCAGGGCTTCATTTATTTTTCTGCTGAGTGTTCTTTCCGGTGATAAAAATAAATTTTTAACCAGCTGCTGGGTTAAGGTACTACCACCCTGAACCGTACCACCTGCCTTCATATTAGCCAGCATAGCTCTGATGATTGATCGAGGGTCAACGCCCCAGTGATCATAAAAACGCCTGTCTTCAACTGCCAGTAAAGCCAGCACCAGATCATCTGGCACTTCATCAAGTTTTACTAACTGTCTTTCTTCTTTGGTTGATGGGTATATGCCGGCAATTTTAACTGGCTCCATTCTAAACAGCGGCAAAGTTTCATCTGAATACAGCTCATGTAAACCATTAATTTTATTATTATAAATACTTAAACGAACACCCTGCGACTTTTGCTCTCCATCCCAGTAGGTGAAATTTCGACTAATTATTTCAAAATGTAAATCATTAAGCACCCGGTACTGGCCGGGTTTTGTTGGTCTATTTTGCACCCTGGTATATTCAATTTGCCCTAACTCAGAAACTAACTGCTCGGTAGATAGATGTTTGCCCTGGTACAGCTCAAGAGGACGTGCATATACATGAGAAGGTAAAGACCAGATACGACCAGACATTTTATCTGTAATCTGTACATTCAAATACACAAGATAAGCTGAAAAAATTAACACAAAAATGGCTAAACCCAAAAATGCATACTTATTAAATAAAAAGCTGAGTCTTCCCCTGGTCTTTTTTACTGCTTTCTTCTTTGAAGGTTTTTTACGGGGTTTAGATTTAGGCTTAGATTTAGGTTTAGGTTTAGGTTTAGGTTTTTGCTTAGACATAAAAATTCAGGTTATATAACCACTTAGTAAGAATCAGTAAAGATTGATAGAGATATTATAATCAATACCCAATGTTAAATTTTATAAAAAATTACTGATACAGCAAGGACCTATCTCTCAAACATTAAAAATCGATGAGATCAGCTTATCTAAATTAACATTTATTGATTAAAAGATACAATCAGCTACGTTAAACAACCATAAAAAAAGGGTATCAAATTGATACCCTTTTTTTTAACGCACTATAACAGGTGTTATCGGCAGGTTGAAAGGAACCTTGCTGATTTACCTTTACACGGATCAGACTCAAAGCTTTTTTCATTTTTTGCTTCTTTTGTCGCCTCTTTTTTGGTTTCTTTTCTCTCTTCTTTAGCCTGGCGTGCTTTTTGCGCCTCTATAGACTTTTTATCTTTTTCTAATTTTGCCTTCTCTAGCGCTAACGCTTTACGTTCACTTTCAAGACGTTTGAGTTGTTCTGCGGACCTTTTCTTCTCAGCGTCCTGATTCGATTTACGTTTAGCCGCCGCCGCTTTACGTTTCTTTTCATCTTCTTTTTGTTTTATTGCTTTCTGGCGCTCTTCTTCTGCTTTTCGCTCCTTACTTTCAGATAATGCAGCGGCGCGTTTTTTAGCCTCTTGTTCTCTAATTCGAGCTAATTCTTCTTCTACCGCTATCGCTTCATGCTCAGCCTCAGGGATACCATTAAAAGTCGCTTTATTTAACCAGGTTAATGCGTTATTTAAACTTTTAGGAACACCGATGCCTGTTGCATACATCTTTCCAAGATAGTATTGGGCATTCGCATTACCCGATGCGGATTCCTGACGTAACACGCCGAGTTGTGTTTTAGTAAAATCATTAAGGCCATTAGACTTTATTTCAAGATAGAGCAACTTGTAGCTGGATTTTTTATGCCCCTGGGCGGCTGCTTTCTCAAACCAGGATAAAGCTATTTGCTCATCTTTTTTTACACCTCTACCCAGCTCATACATTTCACCCACTTTATACTGTGCTTCCGGGTTACCCTGTTCCGCCAGTTTAATCTGAAATCGAAACACCCCTGCCGAGACATCTGAAAAATAAATAGATGCTTCAGCATTAATACTAACGGGTATAAGAAAAAACAGCGTTAAACTGATTTTTGAAATGTAGTTACATAGATTGCGCATAATAATCTTGTCCACAAACAATTGATAATTCCCTTTGTGAAAAACTCCCCATAAGTATTTACGGGGAGCATTACTTACATGTTGTGATTTTCTATATTTATAAGCTGTTATTTAAAAAATAACATCTACTGCTGCACTGATTAAAATAGCGCTGTCATCTGCCGCAAAACCAGTAGGCACCGTATTAAATAAACCAGAGCTCGTACTTGCAGCTAGATCAGGCTCAACAGACTGAACCTCAAATTTAAATGCCGCACTATCATTAATTTCATATCGAACACCTAATGTGATCGAATCCTGTGATACACCTGGGCTTGGCGTCAGAGGGCTTTGACTAGCACCCGCTAATGGATCAGCTTCTGAATTTGCAATAGTTAAATGAGGTAAAAAGTTACCCATACGATAACCTATAGTGACATACCAGGCATCCTGATCCGGGAATAATGAATCCATTGGCACAGCAGACTCAGCCTCAATATCACGAGTAACATATTCAGCATAAGCAACAAAATTATTTACATCGGTAGACAGACCAAAACTGGTCAAGGTAGCAGTACCGTCTGAAGAGAATGGAACTGGGAAACCTGTCGAGGTATCAACCAAACCGGTAGAACCAGAAACGTCTACATCTGTAGTCAGGTAACTCACCTGCGCCGTAAATGAGCGAGATGCTAATTGAATGGCTGCACCATAAAAGTTTGATGCATCAAAAGTTAAACCTGGCGCCCCTGGCACTGCTTCTGTATTAGATCCTAAATATGGCTGAATAGTTAAACCCATTCCCCCCACATCCATTTGTATTAATCCTTCAAAACCGTTAATCGTATTAATCGGGTTGTTACGATAAACCTCCTGGGGTGGACGAATCCACGGGTAGGCATAACCCACTTCTATATAATCCGAGATCAGGAATACCGGCTCTTTAACTTTACCACCCCGTATACTAACCGTATCGTTCAGTACCCAGTCAAGATATGCCCACTCTACATCCAGATCAAAGTTCTCATCAGAACCTGCTGCTAGAATCTGTGAAACCACCTGCATATTTTCAGATACATCAGCCGTTACCTGCAAACCAAACTTTGAATCATTCTCAAATCGAATATCTTCTGTAATTGCGTCCAGGTATGTTGCATCTTCCTGATCATGCACAGAGAAACCTGCTGTTAAAAATCCATCCCATTCCAGGGCACTAGCCTGATGCGAAAAGCTTAAAGCCGCCGCGATGGCAACCGGAACTATTGCTCTTTTCATTCTATAGCCTCGTTATTTGTTATTTGTATTAAACGGGTATTTAGAAACATACCGTATACAGCTGAAATTATTGGAATTAATTCAAATATAGATAATAAATACCCATAGGTCAAATTAGTATCAATTAATATATAGTCGAATAAAATCAAAACACAATATGTTTTTTCGAAAATAAATTACAAAAACATCCTATAACTCATTGATAACGCTAATTTTAGAAGATAGTTATATTGTTATTTATGCCTTGCATGTTCACGAGTTTTAACTTTATTTTTTTTCTTTATTGTTTTACCAAATGGTGTTTTACCCGGTTTTTTGGCCGCAGCACGAGGGTTTGAGCGCTTAGCATATGGGTTATCACTGGTTTTAAACTCCATTCTCATGGGGGTGCCAATGAGTTTTAAAGCATCAATAAAATAATTCATAAGGTAACGCACATAAGATTTAGGCAACAAATCTGTTTGATTACCATGAACCACCACTATTGGTGGATTTTTGCCACCCTGATGGGCATAACGTAATTTAATACGTCGGCCTCTGATAGTCGGTGGTTGATGAGCCTGCACCGCATTATCAAGAATACGCGTTAACTCTGAAGTTGGCATGTTTTTGGTAGCTGAATCGTATGCCTTATTAATGGCTTTATATAACAAACCGACATTAGAGCCATGTAATGCAGAAATAAAATAGATATCAGCAAACTGCACAAAACTTAATCGTCGTTCCAGCTCTTCCTTTATCTGCTCCTTTTTATCCTGATCCACTCCATCCCACTTATTAACCACAATAATAAGTGCCCGGCCTGAGTCAATTGCATAACCTAAAAGATGTAAATCCTGGTCGGTAATACCCTCACGGGCTGAAATCATAATAATCGTCACATTAGACTGATCAACCGCTTGCAATGTTTTAATCACACTGAATTTTTCAACGGTTTCCTTAACCTTTGTTGAGCGACGAACGCCCGCTGTATCTATCAATGTGTACTCTTTACCGTCGTGCTCAAAGGGTATAAAGATGCTGTCGCGGGTGGTGCCCGGCATATCCATAACAACTACCCTTTCCTCACCCAGCATACGATTAATCAGAGTAGATTTACCCACATTAGGCTTGCCGGCTATCGCAACTCGAATACCTTTATATTTACTGTCGAGGTCTTCTTCCCACTCTGGCCAGTCGGTAAGTAATTTTTCAACCAGTTGCGTTACACCTTTTTTATGCGACGCGGCTATAGGATAAGATTCTGAAAAACCTAAACTCGCAAAATCTGATTCTGCGGTTTGAACATCGATACCATCTGTTTTGTTTATTACAAGGTGTATGTTTTTACCCAGACGGCGAATCTGTCTGGCAATACTTTCATCTGCGGCGGTAATCCCTGCTCGACCATCTACCATTAACAATACAATATTAGCTTCATCAATGGCTAAAAGCGTTTGCCGCGCCATATGCTCATCAAGCTCCTCAGACTCCCCGCTTAAACCACCTGTATCAATAAGAATATAGGTTTTATCGTTGTACTGGGCATGTCCATATTTACGATCACGTGTTAAACCCGGATAATCGGCAACCAGTGCATCTCGACTTTTTGTGAGCACATTATATAGGGTAGATTTTCCAACATTGGGCCTACCAACGAGAGCAATAACAGGTAACATAGATTATTCCAGACAATAACAAAAAACAGTAAAGGGCCCAAAAGGCCCCTTACATGTGGTATTTTAACGTATTTTAAAGACTAAATCAGATTCATTTTCAGTCTTAATATAATCTCTACTCAGGGCGTAACGGGCGCACCACCCCCCATAGACGACATAATTTGCTGCATAGGATCAACCGGTTTTTCATTAATGATCAACTCGCCCTGATGCATACTAATTTTACTTAGATAAACACCTTCATTCATAACCAGCCAGTTTTCATCTAACATGCCCTGAATATTTTCTGCTACTTTCTGCTCGAGAGGAATATCTGCTTCAATCTTTTTATTTTTATCTGAGCCAAAAGAAACATCTGCCTGTTCGTTGTTTTCTAATTCCCAACTAACGAACTGCTTTAATAACTGCTCATCTATAGAGAAATTTAAATCAAGATTAATTGCACCCAGTAAAAACATAGGGTCTGCAGGTGTATCACTATCAATACCCTCTAAGGTGAAATCAAGATCTGCTTCCAGCTTACCTAACTCACTATCAACACTTAATGGGTTAACTTTGATTTCAGCCTGCTTAATCAGGTCAGGCATAATAGCCATTATTTGCCCTGTCATCATGGCGTTTATCTGCTCGGGCGGTAAGCCTTGCTGAAGTTTTTCTTCAAGCTCAGTTTGAATATCCTGCAACTGATTTAAACTCTCAGCATTTATGCCATTTATGCTCATATTTAAAACCAGGGGTCCAAACTTCTGGTTTGAGGCAAGCATTTCGCGCGCTTCAACTCGGCTATTTGAATTAATCAGGCCTGCATTTTCAGATGTAACCGAACGTACAACTAGATCTCGCACAGCAAACTGATCTTCACTAGAGTCAATATTCAGTAGATTCATAGAGACCACTGAATCACCAATCATAATATCATTGCCACCCATAGAACCTGAAAAACTAACACTTATTGAGTCAGCCTTCATTGTTAATACTTCAGACTCAACTTTAAATACTGGCATCTGCATATCGCCATTCATAAGACCTGTCGTTGATGAATAATGCTGATTCATAATGACGCCCGCTGACTGGATATGCACTGGACCAAACTCATCTTCGAAACTGGCATCAACAGATGGAATATAAAACTGCGCAGATAAATCACCAGAGAAATCTATGGTTGCTTGATAAACCAGTGGATTATTACCTGCGAATATTTGTTCAATTAGATCCTCCTGCGATGAAGAAACATCGAGCTGGCCTTTTACAACCGCAGCTACAAATGGTAATTCGCCCTGGCTAATTAAACCCAGGTAGATAGGCCCATGAACTATATTTTCTTTAAACTGAAGTTGCTCTTGCAGATTAGGTACACTGACGGCCAGAACAGCATCTGATGAGAAGAACCCCTGTTCATAACTAATCAGCTGAATATCAACTTGTGATATCTCTGAAAGATCATTGATCAATAACGAGTAGTCTGATTTTATTTTAAAGCCAAGTGCAAGTGGTGAGAGTGAGATTACGATTAAGGCAAAAACAAATAGCCATAAAATAATTTCAGTGATACTGATTCTTTTTGTGCTCATATTTATCCTTTTTTAATTATTCTCAATTCAATCCATAAGCTCTGTTAAGGCTAATAACTTGAATTGGCTTTGATTATAGGCAAAAAAAATAGATGCAGCTAGTGAAAGCCCTGTAGTTAGTGACTTTTGTCACTTTATTATATTTCTAATTATTAATCTCTATCAGGTTAAGAGTCAAAGCTATTAAAACAATAAGATACCACACACTCAAACTCACAAGACTGAATAGTAACAGCTTATCAATGACCATTAATGTGCATTCTACTCAAGCTCAAATGCAGATAATTCTCCATCACGCGTAATAACATACAAGCGTCCGTCACGCTCAACAGGCGGTACTATTATACCTGACCCATCAGTCTCAACTCGCGCTACAAAATGCCCGTCAAATGGTGATAGAAAGTGCAAATAAGCCTCAAAGTCAGCAACAACCAGGGTATTTTTTATAGTAACTGGACGTGTAATCTGTCGAGCTTTAAGTTTTTCCTGCTTCCATAATGTAGCACCATTTGAAGAGTCTAATGCCCATATAGCGTCTTTATCATCACTAATAAATAACCCCGAATTTGAGTGGCTAACTCCACTATAGGTAGACAGTTTGCGGCTCCAGCTTAGTTGCCCCCGGCGAATGTCGATTGAAACTATTCGCCCCTGATAACTAGCCATATAGAGCATATCTTTTTCTATCACCGCATGACCGTCAATATCAACTAAACGTTCAAGCTCTGATCGACCACTGGGTGAGGCAACAGCAATATCAAAAACAGTATGTCCATCTAATAGATCTAATGTAACCAGACGACCATTATCAAGCCCGTTGAATATATAACCCTGCTTAATGATGGGCGAGCTATTACCACGTAAACTTAAAGCAGGCACATCACGTTTAAATGTCCACACTTCACTGCCATCATCAATATCCAGCGCAGAAATCAAACCATCAACTGAGCGTATAATAATTAAACTACCGGCAATCTGCGCAGGCATTAAAACTTCTGAAGAAGCATCGACTTTCCAGATTAATTCGCCTTTTGAATCAAGCAAAAAAACGAGACCATTACGACTAGTAACAACCAGGTTATTCTCATTTCCACCAACGCCGCCACTGATAACCGTATCAAGCTCTGTTTCCCAAAGCTGGACACCTGTCTTTATATTATAGGCAGATACAGTACCATCTCGATCGCTTACAACTATTCTGTCATCCAGCAAAAGTGGAAATAACTTTACAAATAACTGATTTACGCCTTTACCGGTATCAACACTCCACAACTCTTTTACTTTTAGTGTTTGCTTAAAATCAACCAGCTCCGCAGGTGGCTCAGAGTTATCTGATTCACCACAGGCCGTTATAAGAAAGGCACTAAGTAGAACGGCTATAAATCGAATCATGCTGATGGTTCAGTCGCTGTTTTAAGATTTGAGTCTGCAGATGTTTCGCCAATATCATCAATTTTAAGTTGCAACCAACGGTTCGGGGTTTTCGATAATGAGATTGCTTTGTTATAAGCCGTTTTAGCGTCTGCTTTATTACCCTGAGTAGAAAGCACATCACCTTTAAGCTCTAGAACCATCGCATCAAAACTCTCTGGATAGTCCTCATTCAACAATGCCAATGCTTTATCTAATTCATTAGCCGCCAGTAAAAGGCGCGATAGCCTGATTTTAGCCAGATACTTTAGCTCGTCCTGTCTAGCATTTTCAATAACCCAACGATATTGTTGCTGAGCTTTATCAATCTGGCCTGCCGCCAATTGTTGTTTTGCAACAATAAGAGCAGATAAACTAGCGTATGGTGTGTCATCAAATTCGGCTTCTAACTGATTTACAGTGGCAAGCTGATCATTAAGTTTTGAAGGATCAGAAGAATTAATAAGCACCTGCTCATATAAAACACTAGCATGTTCTGCATGTTTCACACTTTCAGCCTGATAAAATTGCCAGCCAAAAATAGAGCCCACACCAATTGTTATACCCATAACAACCATAGTTGAGTTTTCTTTCCACCACTTTTTTATGGCTTCTAATTGTTGTTCTTCAGTTTCGTAATCCATAATTATCTCTAATAAATAAATTTATAAAATCGTCTTTAACAGTGTCACAAGTTCAGATTGAGACACCGTTTTCTGATCTACTTTTTCACGTAACATTTTAATGCCAACCGAATCATTCAATATTTCTTCTTCGCCTAAAATAAGCGCAACTCGGGCGCCTGATTTATCGGCTTTTTTAATCTGACTTTTGAATGAGCCTGCGCCACAATTTGTTTGAATATCAATGTCTGGCATTTGATCACGAAGTGATTCGACAAATGACATGCCCTGAAGTTGCGCCTGCTCACCCTGTAATAGAATATAAATATGTGGCGTATTATCTACCTGCATTCCAGCATCTTCAAGTAATGACAACAACCGTTCAACGCCCATTGCAAAACCTGCTGCCGGTGTGTCTCTTCCGCCTAACTGCTCCACCAGACCATCATAACGGCCACCCGCACAAACCGTACCTTGCGCACCTAAAGCATCTGTCACCCACTCAAATACAGTTTTACAATAATAATCCAGCCCCCTTACGAGACGGTGATTAATATTATACGTAATACCAGCCTTATCCAGTATTGCCGTCAGGTGGTTAAAGTGCATTAATGATTCTTCATCAAGATAATCCATTAAGGCTGGTGCAGCCTCAATCATTAACTGCATATCAGGGTTCTTACTATCAAGAACACGTAATGGGTTTGTTTCAAGACGTCGCAATGAATCTTCATCTAAAACAGATTTATGTTCATTTAAATAATCAACAAGCACTAACTTATAAGCTTTACGAGATTCAGCCGTGCCTAAAGTATTTAGCTCTAAACGGATATTCTTAAGCCCCAGCAGTTTCCAGAGACGAGCAGACATTAAAATCAATTCCGCATCGATATCTGCATCAGGCATGCCGTATGTTTCAACTCCTATTTGATGAAATTGACGATAACGGCCCTTCTGCGGACGCTCATGCCTGAACATTGGCCCCATGTACCATAATCTTTGTTGCTGATTATGAAATAAACCATGTTGAATACCTGAGCGAACACAACTTGCAGTACCTTCAGGGCGCAACGTGAGACTATCTCCATTACGATCTTCAAAGGTATACATTTCTTTTTCAACAATATCAGTCACTTCACCTATTGAACGACAGAATAAATCGGTCGACTCAACTATTGGCATGCGAATTTCTTTATACGAATATGACTGTAAAAGTTTTTGTACAGTTGCTTCAAAAAATTGCCAAAGGGGAGATTGTTCTGGAAGTATGTCATGCATACCTCTGATACTTTGAATCTTATTTATTTTATTAGCCATATACTACATCTAACGATTTGATAAACTGACTACCGACGCATCTTTGGTAACTTCGATACTGGCGATATTGCTACTTCTATTTATTAAACTTTCAAAATCAACTATTTTATTATTAACTTCGACACGAACTTTTGGTGCATTGCCCAGAAATATAGTAAAAGGCGCAGTACCTGACAACTTAACTTCCTGACCTCTATTAAGCAATTGATAAAACATACGTTTACCTGTTGAGTCCTGAATTTCACACCACGACTCACCCATTGCACTTAAAAACAATACATCGACACCTGCAGCTTCTACAGCGGGTGGTTTTACAGCAATGATTTCTGCCACGTCTGGCGCGGAAGTTATTTCTGCTTCTGCTTCAACTGGTGTTTCTACAGTTAATGCCTCTGACTGATTATCAGGCGCATCCTGCACTGATACTGGCAGATCAGTTTCGTTCTCAGGTGTAAGCATTGCGATTTCATTTGTTTCAAAATCGTTCTGAAGATCAGCGCCAGGCTGGGCATTGAATTGGGCCACTTCATCACTTACAACCGTGTAGTCACGAAAATCTGTATTATACAACCAGACAATGAGCACGATAATCGCAACAATAATAAAACTAAAACTTATAAATCGAATAAAAATATCACTGCTGCTTTTTTGCACCGGCAATACAGAGTGTGGCGTTAAGACCTGTTTTGAATCTGGTGCCATTAAAACATATTCAGTTATAATCTCATCTGCAGACAGACCCACTAAACGCGCATAACTACGTATATAACCTTGAGTAAAAGTTAACGCAGGTAAAGCATCTGCCTGAGAGTTATCTATTGCTTTGATTATATCCACTGATATAAGTAAGTTTTCAGCAACATCGTTACTCGACATGCCTAGTTTTTCACGAGCTTTTCTTAAATCAGAGCCAAAATCTTTTTTATGTAATAACTCATTGACTTCACTCCCCATCTCTTCAGATGGCTTATTTATATCTGTCATAAATTAGATAACCCCATCAATTTTTCAGCTTCTTCAGACTCAGGAAACTGGTCTAGAAGCTTCTGAGAAACTTTAAGAAAATAAACTTTGTCGCCTAATGCGTGCTCAGCTTTTATCTGAACCCACAAACTTTCTGCAGTCGCGGGTGACACTGAATGATATCTTTGTGTATAGGCTCTGGCCATTAGATAGTTTTTTGTTGCAAGGCCTAACTCAGCCATACCTAACATAGCTGAAGGCATATTTGGTCGAAGCTTAAGCGCCTTTCTCAGGTGCCTTTCAATTTTTTTATAATCAGCATTTCCCTGCTGCAATAAGCAGTAACCCAAATTCGCATGCGCAACTTCTGGTGTTTTGTAAAACTGATTACGTAAAGTCATTTCAAACTGTTTGGTCGCTTCATCGTATTTTTTTATACCGCATAAAAAGGTACCGTAATTATTATGCAACTGCGGATCACGTGAATCAATATCAAGCGCTTCGAGATAATAATTTTCCGCCTCAACAGGCTTGTCAATCATAGTCATTAACACAGCAAGAGTGGTATAAGCGGGTACGTGTTTATTATTAAACTCAATGGCTTTTAGAAGTTTTTTTTCTGCAATTTCCAGATCACCTCTACGCATATAACCTGAAGCAAGCTGCACGTTTATTTCTGCGGCATCTTTATCTTTTCTTTCTTTTTCAAGTTCTTTGGGCGTTGACGCACAGGCCACTAAAGACACTAATAAAACAATAACTAAGCATAACTTCATCCGCATCATGTATTCATTCCCAGTCTTGGTACTTTAAATTTGTTTTCTCGACGGCTCTTATCGGCTACTTTACCCACTAACTGACCACAGGCTGCATCAATATCTTCACCACGTGTTTTTCTTATTACAGTTGTCAAACCCGCTTTCATTAATACATCTTGAAAACGTCTTACTGCATTATTTGAAGATGTTCCATATCCCGAACCAGTAAAGGGGTTAAAGGGTATCAGGTTTATCAAAACTGAAAGCCCCTGCAAAACCTCAATTAACTTTTCTGCATCCTGTTTAGAATCATTAACACCATCCAGCATTACATATTCAATGGTTAACCTTGAACGAGGTGAACGCTTTTCCATAAAACGGTGACAGGCTGCAATTAATGTTTCTAAATTATATTTTTTATTAATGGGTACAAGATCATCTCGTAATTCATCGCGTATTGCATGCAAGGAAATAGCCAGCTGAACATCATGACGATCTGCCAGTTTATCCATTGCCGGAACTACGCCCGCCGTACTGACCGTAACTCGACGTTTACTAAGGCCATATGCAAAGTCATCTAACATAACGTCTATGGCTTTCATTACATTATCATAATTAAGTAATGGCTCGCCCATGCCCATTAAAACAATATTTGTAATTTTACGCCCTGGCTTTTTTTCTTCATCCAGTAAACGCGTAGCCAACCAGACCTGAGATAATATTTCTGCCACCGATAAATTGCGACTAAACCCCTGCCTGCCAGTAGAACAAAAACTACAATCAAGTGCACAACCAATCTGTGATGAAATGCACAGTGTTCCCCGATCATCTTCAGGAATATAAACGGCTTCTATCTGGTTATTATCATCCAGCCCCATAACCCATTTTCGAGTGCCATCTTTTGAAATTTGGTCAACAATAACCGTTAGCGGTTTAATACAGGCTTTTTCTTTTAACTGGGCACGTAACGATTTGCTAATATTTGTCATTTCATCAAAATCAGAAACGTTCATCTGATGAATCCACTTGGTTAGCTGAGACACTCGAAAGGGCTTTTCACCTAATTCAGCAATAAATGCTTCCATATCCTGGCGATTTAAACCTAACAGGTTAGTTTTTTCAATATGCGGGAAATGGACAGGTGTGCTCACAGGAATCTCAAGCGGAATGTAACCGCATAATATATAAAAAAGGTATTATAAACGAAAAACCAGATAAAACACTGATTTTAGTGATGTTTTTGCTAAAAACTAGAGCTAGATGGAAGATTTCATGAGTTGTAAGCGAAATGTTTATGGATTGACCAGTTTATAAAGCATTCAAATTGAATTTACTCACTCAATTAAATCTTTAGATACTCAGTAATAGTCTTAATTTCAAACAAACCGGGACGAATGAGGCAGCCTGCCCACAAGACCTGTCAGAAACAATCATTAGCGCTTTATCAAGCACTATAGCGGCAAAGCGATTTAAGCCTGCAAGCAGATAAAAAAGAAATAAAACTAGTCTTTTTCTTCAATCCAGGTCATTTGAATCGCTTCCAGGGCTTTTTCACCTGACTTTTGAGGGTCATCATCAAAATCTTCAAGATCACAAACCCATTGATGCAGATCTGTAAAACGAATGTATTGAGGATCTACCTCTGGATGCTTTTCATCAAGCTCTAAGGCAATATCCAGTGTATCAGTCCATTTAAGCCCCATAATCTAAACCTCTAGTCATTTTACTAATAATTTTAATGATTTTCAGAAACCATATTAATGGTGTATTTAGGCAACTCTACTACCAGGTCTTTGTCAGCTATAACTGCCTGACAGCTTAAACGAGAATCAGGATCCAGACCCCATGCCTTATCTAACATGTCATCTTCATCATCAGTGTTCTCGTTAAGTGAGTCGAGGCCTTCTCGAACATATACATGACAGGTAGTACAGGCACATGATTTCTCACAGGCGTGCTCTATTTCAATATCATTACGTAAGGCTGCATCACAAATGGTTTCCCCGGGTTTAGCATCAAATGCTGCACCTTCAGGACAGAGTGTTTCGTGGGGCAGAAAAATAATCTGCGGCATTTTAATCTCTCTTTAAACTTAAAAAATTTCGTTAATATAAAAATGAAATACAAATAAATAAGAAGCGAAGTCTGTTTAACACTTAACAGGTGCGCCGACAAACAACATTACTTATTCACATCTTCTGTTGTTTTACTTAAACTCTTCTACCTGGTGACCCGCCATCGATTTTTGCACACTGGCATTCATTCTGCGCGCCACATACTCAGCACTAACTTTTTCAAGTTTGGACATGGCATCTTTTAACTGCTGTGCCTCAGTGGCATTATGACGAGATATTTCGAGTTCCTGCCTTACCTGCAAAATAGCTTCACGCTCTTCTGCACTGAGCATTTCTTCACCATCATCAGCCATTGCCGAATCAATTGCTTCTAGCACTCGATCAGCTTCTACCTGTTGTTCACGAAGACTTCGCGCATCTTTATCATTTGCCGCGAATTCCATTGATGCCTTTAACATGGCTTCAATTTCAGAATCCTGCAAACCATATGAGGGTTTAACTTCAACACTGGCTTCTATACCGGAAGTTTCCTCTTTCGCTGATACACTTAATAAACCATCAGCATCAACCTGAAAGGTAACTCTAATTCGAGCAGCACCCGCTACATGTGAAGGAAAGCCGCGCAATTCAAATTTAGCCAGCGAACGACAATCATCGACCAGATCTCGCTCACCCTGAACCACATGAACTGCCATTGCCGTTTGACCGTCTTTATAAGTTGTAAACTCCTGAGCTCGAGACACGGGAATAGGCGTATTACGCGAAATTATTTTTTCCGCAAGGCCACCCATGGTTTCCAGACCCAAAGACAAAGGCAGAACATCCATTAACAACAGATTACCTTCAGCATCATTGCCAACTAACGCATTGGCCTGAATTGCTGCACCAATGGCAACCACTCGATCCGGATCAATATCAACTTTAGGCTCAGTTTCAAAAAATTCACCAACCTGTTCACGCACTCTTAAAGCACGAGTTGAGCCACCAACCATAACAACATCGATTACCTGCTCTTTATCAACATCCGCATCACGTAAAGCTCGACGACATGACATCAGGGTTTTTTTAATTAACGGATCAATTAATGTATTAAGAATTTCTCTGTTTAAGATACCTGTCCAGTTTTTATCCGCAGAAAAATCAATTTTAATTTCAGTTTCTGTATGCTCACTTAAAGCTTCTTTAGCACTACAGGCTTCCTGCAGGACCAGACGTAACGAACTAGAACTTAACTCTGATGAGTCAACACCTGCCTGTTCGAGTATCCATTGTGCAATAGCATGATCAAAATCATCACCACCTAACGCGCTATCGCCACCTGTGGATAATACTTCAAACACACCCTGCTTAAGCTGCATGATAGATATATCAAAAGTACCGCCGCCTAAATCATATACTGCAACTATACCCTCTGCTCCGCTATCTAAACCATAAGCAACCGCAGCGGCTGTGGGTTCATTCAGGAGGCGTAAAACATTAATACCTGCCAGTGTTGCGGCGTCTTTAGTTGCCTGACGTTGAGCGTCATCAAAATAAGCCGGTACGGTTATAACTGCACCTTCTAATTCATCACCTAATGTTTCTTCACCACGTAATTTTAATACTTTTAAAATATCTGCAGATATTTCTACTGCTGTTTTATTTCCAGCGGCAGTTTTTATTCTGGGTACAACAGAGTCACCTTCAGCAAACTCATAAGGCAACTCATCACTTAGTGATTTAAACTGTGCTTTTAAGTCTTCTACGCCACGTCCCATCAAACGTTTAATTGATGAAATTGTATTATGCGGGTCTTTAACCTGATTTTCTTTTGCAGCTAGCCCAACAACAATTGAGTCAGCGCTATAACGAACAACCGATGGCAATAAGTGTTTGCCATCAACATCGGATAAGGTGTCAGCCTTTCCACTTCTTACCGAAGCCACCAATGAATTTGTCGTACCCAGATCAATACCAATAGCAAACTTATGCTCATGTGGTTTGGTCGACTGCCCGGGTTCTGATATTTGTAATAAAGCCATTAAATTAATTCATCTTCCAGTTGTTCAATAATTTCATTAACTTCTTTTTCTGCTTTGCTTATAAACTGAAGCTTACGAACGATTTCGCGACTTTTTTCAAGGTCATCCAATTCATAAGACTCAGAAAATTCAATTGTCAGGTTTTTGGCTTTAGATTTAAGATCAGCCAGCATCGTAGCTAATACATCTAATGGCTCAGCCTGATTTCGAACCTCTGAAATAGATTCACGTAATTCCATTTGCTCCATTAAAAAAGCGCCATCCATAGACGTATCCGTTTCGCCATTCATATCCACACCTTTAAGGGTGAGCATATACTGTAATCTGGAAACAGGCTTTTTCAGGGTTTCAAACGCTTCATTAATTAACGAGGTTTTCTGCATCGCCAGGCGTTTATCCGCATCCGAACTATTCGCAAACTTATCAGGATGGGCCTGCTGCTGAAGCTCCCGGTTTTTTTGTTTTAATAAATTCACATCCGGCTCAGTAGTCACCGGCTGTGAAAATATTTCAAAATAATTTAAATTAAAGATAGAGTCAGACATGTGATTTCTAAGAAGTGAGGAAAGAGTTAAAGATTAAACGGTAAAGCTTTCGCCACAACCACAGGCATCTTTCTCATTCGGATTTTTAAACGCAAAACCTTCGTTGAGGCCTTCTTTAACAAAATCCATTTCTGTACCGTCGATATAAACAAGGCTCTTTTTATCCACAACGATAGTCACACCGTTGCTTTCAAAAACCTCATCTTCATCAGCGTTAACATCATCAACAAACTCGATAACATAAGCCATGCCAGAGCATCCGGTTGTTTTAACACCCAGACGCACACCTATCCCATTGCCACGATTTGCGAGGAAATCATTAACCCGTTTAGCGCCTTGCTCTGTAATTGATACTGCCATTTCTGCTATCTCGTTTTAAGTTAATAAACTTATGCCTGTTTTTTCTTCATATAATCATCAACCGCTGCACTGATGGCATCTTCAGCTAATACTGAGCAATGCACTTTCACAGGGGG
>JAPHSS010000052.1 GCA_026195255.1 Gammaproteobacteria bacterium | reverse complement strand
TTATAGGCGACTCACATTAAATATTCGCCAGCAACGCCGCTATCGCAGTAAAATCGGCCGTTTAGTGGGCGGCCCATTCTACAGAGTTGAGATCGATGCCTTCTTTGAACATGTCCCACAAAGGCGACAGGTCGCGTAGTTTAGCTACCGCACCTTTAACCAGTTCAATCGTGTAATCGATCTCTTCTTCGGTGGTGTAACGGCCGATGGTAAAGCGCAGTGAGCTGTGTGCCAGTTCATCACTGCGTCCCAGGGCACGTAATACGTAACTCGGTTCAAGGCTGGCACTGGTGCAGGCCGATCCACTGGATACGGCGATGTCTTTTAGCGCCATGATCAGGCTTTCACCTTCTACGTAGTTAAAACTTATGTTCAGGTTGCCGGCAATGCGGTGATCCATGTCGCCATTGACGTAAACTTCTTCCATGTCTTTAAAACCGTTGTAGAGGCGATTTCTTAAGGCCAGTATGCGGGCGTTTTCACTTTCCATTTCTTCCATGGCGATGCGAAAGGCTTCGCCCATGCCGGCAATCTGGTGTGTCGCAAGGGTGCCTGAGCGCATGCCGCGTTCGTGTCCGCCACCGTGCATCTGGGCTTCGAGTCTGACGCGGGGTTTACGTCGCACATAGAGTGCGCCGATGCCTTTGGGGCCGTAGATTTTATGCGCTGAGAAGCTCATTAAGTCTACTTTTAACTGACTCAGGTCGATGGCGACTTTGCCGGCGCTTTGCGCCGCGTCAACGTGAAACAGGGTTTTGTTTTCACGGCACATGTCACCGATGCTTTCTATATCCTGAATCACGCCTATTTCGTTGTTCACGTGCATAATGCTCACCAGTATGGTGTCTTCACGCATCGCCGCTTTTAGTTTTTTCAGATCAACCAGGCCATTGGGCTCGGGATCAAGGTAGGTTATTTCGTAGTCTTCTCGTTCTAACTGACGACAGGTGTCGAGTACCGCTTTGTGTTCGGTTTTGCAGGTAATGATGTGTTTGCCTTTCTTGTGATAGAAGTGCGCAATACCTTTGATCGCCAGGTTATCTGATTCGGTGGCACCTGAGGTCCAGACAATTTCACGTGGATCACAGTTAACCAGCGCTGCTACCTGGGCACGGGCTGTATCAATGGCATCATCTGCCGCCCAGCCAAAACTGTGGCTGCGGCTCGCCGGGTTACCAAATTTTGAGTCGAATGTCAGGTAATGCATCATCACTTTGGCGACACGCTCATCTACCGGTGTGGTCGCCGAATAGTCAAAATAAATGGGCAGGTTTAATGTTGAATTATTACTCACGATGCTTTTCTCTGTTGTTGTAAAACTTCAGCCTGACGTCTGGCAAGTATAAAGCGGCCATTAATCTTGTCACGTTGAATAGCTAATTCATGAATGCCGGGGCGATTTACAAATTGAGCTAAAGTAATACCAGCCAGGAAACTATATAAACGTTCACTTAACTCCATCCATAAATCATGGGTTAAGCAACGCATACCATCCTGACAGTTACCTTCCTGATTACACTTGGTAACGTCTACTTTTTCATCAACCGCTGAAATAATTTCAGCAATATTAATATCTTCTGCAGGACGTGATAAACGATACCCACCGCCAGGACCACGCACACCTTCGACGAGTTTTGCTTTACGTAATTTGGAGAATAGCTGCTCTAAATAAGAAAGAGATATGCCCTGACACTGCGATATATCAGCTAGTGTAACGGGACCAGCATTATCATGAATCGCTAGATCCATCATTGCAGTTACGCCATAACGGCCTTTTGTTGAAAGTCTCATAGTACACCTGATAATTCCTGACTAATTTAGTAGGATATTGCATTAACCTAGTAATTTAGTCAAGAATTATTTATGTAACGAGGATAGTGCTTTTTTACAAGGCTGTTGGCTTAACAGCTCTGTTTAACAGACTATTAGCGTATTTACCTGGGGTAACGACAACCCGGGAATCAAATTAGTTCGTCTGATAAATTGTGAAGATAAGCAAGAAACTGTGGCTTTTTATAACTGCCTCAGCTGGAGAAAAATAGCGTCTTAACCTAATTCAGCCATTTCACGGTGCATTTCATCTGGATTCTGTATATTAAGTTCCAGTAAACGACGTAGATGAGTCAATCCTTCTAAATCAATATTATCCCATTGCATACCCCAGTGAGACTCAGTGGTATGACTTATATTCGCCTGCATATTAATAGCGGCCCCTTCACCAAGAACAAGCTCTATTTCATATACATCATCTGGAACAGCTTCAACACCTTCAGGTATTACAATTAACATGCCTTTCAGTGAGATATCTTCTAAGCCACAACTCCATTGTTGATCATTATGGCGCAGCAGCACATCTGCTATAAATGGAATTCGTTGATAGTGGCGTCGTTCGTTATCAGTCATTGGAGTTTTACCCGATTAGGCCTCTTAATAGACTGATTATAGACCATTACGGTTTAGAGGTTAGTCATAAGCATGAATACTTATAACTAATATTTATAACATCGCAGCATTGAGTAATTCTTTTGTATATTTCTGTTCAGGTTCATTGAATAGCTGTTCAGTTTCTCCCTGCTCTACTACTTGGCCCTGTTTCATCACCAGAACTCTATGTGAAATTGAGCGAATAACATTGAGATCATGGCTAATAAACAAATAACTGATATTGTGCTTCTGTTGCAGATTTGCCAGCAACTCCAAAACTTGCTTCTGTACTGAAACATCAAGTGCACTGGTAGGCTCATCCAGTAAAATCAACTCTGGTTCAAGAATTACCACCCTGGCTATTGCAATACGTTGTCTCTGACCACCTGAAAATTCATGTGGATAACGCCATAACATTGAATCATCAAGCCCTACCTCAATTAGCACCTGACTAATTTTCTGCAGTCGTTGGCTCGAAGTTAATTCAGGGAAATGAATCTGTAACCCTTCACCGACAATTTGCTCTACTGTCATACGCGGTGAAAGTGAAGAAAAAGGATCTTGAAAAACAACCTGAAATGACTTTCTTAAGGGTCTGATTTCAAATTCTTTGAGACAATCCAGTCTTTGGTTTTTGAACTTAATCTCACCTGTTGAATTTTGCAATTTAAGTAACGCCATACCCAGTGTTGTTTTACCTGAACCTGACTCGCCGACTATACCCAGCGTTTCACCTTTAACTAAATGTATATCAACCTGATCAACCGCTTTAACCTCAGCAACTTTTCGCTTAAAGAAACCTTTAGTAACAGGAAAATAAACTCGAATATCCTTACCCTCTATCAGTAATTCAGATTTAGATACCTGCTCGTTAATATGCCTCTCAGGCTGCGAGGCTAATAAACGCTGAGTATACTCATGCTGTGGATTTTCAAATAATGAGACAACTGAGTTTTGTTCAACTATTTCTCCCTGATTCATAACACATACATAATCAGAATAATGCTTCACCAGGTTTAGATCATGGGTAATCATTAAAATTGACATATTAAAATCAGTTTGCAAATCTTTTAATAACTCCAGAATTTGTTTCTGGATTGTCACATCTAAAGCTGTCGTCGGCTCATCTGCTATTAACAGTTTAGGTTTACATGCCAGAGCCATTGCAATCATAACCCTTTGCACCTGGCCACCTGACATCATATGTGGAAAACTATTTATGTGTCTGGCGGGCTCAGGAATACCCACGCGATCAAATAGTTCTATACTTCTTTTTAAAGCATTCTCCCTGCTTAAATTCTGATGCCGCATTAAGGGTTCAATCATTTGTTTGGAAACAGGGTAAACAGGATTTAATGAAGTCATTGGCTCCTGAAATATCATCGCAATATCACTGCCTCGAATATCGAGTAATTCACGTTCACTTTGCGTAAGTAAATTCTTATTCTGATAAATTATTTCGCCACCAGGGTAATTTACGTGTGACGCATCATGTAAATTCAGTATAGACAACGCAGTTACTGACTTACCTGAACCTGACTCACCCACTAAAGCAACATTTTTACCAAAAGGAATATCAAAACTTATATTTCTAACCGCATGAATTATTTCATTAGATGCTTCAAAATCAACGCTCAAATTGTTTATTTTAATTAAATTTTCAGTACTCATGCTCGTCGGGTATCCAATGCTTCGCGTAATGCCTCACCAATAAAAATCAGCATCATCAATGCGCCAACTAATACACCAAAGGTAGATAATGATAACCACCAGGCTGAAATATTTTCTTTACCCTGAGATAATAATTCTCCCAAACTAGGTGTATCTGCTGGCACGCCCAGCCCCAGATAGTCCAGACTGGTTAAAGCCAAAATAGCACCTGAAACTCTAAAAGGCATGAAGGTAATTACCGGAGTGAGGCTATTTGGCAATAAATGACGAAACATAATGGCCTTATCACTTAAACCTAAAGCTCTGGCTGATGTCACATAGTTTAAATTTCGACCTTTTAAAAATTCTGCGCGTACATAATCTGATAATCCCATCCAGCCAAACATCGACAATAAAATAATAAGTAGCCAGACATTGGGCTGAAATATTGAGGCGAATATTATTAACAAATAAAGCTCCGGCATTGAACCCCAGACTTCGATAAACCGTTGAAAGAACAAGTCAACTCTGCCTCCAAAATAGCCCTGCACCATTCCCGCTAATATTCCAATTCCAGTACCGATAATAGTTAATGCAATAGCAAACAAAATGGAAAGTCTGAACCCATAGATCAATCTGGCTAAAACATCCCGCCCCCTGTCATCCGTTCCCAATATATTATAATCAGAAGGAGCTGCCGGATTAGGTAAGTCGGAATCATAACTAATAGTTGTGTGATTAAAGGGATTAAACGGCTCCAGCATCCAGTTGCCATTATTGGTTAAAATATTACGAACATATTTATCCTGATAATCCGCTTCAGTTTCGAAATCACCACCAAACTCGGTTTCCTTATAGAATTTAAAAACAGGAAAATAATATTCATTTTGATAATTAACAATTAACGGTTTATCGTTACTAATAACCTCGGCAAATAAGCTAAGTATAAATACGATTGAAAACACCCATAAACTATAATAACCACGACGATTAGCTTTGAAACGCAGCCATGACCTCTGAGCAGGTGAAATATGTTTATTATTATTCATTAGCTATCCACCGAATCAAATTGTATTCTTGGATCAATAAGTACATAACTAATATCTGCCAGCAATTTTGCAAACAATCCTAAAATGGTATAGAAAAACAAACTACCAAGCACTACTGGATAATCTCGTTTTAAAATTGATTCATATGATAACAAGCCAAGACCGTCTAGTGAAAAAATCGTTTCAATCAATAAACTGCCCGTGAAAAATGCCGCAATAAATGCGCTGGGAAAACCCGTAATAATAGGGATCATCGCATTTCTAAACACATGACGATAAAGCACTGTAGATTCATCCAGACCTTTAGCCCTTGCCGTTAATACGTACTGCTTTCTAATTTCTTCAAGAAAACTATTTTTCGTGAGCATGGTAAGCACAGCAAAACTACCAACTGTTGACGCTATAATAGGCAATACCATATGCCATAAATAATCGGTTACTTGCTGATACCATGGCAGCTCATCCCAGTTGTCAGATGTCAGACCTTTTAATGGAAATATATCTAAAAAACTGCCTCCACCAAATAACACCAACATCGCTACACCTAAAACAAAACCAGGTATTGCATAACCAATTAAAATTAATGTACTGGTAATAACATCAAATCTGCTGCCGTCTCTAATGGCCTTTTTTATGCCTAGTGGAATACAGGTAAGATAAACAATCAAAAACGACCATACGCCTAAACTAATGGATACCGGCAACTTTGATAACATTAATTCCATAACAGATTTATTATGAAAATAACTATCGCCCAAGTCGAATTTCACATAACGCAACATCATGTCGTAAAAACGCTGATATGGAGGTTTATCAAATCCATAAAGAACATTGAGTTTATCAATTTGTTCCTGATCAAGCCCCCTATTACCCTGGTATATGCCAGACGTACTACTGCTGACTTCACCACCTTCAACGCCACCTTCGAGCTGGCTGATTAATTGCTCAACCGGACCACCAGGTACAAATTGAGTCACTATAAAAGTAACTAACATGACACCTACTAATGTAGGAATCATAAGTAATAACCGCTTTAGTATATAACTTGCCATAAAATTGCTTCTGTATTCATAAATTAATGAAATAAAAACTCACACTGAATTTTTTATTCCTTCAACCACCAGCTTGAAATCATCCAGTCTTCAGGGTTGTAATAAAGAGGTGTTTTCTCAGGACGATTAAATTTATCCCAGTATGCGACCCGGTGTGTGTTTATATACCAGTTTGGTACCAGATAATTACCATTTAATAAAACCCGGTCCAGTGCACGACAGGCAATAATTAGATCTTCTCGATTATCAGACGATATAATTTTATCAACCAGCGCATCAACAACGGGGTCATTCACACCCATGTAGTTTCTCGAACCTCTTTTGTTAGCTGAAGCCGAATGGAACATATTGCGTAGCTCATTGCCCGGTGATAGAGATTCGGGAAAACTACCCACTACCATATAATATTCAAACGACCTGATACGACGGACATACAACGATCGGTCTACGGTACGGTATGTCATCTCAATACCTAGTTTTTGCAGATTTCGAGCAAATGGCGCTAGTATTCTATCCATACCTTTTTGTGCCAGTAAAACATTAAACTTCAGTTGTTCATTTTCTGCATTAACTAATTTACCGTGTTTTACTCGCCAGCCAGCCTTGTGCAATATATCCCTCGCTTTAAGCAAATTTTTACGTAAAGAATTTGGTGGGTTTGTGCTAACTGCCTGCCATGGTTGTTTAAAAATAACTTCTGGTATTTGATCTTTATACTGATTTAACAATGCTAATTCTTTACCTTCCGGCAATCCTCTTGCCTGTAACTCTGAATTACTGAAATAACTGTCATTTACTACATACTGGTTATAAAAGAGCTGATTATTTGACCATTCAAAATCAAATGCCAATGTAATAGCACGCCTTACCTCCGGGTCTTTAAATAAAGCTTTTCTGGTGTTAAAAATAAATCCCTGCATACCCGCATTATTACTATGCGGTAAATTCTCTTTAATTATCATTCCAGAATCATAATTTGGGCCATTATGCTCCCGCGCCCAGAGTTTAGAATAGTATTCATGTCGAAATTCAAACTCACCCGATTTAAATGCTTCCAGAGATATCACCAAATCCTGATAATACTTGTACTGAATTTCATCAAAATTATATTGCCCCTTCCTGGATGGCAGGTCTTTAGCCCAATAATTCTTATTCCGCTGATAAGTAACTCGTTTACCCAGATCATATTCTTTAATCGTATATGGGCCACTTGCAACGGGTAAATCTTCAGTTATTTTATCGAACGATTTTCCTGCCAACCACTTTTCAGAAAACACAGAAATATCACCTAATATCAAATGCAGTTCTGAATTTAAAGCTTTAAAATTAAATCGTATAGTATACTCATCAAGAACCACCGCATCTTTTACATCTGCAAACATAAATTTAAATTGTGGATGTGCTTTTGATGAAAGAATGGTGTCAAATGAAAACTTAACATCATGTGCTGTGATATGATCCCCATTATTAAATCGCGCGCGTTCATCTATTTTAAACGTAACAGATAATTTATCTTCCGCCAGCTGTATATCTTTGGCAATTAACGGGTATTTACTAAATGGCTCGTCTTTACTTGCAACCATTAAACTGTCAAACAACAGGTTTGTACCCTCAGCGGCTACACCTTTTAGTATAAATGGGTTGAAACTATCAAATGCGCCTGTACCCGCCAGTATTAATCGTCCACCTTTTTTTGCATTTGGGTCAACATAATCAAAATGTTTGAAATTAGCGCCATACTTGGGCTTATAGCCCATAGCAGCGGAAGGCTCAGCACAGCTAATGGAGCTATAGATTGCAATTAATATAAAATAAATGTATTTAAAGGGGTGCAATCCAGTTTTTATCGTCATATTATCGTAGACACAATTTAAGCGGGTTAATCGAGTTCATCTCGGCACCATAGCATACCAATTGATAACTATAAAAAACAGGAGTCCTTTAATGGGATTTTTAACAGGTAAACGTGCTTTAATCTTTGGCGTAGCCAGTACTCGATCTATTGCCTGGGGAATAGCACAGGCGATGCATCGTGAAGGATGTGAACTGGCTTTTACATATCAAAATGAAAGATTACGTGAACGAGTTGAAAAACTCGCAGGTCAACTGGACTCTGACATCGTTATCCCCTGCAATGTAGAGGATGATGACGAGATTGAGGCTGTGTTTGAACACCTGGATGATTACTGGGATTCTTTTGATATTCTCATTCACTCCATTGCTTTCGCACCAAAAGAGCTGCTTGAGGGTGATTATCTGGATAACCTTTCCCGTGAAGGTTTTAACACCGCCCATGATATCAGCTCATATAGCCTGGCGGCTATTGCAAAAGCAGGACGCCATATGATGCAGGATCGTGAAGATGCTGCAATTTTAACCATGAGTTACCTGGGATCTGAAAGGACCTTTCCTGGTTATAACGTAATGGGGCTTGCCAAGGCCAGCCTGGAAGCGAATGTGCGTTACCTTGCACAAAATTTAGGTCCTGAAGGTATACGCGTAAACGCCATATCTGCAGGCCCTATAAAAACATTAGCTGCTTCAGGTATTGGAGGTTTTAATAAAATTTTTGATCAAGTGGAAAATGCAGCTCCACTGCGACGTAATGTAAGTATTGACGACGTGGGAAATACCGGTGCATTTTTGAGTTCGCCTCTCGCAAGAGGCATAACAGGTGAAACCATTCATGTAGATAGCGGTTTCCACATTGTCGGACTTATAAACGAAGTAGAGTAACTAAACTTTTGACATCGAGGCGATGAGAAACTTGAGTTTTTGTAGACTAATCCCCTGTTAACGATAAACGTTTACAGAGCTATAAAACACTCCAGTCTCTCATCACCTCTTTGACAATTTTTATGGAATAACAAGTTCTGTGATAGTCAATTAACTCTTCAATATCCCCTGTTCGCCTTCCAGTTTAGCAATTACAACAGCCGCTACCGAATCACTAAACACGTTAACCGCCGTACGACACATATCCAATACTCGATCAACTGCCAGAATCAGGCCAACCCCTTCTAAAGGCAGCCCAATCGTACCGAGTATAATACTGATCGCAACCAGGCTGGCTGAAGGAATTCCCGCAACACCGATTGATGTGACCAAGGCAACTAAAACAATTGTAAACTGCGTTGTTATCGTAAGGTCCAGACCATAAGCCTGGGCTATAAACATAGCTGCAACACACTCATAGAGAGCTGTGCCATCCATATTTACAGTAGCACCCAGAGGCAGGGTAAAACTGGTCACACGATTAGAGACACCCACCTTCTGTTCGACACACTCCATTGTCAAAGGCAAGGTTGCAGAAGATGAGCTGGTAGAGAACGCGGTTAACAATGCTGATGACATGGCCTTGTAATGACGCAAAGGATTCACTTTTGCAACAAAGTGAAGAATCAACGACATAGTAGCAATAAAATGAAACAGAAGAGCCACAATCACTGTAAAGAAAAATACCGCTAGTGGTATAAAGATATCAACCCCGGAAACCGACACAACTTTAGCAACCAGAGCAAAAACACCATAAGGTGCAAACTTCATTACCCAGTTAGTCATATGCATCATTACATCTAACACAGACTGCCAGAGATTTTGCATTAATTCAGCTTTAGCTGGTGCAAGTTTAGTTATAAAAAAACCGAATAATAAACTAAAGAAAATTAAACCCAGCATCTGTCCCTGAGCTGCAGCAGAAACGATATTTGGTGGTACCATCCGTAAAAAGACGCCAACTATATCTTCTGCGCCTTTTCCTTCTACATTATCAGTAATGACCTGCGGCACATCGGACAGGCCAATTATATCTTTAATAGGCTGACCATCACTAATACCCGGCATAGTAATATTCACAAGAATCAAACCGGTCATAATAGCCAGAAAGCTTGTGCTTGCGTAATAAACGAGTGTTTTACCACCAAGTCGACTCAGATTGTTTCCAGAGCCAATGCCCATAATGCCAACGATAATTGAAGAAACAATTAGAGGCACGATTAACATTTTTAAGGCATTTAAAAATAATGATCCAAAAAACTCATAAACACTGTAAAAAGTAACACCGAACAGAGCAGCATCATCACCACTTAACAAACCAGCAAATACTGCCAGCACAAGTGCTATCATTATTTGCCAATGTAATTGTAAAGCGTGAAACGATTTAAGCATTAAAGCTCTTCAGATTTTAAAATTTCAGACTGAGATTTTAAGTGATCCAGAATGACCTCCATATCCCGACTTGCCTGCTCATTAGCAAACTGTCTGGATAAAATTTGCAACTCTGCAGTTGTTGCCTGCTCTGGAGCTGTTACTGACTTAAGCTCTATTACAGCGGCACCACTAGAAATTTCTACCACTTTATAAACTGGTTTATTCGCTACAGGTTTAAGCATTGTAAATGCTTCCTTCAAAATCTGTTTGTCTGCACTGCTATTATCACGTTTTACAGAACCCAGTTTCATTAAGTTGGCACTTGATTGATCAGACAGGCTATCGATTGACTCACCCTGCTGAAGTTTAACAAGAGCCTCTAAAGCATTAGCCATTGATTTTTCTCTGGCTCTCTCAACACGGATAGAAGACTCTATCAAATGTTTCACTTCTTCAAGCGTTTTAGGTTTAGCTTGTGTATGAGTATCAACCCTTAATACCAAAACATGATTTTTTGAAATTTCAATAATCTCAGAATTACGCCCCTCAGATATCACGTCAGTATTAAAAGCAGCATTACGCACTTTATCATTAGCCGCTATACCTACGCCTTTAGTTCTGGAAAATGGTTCGGTCGATTTAATCTCCAGAGCTAAAGCATCTGCTACTTCCTGTAGGCTCTGGTCATTTTCATAAGCCGTTGTTGCCATTAATTCAGATTTTTCATAAAAATCATCTTCTAATAACTGTGATTTAAACTGTTCAACCAGTTCAGGTTTTTTTGCCTCATAACTTTCAACGGTTTCAGACTTAACATCATCAAATCGAATTATATGATAACCAAATGACGATTTTACAACACCAGATACTTCTCCTTTCTTAAGTTTGAACAATACATTTTCAAACTCTGGAACCATCATGCCTTTACTAACCCAGCCCAGCTCTCCACCATTTGTTGCAGAACCGGGGTCTTCTGAATTTTCTTTAGCCAACAATTCGAAAGAATCACCTTTTGTAATACGTGATAACAATGCTTCAATTTTTTCTTTCTTCTGCTTTTGAGTTTCCTCATCCGCATCTGCTGCTAATCCAATTAAAATATGACTGGCTTTACGCTGCTCTTTACTTGTTAAACTTTTTACATAATCATCGTATAACTGACGCACTGCCTTTTCATCAATATCAATATCTTTCGATAAGATGTCAGCGGTTAATTCAACATATGAAATACTAACCATTTCAGGGTGCTTGTAACGCGCACCATTTATTTCGTAATATTCTTTAACTTCATCTTCACTGACTTTTATATCAGATAAATAGTTAATATCATCAAACTGCAGGTAGTTTATTTCTCTACTTTGCTGCTGAATCATATTTAATATATTCAATTCAACCTGACCGATGATTGAAGAGTTAGTAACAGCATCCTGCAACTGCTGAATTGCCAGATCGCTTCGATATAAATTTTCGAACTCTTTCACACTCATGCCCTGTGACTGAATCACAGCATGATATGAATTATTATCAAACGCACCCTCCTGCTGAAAGGCTTGAATATTTTTAATTTTTTGAGCCAGCACTACATCTGCAACGCGATAACCTTCTTCAACTACCATTTTTTGCATGACTTGTTGAGTAATTAACTGATCAAGCACCTGCTCTTTCATACGTTGTTGTAAAACAGGACTATCAGGAATTTTGCCTTCGAACATCTGCTCCATACGCTGGCGCTGCTTGGCTAAACCTTGCTCAAACTGAGATTGACTGATTTCCTGACCATCAACTTTAGCCGCATACTTTTCAGTAGCCCCGGTTAAATAATCACCGATTCCCCATAAACCGAATACCAGAGCAAGAAAAGCAACAATAATAATACCTAGTATGCCTTTCGCTTTATCATGAATTGATTGCAACATATTTTGTAAAACCCTTTAATATCGGCCAGTTAGCTAGAAATGGCTCTTAAATTATTTAGCCGTGAATGATACTAGAGTGTGGGTGCATGTAAAAGGAGAGAGTTGGCTTTTTGGTGTTCAAACCCAAGCTTAAGTTTATTCCTACTGAAAAAAACATAATAAGCTTGTGGTCGGATCATGTTTCTCGAGACAACGTCCCGCTTTGACGCCACCAGGAGCTTTACGGAGCCTATTCACCTACTCTGCCAATGCTCAGTGGTATGGGTTAAGGGGACAGAGCTGAATGGCACTAAGTTAAGGGGTATTAGCATGAATATTTTATCTGCCATATACCCTATAAAATGAGAGAATAAGTCATGAAAAACATGAACTTATTCCTG
>JAPHSS010000027.1 GCA_026195255.1 Gammaproteobacteria bacterium | reverse complement strand
TATGCGGGTGTATGGCAATAAACATAAAAACATCATTGCGATTAATGCGCGGTGAGGGGAAGTCTTTGTTGACATTAGAGGGGCGTCCATATATGTCTTGATAAGAATATGGGTGTCTTGATAAGAATACTTATGGTTTAATATCGGGTGTCCGTTAAGGGTCTACCGTGATATGTGTAATAATGCATTAAATAATTTAAAGCTATAAATATAGAACTTTACAGAAAATAAAACTAAATATGCAGAATGTTGTTTTTGCCCTGTGCCAATATAATTTATTCATTCTTTATCTATTTTTAAACCTCGGAGCTTCAACCAACAAATGAAATTCATTCATACATCCGACTGGCATATTGGGCGGCAGTTTCATAACGTTTCATTGCTTGAAGATCAGCAATATGTACTAAAACAGATTATCGAATATATAAACCAGGAAAATGTCGACGCACTGGTTATTGCAGGTGATATCTATGATAGATCAGTACCGCCTGCAACCGCTGTTGAGTTACTCGACGATGTATTAACCCAGATCTGTACTCAAATGGGTGTGCCGGTAGTTCTCATTCCCGGTAATCATGACAGTGCAGAGCGTTTGAGCTTCGGCTCACGTCAGTTAACCCAGGCTGGTTTACATATAATGGGTGACTTGGCTAAAGTCACTGAGCCGGTGGTGATTCAAAATGCAAACGAGAGCATTCATTTTTATGGCATCCCTTATAATGACCCGGAGCATGTTAATGATTGTTATGATCAAAAAGTCGCCAATCATAATGAAGCGTTTGCCTTTCTAATTGATAAAATTAAATCTAAGCTTGATGAAAATAATACCAATGTATTAATCAGTCACTGTTTTATTGATGGGGGTGAAGAGTCTGAATCTGAGCGGCCTTTATCTATCGGCGGAGCTGATCGTGTATCAACCGAGCACTTCAAAAATTTTGATTATGTTGCGCTTGGGCATTTACATGGCCCGCAATATAAAGGCGAAGAAACTATCCGCTACTCGGGTTCAATCCTGAAATATAGTTTTTCAGAACAGCATCATAAAAAAGCAGTTACTCTGGTTGAAACAGAAAATAATCAGATAAAAAAATTCACACAGCTGCCCCTTAAGCCCTTAAGAAACATGAGAATCATAGAGGGTGAAATAGAAAGCATTATTGAACAGGGCAAAACTGACCCCCATGCTGATGACTACATACTCGTGCGTTTAACAGACACCCATGCCATTTTGAATGCAATGGGCAAGTTACGCGAAGTGTATGCAAATGTTTTGCACCTTGAAAAACCCGGTATTATGGCGAGCAATGAAAACCATGAGCTGCAACGTGAGAAACTTAAAGCATCTGAAATAGATATGTTTCGCGACTTTTTTAATCAGGTACAAGGTAGAGATTTAACAGAAGACCAGGACTCAGCACTACAGGAAGTTATTAGTGAGCTTCACAAAACAGAAGGCACTTTTTAATGGAGCTGGCTAAATGAAACCGTTAAAACTCACCATACAGGCTTTCGGGCCTTTTGTAGATAAAGAAGTTATCGACTTTACTTTATTGGGTAATAGCCCATTATTTTTAATTAACGGGCCCACAGGTTCCGGTAAAAGCTCAATTCTCGATGCAATCTGTTTTGCGTTATATGGTAAAACAACCGGTAATGAGCGAGAAGCTGCGCAAATGCGTTGTGATCAGGCGGACCCAAATACACTCACTGAAATAATTTTTGATTTCAGTTTAGGTAATAAGCAATACCGTGTTTCAAGAACCCCAACCCAGGAAAGAGCCAAAGCACGGGGCGAGGGTTTAACTGAACATATTGGCGAAGCTCACCTCTGGGAATTAAACACAGGAGAAATAGACTCAGCAGGCGAAAGCAGTTTAATGGTGACTAAAAAGTTAAAAGAAGTCACCGATGCCATTGAAAACATTACCGGTTTAAATGTAGAGCAGTTCAGGCAGGTAATGGTCTTGCCACAGGGTAAGTTCAGGGAGTTATTACTCGCAGACTCTGCAGACAGAGAAAAAATATTCAGTAAGCTTTTTCAAACCAATATTTATAAACGCATAGAAGAAAGTTTAAAAACCAAAGCAATTTCAATCAATAATGATAAAAAAGCCCATGATAATCAAATAAAAGGCATTCTTGAAAGTGTCGACTTAAGCACAGAAGATGAGCTTAAGAATGAGCTAGAAACTATATCGACAGAACTGGCGGGCGTTAAAAAACATAAAGAAGCCATGAGTAAGTCTCTTCAGGTGGCGCTTGCTAAAAAAGAATCGGCAGAAAAATTATTAAACCAGTATGCAGGACACGCCACAACAAAATCAAGAATAATAGAAAAAGAAAAGCTAAAACCAGAAATAGAAAAAAACAAGCTAAAACTAAAAAATGCAATCAATGCGCAGAAAATAACTCCGATTTATAACGAGTTAGTCAGGCTGCAGAATGAAAAACAGCAATTAACAGAAGAGTTAAAATCTGCGGAGCTGCAGGGTAAAAAATTAGAAGTAAACTATAAAAAATCATCTGAAAATTTAAAACAGTCTAAAGAGAAATCAAAAGAAACCGATGCGTTAAAACTAACTATAAATCAATTAAAACAATATGAGAGTAAAGTTGATAAACTGGAAGATGCACGAAAAACTGAAAAGCAGTCCGAGTTAACTTATAAAACAAACCATAAAAATTTACTTGATAAACAAAGAGAGCTTGAGAAACAAAACCAGAACAAACAAAACCTGGAAAAAACAACAATCCAAATACAACAGGATCTGACAGAACTGGGTGCAAAACAGCTAGAGCTTCAGAAGCTAGAACAACAAAAGCAAGACTTACAAAAACTGGCTACAAATAAAACTGAGCTTAATGAGTTTACAAAACAACAAAAAATCACACAAAAACAATTTGAGAGCCAGCAGCAGGAATTTGAAGGCTCTTTAAAGTTTTCCAAACAGCAAGAATTACACTGGCATGCAGGGCAGGCAGCAAGCCTTGCAAAAGAACTAAAGCACAATGAACCTTGCCCGGTGTGTGGCAGCCTGGATCATCCCAAGCCCGCCGGGTTTATAGGTAATGCCCAAAATCAACAGCAAGAATTATTCTCAGAAGAACCTGTCGCCCAAGAAATAGTTACACTGCAACAGGTGGAAACTGCGCGTAACCAGGCAGAAGAGAACAGGTCGGTAATGCAAAAAACGGCCAATAAGCTCAGCGACCTGAGTAGTAAGATAGAGCAGCTGAGTAAAGTCATTGATGAAATAATAAAAGAGCTAGAAAAAGCGACTTCAGGTGATGTTACTGATCTAGGCAATATAGATGTTTACAATAAAGAATTTAATAAAAAGTACGAAACATTAAAAAATGAAGTGGAGACACTTGAGAAAAACAAACAGGAGTTAAAAGAGCTTCAGGAAAAACGACTTCAGTATGATGCAGATATCGAGAAGCTAAAATCTGTATTGATAGATGCACAAGCGTTATCAGATGCAGATAAAATCACTCATAAACTAAATCAGGCGGCAGTAAGCACTATAGAAAATGAATTGCCAGAAGAATATCGCAATAAATCAACACTAATTGAAACAATTAAACAGAATGAAAACAAAATATTAAAACTCGCTGAGTTATTAGATGTTGCACAATCTAGTTTTGATGAATGTAAAACTAATATCACTAAACATGAAACCCATCTAAAGGGTTTGAAAACAGGTGAGACTAAATTAAGCACACAACTGAACAAAGCAGAAGTTAAGTGGAAAGCAGAAATTCAAAGTAGTTCATTTGAATCAGAGGCCCAGTATAAATCAGCCATGCTCCCGGAACTTGAGCAAGAAGCGTTAGCAAATATTATTTCAGTTTATAACGACGAGTTAACTCATCTTAAAGGTCAGTTAGAGCAACAGGAGAAGGCGCTTAAAGAAACGGTTAAGCCCGATCTGGAAGTTATTAATAGTGCCTGTGATGAAAAACAGGAAACCTATAAAGAAGCAGAGAATGCATGGAAAAAACTCGACGCCAGAGTGAATCAACTAAAAGCCGTAAAACTCAAACTCAAAAAAGCACACGAGAAAAGTGCAAAACTCGAAGAGTTATACGCTATCTACGGCACACTCAGTAACGTTGCCAATGGCAGAACAGGTAATAACATCAGCCTGCAGCGTTTCGTGCTGAGCGTATTACTAGATGATGTGCTCATTGAGGCATCAAGGCGTCTTAATATAATGACCAAAGGGCGCTTCCAGCTCTTAAGAAAGCAGGATAAATCTAAAGGTAATAAAGCTTCAGGTTTAGAGTTAGATGTTGAAGATGCCTACACAGGTAAAAGCCGCTCAGTTGCAACACTCTCAGGTGGTGAGTCATTTATGGCGGCGCTGGCATTAGCCTTAGGTTTATCTGATGTGGTTCAGGCATACGCCGGGGGCATTAAACTCGATACACTGTTTATAGATGAAGGCTTCGGTAGTCTCGATCAGGAGTCACTGGATTTAGCCATCAGAACACTAATAGACCTGCAGGCATCAGGCAGAACAATTGGCATTATTTCTCATGTTTCTGAGTTAAAAGAACAAATGGCATTAAGGCTTGATGTTGTAAGTTCGAAAACAGGCAGTGTTATTAAAACTGTGGCACCACAATAGGTTTTGGGTGTTTCAAAATCTTGGGTTATGTTTAAAAGTGTAGACTCAGGCCACAGGAGTTTACTTAAAGTATTGAAAAGTCTACAAGCTTAAGAAAACGTAAATATTAAATTAATAATTCGTTCCCATGCTCCTGCGTGGGAATGCATACGGATAGTGGTTGTCTGGCTATCTCAAATTCACCACACAATATAGAGACAGAGTCGTTTCTTTATAAATGCTTTCTCTGTGGCGGCATAGTGTTTATTGCCTGTCTTGATATAATTAAACGCTGTCAGTTGTTTATGCATTCCCACGCGGGAGCATGGGAACGAGATAAACTTATAAATATCACTTTAAAAGAGCACTGAAAGGGCTTATTTAATGGCTGCTTTGAACACAAGGTAAGTCATTATAAAATCACATTGATTTTTTCCACATCAAATAGGGCCGCTCAATAGTAAGTGCTAACTGCTTTAAACTAAATGCACGTGCTTCTTCAGCTATTTTCATTCCATCAATATAAGCTTGCACAACGGGCAGGGTAAATACACTGTGTTGTGCACAGATGTCAGGTGACTTTTCACAATCTACATAAACACCACGCATATCCGCAAATTGTTGTTTTAGCATTAAACTTAATTGTGGGCGAATGCTCTGGCACACACTGCAATGTTCACCGCCAAAAAGAATAAATAAAGCACCGTCAGATTTCATTTCGTTCAGTAACTCTATGTCGGTAATATGTAACATGTGTCTAACTCTCAAATCAAATTATAAAAGGGGCGGAGCACAATTGTTTCTAATATTAGAGCGTATTGTGCTCTGGCATCAAATAACAAGCTTCTTCAAGGCAAAATAGCATTCGCCGCTTCAAGATATGAAGATTGTTTCAAATGAATTTTCTCTCCATCCCAGAAAAGATATAAATTATGATTATCTGTATCTAGCTTAATATCACCTACCAGTTTAAACGGACCACGATACCAGACAGTTTTATCGTGTTCATAAAAAATGACGCCCTTATATAAGTTGTCATTTAAATTGTTATCGTCTTCTACCTTGAGAAATACACCGCCATCTGCACCACCTAACCACCAGCTGTTTTCAGGGCCTATTTTATACTTCATCAACTTCTACACTGCATGCAGCAGTTATTAATGAGAAAAATAAAATTATTAATAAATTAATTTTCATGTATGTTCTGGTTTCACTTGTGGTTGTCATGAAGTTATAACTTAAATATATTTAAAAACATTAAAAAATACTAATAGTATAAAACCCACAATCATAAGAAAGGCACCAAATTCATGTTGGTATATTAATCCTTGTGATGGAAACTGATCTTCCAGTTTTGAAATAACATCATCAGATACAGGTAATATCCATTTTCTTAATATGTATTGAAACAAGCCGGCAGCAATAATGATTAGAGGTACAACAATATCGAGATTGTCCTGATACCATTCATTATCATCATCTAGGTAGTTTTCATTATTAAGCCCAAGAAAAGTTTCAGCTTGTATTAGTGTCTCTGTTGTTTGGTTTATTGTGTCGCTCATATTTTCACATTATTTAAAAATTTAGAGTCGGTGACTTATTAGAATCATTACTATTATTGGATATGAACGAGATCTTTTGCTCTGGTTGTGTTAGATGTTATTGATTCGCATAAAAGAATATTCCCATAATCAAAGTATTAATTAACACCAACCCACAATAAGCAATAATAAGGAAACTAATTAATGATAGAGCATAAGTAACTGGGTTCTCTTTAGGTTTAAGGATATTATGTGTAAAACGTTTTTGCATCGTGCCAGGTAAAACTATAGCTCTAATATAGGTAATCGCCTTAATCAACAATAAAGGAAATGAATTGTAGATGGATAGCTCATAAGCGCTGAAGTGATCTTCATTGAAATATAGCGGGTCGAGTCTCTTTTTATAGATAAAATGCAGTATGACCAGTAACGGAAATAATACTGCAAACAAGGCTATACCCATGCCAATAAATAAAACTGTCGATATTAATATGTAAGATTCAAGCATGGTCTCAGATTTAATTACAATATTTGTTTATGCCAAGGCTATTTACCACATCAGTATCAGAGAACTGTGATTTATAAATGCTACCCGCTAACTCACCTGCGCTCCAGGCTGTAGCTGCTGATGCAGCACCCACTACAAGTATAATACCCCAACCAACTGGTGTACCCACAAGAAATATAGTGGCTACAGCACCAAAAGCTGCTCCAGCTGCGGTGCTTGTTAATGCCTTTACTGCAATTTCATTCTTTTCAGTAACTGCCTCAGCCTGTGATATTTGGTAGCAACTAGCTGTTAAGCCTACGCCAACTAGAATAACACTACTATTCGATGCAGCAGTTGAAATTTTAGATAATTTAGACAAATGCTGAGTCATGGTCTTAGTTGGGTTAAGGCTGCGTCCAGGTTTTAATTTAAACGCATTTTGAAGTTTGCCTTCACCATAAATTGTTTTATCTATAATTGGGCCAATATTATTTGTGTATTGACTAAGTTTCAGTTTTCTTAATTTATCAAACTCGTATTTAGTGATTTTACCGCCTTTATAGTCTTTATATGCATCCGGAATGCCGTTAAGAAATGACATATTTGATTTAAGTGTTTTCTCTAATGTAAATAAAGCAGTGCCACCACCTGCCAGGCCAAGTGTGAGGCCGTTGTAAACAGGCGCTGTTTGTTTAATGGCTTTTTGTTTCTCTGGTGTCATTATTGACCAAAGATGTTTGATTTTATTAACCTCATTGGGCTCTATAGGTCCTAAGCACATAGTGGTTGATGCTGTTCTTAATACGATAAGCTGCCCCGGTTTAATAAGATTTGCATTTTTTATGCCTGGGTTATCTATCATAACCTGCTTAATCTGTGCATCCATTCGATTAATATTACCAGGATAGTAAGTATTAATTATGCCTGATAATGTGTCGCCAGGCGAAACATGATGAAAATAAAGATCTTGAGTGGGTGAGGGTAATGAAAAGCCGTTTTGCATGTTTAGTCCTTTAAGGTCCGTTTTATTAAAAGCATTGCTTAATAGTAATTAACATAAGCGTCTGTCTCACTATTTGGTGTGAGTTGATTTACATAATAGAGGATATAAACATGTCCTGGTATCAGAATAATCTGAAAATGTGATATTTGACGATTAATTGCGAAAAACTTCAATCTACCGTCATACAAGCTTATCTGTGGCTGGTATCTGTTGATTCAAAGGCCATGTCTTATTTTGTATAAAAGTAGTAATAGTTGGTAGAATTTAAGTTATTTCAAATGGTTGAGCTTGTTGTACGATGGTGATAATCAATTATCTGGATTAATCAATGGTCTCGACAAAATCAATTCTGATCCATTCTATTATCTCACTGGTACTGCTGGGGTTAGGTGTATATGTTCTTGTAGAGCAGCAAATAATTATTTCAGGTAAATTAACAGGTAGTTTATATAAGTTAGGTGCTACTGGTAGTGCGCTTGTTGCAGTGTCATTTTTATTTCAGTCTGTTTTTTCTTTGCTTGTATTGGTTGAGAAACCTCGCTACAAAAAAATTAGTGTATGGCTATTGATAGTTTCATTGATCTTATTTGTGGTGGGTGTTTATACTAATTAATTTATATTTACTCCTGAAAATTAATTACATCAGGAAGAAAAGCAGTGTCCATTGCAGATAATTTTTTAGCAGAGTACTGGTTATCTACTGCAATATAAACCATAGGTTCAACAATTACATCATCATAGTAATATGTGGGTTTTCCCTGTTTTAAGAAAATAGTGTAACTGCTACCAGTATCTATCTTGATTTTAGACAGTTTAGTATTAAATGCTTTATTGGCTGAGTAAACTTTATAAGTGTTAGCTTTTTCTTCCATAAAGCTATTTAAATAAGCTGACCAGTCCGCGTATTGTTCACTGGTTTTATCCATGTTATTCATTTGATAAACAATTACAGTTTTACCTTGCTTAATGCTTTCATCAATACTTGAAAGTAATTTGTCAGAAGGGGTGTCTGAATTAGCGCAGCCACTAGCTATTATAAAAGTTAAAAATATAAATAATTTACTAAGGGATAAGTTGTTTTTCAATTGGGTCACCCGATGATAGCTGTTTTTGATTGAGAAAAAATTTAGCGTCATAATCAAACGTATTTGCGTTAAGTTGTTTGTCAAAGTGAGGTGTATCGATTTGTGAAAAATCACCCCCCCATCTGTAAAGCCCTTTTTTTATAGCTTTTATAAATTTATCAGCATTTGCTGTTTGATTTTTCTTCTTAAAGTCTTTTGAAGTGTTCCAGCTAGATCCATCAACAATATTGCAATCTATGGCATGACCGATTAAATGTTGTGATTTACTGGCGGGGGGAACAACTGAGCCTGTTACTTTTACGCCATGTAGTCTGAGTGCCTGGTTTATATAAATAGTTAGCTTCAGGCTATTAGCTGATTTATTCATTAGTTGTATTAATGGAAATGCAGCTTTTGAGATTACCAGTTCAGTTTTACTAACGATGGGCTTGCCTATATGTTTAAAACCAGAGCTTAATTCAATATTTGATAAGTTAGGCGTTGAAATTCGAACCAGATCACCGGTTACCAGGTATTTATTTGTAATCCAGTTACTAAGCTTTGTTGCTGTGGATGAATCATGCTTACCTGAAAGCATAGTCGTGGGTGTCGGAGTGTATGTTATAAGCGCACTATTCTTAACTACTTGAATAGAATTTTTCAAACACCACTGAAAGATTTTGACTGCACGCTCAGTATTTTTTCCAAAACCACCATCGATAGTATCTGAGTAAACACCTATGGCTTTCAAGTCTGCCTGTAATAAACGAACAGTGTATGCAGGTGAAGTAGTCTGTTTACTGCCACCCCAAACATTTCTATCGTCATTGTCGCCACGTTTAAGTACCGTACCACTATTCATTGAGATAAGTCCTTTTGTAAGTATAAAAGTTGAATGCTTTTGTAGATATTAATCGAACCTAATATCTATTGGTATCAGATTAATCTGAAAATGTGATATTTGACGCTTATTTGCAAAAACACCCAAACTACCCCATACCAGCATGCATCTAGCTGTTACCACCCACCCTAATTAGACCTGATCACTACTTACTAAACTGCTCAAAAAACACCCAAAACCCCTTATAAAACAACACTAACTCGTTAATTATCAAAGAAATTCAAGCACATAATATATGGTTTAGCCTGTTTCTATGATAATGTCGATAAATCATAACATGAAGCATGAAACAGGCTAACTTACGGAAGTTAGAACTATAATTAAGAATCAGCTATATGCAATAACCCCTGTAACACAAACAGGCAGTGATGTGATATGAGTAGTGATAGAACAAATCAACTAGAGTTACGTTTACGCAACCTCGCTGAAGTCAGCGGTTAGGGGTTAGGGGTATTGAGGCATATGGGTATACAAAAACCACAGCTATATCATTATAAGAGCGTTAGCCACTCGCCAGTTCAGCTTATAAAAAACACCTGCCTCACTCTAATGTCTCGTGGTCAAAACGGCTTATGCCTTTATCACATCAATAAAAAAACAAAAAAGTAATAGTCTTAACAGGAAATACAGATATGACAAATAGCGTGATGAACCGGTTTAATATTTTAAGCTTATTACTCGGCTTGATCTTTTCAATATCATCTGCCCATGCATCTATCACGTCCGCTATTCCTGATGATTTAAAACAATGGGTGCCCTGGGTTATAAAAGACCAGCCCACTATTACCTGTCCGATTACTTATAACCAAAATTTAAACGTTTGTGCCTATCCCGGTTCTTTATCTATCAAGATGATTAAAAATTCTGCGCGATTTTCTCAGAGCTGGGATGTAATGGCACAGTCCTGGGTTAGCTTGCCCGGCGATAATAAAAACTGGCCTCAAAATGTTAAGGTTAATCAAAAAACATATCCCGTGATAAATCATCAAGGTATGCCTTCAATTCAGTTAGAGAAGGGGGTATATACTATCAGTGGTGAATTGAGCTGGATTCAGGCGCCTAAATCGATCACCATTCCCAGAGAAACGGGTTTGGTTGAATTACAGGTTGATAATAAAAAGATCAATATGCCTGACTTCAGGCAAGGTAAGTTATGGTTAAAAACAGTTACTGCTGCTGTGCACAAAAACAATCATCTTGACGTACAGGTGTTTAGAAAAATAACCGATAAGATTCCATTACAGCTAACCACGCAAATTAAACTGGATGTCTCAGGGCAACAACGTGAAGTAATTTTAACTGGCGCTTTATTAGAAAATTTTGAACCTATGTCGATTAATAGTCGTTTGCCATCACAACTGGATAAACAAGGTCGATTAAAAATACAGATACGCCCCGGGCAGTGGACCATTGATATTAACTCATACAATGCACACAGTCTGACATCCATTGTTTTACCGAAGTTTAAATCTCCCTCTAATTCAACCCCTGAATCAAGCCCCAAATCAACCCAACGATCAACATGGCCAGAAAATGAAATATGGGTATTAGATGCACAACCCCATTTACGCTTAATAAAAGTAATAGATAAAAATAGTATCGACCCTAATCAAACCCGTTTACCTGCAGCCTGGAAATCACTGCCTGCATTTGCAATGAAAAGTGGCGAAGTCTTATCGTTTGATGTCATAAAACGTGGTAATCCTGAACCAGAACCTGATCAACTAACTTTAACAAAAAAAATATGGCTCGATTTTGATGGTAACGGCTTCACCGTGAATGACAAAATTGCGGGTAAGTTATCGAGTACCTGGCGATTAAATGTTTCAGATGAATTTACATTAGGGCAGGTCACACTTAATGGTAAACCGCAGTTTATAACACAGGATGATAATAAACATCAGGGTGTTGAAGTGCGCCATGGTAATTTAGATTTATCAGCCGATAGCCGAATTGAAAATGCAACTCGCACATTTAAAGCCGCAGGCTGGGATATGGATTTCAATAAAGTCAGTGCAACCTTATATTTGCCCGCGGGTTGGCAACTGCTCTCGCTTACGGGTGCAACTACCCATGCCTGGATAGATCGCTGGACCTTGCTCGATTTATTTATGGTGTTAATTACCGCAATTGTAATTTATAAAATTTGGGGTCTTCCCTGGGGCTTATTAAGTTTAGTAACACTGGTTCTGGTTTGGCATGAATCTATGTCACCTCAATATATCTGGATTAACCTGGCGGTGGCGGTTGTTTTGATTCGCTCTTTGCCTGCAGGAAAGTTTCTGGCTTTTGTGCAGGGTTATCGGTTATTAACAACCGTCGCACTGGTGCTTATTTTATTAAGCTTTCTGGTTACACAGGCAAGAACAGCACTCTACCCGCAATTAGAATTTGGCAACAGACTCGCCAGCCAGGTAACCAGTCGAATGGAGACCCAACAGGCTTACACGCAGAATGATCAAACAGTTTCACCACAGAGTATGGCGCAGGCACCCAGAAAAATGGTCGGCCGTGCCTATGAGGAATTATCACTATCATCCTATATGGAATCAGACGCGCTTGAAGATCGTTCACTAGTTAACAAAAAAATAATGAGCATCGATCCTGATGCAATGATACAAACCGGGCCGGGTTTACCCTCCTGGAAACTGCATCAATATCGTCTGTATTGGGATGGCCCGGTGAGGAGCGATCAAACCCTGTCTATGACACTGTTATCACCCACCATGCATTCATTATTAAATATACTGCGCATAATGCTGGTGTTATTACTGGCCTGGCGCCTGCTGGATATTAAATCTTTTAAACCACCTTATATATCAGGTGGCAGCATTTCAAAAGGCATAAAAAATTCAGCTGTATCAGCAACCGCACCAGCACTTGTTGGGCTTATATTATTTGGCGGTGTGCTAAGTGGTTCACCCTTTAATGTGCAGGCGGCTTTTCCAGATAAAACTTTACTGGATGAATTAAAAAAAGAGATCACCAAACCCGCAGAGTGTTTGCCGCAATGCGCCAGCATTGAAAATATGACAATTGATCTGTCTGCAGACCAGTTGAACATTTCTCTAAAAGTGCATGCACAACAATCGGTTTTAATGCCATTACCGGTGCCCATAAAACAATGGTCGCCATCTCGTTTAATGGTAAATGGTAAAACAGCAAGTGCTTTGATCCGTCGAAATGATGACACACTCTGGTTACAAACAGAGAAGGGCACACATAGTGTTAAAATCACCGGTCGAGTTGATTATTTAAATCAGTTGCAGTTTGTGTTTCCGCTAAAGCCACATCATATTACAACTCAGATAAAAAACTGGACAGTAGAAGGCCTGGACAAAGAAACCTCTAAAATAACCGCGCTGTCATTTTTACGCATAGTGGGTGAGGGTAAAACATTAAATATTACCGAGTTACAGCAAACAGAAATTGCAGTTTATGCAGAAGTATCCCGTTCAATCGAGCTGGGATTAGACTGGCATGTGAGCACAGTGGTTAAAGGTTTATCAGGTTCAGCATATCCACTTATTTTATCGGTGCCCTTAATAGAAGGAGAGTCAGTAATAACCGATAATATTAAAGTTAAAGATAATCAGGCAATAGTAACCTTAAGTAATAGAAATCAAAAAATTCGTTTTACTTCAAAGTTAGCCTCAAAAAACAGCATTAAATTGTTGGCAAGTGAACAAAAACAGTTCATAGAAAAATGGTCACTGGTTTCTAGCCCTATCTGGCATATTCAGTACGATGGTATTCCGGTTATTTATCATCAACGGCAAGGGGGTAACTGGCAACCCGAGTGGCAACCATGGCCGGGTGAAACTGTCACCATTAATGTGAGTCGCCCACAGGGCATTAAAGGCAAAACAGTCACTATCGATAGTTCAACTTTAACATTAGAGCCAGGTGAACAAATTACCGCGGCAAAACTGAATTTTAATTTGCGTAGTAGTCTGGGCGGGCAACATACCATTCAGCTGCCTGAAAATATTAAATTACAGTCTGTCAGCATTAATAATCAAAACATGCCAATTAGAGAAACCGAGCAGGGTTTAACCTTGCCTATTTCACCGGGCAATCAGAAAATTGAAATCAGCTGGCGTGAGGCGCGGGGTATATCCTCAATCTTCAGTTCGTCATTAATCGATTTAGGCAGTGAGAGTGTTAATAATGTCATTAGTATTAAACCCGGCAGTAACCGATGGGTGCTTTTTGCATCCGGCCCCACCATGGGGCCAGCGGTGTTGTTCTGGGGCATGTTCATTGTAATTGTTATTATTGCTGCGGGTTTAGGGCAGGTTAAGGCAACCCCTTTAAATACCCTGCAATGGATTTTATTAGGCATTGGTTTAAGCGCATCACAACCCTGGGCCGTGGTCATTATCGCTGGCTGTATTTTCGCGCTACGTTATCGTGGCACATTCAATACACAAAACCTGAGTCGATTAAAGTTTAATGCCTACCAGGTGTTATTAGTTTTGCTTATCTTTTTATCAATTAGTTCTTTGCTGGCAGCCATAGAGCAGGGTTTACTGGGCTCGCCTGATATGCAAATTACCGGTAATGGCTCCAGCACTTATGAGTTAAACTGGTACACAGATAGAATCGATTCAATATTACCCGGCGCGTCCATGTTCTCGGTGCCGGTTTATATTTATCAACTCATGATGTTGGCCTGGTCTATCTGGTTGGCATTTGCTTTAATTAAGTGGGCACAATGGGGCTGGGGTAATTTCTCAAAGCAGGAATACTGGCGATCAAAAGAGCCTAAGTTTAAACATAAAAAAGTAGATGCTACTGCTAATAACGATAATGATGATAGTGATGATGGATGGACTAAATAACCGGTAGGGTGAGAATAATTAAAGGAGTATAATATTTGTTATTTAAAACATGTGTTATTTAATTAGCAAACGTGATTATGGAAACCGTAAGTGAATAAAGTTATGGAATCAAGGTTTGAAAGTAGAGGGTTAAATATTGCTAGATATGGCAATTTTAACGGATGCGGCAACTTGTGCCTGAATGTATACGTTGTTCCTGTATTTAGGAACTGCGTTTAATTAACTGTTAGAGGTAAATATGAAAAAATCATACTACAACATATTATTCATCTTTTGTCTGTTTGCTTTTTCATCAGTAATAAAAGCTAATGATGTGGATGATAAATATACTACACACTTTAAAAATAGATTTACACAAATATCTCAGGTTGCTTTGAGGCCCATTGATGTCAAATCAGGCACTGAGCAAGTCGTTTTTATTGAGGTAAAAGGCAATGGCGTTTTACACAAAATGGATGTTGAAAAACCAGTTACAAATGAAATATTTTATAAAGACATAGATTTTTTAGTAAAATTGTCAGCCCCATATAGTAAGTTCCTCAGCACATTTGATAAAGACACTAAATTATCCAGACTTAAAATAACTTTTATAGTAAACGATAGAAAAATGACTACCGCTAAAAGTATCAAGCTAATCGAACTTAAAAATGTTATGCCTGATAAAATATAATCTTCGCATCAAGCTGTACGCTCACGCTCATTGGGCGAACAAAAGCGCTGCTTTTGCCTGCCCCTTATGCTAGTCATTAGTACTATAAAGATAATGGAAGATCATAAACCGTAGCAAGGACGATTAAAAATAATGCCTGACTTGATTTTTTCATATGAAATCAAGCTATGCGAAGAATTAAAAGATGCTAAGCCCGGTCAAGGGATGAGAGTTGATTTTCTCTATGAAGGTGACATTCCTTCAATAGAAGGTATCCATATTATTTGGCCGGAAATACTTGATGAAAAAGGCAACGTATTAAAGATACTACCTCTGGTAAAATTCCACAAAAGGGAACTGAAAATATGTGGGTAGTAGACGAAGTACGTAGAAGCATACATGCTAAAAGATTAAAAATAGATGCAAGAGGTCAGTGGGTGCGAGGGTCTTTTAAATTAGCAGAAGTAAAAGTAATTAAAATAGGTGGCCTGTTAGAGTGCTAAAAAATATTTTCATTGTTCTATTTTTATCAGCCTTAAACGTAGATAATAGTCTTGCGTCATGTAGCAATCCCTCTAAAGCAGATATTTTACTTAAAGAAATGTATGAAAAATATCAATCATCACTAAAATACAGTGATAAAGGCCATGTCAAAGAAATAATAAACGGCATTGAATATATAAAAGAATTTAGCACTCAATTCGAAGCTCCTGATACATTTAGCTTTCAATGGAGTAAACCGGACTTAATTACTAAAGAAATAAACACAAGTAAGATTTGGGGTGAAAATCAAATCGCTTACTATTTAAGACATTATGATACAAAACCTGAAAAAATGAGTATAAATAAAGCTTTAAGTTCTGCCACCGGCGTATCAGGTGGTGTTTCTTACAAAGTACTGCCCTGGCTTTTACTTCATCATGATCCTTGCATTACTATTAATTTAACAAAAAACACACTACTTAGTGAAAGTAATTACCAGCGTGATGATTCATACATAATTCAACGTATCAATAAGAGAGGCACTATTTATAAATATTGGGTTACAAAAGAAAAGCTGCTTTTATTGAAGATTGAAACTAAAAGCTCATATAAAGGCAGGGATTTTAGTGACACTATTTCATTTGAACAGGTAGTCTATGAATAAATCTCAAATAAGACGTTAAAAAAGGACTAATGACCCGTAACTTGAATTGTATTATTCAGTTAAAGTACAAAACTGACATTAAAAAATGTTCACTACTGGGTTATCAGTGCTTCAAATTGACGTTATAAGGAATATATAAATGCAATTACCAGTAATATCAAGCTCATTTAATAAAGCGTTCATAATGCTTCTATTTTTGGTTCTATCAGGCTGCACAAATCAACTATTGAATGATGCGAAAGGCATAAAAGTAACGTCACATAAGTTTAATGCAAAAATAATAAATGCATATAAGTCAGATGATGGAAACAACATTTACGTATGTGTAAATCTTTCAGATAAATATAAATACAATAATTCAAATCAATTATTTACATTACCCCTTACAAAATCTGACGGTATTAATGAGATAAAAATAAGCGGTAAAAAACATTACTTTTATTATAACCGTAACTATAACTTAAAGAACAAATGTATAGTTACAAAAAATAAAATTGATATTATAAAATTTGAAATTAACAATAATTCAATGAGTTATTACAATAAAACCAATCAATCAGATATAAATAAGATACTTGGCAGTAGAAAAGACGCATTATATGTGGCAATAGAGAAGGAGAAACCTGTCCAGGTTGGATATATTTCATCAATACCAATTATCAACTCATCTAATGTTATACATGCTCCTATCAATAACATATTTACGCAAGACACAACAGAAAATATTAAACCATACCTTTATCTAGGCATACCTGTAACAGTTGCAGTGGATGTAGCAGTAGTAGGAATCGGTATTGTAGCTGTAAGTGGCATGATGTTTGGTATGGTGGTAGCTGGCCCATAATCAAAACAGGAGATAAAACATGAAAACCATGAACTGCACCCAACCAGGCGGTGCATGTAATAAAGAATTTCATGCAAATACGTTTGAAGAAATGGCAGAAATCAGCAAGCAGCATGGCATGGAAATGCTTAAAGCAAATGATGAAGCACATCTAAAGGCTATGGATAACATGCAGGAACTAATGAAATCACCAGAAGATATTAAAAACTGGTTTGATAATAAGAAAAATGAATTTGATGCATTACCTGAAGATTAAATTTAGATAATAAGTGGGTTCAATCTGAACCCACTTAATTCTTCACTTAATTACTTATCACCAACACCATAAATTCTAGAAACACCTAAAAATCCCTACCCAAAAAAAGGGGCGGTCAAACCACCCCTTTAATACCACATCACTTTTCAGATCTTGAAAAAATCAACAGTCATCATCTTTCAATTCAATCTCCACGGTTACTTTTTTAACCTTAACAGACTTAACTTTCTCGTTTGAAAAGTTAAAACAATCTAGTAATGCCTGGCCCTGATCTTCGCAGTTAGTGGGTTCTTTGCAACTATCAGAAGTTTGTCGTGGCACGGTTTTCATGTTTGGATCGATAGCGTAGGTCATTCCACCCATTAACATGTCATCTGCATAAGTCAGAACATTGATATTGCTATCAGCCATGTTTATTTCATTTGCAGAAAAATCAGAGCCCGCTTTTATCCGTAAAAATATTTCACGTGTGGCCCCTGGTGCCAGTGTAAATTGACTGCCACCCGGGTTATCAAATATTAACTGCCAGCCTTTTTTAACCAACATTTCTGGCAGTTTATATTCGAGTTCGAAACCGGTGGTAGTTCTATTCGGGTTACGCACCAGAAAACGACGTGGACTAAACGCCTGAACCAGTGCGCGTAAACCGCCACCACCGGGCACCGGAGCCACATTACGTTGCCCGATATTATTATCATGGGGCACCAGCCGCCACTCGGGGATGGTGTCACCTGCAGTGAAATTATCAATATTGCTGGCGTCAGATGTGGCCGAGGCAATCATCAACATACACTCATGATCAATTTGTGAAGGTATCCATTCAAACGGGCCGACAATGATCTCTTCGCTATCATTGGGCGCAATTTCAGCGGCGGCAATTTCAGCGGTCACCATAGCCTGCCAGTCGTTAGGCCAGGTAAGCCCCGTTCCCGGCTGGCAATGAAAACCTTTTACAACCACATTGGTTGCGGTTTGAGTACCACGGTTTTTTACTTTTACGTAGGCATAATTAACTTGATCAACGATAGGTGTTTCATGGGTAGTGTCGCCATCGTCAGTTAGTCGGTTCCAGATATTAGGGCAGCTCCAGTGATTTCCCAGGTACTCGTATTCACCCTGACGACCATCATCAATATATACATCTACGGCAGGTGGTGCGCCTTCGCTTGTAACCGGTGTTGGTGCACCAGCAGGCTGATATAAACCCTGCTTTTCAAATGCCCAGCGAATCACCTTACCGTAGGCCCCACCAGCCTGACCTTCACTTGTCCAGTCATCTAAATCAGCTGCAAGCAGGGCGTTGGCGTAACCTGTGGCGTTGGCCGGGTTACTAACAGGTGTGAGTGAACTAACGGCGCGCAGTATCAGGTAGGCTACATTTCGTGCCGCAAACTGTTGTTTAGTAAGACGGCTTGAATCTCCCCCAAGAGAGCGATAAAGTCGAAAGTGAGTAGTGGCTAAAATCTGCTCAGAGTTATATCCCCCTGTATCTCTTGAGCCTCCCCATCCCCAGTTTGCAGTTACATCACGGTCATGGCGGCGCGAAGCTAATAACCAGGGGAAGGTCATAAAACGATCTGCTGCGAGGCTACCCGGGTCACTTAAAACCGCGGCAAAACTATCACCCGCGCTGTGGGCAAAACCAAAGTTTGCACTATTAACGTGATCCCATAAAATGCCATGCCCACCAAATTCATGCATAACAATTCTTTTGTCTGTCGCTATGCCTAAAGGGTCATCTGTATCAGACAAATCGGCTAATTCAAAATCAGGTAAACCGATTCCATTTCCCATGGCATTGCCACCACAGGAGGCATTTATTTCTATACCGTCTAATGTGCCAAAACGCCCTCTATGATCAATCGTTATGGGAAACGTTGAACCATCAAAATAGGTGCTTAAATCAAAACCCATATCTTCAATTAAGCGAAAAAAGGCATCGGAGTGATAATAACAATTAACGGCTGCAAAATGATCGGTACGTGAATTGTAATCAAAATCGTTGCCAGTACTTTCTGTTGGCGGATCTATATCGGGTGTTTCGTGATCGGTAATGGCCACAAATTCACCTGATAAAGACTGCACACCGTCAACAGGTGAATCAAGCCCCGGTAAAGTAACATTACTGCGTAACGGATTTAATGTCGCATTATTTGACGCTGGCGTAGCAGTGGCCACACCCTGGGTAAACGGGTCAGCAGAAAACACCAGCCCATCAACATTATCAACCAGTGCTTTTAAGTAAAGAATATTACCGCTTTCAATATCAACAATCATGCGCCAGTTTAATGTGCCCCAGGGTTCATAAGCCATAGTGAAATGAATTTCTGAAGAAACATAATAAGCCCCTTCTTTAATGGTTTTTCCGCCAATGCTTACCGGTAAAGTAGGGTGAGCATGAGCCAGCACATTATCTGATTTTGACATTTTAGTGGCTTTTTTCGTGGTCAAAATCTCAGTATCTATTTCTTTTCCTAAATCTATTTCACGAGCCTCACCACGAACAAACTGATACACCACAAAACGCTGACCATTAACACGCAAGGTTTTGCTATTAATAAAGTCTTTTTTGCCTGATGCATCTGTCAGTATGGCTATCAACTCTTTAGTGGTTATATGGTTAAACTTTTTAAGCGCGCTTGCAGTCGGTTTTTTTGCACTGATATCAGAATCAGCATTCTTAGATAAACTCATCACCCGGTTAGGGTTGAGTTTAATATTTAATGTTATGCCCTTACCCCAAACCGGCAGGCCATAAAGTGTTTGTTGATAGGCCGCCGTGGTCATTGAAAAAAATGTCTTCTCATCTAACATTCTATATTCAACATCTTTATCCACCGGTTTAAGCTCTGGTGGGGCAGTTAGTTGTTTTAACTGATCAGGTTTAATCTTTAATAATGAAAGGTGTTTCTGCAAATAAAACTCAGCAGCTAACTGTATGGTAGGTTGAGCCACCTTAAAAGGCATGTCTCTGTGTAAGATTTCTCGAATGTTATTATTTTTATCTGTAATAACATGAGCATTGATAGACTTAAGGTAATCTTGTTGCATTATAGCTTCTCCGTAAACAATAATTAAGTGAAAGATCAAGCGTTCCACACTTTTTACAACCTGGTTTTACAGCCTGTTTTGAATCTCAGGCAGGTGAATTGTGCATATTTTTAAAACTAAAAAACTATATAAAAAAAATCGAAAAGATCTAACCGGAAAAACAAAACCAGAAAAATTAAACCAGAAAGAATTAGCCTGAAAGATTTAACAAGGAAAAGACCTTTTTTCATATAGTTTATTATCAGTAAATAGCTGCAGCTAAAACGTTCATCTCGTTTGTAGCGTTATTCAACCACCTTTAGTATGAATAATTTTATGCTATATATAAGCCCCTAATTACTGAAAGTAATGTAGGGATAATCTTAAAAAACAGGTGGCAATATTCCCGAGGCGCTGATATTTACAGGTCTCGTTTATATTTAAACTGATTATTGATTCTTAATTAGCGCAATTAATAGAGATATTATATTTAGAGGTTTTGTAAATAGAATTGTCAGAACTCAGCACAAATGAGCTACTGCTTTTATTAAGAGAGGACATAATGCCAAACGACATAAGTTTATCATTGCCATCTATATAGACACTATATGAAAAAGCAGCAGATTTACAGCCACAAGTCCCAATGTTGTCTTTAATTTTCCATTGGGTTTTAAGCAAGAGCAAATTGTCACTATCAGTAACAGTGATACTTTTTATATCTATGCAGTTCTTAAGTGAGTTGTCTAATATCACATTATCCGAGGCATTGCAGGAAGTTGAAAATATTCCAGAAAGTCCCATCATGAAGGTTAAATAGAGTTTATTTTTTAGTGCCGCCATTTGTGTCCATTCCAGGTGTATTTCATAAACTGCTTACAGAACACTATGGTTTCTAATGTTAGAGAATATTCTGTTCCTGCATCAACAAATTATAGAGATATTAGTCGTTATGTTAATCTGGATAAAACATCTGTTTATTTAAATAATCAAACCACGTATTTTCATTGAATATAATAGCTTTGCTATTTGATTTAAGACCTAGAGGGTTTTCACCAACAGTAATAAGTTCTGCACTAAACGTTTTATTATTAGTTGTAAACTTAATAAGGCTCTCACTGCATGTCCAGCTACCGTTAATTTGAGCAGTTTCACGTGCCACATAATGTCCTGGCTGCCAGTTATCATGTTTTACAATAAAGTCTTTATCTGCAAGCGTAAGGTTTGTGCTTTGTTCACTGCCTCCAGCGCTTGTGTAACTGCCTTTTTCTACATTGCACTTGTTACAGGCGGTGAGGGTTAAAGCTGTTAGTAGAGTTAAGACTAATGTTTGTATCATATGATTTTGTGTGGTAAGCAGTGACTTAACCCCGAAAAATATTTAATTTTTTAACTCTCGAAAACCCCAATAGAATTAAGAAGCACCAAAATAGCAGCAAACACTCCAGAGAAAATAAACAGCCAATAAAAAATAATAGCTAAAATCTTGTCAAATTTATTAGTGTTTCTATTAAGTAATTCAGAGTCTGCAAAAAGAGAAGCTAGTGGCGTTTTATTGAATTTTTTTATCAATGCATTTGGCATGGCCAGGGCCTGGGCTGCATTAATTATGTTCCAGCCACTTATATATTCAAAACCTAATTCATCTCTTGTTTGAGGGTTTTTTTTAAGCTTTCGTACTGTGATTTGACTAAAAAATAAAAACAACATAAGAACTATAAGTGTTAGCGCAATTAAAACACCTACAAGAACAGTAATGAGGGACATTTAAGGTGTTATCCAGCTTATAATTTCGTCAAAAGGGTAAATTTATTTCTGACTTCATATATTTTATTAATATTTATAATAAATCTAGTCCATCTAGAATAACAAGAAGTATCATCGTTAAGCCTGAAAAGGTTAGTATCCAGTAAAATGTTGCGCCTAATAATCTATCGAATTTAGTGGTATGTTGAAACAGCAGTTCAGATTTTGCATAGAAAGCTGATAATTTGCTATTTTCTAACTTTCTGCTCAAGGCTCTCGGAATTGATAATGCCTGAGCAGTGTTAATTATGTCCCAGCCACTAAGGTATTCAAATCCAAGTGCATTTTTTAAAGCGTCATTTTTTCTAAGTTTTTTTACGGTGATTTGCCCAAATAATATATATAGAATCATTGATATGAAGCTGCCGGCTAGACCTATCGAAAACATTAAAGATTCAATGTCATTCATAAGCTAAATAACTTCATGATATCGTCATATCGTGAGCCTGCATTTTCTTTTACATAGCCATTAACACCTATTGAAACAGCCGCTGCAGTGCCCGCCACGATAGCGCCACCAATAATTAAACCGACCCAACCAATAGGTGTCGCTACCATAATTAGACCCAGTGCTGCTGAACCAACATTAATGGCAACTGTACCTGCTACTGCGCTTGTTGCAAAACTACTAGACTCAATAAACAATTCGCGCTCCCACTCTCCATCTGCCTTATAGTTATTATGAATGCTGCCAACTCTACTAGTGAAGTCAATAACAGCAAGACCATTGCCTAAATACTTTGCCTGCTTACTGAATTTTACAAGATTATTGGCTTGTACCTGGCTTGTAATATCAAGTTTAGCAACATTGCGGCTGCTTTTAGCGATATTAAGCCCTCTATTTACATTTGTTAAAGGTGTGCCTCGGCGTGATTTTACCTGAGCAGTGACAACTCTTAACTCATTCTGAAATTTAGACTGCATTACTTGATAAGACCGCATTGC